>JALZUD010000041.1 GCA_023301725.1 Granulosicoccus sp. | reverse complement strand
GCACGAGCACCTTCGTAGCTCAACGTAACACACACCCAGTAGTCCAGCGATGAAGCACCGGCTTCTTTTAATTCTACAGCCACAGAAACAATATGCTCTGCAAAATCCATAGTATTCAGACGCTCTTCGAGAGCGTGTTGCAATGCTCTCGGGATATCGTCATTAATGATATTCTGATGTGAGTAACCCACACCAAATGTTTCAATAACGGAGAATTTTTCGCCTCGCGTTATGTTATCAAACGTCATATTATAAAAATCTGCAGCAGGCACTGTACTTCGGGTTCCCGCTAGGTTTTTTAGCTGCACAAGTTCAGTTGTCATGCTGATCACTTCAAGCAAATTATCATCTGAAAACATAATAAAATCCCCTTTGGAAGCAGGAAACCACAGCTCTTTTCCTGCTGGTCGAGAAATCATGCCCATCATGCTCTCTAGAGGCAGCCTGATGACGCCGGTTAGCTCAGGATTCTTGAGAACAGAATACATGTTCAACGACGCTATCTGAAACGGAAGTCCGTTGTAGACAACTCGCTCGCCCTCACGAATCGACCCAAGATTTAATAGCAACTTGGCTTCTGCCAGAAACTTAGGCACAGCATGACGCAAGCCCAGAATCATGGCGCCGACAAACAGGAACGACAGGCCAAGTAGTAACACGTCACCGCGCGTGTAAAAAACGACAATGACCGCGATAGCCATAAGCAGTCCTGTTAGAACGTTAAAACCATATTGCACGACACGTTGGCGTGTCCTGAAGGTATCCACAGCTTCAGAGGATGATCGGGTTGATAGTAGTTTTGTCAGTAGTTTTGCGATATGCCACACCGCTAGCGCCGCCAAGATAGCAATGGCCAAGGTCAGGCCACGCCCTTTTACAAACTCTATAAAACCTTCTTTTAAATTATCAGCAAGATTTCCATCACTTTCAAGGATATTATCCAATCGGGCATTGGCCACCTCTGTACTACGCGCCAGTTCTGTAGCGCGATCTTGCCACGTCATTAATAAAGAATTCAGCGACTGCTTAGCATCGCCATCGTCTAAGACACTCAAACTTTTTTCAATAGAAGAGAGGGCCTCGTTGACGGCGATGAGTTGCTCATCATTAGTAGCAATCTGTGTTTTTAGAGCTTCAATTCTTCGCGGTTTTTCGGTCAACGCCTGAAGGTTTCTGATGATGGGCATGAGCACATCGGTCATCTCTGTGCGCCAATCAAATTCCTTTACCTCACCACTGAACACACTCAGATCAACAGTGCCCACCGCTATTTGCTCAAATGATACGCGTAGTTCGTCTATGGAGGCATTGAGTTCAACTAGGCTGACCTCTAGATCGTCGATATCGTCGGGGGTAGCGGTGCCGATCTTTTGCCGCAATTCACGGCGTTCGCTGAGCTTGGCAGACAATACAGATTGAACAATGCCAAGCTGGGTTGCGCGATCACTCACTGGAGTGTTCGTGGTGCTCTGTGCAAACGTATTACCCGCCAGTAGCAAACACGTTGCAATGCAGGCAAGAAGATACCATTTTTTCATTAAGCCGTTTTCACCAGAACCAGAATCCATTGAATGGACAATTTAGTAACTTCGAAGTGTTTCACAAGATCCGCAGGAGACTCAACTCTTTTCATCGCCGGCAGTTACGCCGGCTGATGAATTTTAGGCTTGACGAAATTGATCAGGCGTTTGCACGATTCTCGATGAGATCATCGACCACTGATGGATCCGCCAATGTGGACGTATCGCCCAGAGCGCCATAGTCATTTTCAGCAATCTTACGCAAAATGCGTCGCATGATTTTGCCTGAACGGGTTTTAGGTAGCCCCGGCGCCCATTGGATAAGATCTGGTGAAGCTATAGGGCCAATTTCCTTTCTCACCCAATTGACAAGCTCCTTACGAAGCTCCTCACTGGGTTCGTTGCCTTCCATGAGCGTGACATAGGCATAGATGCCTTGTCCTTTAACATCATGTGGAAAACCAACCACAGCAGCCTCAGAAACCATGGGATGTGCGACCAGCGCTGATTCGACCTCAGCTGTGCCCATTCTGTGGCCTGATACATTAATGACATCATCAACTCGGCCCGTAATCCAATAGTAGCCGTCAGCATCACGTCTACAGCCGTCCCCGGTGAAGTAATAGCCCTTGTATGTTTCAAAATAAGTAGAGACAAATCGATCGTGGTCTCCGTATACGGTTCGCATCTGACCAGGCCAGCTATCGCGAATACACAAAACGCCCGAAGCTTCTGTATCGGTTTGTTCATTGCCTTCGGCATCAAGAATAACGGGCTGAATACCAAAAAATGGCCGTGTAGCTGAACCAGGTTTGGTAGCGGTCGCGCCAGGCAATGGTGTAATTAAAATGCCACCTGTTTCAGTCTGCCACCAAGTATCAACGATCGGACAGCGCCCTTTTCCTACAATTTCGTCGTACCACTTCCATGCTTCAGGATTAATAGGTTCACCCACAGATCCTAGCAAGCGTAGCGATGACAAGTCACACTCTTCCACGTGTGTGTTACCAGAACCCATGAGTGCCCGAATAGCGGTCGGGGCTGTATAGAACGTATTGACCTTATGCTTTTCGCACACCTGCCAGAAACGCGCGGGACTTGGGTATGTAGGCACGCCTTCAAACATGACTGTGGTCGCCCCGTTTGCCAGAGGTCCGTAGACAATATAACTGTGGCCGGTAACCCAACCAACATCAGCCGTACACCAGTATACGTCTCCATCCTGATAGTCAAAGACATATTCATGGGTCATTGATGCATACACCAGATACCCACCGGTAGTGTGCACTACGCCTTTGGGCATACCAGTTGAACCGGAGGTGTACAGGATGAACAGTGGGTCTTCAGCGTTCATCGCAGTAGGCTCACACACGGGCGACACTTTCGCACATTCTTCGTGGTGCCATACGTCCAATCCGTCTCGCATGGTCACCTCTCCACCGGTGCGCTTGACGACAACCATTTTTACTTCATGAGCTACTTTTGCTAATGCTTTATCGGCATTTACTTTTAGTGGCACACTACGCCCACCGCGTAATCCTTCGTCAGCTGTCACTAGCAGTTTCGCTGTGGAGCCTGTTACGCGGTCGGCTAGTGCATCCGCGCTGAAACCTCCAAAGACAATAGAATGAATAGCACCAATTCGGGCGCACGCTAACATAGCGTAAGCGGCCTCAGGAATCATGGGCATGTACAAAACTACCCTGTCACCTTTGCCAACACCCAACGATTTGTACACATTGGCCAAGCGGCAAACTTCCTCATGCAGCTCTTGGTAGGTGATGTGCTTGTCAACAGAGGGATCATCGCCTTCCCAGATAATGGCTACCTGATCGGCGCGCTCGGCAAGGTGCCTGTCAATGCAATTGACACTGACATTAAGTTCACCATCTTCGTACCACTTGATGGATACGTTGGGGTATTCATACGTAGTGTTTTTGACTTTACTGAACGGCTTACTCCAGTGGAGTCGCTTGCCTTGCTCAGACCAGAACGCATCGGGATTTTCTACAGACTGTGAGTACAGTTCCTCGTAGCGCGACTGATTGATTTTTGCCTTTTTGGCAAATTCTGCGGGGACAACCCGTACGTCGTTGGTCATTTTTGTTCCATTTAACTGGCGAGACTTAACACTATTATTGTAAAAAAATGTGCAGCCTGAGGGAACTCCGAAATAAAAGCATTTGCTTTCAACAGCTTAAGCGATCAAGCAGAACCATTATGGAATCTGTGTCATCAAATAAAACCGAGTGTTACAAAAGGTAACGCTAAATTGCCTGAGAGTCCTGAGGCCGAAAGACCCCAAAGAATCCTAAGTCGCTTGCTCAACTCTCAGAGCGGTTTCAAATACGAATTCTTCTAGATTGTTCTCACTTCCGATCCAATCAATCACGGCAAATTTTGCTGGCGAACCCAGAGGCGTTAGGACACCGTGCCATACATTTCTGTGAATGTTTATCCCTTGCTGACGGTCGGTAAGAAAAGCTCGCACAGTGGTGGGAGCTCCGTCTTGATCTTGCGCAACAATGACCAAGAACGGAGCGTCTGACATCGGTATGAATGCCTGACTACCCAGCGGATGGCGCTCGACTAGCGGCAAGGAATGCGGCAATGCATAAGGTTGGCCATCGAAGACACTGATGCCCGCCTTACCGCGAGAGTCGAAGCTTAGCTGCGCCAAATCTGTGTGTCGCGCGCACTTGTCATTATTGATCATGACTGTAGGCTGACCTGCGGCGTCAATAATGTCCCCGAACGGCGCAAACGCCTCGGCAGTCAGCGGCTCTATGAAGATTGTCTTGCTCATATGCATTGTGCCAAGGCGTTAGGTGATTAAAGCGCTTTTAGCTCTAATCGGCGCTGATGTAGCACGGGTTCTGTATAGCCAGAGGGTTGTTCACGCCCTTTGAACACCAGATCACACGCAGCTTTAAATGCCAGCCCATCAAATTTTGGGGCCATAGCTGCATATTGACTATCACTCGCATTCTGGCGATCGACCACAACCGCCATTTTTTTCATAGCATCCATCACTTGTTCGCTTGACACGATGTCGTGATGTAGCCAGTTTGCCAGCGCTTGCGATGAGATACGACACGTCGCACGATCTTCCATCAAACCTACATCATTGATGTCAGGAACCTTTGAACAGCCAACGCCTTGATCAATCCAGCGCACAACGTAGCCCAGAATCCCCTGCGCATTGTTTTCGATCTCTTTTTGAATTTGCGCTTTTGACCAGCGTCGGAATGTTGCCAAAGGAATATCGAGAATAGATGACACATAGGCACGTCTACCCCCGGCTTTTAGCTTTGCCTGAACCGCCATGACATCGATATCGTGGTAATGCATGGCATGCAAGGTGGCCGCTGTTGGGCTCGGCACCCACGCACAGGTTGCACCCGATTGAGGGTGCCCTATTTTCTGTTCAATCATGGCAGCCATCATATCGGGCATCGCCCACATCCCTTTACCAATCTGCGCTTTGCCAGAGAAACCACATTCCAGACCAACATCCACATTCTGATCTTCATAGGCGCCTATCCAGACCTTACGCTTGATGAAATCCTTGCGGCTAAATGGGCCAGCTTCCATAGAGGTATGAATTTCATCACCAGTACGATCCAGAAAACCCGTATTGATAAATGCAACCCGAGAGCTCGCAGCTCTTACGCACTCCTTAAGGTTGACGGATGTGCGACGCTCCTCATCCATGATGCCGACCTTAATGGTGTTTTGCGCAAGACCCAGCACTTTTTCAATGTGGTCAAAAGATTCTGTTGTGAATGCAACTTCTTCTGGGCCGTGCATTTTAGGCTTAACGATATACACTGAACCCTGTACCGAATTGCCACCCTGTCGCTGCAGATCATGCATACCGATCAAGGTTGTGATCATGCCGTCCATAAGGCCTTCAAACACTTCATTGCCTTGCTTGTCGAGAATGGCTGGATTGGTCATCAGATGACCAACATTGCGAATCCAAAGAAGCGCCCGCCCCTTGCGCGTGATTGTCGTCCCGTCAGTAGCGGTGTATTCCAGATCATCGTGCAAACGACGTGTGATCGTTTTACCACCTTTTTGCAGCTCGGCGCTCAAGTTGCCTTGCATCAATCCAAGCCAGTTAGAGTACGCAAGCACTTTGTCCTCGGCATCTACACAAGCCACAGAATCTTCACAATCCATAATGGCGCTAACTGCACTCTCTAACCTGACATCTGCTAAGTGGGCCTGATCATCTGAGCCTATTGGGTGATTCTTGTCGAATACGAGTTCCACATGAAGTTTATTGTTGACCAGTAACACGGCATCGGGGGAGTTTGAATTGCCACGGTAGCCTACGAATTTTTCAGGATTCTGTAGCGGCATATTGTCGATGAGAAGCGCACCATCTACCACTTGATAGCTTTTGGCGTTCACATGGCTATTACCGGCAATAGGAAAAATACGATCTAGAAATACGCGGGTTCTAGCAACCACTCGGCTTCCATGGCCTTTATCGTATCCGCCGCTGGGTGGTGTTGCGCCCATGGCGTCGGTGCCATAGAAAGCATCGTACAAGCTTCCCCATCGAGCATTCGCTGCATTCAGAGCGAACCGTGCATTAGTGATAGGCACCACCAATTGGGCTCCGGGCGTGGTGGCTATTTCTGGATCAACATTGGTCGTCTCAATCTCGAAGTTGCTTCCTTCTGGAATAAGATAGCCGATGCTGGTCAGGTGTGATTCGTACTGTTCACGATTAAAAGGCTTGTCTCTGTTGGCTATGTGCCAAGCATCGATTTCGCTTTGCAGGCTCTCGCGCTTTGCCAGTAATTCTTTATTTTTGACACCCTTGTCGTGCAGCAATGCCGAGAAACCGGCCCAAAAGCTATCGGCATCGACACCCGTGCCTGGCAAGGCTTGTGTATCGATAAAATCAGCCAATTGCTTGGCAACCTGTAGCCCGTGTTTTTCGACCCGATCGTTCATTGATATAACCTCATGATTAATTGCGAATATTTTAAGCGCGTTGTGGCTAAATAGCCAACTCAGTCTGGCGTTGATCAATCTGCCGCTGCATGAGTTCGATATGTTGCCTGAGCACGTACAGCTCGTGAGCATAACCAAGCGGCACCTCTACATCACGTACTTCGTCTTCAATACGGTAAAGTTCAGACAAACACCGCTGTAAATTATTCTCTGTGCGCTCATCAAACGCTGACTGATCCAGCGTTTGTACTTCTTCATACCAACGATAGATTTTCTTTCGCACCGTCCAGCGATAGGCCGGTGGTAGGAGGCGCGACAAAGGCAGCAATAACGCCAGCAAAGGCAGCGCTAATAGCTTCAATCTATCGACAATGTTGGCTATCCAGAACGGGAAAAACCGCTGGAGGAACGGTGGACCGAATTCGTAGTAGCGTGCCGCGGCCGCAGCCAACGGAAATTCCGAACCTGAGGGACTGGGAAATTCGTCGACGCGGGACAAGACGGTAGAATTTGAAAATACCGTGTCAGCCCCGCGCACGAGTAACTCACGCAATGCCGGATGCAATGAAGAACTTGTTACAAGCGTTGCATTGACAGCCAACAGATCTATCGTTGCGGAGGGCACATTTCTGTTCAAATCTATCACCCCTTCTGGCAAGGTCAGATGGGTAAGCCAAGGCTCTCGACGAGCATAAGCGGCTGCACGAGATAGGCTAACAAGCTCAACGTTGGAAGATGCTAACAAGACTTGAATCATTGAAGCATTGACTGATGCAACACTCACCAATGCATCTAGCTCACCTGCTTCAAGCATGGCAACTGCACGCAATCCCGATTCCTCAAGAAGCACAACTTGGGTCTCATCCAACTGATTGCTTTCCAATAAACGTTTGGCCACGATACGTGAGCCACTTCCCGCCCCACCCACAGCAATCCGTGCACCAGCCAGATCGCTGAGCCGATCAACCAGAAGGCCTTTGCGTGTAAATATCCAGACTGGCTCGTAATACACGCTGCCAAGAGACAACAGATCTGGATACTCGTTGGCAGTTGCAAGCCCGGATTGCAGAAATGCCACGTCGACTTCACCGTTGTTTAACTGCTGCAGGTTGTCGACAGAGCCATTGGTCTCAATGACGCGCATCTCCACGTCGTCTTGGGCAAGCTCTTCTTTCAGGGCATTACCAAAACCTAGATACGCGCCATCGGTGCTGCCTGTGGCGATACTCAAACTCCGGGGCGGAGCAGGCTCTACAAATAGAAATGCGACCCAGACGCCAATAGCTAATAACAGCGCTGCCAATCCGTAGACCACGCCACTGTCCTTTAATGTACGCATCCAGGGCGACAGACGTTTGGGTCTACTAGTTGTCAAAGTCATCTAAAGTTCTTGGTCGAGTGTGATCAGGGTAATGGATTTAGCCTGCGATTAACATACGCATACGGAAACGAAAGGTATTGAGGGTAATATAGGCCACTCGAGGCTGAAAAATGCTCGCGATTTTTCGTCTTAATCAACCAGTATGCCAACACTAACCTTCTGTTTTTTATAAAAAACCACTGTATGGGCCAAACTCAGACCTCAGATTTTTACCTAGCGCGGCGACGGCCAGAGAAAGCGCTGCGTTCTCACGGCCGCTATATCGGAAATTTGGGTGTATTCGGTGAAGCTGGGGCGGCGGCGGCACGCTGCAATGTTGTTGATTCTGAACAGGCAGCTCCGAACTACATTTGGTGGCCAAAAAGTACACTTGCCTTATCTATCGCAGGTGCGGCTGTAACGGGCACGGTGCTTGGGGCGATGCTCTGGATGCCATTTACAAGTCGTGCAGTCACGAGCAAACCCATTCGCACGGAACAGGCTTATACTCTCGCCAAAAAACAAACTGTGGCACCACCCACGGTAAGTGCTATTGCCGATCAGCCATCAGAGAAAGAACATGCAAACGAGCTCAGGCAGCTTAATGGGCAGATTGCCAGTTTACAAAATGAGGTTGCAGCACTAAGTGATGAAACGCTGGATCTCAACTCAGAACTGTTTCAACTGGAACTCCATTTACAGGGCTTAGAAGATCAATCAACTGAGAAGCGGGTTATTTATAATTTTGTAAATGTACCCATTGGTAAAACTACAGACTCTGCACCCATACCCGTACCAAAACCCATACCGATAGTTGATCTGGCAGTATCTTCCGTTACCGACTCATTTAGAAACGACCCCAAGCCTGACGTCTTTTCGTCGCAAGAAATAGCGTACGACGATCAAAACGGCTTTCATCTCAATTCGCAGTTTGCTGGAGACACTGATGAGCCTGTATCTTCTGACGACCATTGGAAAATAGTCTACCCACCCATCGGCTCGGAATAGCCCGAAGGCGTGTGAATCACACCTGCAATGGTCGGTGCATCTACACCCGTGGTGACTGGGAAACTTGACGGCAAACCTACCATCGTTCGCATTGCCAGATACGCAAAGCACTCAGCTTCAATAGCATCACCCCGCCAACCTACAGCCTCTGCGCTCAGAACACGTTTTGTGGTTCTAGTCTCCAACGCTTGCATCATCGCCACATTATGACGCCCACCACCGCAGACTATTATCTGCTCAGGCACCTGTGGCAGCCGCTCGAGTGCTTTGTTTACAGCTGCGGCACAGAATGCAGTCAATAATGCGCAGCCGTCGTTTAAGCTACAACCGCTAGCCATCGACCATGAAAAATCACACCGATCCAACGACTTGGGGTAAACGAGATCGAAGTACTCATGGGTTAGCAATTGCGATAACCGGTGTTCGTCTACCCCACCTGCAAGAGCAAACTTCCCATTCTCATCGTAGCTTCCTGCGCCCATGTGTTCCACAAAATCATTGAGAGGCGCATTGGCCGGTCCCGCATCGAAAGCGACCAGCTGATCAGCACCATCCCACCAAGTGATATTGGCCACTCCACCCAGATTCAGAACAACCGTTTCGGCTGCGGCTCCCAGCTGCGATAGCAATGCCTGATGATAAATGGCCGATAACGGTGCGCCATGACCACCACCTGTCATATCAGCACTGCGAAAATCATTAACAACCGGAATGCCGAGCGTGGCTGCCATTAGTGCACCAGCGCCAAGTTGTCGTGTTTGGCCCGGGTTATTAGCACTAGGTGGATGATGCAAGACAGTTTGCCCATGGAACCCAATGACCTGTACGTCACCATGCGATAGCCCAGCCGTTTGCAACAAATCTGCAACAGCTGTGCTCTGCTCTAATGCAATCTGTTTTTCGGCTACAGCAAACAGTGCGGGTTCTGCACCTCTAAACTGCCAATCGAGTGCTTGTTGATGGCATTGTTTTAATAGCTCAATGGTTTGAGGCTGATAAGGGGCTAAAGCATAGTTGCCAGAGTGAACGATCTGCTGCCCATCAGTTTGCAACAAAGCCACGTCGATATTGCCATCGAGCGCCGTCCCAGTCATCAGACCTACCGCCCACTTATCCTCCCATTGCCCAGATACCATTGAGATGGCTAGCCTCTACCAGCTTCCTGTATTTGGCATTGAAACCCAAGGCTCTACTGGCTCTAGCGCATCACCTTCTTGCAAGAGCTCCACTGAAATACCATCAGGGGACTTAACGAACGCCATGCGTCCCTCTCTGGGTGGCCGCAGTATGGTCACACCTGAGTCCATCAAACGCTGACAGGTCTCATGAATATTGTCTACTTTAAAGGCAAGATGGCCGAAATTATCTCCACCGTTGTATTCACGTGTATCCCAGTTGTAGGTGAGTTCAATTTCTGATGTGTTCTCCTCTTGAGCCCTTGATACATCTTTTTCTGCTGCCAAAAAGACCAAGGTAAATCGGCCTTTTTCGAATTCTTTTCGGCGTACTTCAACCATGCCTAATTTAGTACAGAAGAAATCGAGTGCTGCATCCAGATCCTGAACACGGATCATTGTATGAAGGTATCTCATGCTCATGGTAGTGCTCCGTAGGGTTGAGGCATTTAGTTGTTGATGAAAGCGTAAACAATATATCAACAATCACACGTCCAACGCCAGAGTTTAGGCCACCACGGGTAAATCTTACGCTACCTGCCGAGGCTTTTGAAGCACTCTATTACAACCCTCACTCGCGGGCTCCACAGTTTGAACACTGACGGGTTGCCGCCCAACAATGACATGATTAGCACGCCTGTCTCGGTCCTCTTGATGAACAGCTCCGTAGGTCATGTTTTTAGCCACTAACTTACCGGACACCAAAGCGCGATCCGCACGTTCCAACAACTGTTCTACAGTTTCCAGTGGGCCTGCAATAGCCACACCTGCCGTCATGCCCACTTGATGTTGAGCGCGTGCACTGGAGATCGGTTTGTCGACCACGTTGCGCCGTAGAAGCTCAACGACATGTTTCGCATTGACGTTAGGTTTTAGTCTGAGCGCAATGGCAAATTCATCACCACCCAGCCTACCGACAAAACCCGCACGCCCTACAATCTGCTGAAGTCGCGCAACCACCGTTGTTAGGATGGCATCGCCTGCATCATGTCCGTGTGTATCGTTTATCTGCTTAAAGCCATCAAGATCGAGTGATACACCTACCCATCGTTCACGACGACTGCTGCGCAATCTGGATGTAGACAGCCGTTTGGTAAAACGACTGATGAACTCTTCTCTATTGTATGCCTTTGTCAGATAATCAATTGTGGCTCTACGATGTAGACGTTGCAAGCGTTCGCTCAAGCCAAAAATACCAAGAATTGCAATGAGCCCGGGAATCACAATAACAGCAATAGTTCGATACATAAGACCAGATTGACTGCCTGCTTCAGGATTCTTTTGATGGCTAACCTTCGATTGCGTCAATACATGCCATTGCAAAGCACCATCGAATAAATGCATTCGGTTGCGCACGACAGCAAACTCATTGCCATCAGAAAACCAATGCTTATCATTGAAAAGGGTGTCATCAGGGCCGTTGCTCCATGACTCAATGGACGTGGCAGCAGTCAGTTCAGAACCCATCATAGCGGCGGGAATAGACACCGCTATTTTATTCAACTGGTTATCCAGAACCACCGTTTTGATATCTGTGGACGCCGGTAAGCTTGCCACTAGCCTATTCAACTCGGAGAGCTCGACGGATACGCCAAGAACTCCCACATTATCTTGTCTTTTGTTCTGAAGATTCACCGATGCAGCGATCGCAAGGCGGTTGTTCTCTGTTAGAGAAAACGCGTTGGTCCAGACGGGTTTATCATGAACGCGTGCGCTTTTGTACCAATCTAGCATTCGAGGGTCATACGCGTCGTTATGGTCGCTCCATTCATTAAGTAGCGCACCAGACAGCGCGTACTCTCGCCATTCAATTTTACGGGCACCATCAACTAGAGATACTACTTTGGCTCTCAGCACCTGGCTCTGGTAGCCCGAAGAGAGCGATTGATTGAAACGCACTACAGCGACAAAACTGCCATCGAAACGGCCAAGGTACATAGCGTTCATCAAAACATTTGAACGCAACTGCGACAAAAAGAACAGTTCAAGAGTTCGATTGTCCTGTGTGTTCATCAACCCATCTTCAGCCAGCTGCCGAACGATAGATAACTGACTATCTATGGGCGTCAGGAATTGCTGAACTTGATTAGTCAGATTTTTTGTATAAGATTCCAACGCATGCACAGTAGAGAGCTTTGATTGCTCAAGATTATTGTCACGCGTGGCTTGTGTAACCGCATACAAAGAAACAAGCTGTAGGCCCACGACCACAGCTATTAAGGTAGTGATAATGAAACCCGGTTTCATAGCATTCTCCAGCACATGCCAGAATTAATGCAAATCAGTGACCTAATCGCGGTATCGTACCTAAAGTGTTCAAAAATTGCGCAAGAAGTAACCTATTCGCGTACTCAATGGGTACAGATTGTGCGAATCCTGACACCGACGGCTCTACTTAGAGTACGGAATTTTCGGGCACGCGTCGAGTTGTAGGCTTCACTGGTGACTGACACACTTCATCGTTGATCATGGCTAACAGCTCATCGGTGTTCACGGGTTTATGCAACACAGGCAAATGGTGAAGCGCAGCATCTCGAGCACTGTCCGATGATGTGTCTCCGGTGACAAGCAACGCTGGTAGTTGCGCACCTATTTTTTCGCGGCAAGCTTGTATGGCGTCGATACCCGTACTATCTCCACCGAGATGGTAGTCGGCCACAATAATGTCGGGCAATGAGCTACGCTCGTCGAGCAATGCGATAGCAGACTGCAGGTCATTGGCACACAGAAGCTGACAACCACATGATTCAAGAAACACTTCCATACCGTGCAGAACATAGGGATCGTCTTCAATAATAAGAACACGCAGATTGTCCGGTACGCTGGTTCGTTCTTCTATTGGCTGGAATTGTACTTTCTCTGCACAGCCCTGAGGAATTGTTAAAACAAAACATGAGCCTTTGCCTGGTTCTGATTCAAGCTCTACGCCAATGTCTAGTAAATCAGATAAGCGTTTAACAATAGACAGACCCAACCCAACCCCACGCTCCTGCCGAGACTTTGCAGCGTCTATCTGATGAAACTCTTGAAACACATGATCAAGCTCATCAGCAGCGATACCACATCCCGAATCCTTCACTCGCAGCTGTATATTTGCTCCCTGTTGATGGCATTTTATAGTGATAAAGCCAGACTGGGTATTTTGCAATGCGTTGACGTATAAATTGCGGACTACTCTCGATAGCAGATCCTGATCTGAATAGCACACAGAATCATCAACGATCAAGTTATATTCCAGCGATTTTTCTGTCGCAAGGTGGCGAAATTCTTCAGTAAAATTCGACAGAAAATTTGCTGCGCTTAAGTGTTCCATATGTCTTTGATCAGCACCGGCATCAAGCCTGGATACATCTAGACAGCCTGCTACTAATGCGTTCAACGAGGCGCAACTTTGTTGTATCTGGTGTACCAGTGGATGCTCCGCTGTTCCGGCAACACGTTTTTCGAGACTATCCAGAAACAGCCCGATTGCATGTAATGGCTGACGAAGGTCATGACTTGCAGTCGCCATGAAACGTGTTTTTGCATCCACCGCATCTTCCGCAATTTGACGGTTTAGATCAGCGCGAGCTTTTTCATCCATAACTTGCTTGAGCATCATTGTGCGCTCTGAAAGCAATTGACTGTTATGGACTTGTTCTGTGACATCTCGAGAGCACACCAGTAGCCCGAATATTTCATCAGCCGGATTCTTTAATGCCACCCTATAGGTTCTGCGATGTCGAGCATCACTGGAATACAGCCTCCACTCAGGGTTGTATTCTACCGTCGAGATTCCAGTAGTTGTTACATCATCGTCTCTGCTCCAGAAACCGCGTTTTCCCTGCACTAAACTCCCAACAACCTCGTCTTCAACGTTACCAATCTCTAAATCATCGCGACCTATAATGTCGCTTAACTGAACGCCTGCCACATTAGCAAAATTCTCCCCCGCAACAATAAATCGATGATCAAGGTCTTTGAGAAAGATCCATTCAGATGCACGATTGGCAATGGCCTGAAACACCGCGTAAACCGGACTGTTAACATCTTTGGAGCTAATCGGCACGCGATAATGTTCGATTGCCTGTTTTACTCGTTGCTTGAATACCGCGGTGCCGTATTCTTTTATCGTGGTCACATCAGACACGTAGGCGCCATAGGGGTACGCATCATCGAACGTCTGGTTTGTGCTAGCGAGCACGATGAGTGGGATTTTTGTGGATATGTCACGACAACGCGATAACACCAATTCTGCGTCAAAGCGGATGTCTACAACAATGCAACTAATGCCTTGCATGTCGGTGGATACCAGCGAGCGCAGATGACGGCACGGCAGAGGATGATCAGTAAATGGGAATGCGTCTGTAGTGGAATTTGAATGGAGGTTCAAATGATCTTCAGAGGGACTGCCATCGGAGCCGCCAGAGGAACTACAAGAGGAGTTGCCAGAGAGGTTGCCAGAGAGGTTGCCAGAGTAGTAACCTAATTGGCAAATACTATTGGCATCTTGTTCGCGCACCTCGATAACTCCTTAATGAGTAGGGTAAGCGTCTCCTGAGGTCCAGTATCATCGAGACGGGCACCGAAAATTCTAACACCAAAGCGATCTATGAATTCGCAGGTAGACGAAATTTGCCGGAACTAGTAGACATTGTAGGTGCAAATGAGCGTTCAACAGCGCTCTAATCGATTTGATCTTGTATCTCAATATGGAATGAATCAATTTCAGCTGATTCTCCCTGATCAGACCAGAATAATCCAAGTTTCCCGGTTCAATGACTGAGTAGATTATCGAACCACTGTCCACGGGGCTATTGAATTGCCTTTACCTGATATTTATATCGATATCAGATTGCACAATTTGCGCGACGGTACCCTTTAGTCGATCTAGAAGCGTATCAGTTAGCCGGTACAATGCGAGTAGCTCCTTGATCAATGCGACGACTTGCGTGAACACTATCGATTCGCGCAACCCCCTCCACTACAAAACGCAAAGCATCAAAAGAATTTGCGCCTTGCATAGCATTCAACGATGCACCCGTGGCATTCCCTTCACCCACAAAGCGCACCGTAGACTGACTCTTCAACCCTATATTTGTTCTGATTTCAGCATCCAGCACTAGCACTTGGTCAGGCGCATTGAAGGTCTCCGTGAGCGTCTGAGTTGAATTAAGTGCGGCTTCGTTTGCAGACTCAGCAGCCTGAAATACATCCCGCGCTTGCACGGCATTGCTAACCAGTTGTCTTTCCAGAAATGCACCACGCATTGCAGAGACGCCTACCACAGAAAGTAGGGTAATTATGACCAACGCCATTAACAACGCAATGCCACCTTCACGCTTTAAGGAACCAAGATTTTGCATTATTGAGCTCGTCGGTTACGTACGCTAACTGTGGTCTCGAATGCTAACCTCAGGCGCTTATCATCTGCGTAGTAAGCAGCCGTGCTCATGGTGGATGAACGAGTCACAGATTCCCCAGCAAGTTGATAAAAACTGGAATCAGCATCTTCCAGCAACGGGTCGTACGAAGACATTAGTAAACCTATACGCACGCTACGAATTTTTGCTGGATCATAGGCTGAGCTATCAGCGTTGACGTACCGAAGCCCTCCGTTGTCGCCACCGATGCCAAACAGAATTCGCATATTCTCGACACCCTCCACTAGCATGACAGGTGGATTGTCAGATTCATCAAAAGGCATGGTTTGTTGATATAAAGCGAACAGAGAAGATCCATCGAGTCTGTCTTCTCCGGTAGCCGCAACATAATAGATACTTGTTGTAAATGGCATTACGCGAGTCTGACCAATGTTGGCTGAAAGCCCATAAGTCCGTTGAAAACTAGCCCGAGTATTTGCGCTAGCGTCATGACCAATAGTCATACCACCCGTTGATGGTGAGGACACCTGTGTTGCGGTGAATATTTCTCCCGCCTCACAGGTGGACACCAACACAAGATCCCCCACATCAACACCAATGGCGCGTGTCAGTTCAAGTGGTCCTTCTGCATTCAAAGTACCAGCAAGTACTTGAGGCCCTGAAAGCCCGCTGTCAGGAGTCTGCGCAAATTGAATAGCCAGCGTATGAGTACCAGCACGTGGAGTGATGGTACTGGGTGGCGCAAATTGATTCGGTCCTGTGCCTAGTTGCGGCGATGGTGACCAACTGCCGTTGCTTTGTATCACCGCGCCACTGATAGCTGTTGCAGCCAGATCGGGACTAGGAGAGTCGCTGGCAATAATATCCACAGTGCCGCTATTCAGATCCATACATCCCTGGTAGCCAGACATACGCACATCATCAGACACAGCGTTTAGTGCGAATCGCATACTCTCTTGCATGTTCGCTAGCTCCACATTCAAGGCAGCAGATCTCTGGTTGCCCACAAACACGGCGAACATACCACTAATCAGCAAAAGACCAAGCACCATGCTGATCATGAGCTCGACTAGCGAGAAGCCATTGGAAAAATGGCCGCTACAGAGTGTATTTTTTGTCAATGGCATTTCATTGCTCTGCAATCAGATCTAGACGTAGACTGCCTACTCCAGCGGTATCTTCACTTTGCTCATCAGCCCACACCAAAACCACCGAATGTTGACCATTGGCTAAGCGCGTAACAGTGCCCTCTGCCACCGTTGTTGCTGAACTGGGAAGTAAGGGGGTAAAACCGCTGTTGGTTAATTCGGATACCAAATTACGCGACCAATCGTATAGATCCTGTTGCGAAATTTGCGTGGGAGTACAGAACTGATTGCCACACTGCGGTTCTGCGATAACACTGCTTGTCGAGAGATTATCGTAAGCACCGTTTCTAACTCCATCCACATTGGCTCTCATTCGAGCCAACATGTCACCCGCCATAAAATAGGCTTGAGATTCAAAATAGGCACTCTGGCTAGACTGCATAGCGCTCACTTGCATTCGGGCAGAGGCTAAAAACCCAACAGCCAATACAAATACAGCCACCAGGATTTCGATCAAGCCTACGCCTGCCTGCCCTGTTCGTGACTTCCTCAATTGCATGGCAAAGCACGTCCGAATACATCTTTCACTCTGTCGTCGGCCCCTGACTGTGGACGGCGAGCTGCACGGATACTTCCGGAAATTGAGATGTGCAGAGCATTTGCGTGCGTATTTCCACGGCTGTCGCAGGCAAAGAAAGTGCCGTTCTTCCAGTTCGCACGCCCATCCGGTTCATAGCGGACGTAACTTGGCGTATATTCACCCGACGCAGTACGATTATTCGATGCCAACGCGCTGAGAGTAACGTTGCTGTTGTGAGCTTGCACAATACGAAGTATTTCATCTGACGAACTCACTGCCGCAGTAGTCTCACCGCGCGCATAATCTCCGTCTCTAAACACGAGAATTCCGTTGTTCCAGTCTGATCCACACTGGCTGTCAGTGGCACGGGCGCAAACAGTGATTGCATCACCGGATTTAGCAGCCTCGGAGCGAGCTGATGCCGTGCTCAGAGACAAGGGACCGATAACGCTTTGTAAGCGTTGGTTATCGATCATGGATCTAAAGCTGGGCGCTGCAACGCTCAGCAATATAGCGGCTACCGCCAGGACTACCAGCAGTTCTAAAAAAGTAAACCCATCATCTTGATTTGTCATCATACCGTTACAACGGCAGTCAGAGGATAACATTGAGATTTCATTACAAGGTTGTCCCTTGCTTTGCTAAATATTTCGCAAACCGCTCTAAACAGCGAACTTGAAAAGTACATTCATGCAGTGTGAGTTGTTTCTCAACAATAGCTAATGACTAGCCAAAAAAGCATTCCAAAACCCCTACAGGCGCTAGAACACTTAACCGGGTTCCGTCAGCTCATGATTCTAAGGCTTAGTTTCGTTAAACAATTCCCGGCCCTTTTACATGCGCAGAATTTCTCTGGTGCCGGTACCTATTTCATACAGCTTGGCATCGGGTAGTAGCCACCCGATGGGGTAATCGTCAATGTAACTGTTACCTCCCAAACACTGGATGGCCTCCAGCGTCTCCATACTCTTCAGACACCATAACTCCCTGCAGCTCAAGATTGCCCGTCTTTTCCCAAAGATTGGCTAGGAACTCATTCTCGGTATCAATGTGAGCCGAGCGTGGCGCTACCTCATCAGTGGCAAATCTACGCACGCTGTCTTACAGCGCATCTATGTCTTTACCAGGATTAAAGGTTATCGATGGATTAAACATGGTTTCACTTCTGCTTGCCTAGTATAGTTATTCTGTTTATGCGAACTTGGGAAATTGATCGAATGAGCCAATACCGTTGTGTCTGATTTTGTCATGTTCGTTGTTTTGTGCGCCGCCCTCTTACACGCCACATGGAACGCGATGGTTAAGAGGGGGAATGATAATCTATTGAACATGGTGGCTATAGTACTGGGCCATGTTGTGCCGGCTGTTATCGTGCTGTGCTTTGTCCCATTTCCCTCTGTGGAGAGCTTGCCATGGCTAGCTGGCGGGATAATGCTCCACGTGGGCTATCAATTGTTTCTGGTTCGGGCATACCAGATAGGTGACCTAACGCAGGTGTACCCCATAGCGCGAGGCGTAGCGCCTTTAATCGTCACATTGGTTTCGGTATTTTTTCTTGGCTTGGCTCTTTCAAGCACTGAGCTAATCGCCATTGTGCTGATTGCAGCGGGAATAGCGAGTATCTGTCTAGTCAAAGGGCATAGTGGATCTTTAAATTTGATGGCCACCTTATTGGCATTAACCACAGGGCTTTTTATTGCCAGCTACTCTTTGGTTGATGGCACAGGCGCACGTTTAGCAAAATCGGTATTTGGATTTTACGCTTGGCAAGCGATTGGCAATGCCATTATCATGCTCCTGGTTGCACCGATGCTTAGGGCTAATATACTGAAAACTGTTTGGCGCTCAGGCAAAACCATCGGGTTACTTGGTGGAGGCGCATCCTTCTTTGCGTACGCGTTGGTTATCTGGGCGTTTACTCAAGCGCCTATTGCTTTAGTGACTGCGCTTCGGGAAGTGAGTATTGTCATAGCTTTGCTTATTGGTGCTTTATATTTTAAGGAACGGATGACTTTGCTAAAGGTGTTTTCCACCTTTGTGACTTTGTTAGGTGTAGCTTTGCTTAGGTTCGCTAATTAAAAAAGAGAGGTAGTTTTGTATGACGGATAACAATCCATTTGACGGTGCCGCACTCAATAATTCTGTATTCGAACGCGCGAGCATGATCAACTCGAAATTCAGCGGTGTAGATTTGAGTAACTCATTCTTTTACGCCGTACTGACAAACGTTAAATTCAATGACTGTAAAATGAATCGCGTTGAATATGACGATGTCGACATGAGCAATGCCGTCTTCAACAACATAAACTTGCAAAATACAAAATTCATGAATGTCAATATGGAAAACGTTGACATATCGAATGCCAATCTGGATGGAATGAAAATCGACGGTGTTCTGGTAACCGATCTACTGGATCGCTACTATTCAGCTTAAGGGCTAGTTGATGCCTTTGGACATTGTACAAAAGTACACAAAAAACCAATTGTAGGAGTGCTCAGCAGGTGCTAACACTTCCACAACTGGATATCAGATTCAATAAGCTGCCAACAACGTGGCGTTCCCCCCAGCAGCTGTCGTATCAACACACACATGGCGTTCCAGCACACATCGCTCTTTAACTTCGGCCAGTGTAGTAATCAGCGCAACAATAGCTCTGTCACGTTTAGCCAAAGCAGCTCGATACTCTTTCTGCCGCTCGTTGCTGCCCTCATAAATAACCGCGTCAATGCCAGTAATCTCTGCAAGTTGATCAGGTGACAGAACACCGGTCAGTGGCTCTTGTATTCCTGCAGCTATGGCAATAGCTACACAGCCCAGTGCGCTTGCCTCTTGCGCTTGTCTCGATGCAACTGCAGCGGTGGGGCCAAGGCAAAGTACAACACCTTTTGCATAGAGCCGTAGCGCATTGGATTCGCCGGTAGGCCCGGGAAGTTCAATTGTCTCTAACAGGCTTGCGGTTGGAATTGCACCATCGATGAGCTTTTGAAGTTTGCCAATATCCACAGCTTGATCTAGAGCATCATCAGCTTCTCTGTTAACTGCATATTGCTGAAATCGCTTCAAGTAGTGCGCACCACCGGCTTTGGGGCCTGTACCTGACAAGCCCTCACCACCGAACGGTTGTGAGCCAACTACCGCACCAATCTGGTTTCTGTTGATGTACATATTACCAACGCGCATTGTATTTACAATATGTTCAACACGACTTTCTATGCGTGTGTGCAAGCCAAAGGTGAGGCCATAGCCGCTGGTATTTATGCTGTGTAGCAAGTCATCAAGCTCGGTTGACTTGTAAGTTACCAAATGCAGCACTGGCCCAAATACCTCAATTGTAACATCACTGAAATTATCCACTTGTATTACAGTCGGTGCTATGAAGTGACCGCTTTGTGTAAGCTCTGGGCTTACACCGTTTTGCTTCGAGACTTTGCCTAGCTTGCGGGCATCTTCGATGTATGCGGTAATTTTTTCGTACGCGGCATTGTTGATAATTGGACCAACATCAGTATCAAGCTGCCAAGGCTTGCCCACTTTCAGCTCATCCATGGCTCCAAATAACATTGCCTTGAATTGCTCGGCAATATCTTCTTGCACACAGAGAACTCGAAGTGCTGAGCAACGCTGACCAGCTGATTGAAATGCAGAGGCTACGACGTCTTTTATGGCTTGTTCAGGCAGTGCAGTGCTGTCTACAACCATAGCATTGAGTCCACCCGTCTCGGCTATCAAGGGTGCATTGGCATCTAGCACATCAGCCATAGTGCGATTAATTTGTTGCGCAACCGCTGTAGAACCTGTGAAGCACACACCGTGTATGCGAGCATCAGACGTAATTGCCCGACCTACATCGGCACCAAGGCCGGGCAGTAGTTGTAGTACTTCACGCGGCACACCCGCTTCATACAAGATCTCTACGGCTCTGTAGGCAACAATAACTGTTGACTCAGCTGGTTTGCACACTACAGCGTTTCCGGCTGCCAGTGCAGCAGACACTTGTCCTAGAAAAATAGCTAGCGGAAAGTTCCAAGGTGAAATACAGGCAAACACACCACGAGCAGGCGCATCTTCAGCGATGGCACGCTGTCCGTAATAACGCATGAAATCAACTGCTTCACGAAGTTCAGCAATAGCATCCAGGGCACTCTTTCCAGCCTCACGTGTGAGAAGCGCAAACAGCTCTCCATGACACTCCTCCAGTCGAAACGATGCTCTTGTCAATACATCGGCACGTTG
>JALZUD010000040.1 GCA_023301725.1 Granulosicoccus sp. | reverse complement strand
ATGGACATGACTCAGGCTGCCCCCTCTTTTGCAGTGGGCGAGCTAGACAACGACCCGTTCGACCAGGTTATGGAAGTTGATGGCGATTTCCAGCTTGATTTTGATCAAACCAATGACACCGCCTCGCAAACAGCGCTCGACGACACCGCCAGCCCAAACAGACAAGAAATTGACACAGCGACACTAGACGTCCTAGACATTGGCGCAGAACTGGAAGACGAAGAGCTTAGTCGTGTGAAAGGTGAGCTTGCTGCTGAAAGGGCTCTGCAGGGCAGCAGTGGTCTGGACGACTTACAACCTCGCTCACAGCAGGATTCGCAAAACCGTTCAACTCACTCAGGCTTCACCCCATCAAAGACAGCTGACGACCTTCAGCAAATATTCGGCATTGGCCCGCTGACTGAGAAGGCATTGAACGAGCTGGGAATAACCAGCTACTCGCAATTGGCGCAGTTGGAAAAGCACGATATTCAGCACATTGCGGATGCGTTGGAAATTGGCCCGGGACGTATAGAACGTGATAACTGGGTGGGCAACGCCCGCAGACAGCTAGAGGATGTTCTAGAGCAGCTGTAATCAGGGAGGACTACGTATTAGCTGGTCTCATAATCCTGATTATTGACAGGTGGACACTGGGTCTGGCTTGGCAATTGCTTCTCCTACGCGATGTCCCGCGCCTCTCTAATCTGACTAACAGAGTACCCTCTCACTTGCACGCTACTCCCCTTTCAGGTAATCACACTCAAGTCGGTTCGATAGTTCAGCGCACTGGCCAGAAGAGATCGACACACTTTTCAAAAATAGCACTTTTGACATTGGTCTTAGGTGTCTCGCAAGCTCTTTTCGCTGGTGATTCTGGCGACAAAGCGGTTGTGGATTCTGGCAGCGACACAGCGAGTAACGCGACGCTTAACGATACGGGTAATTCAACACCAGCTATCGTCTTCGAAGATTGTTATATCGGAGCCAACGTCTCTCAGCTCAGAGCATCGTGCGCGTCGGTACAAGTTCCACTGGATCCGGACAACGAGGCGGCCGGGCAACAGACAATTGCTATTGCCCGCATAAAGTCGCGACGCCAGTCAGGCAATAAAGATGCGTTAACCATGATAGCGGGTGGACCTGGGCAATCGGCGATTGAGTCGTTCCCAGCGATTGCCTTTGCGTTTCGGCACATTATGCGCGATCGTGATCTGATTCTGGTAGACCAACGCGGCACTGGCGACTCTGGCTCTCTGCAGTGTCCGGAAGAGCACAACAGCGGCACGCTTGATACTGGAGCGGCCCTTGAAACTGACCTAGATGAAATCAGTGCACAGTCGCTGGAATGCTTGCAGAGCTTAACGCAGGATACACGCCTGTATACAACATCTGTTGCCGTGCGCGATCTGGAAGATATCAGAATACAACTGGGTATCACACAGTGGAATCTGTACGGTATCTCTTATGGAACCCGGGTTGCCATGCATTATTTGCGTCGCTATCCAACGGCGGTACGCACGATGACTCTTGATGCGATAGTGCCTCCTCAATTATCTCTTGGCCCGGACATTGGCCCATTTGCACAGCAATCCTTGGAAAAAATCTTTCAGCGATGCGAAGATGACAAGGGCTGCGGTGATGCATTTGGCAAT
Source organism: Granulosicoccus sp. (assembly GCA_023301725.1). Classification (GTDB taxonomy): domain Bacteria; phylum Pseudomonadota; class Gammaproteobacteria; order Granulosicoccales; family Granulosicoccaceae; genus Granulosicoccus. Next base: position 2,633 of record JALZUD010000040.1, on the reverse strand, counting down.
CTGACAGCACCCACACTTGCATTATTAGATGAACTTGAAGACACACCGAGAACAATAACGTATGAAGATATTGCCACCGGTCAGCTCACTACAAAAACCTTCACGCGTAACCAACTGGCTGCAACGCTACGACTCATGAGTTACAGCTCTCAAACCGCTGCCATCCTGCCCTCAATGTTGTTCGACGCTATTGAGAACGGTAATCTGGCCCCGCTGGCACGACAAGCTGAGATGCAAAACACCTCGCTTGGGCAAACGCTATCAACAGGTATGCACCACGCTGTTGTCTGCACTGAGGATGTACCTTTCTTTGCGGACACAGACGATGCTGCAACTCAGGCTAGCTATCTGGGTGACGACATAATAGGCGGCATACAAGCCACCTGCAAAAACTGGCCAGCAGGCATTATGGATGAGCAATTCAAGCAACCACTAGAAAGCGATACGCCCACGCTGATTCTCTCAGGCGGTGCCGACCCAATCACTCCACCTGTGTACGGAGAGCTGGCGATGCAGACCCTTGGCAACGCTAAACATATTGTTAATGAATCACAAAGCCATATGCAGGCGCCATTCGGGTGCATGCCCTCATTGCTTGCCCAGTTTGTGGAAACAGCTGACGCGCAGTCTATTGATACTGAGTGTTTGCAAAGACTACGCCCCACACCGTTCTTCGTTGATGCCAATGGGCCACTGCCATGATTGCCGCCAACAATCTTAGCAAGCGGTTCAAACGACCAGGCAAAAGCAAATCGTCTGATGATATTGTGGCGGTTGACAGTGTCAGCTTTACCGCGGCAGACAATGGCATCACCGGTTTGCTGGGTCCGAATGGAGCCGGCAAATCAACCACGCTGCGTATGCTTGCCACGCTTGTGACTCCTGATTCCGGATCAGCGATTATCGACGGGCTGGATGTGCGCGACGATGTACTGGCTGTGCGCAAACAGCTGGGCTTTATGCCACACAACGCTGGAATATATCCGCGCCTGACGGCGCGCGAAAACATCTTGTACTACGCCCGTCTTTGTGGTTTATCGCGAACTGATGCGAATGCCCGAGTTAATCAACTGGTGGAGCAGCTCGACATGGGCGGCTTTGTGGAACGCCGTGCAGCCGGGTTTTCTCAAGGACAAAAAACCAAAGTGGCACTGGGCCGGGCATTGGTGCATCGCCCTCAGACCATTATGCTCGATGAGCCCACTAACGGGCTCGATGTCATGGCAACCCGTGGTTTACGCGAGATTATCCGGCAACTAGCCGGCGATGGTCATTGTATTGTTTTTTCAAGTCACATCATGCAAGAGGTAGCTGCGCTGTGTGATCACATTGCCATCATCTCGGCAGGACGCATAGCCATGGAAGACACCTTGGACGGTATTTTGGCTCGAACGGGTGAAACTGACTTGGAAAATGCGTTTATCGCAGCCACAGACAACCAGACCACACACGAGATTGCATCATGAGCTTTTTTGTCGTGATGGTTAAAGAAATTATTGACAACCTGCGTGACAGGCAAACGTTGTTCTATGCGCTGTTGTTCGGACCGGTGCTGCTGCCACTACTTCTGGGTGGGTCTCTGGTTGCCAGCTTTAACCAGCTATCGATAGATTTTGATGAGGTAAAACCACTGGCTGTCATCAACCATGAGGGTGCACCCAACCTTGTGGAGTTTTTATACAGCAACAATATTGATGTGGTTGACGCGCCCGATGAATTCGAGCTCGCCGTGCGCTACGGCGACAACGCCGTCATATTGGAAGTGCCCCCCGATTTTGCACAATCATTGCGCGATGCGGTTCCCGCACCACTAACTCTGCATGTAAACAGCGCTGATAAAGCATCAACCAAAGAAGCTCGACGCATAAAGGCCATTATCAATGTGTACGAGCAAACGCTGAGTAGTTTACGTCTGCAACATCGTGGCATCAATCCCTCCACATTCAATTCGCTTGACGTTGTCGAGAACGATGTATCCAATGATGGTGCGACGGGTCAGCTCTTAGCGTCGATACTGCCCTTTTTGTTCATTATGTCAATGGTAATGGGCGGCTACTATTTGGCCATAGACACCACAGCAGGTGAGCGCGAGCGACACTCACTTGAACCGCTGCTCAGCTTGCCTGTGTCGCGCGCAGCGATTGTCTATGGCAAATACGGAGCTACTCTGTGCTTCGTGACGCTCTCAGGCATGCTGACCGCATTGAGCATCTATATTTTATTCAAGGTGTTTTCAGTAGAGCTACTCAATGGCCAAATTCGATTTGACGGAGCCACTCTGACCCGTGCCTTTCTCATGGCAAGCCCACTGCTTTTCTTTATTTCAGCACTGTTGATCACCGTATCAGCTATTACCCGAAGCACCAAAGAGGCGCAAACCTACCTGGGCTTAATGATGATCATCCCGATGGCACCGTTCTTTATCTTGCAATTTCTGAACGTGCGATCAACCACCAGCACCATGCCCTACCCCATGCTTAGTCAGTACCAGTTGCTCGAGAGCGTTGTGTTAGGTAATGAGATACCTTTGCACCACATTGCGCTGTCTGTTGTAGGTACTTTGATTGCCGCTGCTTTGCTGTTGATGTTGGCTAGCAAGTTGTATACGCGTGAGCGTATTTTGGATTAGTTGG
>JALZUD010000039.1 GCA_023301725.1 Granulosicoccus sp. | reverse complement strand
AAACGACAAACGGCGGGAACAAGTCCCGCCGTTTGAAAGCAACTACCTAATGAAACGTAAAAGCTGGATTAGCTTTCTTGATTATCCAAAAAGCTACGTAGCTGCTCTGAACGAGTAGGGTGGCGTAACTTACGAAGCGCTTTGGCTTCTATCTGGCGAATACGCTCACGGGTTACATCGAACTGCTTACCCACTTCTTCGAGCGTGTGGTCCGTGTTCATGTCAATGCCGAAACGCATACGCAGTACTTTGGCTTCACGAGGTGTGAGGCTAGCCAGTACTTCGTGAGTTGTTTCGCCCAAGCCTAAGCCGGTCGCTGTTTCCACAGGCGACAGGATGTTCTGGTCTTCAATGAAGTCACCCAAGTGCGAATCTTCATCGTCACCAATAGGGGTTTCCATGGAGATGGGTTCTTTAGCAATCTTCAATACCTTGCGGATCTTGTCCTCAGGCATCTCCATCTTTTCAGCCAGTTCTTCAGGTGTGGCTTCACGGCCCATTACTTGAAGCATCTGTCGTGAAATACGGTTGAGCTTGTTGATGGTTTCGATCATGTGCACCGGAATTCGGATAGTACGGGCCTGATCCGCAATAGAGCGGGTGATGGCCTGTCGAATCCACCACGTGGCATAAGTAGAGAACTTGTAACCACGTCGATATTCAAACTTGTCTACCGCCTTCATCAGGCCGATGTTGCCTTCCTGAATCAGATCGAGGAACTGCAAGCCACGGTTGGTGTACTTTTTAGCAATGGAGATAACCAGTCGCAGGTTGGCTTCAACCATTTCCTTCTTGGCGCGTCGAGCTTTCGCCTCACCGATAGACATCTTGCGGTTGATTTCTTTGATGTCTGTGATGCCAAGCTGGCCAGCCACGCAGATTTGCTGAATACGATTTTGCAGCAGTTCAATTTCGGTACGACGCTCTTCTAGTGCAGCTACGTAAGGCTTCTTCGCTTTGCACACATCATCTAGCCACGTGAGATCAGTTTCGCGACCTTGGAAGGTGGAGATGAATACGCCGCGCGGCAACTTACATTGCTTAATACATAAGTCGCGAATCTGGCGCTCTAGTGCGCGAATTCTGTCTACTTGGCTACGTAGGCTACTTACTAGTGTGGCAACAAAGACGGGCGCGTATTTGAACTCTAGGAATATGGCAGAGACTTTTTCCATCTCCGCTTTGCCTTTTGCGTCCTGAATGCCGCCAGCAGCGTCAATGGCTTTCAACGCTTTGGCATAAGTTTTTTGCATGGCCATCATGCGGCGTTTGACCTCTTCAAGGTCAGGGCCGGTGTCTACCACTTCGTCGTCATCATCATCGTCGGAGGGTGGTTTGGCTACCTTAATCTCGTCGGTAGTCTCCATGAAGTTGATAATAATGTCGGTAAAACGTAGCTGCTCTTCCTGCACTTGCTGATAGCGTTCTAGCAGCAGGTTGATCGTTTCAGGGTAGGTGCCAAGAGCGTAAAGAACTTGACGCAAGCCCTCTTCAATACGCTTGGCTATCTTGATTTCGCCTTCGCGAGTCAGGAGTTCTACGGTGCCCATTTCGCGCATGTACATGCGCACGGGATCGGTGGTGCGTCCGAATTCGCCATCCACTGTGGCCAGAACGGCGGCAGCTTCGTCTGCTGCATCCTCATCAGTATTAGACGTGCTGTCTGAAATACTGATTTCATCAGCATCAGGAGGGACCTCGGAGACTGAGATGCCCATATCTACGATCATGGCAATGATCTCTTCCACCTGTTCCGGATCAACGATCTCGGTTGGGAGGTGATCATTTACTTCGGCGTAGGTTAGATACCCTTGTTCCTTGCCCTTGGAGATAAGCTCCTTCAGGCTGGACTGCTGGGTTTTGTCCATAGCAATGCGAGCGGTCATATTCTACCTACTGTCAGCGTAACCCACTATTATACCGAACGGGTAGCATAATGGGAAGAGTAGCGGTGGTTGGTTGTAGCACCTTTAGACTTAAATAGTCTCCAGAGGTTCTAAGATATTGCCAACTGGCGCAAATAAAAGGGGCACGCTGGCTTATACTGGGAAATCCAGCTAATTGCTCATTTGCCAATGTACCGCTTACGGCAGGGCAATACTCACTTTTAAGGAGATTCCTTTCGCATGACTTCTCGTCGCGAACTAGCCAATGCCGTGCGTGCCCTAAGCATGGATGCCGTTCAGCAAGCCAATTCAGGTCATCCCGGTGCCCCGATGGGTATGGCAGATATTGCGGAGGTGCTCTGGAATGGTGTACTAAGCCATAACCCTGCTAACCCGCAATGGGCCAACCGCGACCGGTTTGTACTGTCTAACGGGCATGGTTCCATGCTGTTGTACTCACTGTTACATCTCACAGGCTACGATCTTCCCCTTGAGGAATTAAAGAATTTCCGTCAGTTACATTCAAAAACACCAGGTCACCCAGAATACGGTTACGCGCCTGGCGTTGAGACCACCACTGGACCACTGGGGCAGGGAATTGCCAATGCGGTAGGTATGGCCCTTGCCGAGCGCACGCTGGCAGCACAGTTTAATTCCGCTGAACACGCCATTGTTGATCATCGCACCTATGTTTTCCTAGGTGATGGCTGCCTTATGGAAGGTATCTCGCATGAGGCGTGCTCCTTGGCAGGTACGTTAGGCTTAGGCAAGCTAACAGCTGTATACGACGACAACGGCATTTCTATCGACGGTCAGGTGCAAGGTTGGTTTACCGACAACACGCCAGCACGGTTTGAAGCCTACGGTTGGCATGTCGTGTCGGGCGTTGATGGGCACGATAGCGAAGCCCTGGCCGCAGCCTTTTCCGCGGCAAAAGCTGAAACCTCAAAGCCAACATTAATTTGCGCTAAAACCACTATCGGTTTTGGTTCGCCAAACAAAGGCGGCAAAGAGAGTAGCCACGGCGCACCTTTGGGCGCTGATGAAATCGAGCTTACCCGTAAGCAGTTAGGTTGGTCACACCCTCCATTTCACGTGCCAGATGACATCTACGCTGCGTGGAATGCACGCGAAAGCGGCGCAACGTTGGAGTCAGCATGGCAAGCGCTGTTCGACGCCTACAAGGCAGCTAATCCTGCCAAGGCTGCTGAATTCGAACGCCGTGTAGCCGGCACATTGCCAGAGAGTTGGGCATCGGATGCGCAGAAGTACATCGATAGTGTGGTGGCTGAAAGTGAGAGCATCGCCTCACGCAAAGCCAGCTTGAAAGCACTCAACGGCTTCGGCCCATTGTTGCCAGAATTTCTGGGTGGTTCGGCTGATTTAGCGGGCTCCAACTACACCATCTGGGATGAATCAAAGGAAGTTCTACACAACCCGGCAGGTAACTACATCAATTACGGTGTTCGTGAATTCGCCATGGTGGCGATCAGTAACGGTATCTGCTTGCACGGTGGCTTCCGGCCTTATTCAGGCACCTTCCTGATGTTCTCCGAATACGCACGCAATGCCTTACGCATGTGTGCTTTGATGAAGCTACCTAATATTTTCGTATTCACGCACGACTCCATCGGTGTGGGTGAGGATGGACCAACGCACCAGCCCGTTGAGCAAACAGCGACGTTGCGCATGATCCCCAATATGTCCACTTGGCGTCCATCAGATGCCGTTGAGTCAGCCATTGCCTGGAAGCTGGCCGTAGAGCGCACCGATGCTCCTACGTGCCTGATCTTTAGTCGACAGAACCTGAACCATCAGGAGCGTTCGACTGAACAACTGGGCAATGTAGCCAAAGGTGGATACATCTTGTTTGAACCTGATGCCACGCCTGTCAGCATTATCATTGCCACAGGTTCTGAGGTGGGTATCGCTGTTGATGCCGCTAAACAACTTCAGGCGAAAGGTACCGCTGTTCGTGTTGTGTCCATGCCAAGTACTGATGTGTTTGATGCACAAGACAAAGCATATAAAGAGACCGTGCTACCCCTGTCCATCCGTGCCAGAGTTGCAGTAGAGGCTGGCGTTAGTGCGGGCTGGGGCAAGTATGTAGGCCTCGATGGCGATGTACTAGGTTTGGATACCTACGGCGAGTCTGGTCCTGCCAATGAAGTTTTTGAGCACTTTGGCTTTAGCGCTCAAACCTTGATGGATCGGGTCACTAGTTGCATAAAAAGCTGCGCATAAGGCGCGCCATAAATTAATCATTAAACCATTAGATAGAGGTAGGAAAAATGGCTATTAAAGTTGCAATCAACGGTTACGGCCGGATTGGCAGAAACGTGCTTCGGGCTATTCATGAGCTGGATCGTGCATCTGAATTTGATGTCGTTGCCATTAACGATTTAGGCGATGCTGAAACCAATGCGCACTTAACGCAATACGACACGGCGCATGGCAGGTTCCCCGGCCAAGTGAGTGTTGAAGGTGAGTACATGATCGTCAATGGCGATAAGTTGAAAGTGTTCGCCGAGCGTGATCCTTCAAAGCTTCCTTGGGGTGAGCTGGGTGTTGATGTGGTTCTCGAATGCACAGGCTTGTTCACTAATAAAGAGAAAGCGGGCATGCATCTTCAGGCTGGTGCCAAGAAGGTTATTATTTCAGCCCCCGGCGGCTCGGATATAGATAACACCATCGTATTTGGTGTTAATGACAGTGCTCTTAAGTCCACTGATCAAATCATATCTAATGCCTCATGCACCACCAATTGTCTGGCGCCAATGGCTAAAGCTTTGGATGAGTCTGTAGGCATTGTTCGTGGTTTGATGACCACCATTCACGCCTATACCAATGACCAAGTACTCACTGACGTTTACCATAAAGATTTGCGTCGTGCACGCTCTGCCACCATGTCAATGATCCCGACGACAACAGGTGCTGCCAAGGCAGTTGGATTAGTGTTGCCTGCACTCAATGGCAAGCTCGACGGATTTGCCATGCGCGTGCCAACCATCAATGTCTCCATTGTTGACCTGACTTTCACAGCGGGTAGAGATACATCAGTGGAAGAAATTAACAGTATTATGCAAAAAGCTGCAGATGGAAAAGTTCTTGCATACAACGATAAGCCTTTGGTATCAATCGATTTTAATCACACATCCACATCTTCCAACTTCGATTCCAGCATGACTCGCGTTATGGAAGGCAATTTGGTTAAGGCGTGTAGCTGGTACGACAACGAGTGGGGTTTTTCTTGCCGCATGCTCGATACCACAGTTGCATTGATGAACGCGTAAGGCATTGATCGTTTATAATAGTGTCTTAAGACAAGCCTGATGCCTACAAGGCATCAGGCTAAGCCTTGCATAAAGGATTTTCGAATGATGAAATTACTGAAAGAGCAACCTTTGGCTGGTCAACGCGTTTTAATCCGTCAGGATCTTAACGTGCCCTTGAAGGACGGTGAAGTTAGCTCCGATAAACGTATACGGGCCTCTATTCCCACCGTGCAGTACGCCATAGAGGCGGGCGCAAAGGTGATGTTAATGTCGCACCTTGGACGCCCGGTTGAAGGGCAGCCAGAAGAGGCGTCTTCTTTGGCACCGGTTGCGAAACGCTTGTCAGAATTACTGGGTAACCCCGTCAGGTTAATTACCGACTATCTCGACACCACACCAGAGATTGCCGATGGTGAAGTCGTGTTGCTAGAGAATGTACGCTTCAATGTTGGCGAGAAAGCGGACGACGCAACCCTTGGCAAGCGCTATGCGGCACTGTGCGACATATACGCAATGGACGCCTTTGGTACGGCTCATCGAGCGCAGGCGTCCACCCATAGTGTGGGTATGCACGCACCCATTGCGTGTGCTGGTCCGTTATTGGCGGCCGAACTGGATGCCTTGTCAGCGGCTTTGGAAAAACCCAACCGTCCTTTGCTGGCCATCGTTGGTGGTTCTAAAGTGTCAACAAAACTAACAGTGCTTGAATCGCTGGCATCAAAAGTCGACCAATTGATTGTGGGTGGCGGCATAGCGAACAACTTTATCGCCGCACAAGGGCATGGCGTTGGTCAATCGCTCTATGAGCCAGACCTTGTCGATGTAGCCAAGTCTTTGATGAAAACAGCGCAAGCACGTGGTGCCTCAATTCCTGTGCCGGTAGATGTAGTGTGCGCGCCAGAGTTGTCTGAATCAGTAGATGTCAACATACGTCGCACTTCAGAAGTGCAAAGTGAGGATCGCATCTTGGATATTGGCCCAGAAACTGCCGCCAACTACGCTGAGTTGATAAAGAAAGCAGGAACTATCGTCTGGAACGGACCCGTTGGGGTGTTCGAGATTGATTTATTTGGTGAAGGTACGCGCGTTCTGTCTGAGGCTATCGCTGAGTCAGATGCCTTTTCCATAGCCGGTGGTGGTGACACTCTGGCAGCTGTGGACAAATACGGGATTGAGGATAGAGTTTCTTATATCTCAACAGGTGGTGGTGCATTTCTGGAGTTTCTGGAAGGCAAAGAATTGCCTGCAGTCAGTATGCTCAAGGCAAGGAATCAATAAGCACCAAGGCGGGTGCAACTAGACAATCACGCAGGCAACACGAGTTTGCTTGCTTACCAGGACGAATAAGTAATGACAGATACGATCACTGCACTTGGCGATGAAGCCGAATACCTGCTAGACCATACTTGTAAGGGCTTGCCGAAGGAGATGGTGCATCTGCCTGGTCCTGACTATGTCAGTCGTGTTATTGGCAGTAGTGATCGTGGCGCCGGCACCATGCGTTCTATGCAGCAACTGTTCAACTCAGGTCGTTTGGGTGGTACAGGTTATATGTCTATGCTGCCTGTTGATCAGGGTATTGAGCATTCAGCAGGTGCCTCGTTCGCGCCAAATCCTATTTATTTTGACCCTGCCAACATTGTTGAACTGGCGATTGAAGGCGGTTGTAACTGTGTAGCCTCAACCTTAGGTGTACTGGGTAGCGTATCGCGCCAGTATGCGCACCGCATTCCTTTCATGGTTAAGCTTAACCACAACGAAACTCTCACCTTGCCTGCCATGTATGAGCAAACTCTGTTTGCACAGGTTGAGCAATCATTCGATCTGGGAGCTCTTGCGGTAGGTGCTACCATTTATTATGGTTCGCCAGATTCTCGCAGGCAAATTCAAGAGATCTCTGAGGCGTTCTATCGTGCCCATCAACTGGGTTTAGTGACGGTATTGTGGGCTTACCTGCGTAACTCTGAATTCAAGAAAGACGGCACCGATTATCATGTGTCAGCAGATCTTACCGGTCAGGCCAACCATTTAGCCAGCACCATTCAGGCGGACATTGTTAAGCAAAAGCAGGCTGAAAATAACGGTGGCTATAACGCCATCGGCTTTGGAAATACACACCCTAAGGTCTATTCAGAGCTCACCACAGATCATCCGGTCGACCTTGTGCGCTATCAGGTAGCTAATTGTTACATGGGACGTGCAGGTTTGATTAATTCTGGCGGTGGTTCAGGTGATAACGACCTGAACCAAGCCATTCGCACAGCCGTGATAAACAAGCGAGCTGGCGGCATGGGGCTTATCTCGGGTCGCAAAGCCTTTCAGAAAGACATGAAGGATGGTGTGAAGTTGCTAAATGCAATTCAGGACGTATACCTTGATGACAAAGTCACTGTCGCCTAATAATAGTGCTGTTTGATGGGTTGGTTTTTTGAACGTCATTCCCGCGTAGGCGGGGATCCAAAGTCAATAGCGGCATGGATCCCCACTTTCGTGGGGATGACGAGCTGACGTCAATTTTATTCTCAAGCCACCAATCGTTCAACCGCTTCGCGGTATTTGGATACTGTTTTGTCGATCACCTGTTGCGGAAGTTCGGGGCCGGGTGATGTTTTGTTCCAGTCTAGTGTTTCTAGCCAATCGCGAACAAACTGTTTGTCGAAGCTTTGTGGGCTGCAGCCCTCTTGCCACGTCGAAGCCTCCCAATAACGGGAGGAATCTGGCGTGAGAATTTCATCCATCAACACCAGATTGCCTTGAGAATTCAGGCCAAATTCGAATTTGGTGTCGGCAGTAATGATGCCTCTGGTCTGGGTGTAGTGGGCGGCGTGTTTGTAGAGGGCGAGGCTAACTCTGCGGATGTCATCAGCCAATTCATTGCCGACAATGTTCTGCATGGTTTCGAAGCTGATGTTTTCGTCGTGATCGCCCAGTTCCGCTTTAGTGGCTGGTGTGAATATTGGCGAGCTAAGTTTGCTGGCTTGTTGCAGGCCGCTGGGAAGCTCCACTCCGCACACTGTGCCATTGGTCTGGTAGTCTTTCCAGCCCGAACCTATTAGGTAACCCCTGACAACAGCCTCAACTGGCAACGGTTTAAGCCGTTGGATGATCATGCTGCGACCCTGCGCCTGAGCACGCTCCACAGGGTCTGGAAGAACTTCTTCAAGGGACATCGACGCCAAATGATTGGGTATGAGCGCGCGCACCTGATTGAACCAGAACAGAGCTAGCTGCGTCAGCAACTTGCCTTTGCCGGGTATGACATTGGGTAGGATGACATCGAACGCCGATACTCTGTCGGTGGCAATCATCAGCCAGTGTTGATCATCAATGGCGTACAGGTCGCGCACTTTGCCCTGATAGTGCAGTTCTAGTGATTTGATGCTACTGGTGTGCAGAGCCTCGGGGTCGTCAGGTGCATACTTTTGATGCTGCGATGTAGGGCTCGTCATGACGTGCAATTGCGCGGTGGCTAAACAATGTATTGAGTATACTATGCCAATTTGTTACATCTGTAGAGTTACGCATGAGTGAAGTCCAGATCGGTATTGTCATGGGCAGTAACAGTGATTGGCCAGTGATGAAATTAGCTGCTGCCATACTCGAAGAGTTTGACGTGAGCCATGAAAGACGTGTGGTATCTGCTCATCGTATGCCCGACGACATGTTCAGCTACGCGCAAGATGCCAAACAACGAGGCTTGCAGTGCATTATTGCTGGTGCTGGAGGTGCAGCTCATCTGCCAGGAATGCTAGCGGCTAAAACCACCGTACCGGTATTGGGAGTACCCATGCCCACGCGTCATTTAAGTGGTCTGGACTCACTGTATAGCATCGTGCAAATGCCCAAAGGCATTCCAGTGGCTACATTTGCGATTGGTGAGGCAGGGGCGGCCAATGCGGCGTTGTTTGCCGTTAGCCTTTTGGCACAGCACGACGCCAGCCTGCATGAGCGTCTGGTGAAATGGCGCAGTGCGCAGACTGAATATGCGCGAGCCATGGAATTGTGAACACCTTGGCTCCAGGTGCCACCCTTGGTGTCATTGGTGGTGGACAGCTTGGCCGATATTTTGTTATCAAGGCTCGTCAATTAGGCTATGCAGTCTGGGTACTAGACCCAGACGCTACTGCACCTGCTATGCAAATAGCCAATGTAGCTTTGGTAGCAAATTACGATGACGCAAAAGCGTTGAGTCAGTTGGGCGACGCCTGTGATGCGGTGACCATCGAATTTGAAAACGTGCCGGCCAAAAGCCTTCAATTGCTTCAGTCTATGACGCAGCTCGCCCCTGGTCCTGCAAGCGTTGAACTGGCACAAGATCGCATGCTTGAGAAACAAAAAGCCACTGAAAGCGGGCTACTGCCTGTTCCGCACGTGTCTATCACTTCTCAACAAGACATTACCCGTCTGGGTTCGGATGTTACGTTTCCAGCTATCTTGAAAACGTCGAGGCTCGGGTATGACGGTAAAGGCCAGCGTACCTGCAACACGCGCAATGAGCTTGCGCTTGCGTTTAGCGAATTTGGCGCTGTGCCCTGTGTTTTAGAGCAACAAATAGATCTGGCCGCTGAAGTATCTGTCGTGCTTGCTCGTGGCTTTGATGGCAGCGTTGCGGTATTTCCGGTTGCACAAAATGTGCACCGTGAGGGTGTTTTGTTCACCTCCGTTGTGCCTGCTATGCAGCCTTCGATAATTACAGCGAATGCATCAGCACAGGCGCAATCTCTGGCGCATGCCATTGAACACGTTGGTGTTCTGGCAGTTGAATTTTTTGTAGCCCAGGATGGCACTTTGTATTTTAACGAGATGGCGCCTCGGCCACACAACAGCGGCCATTACACCCTGGATGCAACCTTGTGCAGTCAATTTGAACAGCAAGTCAGGGTAATGTGTAGGCAGCCACTTGGGGCAACTGATTTACTGAGCCCGGTGGCTATGGTCAATTTGTTAGGCGATTTATGGGTCAAGAAATCGCCTAACATTGAGCATTTGTTTGGCAGTCGTGGCTGCCACTTGCACCTTTACGAAAAAGCGGCTGCAAGGGCAGGTCGCAAAATGGGACACGTTACCTGTCTGGCTGGAGATAATGTTTCTGCTTTGGAACGGATTCATGAGCAATTTGAGGCTATCTCAGGGAACTAACTGCTTCCCTATTGAGTAAGGTGTGTTGCTGGTACAGATCTCGCATTGGCATTACTAACCGAGTATCACCTTACGGATAGTCCAACACATGAGTCTCGCCCAGCGCAAAGCGCAAACTCAAGATAGTTCTTCCAGTTTTATCCCTACAGCCATTGAATCTTTGACCACTCAAGGTGCAGCCCTGGCAACACTGGCTTCCACCCTTGACGAACAATTCGACGAAGCTGTTGCCCTCATACTCCAATGTAAGGGGCGAATCATAGTTTCGGGTATGGGGAAATCGGCCATTGTTGGCAGAAAAATAGCGGCAACGCTAGCAGCCACTGGTACGCCGAGTTTCTACGTGCATCCCGGTGAAGCCCTACACGGGGATCTCAGCATGATTACCGTAGATGACGTGATCTTACTGATTTCGCAAAGCGGTGAAACTGAGGAAGTGCTTAAACTCATGCCTTCGCTTGAGTACTTCGGCAACCGTGTGATCGCGATGGTGGGCCAAGCTAATTCTCCTATCGGTAGCCGCGCTGATGTTGAGCTGCGTTGCGACATCGATCTCCAGTTGTGTGCTGACAACCTTGCACCAACGACAACCTCAATAGCGGTCACCGCATTGGGCGACGCAATTGCCGTGTGTCTCACAAAGGCCAGAGATTTTAAACCAGCAGATTTTGCCCAGTTTCATCCGGGCGGTATGCTCGGGCGTCGATTGCTCTCACGCGTAGGTGATGTCATGGTTAGCGATAACCTACCTATTATTAGTCCCTACGAGACCGTTCGGGAGGCTGTTTTCTGCATGACCTCTGGACGTTATGGATTGGCCATCATTGTGGTTGACAACCGACTACTGGGGATAATCACGGACGGTGATCTACGTCGCGCCTTGATCATGGATCCAATGATGATGAATAAAGAAGTTCGTGACTTCATGACGCCGGTGCCTGTCACTATTTCGGCTAATGCGATGGTTTCAGATGCGGAACTGCTGATGCGCAAGTACAAAATTCGTGCTTTGGTTGTAACGGATGCTCGTGAAGGTCATCAAGACAAGGTCTGTGGTTTACTTGAAATATTTGCGAGTACAGATAAACGGCAAGGATAGGCACTGTTGGATGCTGTCTTACCGTTTTTTTTCAGGAGCATCTAAGACAAGAAACATATGAAGCAAGTGATACGAAGCGTCATTAAATTGACTTTTATTTTTGCAGCATTTACTTCGTATTACTGTAATAAATTTTTTAAATAGGCTTAAATAGCGTGTGTTAAGGGAAGTTGCACTTTATTTTTGGCTGATGCGTGCCGATGGTAGGTACGACTGAAAGTCGAAGCGCTATACTGTGTGACTGCTCGGCAGAGGTTGTTAGTACTGCCTACATTCAGTTGCTCTGTTTCTTATGCGCAGCTTCGGCGACGAATAAACAATCTTAGGAATTAGATCGGTAATATTATGACTCAAGACAAATCTTCTCTCACGCGAAAGCGCGTGCTAGTGACAGGTGGTGCGGGTTTTCTCGGTTCTCACCTGTGTGAACGTCTGCTGAAAGACGGTTCGGAAGTTATCTGTATGGATAACTACTTCACGGGCAACAAGCAGAACGTGCAGCACCTGATGGACGACCCAGCGTTCGAGTTGATGCGTCACGACGTCACTTTTCCTCTCTATCTGGAAGTGGACGAGATCTATAATCTTGCATGCCCGGCATCGCCTATTCATTACCAGCACGATCCAGTGCAAACCACAAAAACTAGTGTCCACGGTGCTATCAACATGTTGGGTCTGGCCAAACGTACAGGTGCCAAGATTTTTCAGGCATCCACCAGTGAAGTTTATGGCGACCCGAAGGTTCACCCACAAACTGAAGACTACTGGGGTCACGTTAACCCCATCGGTTTTCGCTCGTGCTACGACGAAGGCAAGCGTTGTGCTGAAACGTTGTTTTTTGACTATCGCCGCCAGCACGACCTGCGCATCAAGGTTGGAAGAATTTTCAACACCTACGGTCCTCGCATGCATCCAAACGATGGGCGTGTGGTTTCAAACTTCATTGTGCAGGCCTTGTCTGACGAACCCATCACCATTTATGGCGAAGGCGAACAAACTCGTTCATTCTGCTACTGCCTCGATCTGATCGAAGCATTCGTTCGCATCATGGGTACTGACGATTCATTCACTGGCCCTGTTAACATTGGTAACCCTGATGAATTCACTATCCGTCAGCTCGCTGAACAGGTTATCAAGCTAACCAATTCCAAATCTAAACTGGAATTCCTCGATCTGCCAAGCGACGATCCTACTCAACGCAAACCTGACATCTCACTCGCCAAATCAACATTTGATTGGGAGCCACAGGTCAAGCTTGAAGAAGGTCTGGTAAAGACCATCAAATACTTTGACGATCTGCTGCGTGCAGGTAACAGCCCAGCTGAAGTTATCGCGATTAACGGCTAAGCGTTTAACCTGCCAGAACTGTAGGTGCGTTATTAAAGGTCCGGATCCACGTCAGTGGGTCCGGGCCTTTTTGCGTTTTAAGGCTTCTTTCGTTTTAAAATTGGGTCGTTTGCACATGCACTGTTACTGATAGGCAAGCCGTTATCAGCTCGAAAAATCCACCTGACAGATACTCCAAACCCTTTGCCTCCAGAGTGAGTCTCTCAGGGCATTTTTCTAGCGCTAATGTGCTTGAAATTTGTATTTTTCCAAATATTGTACTGCGTGTAAGAAACTGATTTTACCGATACGTGCGAGTGCAATAATCTGATTTTCAACACCCGCTTGTTGGTCTAGGGCGTGGGTGGCGAAACGCACATCAGCATCAAATAGCGCCTCTTGGATGTCGGCGGTTATTTTAATGCTGTCTACCAGTGTGGTTACAGCGCCCACACCCGTATCATGGCAACTTGCACAACCGGGCGTTTGTACAAAGTTGTCTGTCAATCGATCGGCAAGCCAATCGCTAATTGCACCTGATTGAACTGGACTATGTCTATGCATCCAGCGCTCCAGACGCTCGTCGGGAATCGTAGGGCATTTACAATACTGGCAGGCAAGCCCGATACCATGCTGGGTGAATATGCTATTGAGGCTGCGAGCAATAGATTCTGGCCGCGCACCGTTAGCAATCAGTTGTGTGAGGGCCAGGCCGGGTGTGTTGGTGCAAACACCTTGTATGACTAATGATTTCTGATGAGCGTGTTGTGCAACGTCATGATTGCTTTCCAATGCAATCATGACGTCGTACGACATATCGCAAGCTTGCTGCCACGCTAGTTTTTGCTCTTCACTCGCGTGCACTGGTAAGGCAATTTGCGTAACCCCCGGCACCAAAGGGTGGCAATTGGTTTCAGAGAGTAAGATGCGTTGGTCGGGACCTGTCAGGCACTGTGAGATGGCGCGTGCCGTGCGAACTCTGCGTGTGCGATCCGTATCGGCCAATAGAATCAGGCCTTTGTGTCGCTGAACGTTCTCGCGCACGATGTTCGCTTGGCCCGGCAATGCAAAGATTTTTTCAAGTTGTGGTAGCGGATTTTTTATATCGTACAAAGGTCGCAGAGTGATTGCTGTACCCCCAGAGGTTTTGACGTGATCACTTTGAAACAGTAGATCTTGATCTGCTACTTTGATGAGAAACCACGCCCGATGTGACAGCTCGTCGGCATCGTTTGGCCACACCTGCTTACCCAGCAAAGCTAAGGCTGTTCTCAATGGGTTGTCCAGCGGCAGCTGATGCTCGGTGGTTGCAAATGTTGAGCGAATTCTGTACCTGATACAGCTCGGCTCTTCGTCAAAATGCAACTCGTGAGCATGCTGCTGCAAGGCCAGTTCAAGTTGCTCCTGAAGGCTGAACCATGCGGCTCGCTCGTCCACGTGACACGCGCGCAGGCGTCCGCGTAGGTCGATGACGCCTGCTTGTTGCGGATGAGTAGGATGAACAGCCGTAGCTGTCAGGGCATTGCGCATAGACGCACGAGCAGAAGTTGTCGAGATCTATGTTATCGACCTAACCAACGC
Source organism: Granulosicoccus sp. (assembly GCA_023301725.1). Taxonomy (GTDB): domain Bacteria; phylum Pseudomonadota; class Gammaproteobacteria; order Granulosicoccales; family Granulosicoccaceae; genus Granulosicoccus. Next base: position 38,128 of record JALZUD010000039.1, on the reverse strand, counting down.
TGCACGATAGGGTTTTACCCGATTAGGGCGGATTACCTACTCAATTGTTGCATCAATTCACACCACGGCTGCCGTTTTACTGATTGGCAGCAGTGGTGGTCTGTAGATAATCTGTCAAATCTGACAATGCAGCGACTCACTGACCTGAAAACAACGTGAGCCACTGGGGCATATGGCATCAGCGGGTATTGATGTGGAGCCAGTGGGGCAGGTAGTGCCACGTTCACCAGTACACCATTGTCCACTGCTGATCTGATAGCACGCCGCATCATCCAGTAAACATTGCTGACTACTTTCAATAAGCCGATCAGTACTTTTGCAGGCGGTAATTCGATCTGCAGAGTTTGCATTGAAGCCGCCTTGTGAGTCGCTGTCAGATGCTGCGCAGGCAACCAGTAGCAAGGTGGATACAATCAGCAGCCCCGATATCATGAGCTGGCGCAGATTTCCTTGTTTAATCATTGCTAATTTGTCTTCTTATTTAAAATACACGGGTTTGATTTCGCCACTGGCAAGCTTGCCTTTCCAAAGCGCAGGACCTGTTTTGTGAACGGACTCTCCAGTGGAATCAACAGCTACCGTCACAGGCATGTCCGTAACAACAAACTCGCGGATAGCCTCCATACCCAAGTCCTCAAAGGCGACCACTCGAGCCTCTTTGATGGCCTTCGAGACCAGATAGGCGGCACCACCAACAGCCATCAGATAAACCGCTTTGTGCTTGCGTATAGCTTCGATACCTTCCTCGCCACGTTCAGCTTTACCAATCATGCCCAGTAGTCCGTAGTCGGCCAGCATCATCTCGGTAAATTTGTCCATGCGCGTGGCAGTGGTGGGTCCTGCAGGCCCTACAACCTCATCACGTACTGCATCGACTGGGCCAACGTAATAGATAAACTTGCCGTTGAAATCCACACCCTCGGGTAGTTTGTCGCCGTTTTCAAGCATGCTCTGCAAGCGCTTATGAGCAGCATCGCGGCCGGTGAGCATCGTGCCATTGAGCAGTAACGTTTCGCCAGGCTTCCAGGTGGCAGCCTCTTCTGGTGTCACTGTATTGAGATCGACTCGGCGTGCGCTGTCACCGGCTTCCCAGCTAATGGAGGGCCAGTCACTCAGCGAGGGTGGTGTTTGCAGCGCTGGGCCATCGCCGTTGAGAGTGAAATGGGCGTGACGTGTTGCAGCGCAATTAGGGATCATAGCGACAGGCTTGGAAGCGGCGTGTGTGGGGTGGTCCAGAATTTTCACGTCGACCACGGTGGTCAAACCACCCAAACCTTGTGCGCCAATGCCTAGCGCGTTGACCTTTTCGAATATTTCAAGGCGAAGCTCTTCGGTGCGCGACGCAGGTCCACGATCTTTAAGCTCCTGGATATCGACAGGCCCCATGAGCGATTGTTTAGCAAGCACTGCCGCCTTTTCTGCGGTACCACCAATGCCAATGCCTAACATTCCCGGTGGGCACCAGCCAGCACCCATGGTGGGGACGGTTTTGACAACCCAGTCGACAATGCTGTCGCTAGGATTGAGCATGGCCAGCTTGGATTTGTTTTCAGAGCCGCCACCCTTAGCAGCAATTTCGAATTCGACGGTGTTGCCTGCAACGACTTCGTAATGGATAACGGCTGGTGTGTTGTCTCCCGTGTTTTTTCTCGCACCGGCTGGGTCTGCCAGAATAGAGGCCCGTAGCATGTTGTCAGGGTGCAAGTAGGCGCGACGTACGCCCTCGTTGATCATGTCAGTGAGGCTTAATTTTGCGTCCCATTGGACATCCATGCCTACTTTGACAAATACGGTCACGATGCCGGTGTCTTGGCAAAGTGGGCGTTTTCCTTCGGCGCACATTTTCGAATTAATCAGAATTTGCGCCATGGCATCTTTGGCAGACTGTGATTCTTCACGTAGCCACGCCTGATGTACAGCGTCGATGTAGTCCTTCGGATGATAATACGACATGAACTGGAGAGAGTCGCTAACACTGTCAATCAGGTCATCTTGTCGAATTTTACTCATGGCGGAAGGCTTCCAAATGTGTTTGTGGTGCATCTAATTATATAAGACGCTTGACGTGTGGCAATCGATAAAGGCACTATCGGCGTGTGAATATGACAATTGTAACTGAGAGCGCCCATAACTACGGTCATCCGTACGGGCAAGAGGCATGGCTCTGGCGAAGCTGATCGATCTCGCCGCAGGCCGCTAATGCCTGCCTGAATCCTACTCATTTCCGCCTCTCCATTTGTCTATCTATCATGATCTCATCAGAATTTGAGCGCTACCGCGCTGAAGGCTACACACGCATTCCACTTGCCTGCGAGCTTTTCGCCGATCTCGATAACCCCTTATCGGTGTTTATGAAGCTGGCTGATCAGCCGTATTCATTCCTGTTCGAATCGGTGCAGGGAGGAGAGAAGTGGGGCCGTTATTCTATTATCGGCCTGGCTGCGCAAACTGTTGTTCGTATTACCGCTAACAACGTCACCATCAGTAACAACGATGTGCTGACAGAGAGTTTCTCAGTGGAAGAACCACTGACGTGGATAGAACAGTACCAAAGTGGGTTTACAGTGCCTGATATCGCAGGGTTGCCACGTATCACGGGTGGGCTTGTGGGGTATTTTGGTTACGATACAGTTCGGTATGTTGAGCCGCGCTTGGGGGTTAATAATAGTCCTGACCCCATCGGTAACCCGGACATCTTGCTCATGGTCGCCAATGAGCTGGTCGTGTTTGACAATCTCAGTGGCAAGCTAACGCTGATTGTGTTGGTCGACCCGGCTCAGGAGAATGCACGTAAGCAAGGCCTACAGCGCATCGCGAGTTTGCACGATAGCTTGCGTACAGCGGCGCCGCAGCGAACTTCAGTCCATCGCGGTAGTTCGGTGAGTGAGAGTGATTTCACATCAGGATTCACCGAAGAGGGCTACAAGGACGCAGTTAGAAAGATCATTGATTACATAACGCAAGGCGAATGCATGCAGGTGGTTCTCTCGCAGCGTATGTCCATACCTTTTGAAGCACCGCCACTAGACCTGTATCGCGCGCTACGTTCGCTGAACCCGTCGCCTTATATGTTCTATCTTAATCTGGGTGATCATCATGTGGTTGGCGCTTCACCTGAAATACTGGTACGCCTTGAAGATGATGAAGTCACAGTACGGCCATTAGCCGGTACGCGTCCTCGAGGTGCCACCGAGGCAGAGGATCAAGCGCATGAACAGAGCTTGCTGGCAGATCCGAAAGAACTCGCTGAGCACTTGATGCTCATAGATCTTGGTCGTAATGATATTGGACGCATCGCCCAGACTGGCAGTGTCAAGGTGACGGACAAGTTCAGCATTGAACGCTATTCACACGTGATGCATATTGTGTCGAATGTGGTTGGCAAAATAAAGCCGAACATGAAGCCTATAGATGTATTAAAGGCGACATTTCCTGCGGGTACTTTATCCGGTGCTCCTAAAGTGCGCGCTATGGAGATCATTCAGGAGCTGGAGCCAGTTAAACGAGGAGTCTATTCTGGCGCTGTTGGGTATTTGTCGTGGAATGGCAACATGGATACAGCCATCGCCATACGCACTGCAGTGATCAAAGACTCGGTGCTGAACGTTCAGGCTGGCGCTGGCATCGTGTACGACTCAGATCCTGACAGTGAATGGCAGGAAACACGCTCCAAGGCACGTGCCATTTTTCGCGCCGTGGCCCTGGCCGAAGCGGGGCTGGACGCGCGCCCGTCTATCTTGGCTGAATTAGTCGACGAGTTGGCTGACGAGCCGGTTGGGGAGGCGAGCAATCAACTGCATGCCGAGCAGCCGGTTGTACGTTCAAAGGAGGGTGAATGACATGTTAGCGGTGATAGATAACTATGATTCGTTTACTTGGAACCTGGTGCAATACGCAGCTGAAATTGGTTGTACGGTTGAGGTATTTCGTAACGACCAGATAACGTGCGATCAGTTGGAAGCGCTTAACCCCAAGGCCATCATGGTGTCGCCAGGTCCAGGCAGACCCAGTAGTGCTGGGATATCTCTGGAGCTCATTGACCGGTTCAAGGGCTGCATCCCACTGCTCGGTGTTTGCTTAGGGCATCAGAGTATTGGTGAACATTTTGGTGGAGAGATTGTTCAGGCTCAGCACATCATGCACGGTAAGCTCTCAGATGTTTACCACAACGGTACAGGTGTGTTTGCCGGGTTGCCTAACCCTTTGGTGGCTACGCGTTACCATTCACTGGTGATCGATAAAGCCACATTGCCTGAGTCTCTTGAGGTCACTGCATGGACGCAAGATGCCAACGGCGAGCGAGAAGAAATCATGGGTGTGCTGCATCAGCAGCATCTTATCGAGGGTGTACAGTTTCATCCTGAATCAATCAGCAGTGAACATGGTCATGCCATGTTGAAGAGTTTTTTTCTGCGTGCTGGGTTGCTTGCCGACAAATAAGGCAGTGTCCATTCCTGGAATAACAAAGGTCTAATTATGAATATTCAGCAAGCGTTGCAAGAGCTTCTTGAGCGTAATGATTTGTCCAGTGAAGATATGGACAGTGTGATGCGCGAAGTGATGACGGGTAATGCCACACCTGCGCAAATAGGTGGTTTTCTGGTTGCATTACGCATGAAAGGTGAAACCGTGAACGAGGTGGCAGCTGCGGCTGCAGTTATGCGTAGCTTGGCATCCCCTGTGTCACTGGGTAACAAGCCAGCTATTGATATTGTCGGTACTGGTGGTGATTCGAGCAACACGTTCAACATATCAACCTGCAGTGCCATTGTGGCTGCCAGTGCAGGTGCCAGAGTTGCAAAACATGGTAATCGTTCGGTGTCCAGTAAATCAGGTGCTGCTGACTTGCTAGAGGCTGCAGGCGTGAACATTGCGCTTAGCCCAGAGCAGGTAGCCCAGTGTGTGGAGCAGTTAGGCCTTGGATTCATGTTTGCGCCAACGCATCACAGCGCAATGAAGCATGCGATTGGGCCGCGTAAGGAGATGGGCGTTCGCACCATCTTCAATGTGCTTGGTCCATTGACCAATCCTGCAGGTGTACGCAGCCAGCTGCTCGGTGTTTACGATGCTGCCTGGGTGCGTCCTATGGCTGAGGTGCTCAGTCGATTAGGTAGTGATCATGTCATCGTGGCGCACGGTCACGATGGCATGGATGAGATCAGTATCAGTGGACCGTCCACAATCTCTGAATTAAAGAACGGAGAAATAAACGATTACACCATTGAGCCGAGTCAGTTTGTGTTGAGCAATGCTCCATTGTCGGACATCGCTGTGTCAGGCCCAGAGGAAAGTCTTGCTATGGTTTTAGGTGTTCTTGACAAAAACCCAGGTGCTGCGCGAGATATTGTCCTGCTAAATGCTGGGGCGGCTATCAGCGTTGCTGGTGTCGCCAGCAGTATTGATGAAGGTATTAAGCTTGCGCGTGCAGCTATCGACTCGGGTGCGGCACGTGAAAAACTGCTTCAATTAGTGGCGTTGTCGCAGGCATTAGCCAAGGCTTAGCTCAGACTATCCCGTACAATCTACGCAACCATTTTTTTTACGGTAATGGTTGTGTGCCTAGTAAATAGTCTTGAATTGAATTTTCTCTCGTATATAAAACGCAAAAAGTAGAAGGAAGACAAATCCGATGAGCGTTGATGTTCCCGATATTTTAAAAAAAATCATTGCCAGAAAGCATGAAGAGATTGCTGAGGCGTTGCTTCACACAAGCATGGTGCAGTTGCAAGAACGCATTGAAAGTGTTGATGCTTGTCGCGGGTTTGCCGCAGCTATTCGCAACAAGTTAATGGAAGGCTCGCCTGCGGTGATTGCTGAAATTAAAAAAGCATCACCCAGCAAGGGCGTACTTCGTGATCCGTTTATGCCCGCGGAAATCGCTACAAGCTATGCCAACGCCGGTGCTGCTTGCTTGTCTGTACTCACAGATGTGGATTACTTTCAAGGTGGTGAATGGGCACTGCGTGAAGCACGTGCGGCTTGCACTTTGCCTGTGATACGAAAAGACTTTATTGTCGATCCTTATCAGGTGGTAGAGGCCCGAGCGATGGCGGCAGACTGCATACTGTTGATTGTAGCTGCGTTGTCTGATGCTGATTTACAGGCTCTATATGATCAGGCGCTGTCTCTGGGCATGGACGTGTTGGTTGAAGTGCACAATGCAGAAGAGTTAGATCGAGCGCAGGCATTGAATCCCATGCTGTTGGGTATCAATAATCGCAACCTGAAAACCTTCGAAGTGTCTCTTGAACACACAGAGGTTCTCTTGCCAAACATTGCCGAGGGCACAACGGTCATTACTGAAAGTGGCATCATGGAGCGCGCTGACGTTATGCGAATGCGTGCCGGCGGCGTGAACGCTTTTCTGGTGGGAGAGGCTTTTATGAGGGCGCCTGATCCTGGAGCGGCTTTGACTAACTTGTTTAGCGACTAGTGTTTGGCCGTCAGGCCAAGGCCAGAAACATAAAAAGCCGGGGACCTTGCAAATCCCCGGCTACAAAAACAGTTCTGGTTTACCGCCTGGCTCATGAGCCTGTCTGAGCAATCGATCTCTTCAATGATAGGCTCCTGCATGTTTTCATACGCAAAACATGTCAGAGCTCCCCATCGTTTCCTAGCTTATTGCTTCTAGTAACTGGGCGTACTGTTGTTACCTCGTACCGTAAATCACCATCGTCTTACCACGAGCATGAATGAGCGGCTCGCCTGTTTCAGGTTCTGCAAGCTCCTTAAGAACCCTACCCACCATCTCGCGTGAACAACCCACGATGCGGGCGATCTCTTGCCGTGTGATGCGGATTTGCATGCCATCAGGGTGAGTAATAGCATCTGGCATGTGGGCCAGTTCGATCAGTGTTCGTCCTACACGTTGCTTCACATCAAGAAACACCATGTCAGCCACCTTCATGCTGGATTTACGCAACCGAGATGCCATTTGGCTGGTCAGTTCGTAAAGCAGTTCAGGTTGTTCCGCCGACAAACGACGGAACTGATCGTAATTCATTTCAGCAACTTCGCACTTAGTGCGAGCTACTATCCAGGCGCTGCGTTTAGCGCCTTGTTCAAACAAGCCCATTTCGCCAAAGAAGTCACCAGCATGAAGATAAGCCAGAACAATTTCCTTGCCCCCTTCACCCTCTGTGACCACACTGACCGAACCATCAACGATATAAAACAACGTATCTGATTCGTCACCGTAGTGAATTATGGTAGCTTTTGCCGAGTGTTGTCTGCGGTGGCTGCTCCTAAGGAACAAATCCAACCATTCAACAGGCGGCGGTGCAATACGTGGCGCCAGCATTCTATATATTCTCCGAATTCTCTAATCAAAACTGCGCAAGGCCGGGGAGGTTTGTAAGAACCATCCAGACTGTTTTTGTCTTCCGTCAAACAGTGATCGGCGGCGTCAAACATTTCTTCAGTGGGCGCAGCTACGATTAGTCGGTGCAGGAGATCAACATAAGGACAGGTAATTTTGCACGCAAGAATCAAATGGCTTGATCATATGAGCTTCGTTGGCGAGTCTGGAAGTGGGCACTCTGTGGTGCTTGATGGCTCACCGGAGCACGGGGGTAGAAACTTAGGCATCAGACCTATGGAGATGGTCCTGATAGGGATGGGCGGCTGTACGGCATTTGATGTTGTGCTCATGCTGCAAAAGTCTCGCCAAAATGTCGTTGATGTGGAGGTATCCCTTGATGCCACGCGCTCTGAAGAGATTCCACATGTGTTTACACACATCCAAGTCCACTTTAAAGTCGTGGGCAAGGAGCTTAGTGAAAAGCATGTTGAGAGAGCGGTCAAGCTTTCGGGTGAAAAGTACTGTTCGGCCTCTCGTATGATCGAAAAGAGTGCCAGTATTGATTACAGTTGGGAGATAGAAGAGGCGTTATAGCGTGGTGTTGTCTTACGCTTGTTTTTGACGTTGAATACTGTCAATTTTCAGTGTGCAGGATCGAATGTGGATACGTTTCATGTGTTATTTTTGAGGCGTTGGTCACATTATTTTTTAAATTACTGACGTTCAAAAATTGAAACCTGCGTAATAATTCACTAGTCAACTGTCAAGGTGTGGACATCGGCAGCAATATAATGCAGCTTGTGAGTCAATTCATGGTGAATGTCATCTAATTGGAGCTATCCGCACCCGCAATCTGAGAAGTTGGCAAGCTGATTGCTGTATCCATATGGCAAGTGTAGTTTTCTCCTCCTTCCACCTTGCGGTGGTTTGCAGCGCGAATTATCAGGTTCGCGCTGCTTTTCTTGCACCCCCCCTTATTTATCCCCCCCTCATGCCTTAATCGCCCAGTTCTAGACAGAATTGCCTTATTTTGAGCAGATGATTACGCGTTGGGCTTAAATATTCCTGCCGGATGGTTGAGATTGGTATCAACCTGCATTAGAATGGGCGGCTAATCAAGATTACGTCTTACCGAACACCGAGATCCCCCAAGTGAACAAGTCTACCGTCAGCGCAAAGCCTGCAGAGGTCAAACGTGAGTGGTTCGTCATCGATGCCGAAGGAAAAACCCTTGGCAACGTGGCCACTGAATGTGCACGGCGCCTGCGCGGCAAGCACAAAGCCATCTACACTCCTCACGTAGACACCGGCGACTACATGGTCGTGATCAACGCCTCCAAGGTGGTTGTGACTGGTAACAAAGCTAAAAACAAGCTGTACCAGCACCATACTGGATACATCGGCAACCTGAAAACAACCAACTTCGAGAAACTTCAGGCTATCCATCCTGAGAGAATCATCGAGCTGGCTGTTAAAGGCATGCTCCCAAAAAATTCACTCGGCCGCGACATGTACCGAAAGCTACGTGTTTTTGCCGACGCTAAACACACGCACGAAGCGCAGCAGCCGCAAGTTCTGGAGCTTAAATAGTCATGGCAGCAACACAGTATTACGGTACAGGCCGACGTAAGTCGTCTACAGCGCGAGTTTTCATGCGTTCAGGCAGTGGAACGATCACTGTTAATCACAAGCCTCTCGATCAGTATTTTGGCCGTAAGACAGCACACATGATTGTGCGCCAGCCGTTGGAGCGTACCGAGAACGTTTCAAACTTCGACTTCAACATTACCGTCAAAGGCGGTGGTGGTAGTGGTCAGGCCGGTGCGATCCGCCTGGGAATCTCGCGTGCCTTGCTGGCATACGACGAAACACTTCGTCCGGCTCTTCGTGGTTCAGGCTTCCTGACACGTGATGCCAGAGAAGTTGAGCGTAAGAAAGTCGGACTGCGAAAGGCACGAAAAGCAACTCAGTACTCCAAGCGATAGTTTATTGCTTGTTTATTACCTGAAAGCCCCGCATGTCGGGGCTTTTTTCGTTTTACGTAACTGGTCGGAGCGCTCCCGACTTGCGTACCGAATGTTAATACTTTCATAAAGTTACTCTAGCGCATCGCCATTAAAATGAACGCACCGCTCAACGCTGACCCCACGCATCTACCCAGTCAACAGATCGACCAGCTGCGTGAAATTCCCTATAACTACACATCGTTTTCAGACGCTGAAATAGCTCTACGGTACCTTGGCGAGGCTGGCTGGCAACTGATTCAATCGCTGCGGGCAGAGCGACGCACGGGTCAATCGGCCCGAATGCTGTTTGAAGTGCTGGGCGATATCTGGGTAATAGATAGAAATCCGTTCATTCAGGAAGATCTTCTGTCTAACCGGCGTAGGCGGGAATCTCTGGTCGGCGCCTTGAAACATCGTGTTGAGCAAATTGTGGAGCGCGGCGCCTCTGATCCACGTGTAAACAACCTGATTGCATTGGCCAATGAGTGTGTGGAGGATTTTGAATCCAGACTCACCGATATGCAGCAGCTTCGTCGGAAAACGACCAAGCGGTTGAAAGATCTTACCCACAGCGACAACGTCCGGTTCGACGGTCTCGCGCGTGTATCGCACGTGACTGATGCGACTGATTGGCGGGTGGAGTTACCCTTTGTTGTGCTCACACCCGACACTGAGCATGAAATTCCGAGTTTGATAAAAGCCTGCATAGATCTTGGGCTAACAATGATTGCGCGTGGTGGCGGTACCGGATACACCGGGGGTGCAATCCCATTGCATGCTAATACGGCTGTTATCAATTTGGAAAAGCTGGATGCACTCGAACCGGTGCAACAACATGAGCTGCTCGCGTCTGGGCTGTGTAGTGAGCAACTTGATTCACATTCCAGCGCTATAAAGGTGGGTTCTGGTGTGGTCACTCGTCGGGTAGCAGAGGCTGCGTCTGCAAAAGGGCTGGCGTTTGCTGTTGACCCAACCTCCCAGGATGCATCAACCATTGGTGGCAACATTGCCATGAATGCTGGTGGTAAAAAAGCGGTGCTATGGGGTACAACTCTCGATAATCTATTGTCGTGGCGCATGGTCGATCCAGATGGTCATTGGCTCGACATAGAAAGACTTGATCACAATCTTGGCAAAATTCATTTGCAAGACACCGTGCGCTTTCGCGTCACTCGCACTGACGCTGACACAGGCGATGTGCTCGGCGAGCCGCGCCTGATTGAAGCTGCAGGGGCAAGTCTACGACGTGAGGGATTAGGCAAAGACGTTACTGATAAATTTCTAGGCGGACTGCCCGGTGTTCAAAAAGAGGGGTGTGATGGTCTGATCACCTCGGCTGTCATGATCTTGCATCGCATGCCTGAACACATCCGTACCGTGTGTATGGAGTTTTATGGTCAGGATTTGCGCGAAGCGGTATTAGCTATCACTGAAGTCAAAGATTACATCGACGGCACCCAAGGTATTCAACTGGCAGGGCTTGAGCACCTCGACGATCGCTATATCAAAGCGGTTAAGTACAGCGCCAAAGCGTCACGTGGTCAACTTCCGAAGATGCTGCTACTGGCTGATATTGTCAGTGATGATATGAATCTTGTGGGTGCAGTAGCCTCAGGTGTGGTGCAGCTGGTTAACAAGCGTGGTGCTGAAGGTTTTATCGCAGTCAGCAGTGACGCTCGAAAGCAATTCTGGGCGGCCCGATCGCGCACCGCAGCTATTGCCGCACACACAAACGCCTTTAAAATTAACGAAGACGTTGTTATTCCACTGCCTAGGTTGTCCGACTATAGCGAGGGTATTGAGCGCATCAATCTTGAGCACTCGTTAAGTAATAAACTGGCTATGCTGCTGCAGGTTAAGAAGCTGCTAGAGTCCGAAGAAGCCTGTACCTTGTCTGTGCCTAAGAGTGGCACTAGTGAAGAGAGCAAGGCCATAGTTGTTAATGCGCTAGCGGCGGCTGTTGAGCAACTCGACCAAGTTCAAAGTGAATGGAATGGGGTGTACGACAGGCTCAGATCTGCTGATGATCGATTTCTCGATGCTTTGCGAAATTCAACTGACATCGCCGAGGCTGATGAGAACGTGGATGCACTTCTTCGCCGACGTGAAGCATTTTCCTATCGTCAGTCTGTCGAAAAACCGCTTAAAGAACGTTTTTCTGGCGTCCGTTATGAGCGTTTAAGGAAAAAAATAGACAACATTCACGCACAACTGCGTCCACAACGATTATTTGTGGCTCTGCATATGCACGCGGGTGATGGCAATATCCACTCGAATATTCCAGTCAACTCCAACGATTACACCATGATGCGCCAAGCAGAAGGGATAGTCGATCGTGTTATGGAGCTGGCGCAATTGCTCAATGGAGTGATATCAGGTGAGCACGGCATTGGTCTGACCAAAATGCAGTATATGGATGCCGATACTGTGCAAGCATTTGCTGACTATAAAAACGTGGTCGATCCCAATCAGCACTTCAACAAAGGCAAGCTGATGCCCGGATCCAGTTTAAAGAATGCTTACACACCTTCTTTAAGACTGGTGCAGCAAGAGGCGCTGATTCTTGAACAAAGCGAGCTGGGTGCTCTGAACGACAGCATCAAAGACTGTTTGCGTTGTGGTAAGTGTAAACCTGTGTGCGCGACACATTCGCCGGGTGCCAATTTGTTGTACTCACCCAGAAATAAAATTCTGGGCACCAATTTAATCACAGAGGCATTTCTTTACGAAGAGCAAACTCGGCGAGGCTTATCGATTCGGCATTTCGATGAGATGAACGATATAGCTGACCATTGCACGGTATGCCACAAGTGTCTTGCGCCGTGTCCTGTGGATATAGACTTTGGTGATGTCACCATCACAATGCGAAAAATTTTGAAAGATCGAGGCCAGAAAAATTTCAGCATCGGTACCAAAGCGTCTATGGCGTTCTTAAATGCCAAGGATCCAACCACCATCAAGATCATGCGCAAGGGCATGATTGATTGGGGATTCAAGGCTCAGCGCACGGCCAATATGTTGATTAACAAAGTGCCAGCTGCGCGAAAGGTTCGTGAACAGCCCACCAGCACCACAGGCCCTGCTAAACCTATTGAGCAAGTAGTACACTTTGTGAATCGCAAGCTGCCCAACAAAACTATGTTGCCGGCAAAGACAACGCGCGCATTGCTAGGTATCGAGAACCGCGAGTACGTGCCCATCATTCGTGACGCGTCGAAAGCTAATGACGACAGCGATTCGGTTTTCTATTTCCCAGGTTGTGGTTCAGAGAGATTGTTCAGTCAGGTCGGGCTTGCAACGCTTGCCATGTTGTTTGATTCTGGTGCTAAAACTGTCATGCCTCCAGGGTATCTGTGTTGTGGTTATCCGCAAACTTCAACAGGCGATATTGATAAGGGTAAGCAGATAACCACCGAGAACCGCGTGTTGTTTCATCGTGTTGCCAACACATTGAACTACATGGATATCAAAACAGTCATTGTTTCCTGCGGTACGTGTATGGATCAATTGCTTAAATATGAATTTGAGCAAATTTTCCCGGGTTGTCGCCTACTGGATATTCATGAGTATCTAATGGAGAAAAACTACTCACTGGATGGGGTGTCTGGTGAGCAATATGTCTATCACGACCCCTGCCACAGCCCCATGAAAACGTACAAACCTATTGAGGTTACCGAGGCTCTGCTGGGTAAGCCGGTGGTGCAATCAGATCGTTGTTGTGGTGAGGCGGGTACCTTTGCGGTCGCTCGTCCTGATATTGCAACTCAGGTGCGTAAGCGCAAAGCTATTGAGCTTGCAAGCAATCTGCAGGAACATGGTATTGACGCATCCTCAACTGAGCACAATGCGAAGATGATGACCTCGTGTCCTGCCTGCGTTCAGGGTTTAAGTCGCTACAAGGATGAAACAGGCATGGACACCGACTACATTGTGGTTGAGCTTGCTAAGGGTCTGTTTGGTGAGCAGTGGGCAAGCGATTTTGTCGACAAGGCCAATGCTGGCGGCGTTGAGCAAGTGTTGCTTTGATGGTGAGCCGTAAGTGCTAGTCGAGCTAGCACTTATTGGCGATCGAAAATCGAGCCTGATGTTGGGCTAAGCAGTTTGTGATACAGCTTGCCGGCAGACACATCGGTCATGTTCGAAATGAAGTCTGCAATTGCCCGATGCCCTTGTAGCTCGTACTGTTCAAAGGCAGCTTGCGGAAGCAGCCGCTTGGGGTTGGCTTCGAATATCTCAAATAAGCGAACAATGACGCGTTGCCCTTTATACTGAAGCATTTGCAACTCGGGCCGAAAAATCACGTGGCTCATAACAAAATCTTTTATCGTTAACAGAATTTTGTAGGCCAGCGGATTCATCACTGCTTGTAGTCGCAACAAGGGGTGCGAGAAGGTGTCGCGCTCTTCAATCGACATACTCTTGATTAAATAGCTCACCATGCGGCTGATAGCGTGCTTGCGATCTTTCGCATCCCGACTAAATAGCAGCACGGTGAGTTCATCGATTCGATCGCTAATCGGGTTGCTGTCTAGGGTGGCCAGTACGCCAACTACTTGATCCTGCCAAGCGTCCATATGTACCAGTCCAAGAGCAAGCGCGTCCTCCAGATCGTGAACGCCGTAAGCAATATCGTCTGCCAATTCCATAATGCTCGTATCGAATGCTTTGAACAGTGTGCGGGCATGGCCGGCACGTTCGCTATTGAGGGATAGAAAGAGAGTTCGATCATTTGCATTAAAAGGCTCCAGCATCCAGTTAAGTACCGATTGTTCAGAATCATAAATGCATTTGGGTGGTGCCCAATGATCGATATTCAGCGGGTTGCTTGTGGCGGGAATCTTGGCTGTGTAATCGCACACTGAGGAGTACACGGCAGGGTATTTCAATGTGCCCAACATGGTGCGGCGAGTCAGATCCAAGCCGCTATTTGGAGAGTATTCGCCAAGGCGTGCCAGAATTCTCAAGGTTTGGCCATTACCTTCGAAGCCCCCGTGATCGCGCATCATGGTGTTCATGGCCACTTCACCGCCGTGACCAAAAGGCGAGTGCCCAATGTCGTGCGCAAGGCAAATCGCTTCTATGAGACTGAATGAGGGAATCAGATAACGAAAATCTGCTAACTCCTCTTGGTCGCGCAGCCATTCGCAAATGCCAGAGCCAATCTGAGCTACCTCGAGAGAATGCGTGAGGCGAGTCCGGTAAAAGTCGCTCTCGCCGAGGCCCAGTACTTGCGTTTTCGATTGCAGACTTCGGAAAGAGGCGCTGTGGATAATCCTTGCGCGATCTCGCTGATATTGGCTGTCAAGATTTGTGCTGTTGAAGCCTGGACGTTCGCTCCCTTCGATTTCGGAACGGCGCTCCAGCCATGCGCTGACGTCATTTTGCATTGAGTTTTCGGGGCATTGCGCTTTGAGGACACTTGTTAGTCTAGGGCATAGCGCGACATCAGGAAAGTGTGTTGAGAGTTGCACTAGTTTGAAACGCGAATGAGCAAACTCATTATTGCAATCGTTCAGCCCCTATGGACTGATCGGACTTATCGCTGACTACGTACTTATATTGAGTGCAAATCAATAAATGTAAACATAAACTTACACATATGTAGTGCAAGTGTTACACTTCAATGCAAAGCGTTAAATCTATCACGAATATGAGCATGTAACTGCGCAATGGATGGCAAATGGGATATGAAGCCAGCTATCAATTCCTTGCTCAATGGACAAAATAATAAAAATGGCTAGAAAACCAAGGATTCACTTTTCGGGAGCTGTCTACCACGTTGTATTGACGGGTTTGGATGGACAAAGCATTTACAAGTCCGTGGCTGATCGACGCCATTGGGAGAGTTTGGTTGAAGACGGAGTACAACGGTTTGGTCATTCCGTACTTGCCTTCTGTTGGGCGAAAAATCATGTGCAGATGGCTATCAGAGTCAAGGACGCACCGTTGTCGAAGGTCATGCAGAACTTAACATTTCGCTACACTCGGTATTTTAATTCTAAGCATGATCGAAACGGTCCGCTATTTCATGGTCGATACAAGGCGATCGCGATTGATGTGGACACGTACCTTAACGATTTGGTCGGCTATATCCATAACAATCCCGTCAGAAGCGGTGAGGCAAAGACTGCAGCCGCTGGTAAATGGACGAGTCATGCGGGATATCTTGACGCTGCCAACGAGGCGAGCTGGCTCACAACCTCCGCTGTATTACCTGAGTTTGGCGCGATTGATAAGGCCGCGCGGCGTGCATTTGCAAAATTTGTAGAGAAAAAAGCTGCTGAAGGCGAACGTGCCGACTTGATGAAAGGCAGTGAGGGCGGGCGCTTGCTGGGCGACAAAAAATTCATGAAAAAGGCCCTCAAACCCGTCAAGCCTGCGGCCAAACCGGTCACTTTGAACCAGCTGGTGAAGCGTATTTGCAAGGAAGAGGGTGTAAAAGAGGCAGAGCTGACTGACGCAAGTCGTGCCAGAGCTCAAAGCCGAATCAGACAGAGCATTACCTATCTGGCCATGGAGCTCAATGTGGGTTCGTTAACTGATCTTGCCAAGCGCTTTAACCGCGATCTGACAACCATGAGCCGAAACCAGCGATACTACCGCGACAAGCTGAACGAGGACTCAGAGCTGCAAAAACATGTGCGTAAACTGAAGCGTCAGGTGCTAGCTGGATAGTTTCATGGAATGGCTGGATGTCGTTGATAGCAACGATAAGGTAGTAGGTAGAGAAACTCGTGCGGTGATCCATGCCAAGGGTCACCTGCATCGCTCCACGCACATTGTGCTACACAACAGTGTCGGGGAGGTGTTTGTACAGCTACGCAGTAAGCATAAGGACGTAGGCGCAGGGCTGTGGGATACCAGTGCTGCTGGTCATGTTGATAGCGGTGAGACGTATCTGCAGTGTGCTGTTCGAGAGCTCCAAGAAGAATTAGGTATAACTGTTGCGCAGTCGTCTCTAGAATTTATTATCCAGATGCAACCCCAGGCACGTACGGGTTTCGAATTTACACACGTGTTTCGTGTGGTGTCCGATCAAAGCATTGTGCTTCAAGCGACAGAGGTTGACGATGGACGTTGGTTGACACCAAAGGCCCTAAGCCAGTGGATCAAAGAGTCCCCGGAACAGTTCACCGATGTGTTTAAAACGATTTGGCCGATAGTTTGCGAGAAGCCTTAAACACAGTCGATACGCTGGCACCACTCTGGTAGTAGTCATGTCCAAGCCATAAGGGGATTGGCTGTGCTAAAAGTACAGCAGTGTGTTCTTCTACCTAAGGCGATTAAACTGTGACAGATACTGTTCCTGCAAAAGCAAGTGCCGTCATCATTGGCGGTGGTGTTACTGGGGCCAGTGTTGCTTATCATTTAGCCAAGCTTGGCTGGCAAGATGTGGTTCTGCTCGAAAGGCGACAATTTGCTTGTGGCACCACATGGCACGCTGCCGGCCTCATAGGCACCGTGCGAGCTGACCACAGTCACGCTCGACTCTCTGAGTATTCCATGCGCCTGCTCCATGAGCTGGAGCAAGAGACGGGGCAATCCACGGGTTTCCGCCAAGTCGGTAGCTTGAGCATCGCGCACAGCCAGGATCGTTGGGAAGAGTTACGGCGAGTTGCATCCATGAACAACGCCTTTGGTGTGACTCGGGTGGACACAGTGACTCGTGAAGAAGTGTGCCATCTGTTCCCCCTCATAGACGACAGTGGAATTCTTGGCGGCACCTTTGTAGAACAGGATGGTAAGGGCAACCCTACTGAGATCACTACTGCTTTTATAAAGGGTGCCAGGATGCGAGGTGCAACTTGCCTTGAAGGTGTCCGCGTTGATGATGTGCTTATCTCCAACGGCAAGGTCACTGGTGTAGCCACAGATAAAGGCCCTATTGCTACCGACTTTGTTGTGAATTGTGGTGGCATGTGGGCGCGTGAGTTGGGGCGTCAAAGTGGCGTCAACATTCCCTTACATGCCTGCGAACATTATTACGCGGTCACTGAAAAACATGACTCTGTCACACCTGATTTGCCTGTACTTCGTGACCATGATAAATGCGTTTATATCAAAGAAGATGCGGGTGGTTTATTAGTAGGGGCTTTTGAAAAACGCGCTGTTGCTTGGGGTAAGCAAGGTATACCTGCAGATTTTTGTTTTGATGAGCTGCCTGGGCATATGGAGGAGCAACTCATGCCTGTGCTCGAAGATGCCATGGTTCGCGTGCCCTTACTGGGCGATGTGGGTTGGAGAAGTTTTTTCTGCGGTCCGGAATCGTTTACTCCTGATGATCAATTCCACGTGGGTGAGGCACCTGAGGTACAAGGGTATTTTGTGGCAGCTGGCCTTAATTCTGTGGGAATTCAAAGTTCGGGTGGTATAGGAAAAGTCTGCGCTGAGTGGATGCACAACGGATATTGTCCGCTGGATTTATGGGGTAATGACATTCGGCGTATGTACCCGTTCATGGGCACTAAAAAATTCTCTTCTGAGCGAGCAGAGGAGTCATTAGGGTTACTGTACGAGAATCATTATCCATTCAGACAATTCGAGACTGGTCGTAACGTGCGTTTGTCGGCGGTTCATCAGCGGCATGTAGAGCACGGTGCTTGCTTTGGCCAGGTCGCCGGCTGGGAGCGTCCCAACTGGTATGCCCCTAAAGGTGTTAGGCCCGAATACAAGTATAGCTTCGAGCGTCAGAACTGGTTTGACTATTCTGCGCAGGAGCATAGAGCCGCAAGAGAAACAGTCGCCTTGTTTGACCAGTCCAGTTTTTCAAAATATCTGGTGCAAGGGCGTGACGCCACAGCCCTGTTACAACGTATTTGCACAGCCAACATAGACACCACAGCAAATCGAATTGTTTACACGCACTGGTTGAATGAACGAGGTGGCATAGAGGCAGATCTGACGGTTACCAGAATTTCTGAGCATGAGTATATGGTGATCAGTGGAGCAGCAACCACCCATAAGGATCTACATTGGCTGCGCAGCCACATAGGAGATAACGAATTTTGTGTGGTCACCGATGTGACCAGTCAATACGCGGTGTTTGGCGTCATGGGTCCTAACAGTCGAGCTATGCTCGAGCCCTTGCTGGAGTTGGATCTGTCCAATGAGGCTTTTCCATTTGGGCGTAGCGTGTCTGCAGAGCTTGGCTTTGCGCCTATACGCGCCACGCGTGTCTCGTTTGTGGGAGAGCTAGGGTGGGAGCTTCTGGTGCCAGTAGAGATGGCTATGCCATGCTTTGATCTACTACTTCAAGCAGGTGTACCCCATGGCATGAAGCTAGCGGGTTTGCATGCTCTTGACAGTTGCCGAATAGAGAAAAAGTTCCTGCATTTTGGTCACGACGTGGCTGATGAAGACACGCCATTAGAAGCGGGCGTAGGGTTTGTATGCGCTATGGACAAAGCCCTTCCATTCATTGGTTACGACGCCATTGCCCGCCAAAAAGACACAAAATCTCATTTGCATAAGCGCCTTGTGCAGTTCGTTTTGCATGACGGTACACCGCTCTTGTATCACCACGAACCTATCATGCAATCTCAGCAGTGTATTGGTTACCTTACGTCAGGTAACTTTGGGCACACGCTGGGCGCCTCTGTGGGCTTGGGCTATGTGAATAGCAAGGAGGTGGTAGACGCTGACTGGCTTGCAGCTCAACAGTGGCAGATCGATATTGGAGGTACGATGTTCGATGCGACTGCATCACTAAGAGCTGCTTATGATCCAACTGGGCTGGCTATGAAGTAGGGCGGATTCGGGTTGCATAATCAAAAGCCCTCATAGAGAGGGCTTTTGGCGAGCGCTACTGTGCTGATTTTTCGCTCTCATTCCCGCGAAGGTAAGAATGACGAGTGGCACATTAGGTTGTTAATCCGCGAAGACGAGAATACAAAGTACTGGCTACTAAATACCAACAAACGGCTGCATAATTTTACCAAGAACACCCGAGTAGTTAACTGGAGACTGCGTAGCAATTAGAGCAATACAAGGTGTTTCAGAATCAACCACTGGCTGGTGCGCGTGGTCATGACCATCTAAATCAGCTATATCGCCCATTTTAAATGTTCCAGTTTCGTCGGTGTAAGACCCTTGGACCAGGTAGGTTAATTCTCGATCATTATGTGAGTGGGCACTAAGCACGGTGCCAGGCTCCAGATGCAGCAATTGAAAAGCGCCGTGTTTTCGGTGCTGATCACTCAAATTGTGTTGTTTGATGCCGGGTGCAATACGACGCCAGTCCAACTCGTCTAAAGGTGCTGATAGAAGACGGCCAAGCGGTCGAGGCACGCCTGTAATTTTTGGTGCAGTTTTTGGTACCGAATCTACTGATGGTGCGGAATGCGAGGGCATCAGCTTAGCCTGGGCAAGTATGTCACTGGCGGACAGGGAAACCTCTACTGCCTCAATGTCATCGAACATCGAGCCGCCAAGACTCTCAGCAAGAGTCGCTTTATTCCTGCAGCTGCTGCACACGGTTAGGTGACAAGCTACAAGCGTCTCCATTGGCATACTTAAGCTGCCAGAGGCGTAGTCTTGAATTGATTCGTCAGTTAGATGGTGTGAAATGTTCATGAAAAACTAACTCGATTGTGTTGGTTTAGAACGAAGCGCTTCTTCTTCGTTCTGTAGATTAACGCGTACGGCTTGCATGGCAAGTCGGATCCTTGATTTCACTGTCCCTATGGGTAGATCTAACCACTTGGCGATAGCACCGTGTGATTGGCCCCTGAAATAAGACAAGTGCATGACCTGACGTTGCTCCTGCGGAAGTTTGCTCAGGGCACGTTCGAGCTGCTTCGCAGCTTGTTGGTCATTAACGTATTTAGCTTGCGGATCTTCTTCGGTTGTTTCCAGGTCGAGCATCTCATCGTCAAGTTCGACTTCTATGCGAGAATTACCGCGCAGGTAATCAATACGCCTATTACGAGCGATGGTGAACAGCCACGTACTGGCTGCTGCCTTCTTTGGATCGTAACTTTCTGCACGACGCCAGATGGTCAGCATAATTTCTTGCATAAGCTCTTCGGCGATCTGGTCGTTCATACCCTTACCCATGAGAAACGACTTTACTCGTCCGGCATAGTAGGTGTATACGTCAGCGAATGCTGCTTCATCCTTGCGCTCGCCTATAGCGACTAAGTTGTCGCCCATACGCTTGCGCAGCTCTACCGACGCCTCGGTTTTCACGCCAGCGCTCGATTCGTTCTTTTTAGCGCTGTCGCGCTTATTTGGAGGTGTTGCCACTAGAGTATTCATTTGTACTGAGGTTTACGTACATTGCAGCTATGCGGATCTTAATGTAGCAAATGTCTAACTACTGGCTATGTCGCTGCGCGTGCACTGAAGTGTTATTCGTTAGAGTACACTCATCCGTATGGTACACGACGTTAAAATGCATGTTGCAGTTCTGGGTGGCGGCGCAGCGGGCTTGTCGGCTGCGTGGTTGTTATCCAAGCGCCACAAGGTGACACTGCTCGAAAAAGAAGATCGCCTTGGCGGTCACGCCCACACTGCCACCATAGAATCCGACGTAAAAGCTGGCACAGCTCTCAAAGTCGACACGGGCTTCATTGTTTACAACGAGCCTAGCTATCCGAACCTTATCCGCTGGTTCGATGCTTTGGGAGTTAGCACACAAAACAGCGAAATGTCATTTGCTGTCTCTCGAGACGATGGCAATTTCGAATATGCAGGTGGCCCGGCCTTAGGCATGCTCGCTCAACCCTCATTATTACTGAGGCCTCGTTTCTGGCAAATGCTAAAGGATCTGCTGCGTTTTTATCGGCAGGCACCCACAAAAATTCCGCCAAATTCAGAGCAGTCACTTGGCGATTTTTTGCAGCAACACAACTACAACGATGCGTTCATCAACGATCACCTGTTGCCGTTTGGCGCTGCGATCTGGTCAACGTCCCGAGTCAAAATGCTTGAGTATCCGGCAGCGGCGTTTATTCGCTTTTGCAGTAATCATGGCTTGCTGCAAATTAGTAACCGGCCGCAGTGGCGCACGGTGACAGGCGGTAGCGAACAGTATGTGGCAGCCGTTGAGCGGGCTATTGGGGCAGATTCAGTGATCACGCAGTTTGATGCAATATCTATCACAAGGCACGCTGATGGTGTCACGATTACAGATCGAAGCGGGCGTGAGATTAGGGCTGATCAGGTTGTCATTGCTACACATGCAGACAACGCGTTGGCACTACTGTCAGAACCCAGTGAGCAAGAGACAGCCTTGTTATCGGCGTTTGCGTACGATACCAATCATGCCTATCTGCATACCGACATCAGCTATCTGCCTAAACGTCACCGTGCCTGGTGCAGCTGGAATTATGTTGAGCGCACAGGTGACAATCCGGAGCAGGTCTCGGTTAGCTATTGGATGAATAACCTGCAAAACCTGAACACAGATAAAGACTACATCGTTACGCTTAATCCCACACAAATCCCTGCTGAAGCACAAACACACCGCTCGGTGCAATATCAGCATCCTGTTTTTACGGCACAAACGTGGGCAGCACAGCAAGAGCTTTGGTCATTGCAAGGAAAGCGGCACACGTGGTTTTGCGGGAGCTACTTTGGTTCTGGATTCCATGAGGACGCTGTGCAGTCAGGTCTGGCTGTGGCTGAGCATCTGGGTGGCGAAGAACGCCCTTGGCAGCTGGATAATCCATCGCCGCGTATTGTCGTTCCATCAACACGCATGGCGCAAATGGCACCCAGTGCAGGACACACAGCATGACCCTTCGCAGTCAGCTTTATGTAGGGCAGGTGTATCACAAGCGCAACCGCCCTAGAGAGCATGTGCTTAGATACTCTGTGTTTTCAATGCTGGTCGATCTTGCTGAGCTGCCAAAGCTTGCAAAGCGATTCTGGCTCTTCTCCCACAACCGGTTCAATGTCTTCAGTTTTCATGACAAGGACTGGGGAGACATTGGTGGCGACAACGCCTGCGAGCCGCTGCTGGATTACGTGTCACGGCAGCTGGTAAGCCACGACATCGAACAGACGCCCGCGCGCGTCTATCTGAGTTGCTACCCACGTGTGCTTGGTCATGCGTTCAACCCCTTGAGCCTTTTCTACTGCCTTGATGAGCACGACATCTGTTTTGCTGTCATCCATGAAGTTCACAATACGTTTGGTGAGCGGCACGCTTATGTCTTACCAGTGCTGCCAGATCAAACCGATACAAACTGGATTGAGCAGAGCGTTGATAAGGCCTTGTTTGTGTCACCCTTTGCACACATGGGAATGAGCTACCAATTCCGCCTGAACCTGCCAAATGAGAAGCAGGTGATCGTGATCCGTGCTTCTGACGAACAAGGAGTGGTGATAACGGCGAGCTACACAGCGAAACGCAAAGTGCTCAACACTTCACAGTTACTCAAGGTTTTTTTCCGTATCCCTTTGTTAGGTGCGAAGGTGGTGGCAGGAATCCATTGGGAAGCCCTCAAACTCTGGGTGAAAGGCGTGCCATTTTTCAAGCACGAACCCAAACGATCAATCTGAAGTTCTAAGCCAGATACAATTCATATTCAATGTCAGAAATAGACAATCAATCAATCCGTCCTGCGTTAAGCATGGGGTACAAACTGCAGCATGCATTGGGCAGCTTGATAGGTCGACGGTTCGACCACCTTCTCGATGGCATTGAACAAGGGCAGTTGCGATTCACTTGGCCCGATGGCCATATCACCGTTCACGGCGTGCATTCCGAGCATCCTGCTGAAAACGCGCATGTCACCCTGCACAACTTCAAGCCAATACGGCAAATGATGGCTAACGGTGAAAATGGCTTCGCCGAGAGCTATTTGCGTGGAGACTGGTCAGCTGACAATCTGAGCAACCTGTTCACCCTCATATTAAATAACGAGGCGCAGGTTAGCGCTATCACCGATGGTCGCTGGTACGCACGTATTGCTAATTCCATTCGTCATGCGCGCAATCATAATTCGTTGAGTGGCAGCCGTCGGAATATCGAGTTTCACTACGATCTGGGTAACAGTTTTTACGAACTTTGGCTCGACCCCAGCATGAGTTATTCATCAGCGCTATTTAAAGAAATAAACCAAAAAACGAGGGACACCAATGAAGAGTTGGAAGCAGCCTCGCACGCCAAGTTAGATCAAGCTATTCAGTATCTGAATCCCCAGCAAGGCGCTCGAGTTCTGGAGATTGGTTGTGGGTGGGGGGCAATGGCACGCAAGCTGGCAGCCTCGGCACTGTGCAAGGTTGAAGGAATCTCATTGAGTCACGAGCAGCTGCGTTATGCGCAAGAGCACAACAGCGTGGAGTCAACAGGCAAAGCTTCTGGCAGTACTGAATTCAGGCATCAGGATTACCGGGAAGTAACGGGGAAATACGATCACATTGTATCTGTCGAGATGTTTGAAGCTGTAGGCGAGCAGTATTGGCCCACCTATTTTGCCAAGTTGGGAGAGCTTTTAGACGAGGGTGGAACGGCTGTTTTACAGGTGATTACCATCGCTGAGGAGCGCTTTGAAGAGTACCGTTCAAGCCCGGATTTTATTCAGCGCTATATCTTCCCAGGTGGCATGTTACCGACTAAAACGCGATTGAACGAACTGACCAATGACGCAGGTTTCGACGTGGTGCAAACTGACTGGTTTGGTCATAGTTATGCGCACACGCTCAGACTATGGCGTGATCGCTTTGAAGAGGTCGGGCAGGATGTGCAGGCACTGGGCTTTGATGAGCGTTTTATGCGCATGTGGCGCTACTATCTGAGCTATTGCGAAGCAGGCTTTGATTTTCAACGTACAGACGTTGGTCAACTGTTGTTAAAAAAGCGTTAGGTATTGTATTATTTGTGGATGATTGGTCTAGATTTTGTATCTCATGATCTGCCTTAACTCTTGGGCCGTAAGTTCCCTCACAGCAGCAACTTTCTAGTTCAATACACCGTGATACAGAGCTCAGATAAGCACGATAGATCGCCACTGCCAAACTTCGCTAGCGTAGTTTTTATGGAGGTTGCAGGATGGCGATTCCAATGAGAAGAGCAAGATCGCTGCTCAAAGAGAATCTTCTTACCTCTCCTGCGCAGGCATTTAGCTTTGAAGACTTCTTTCAAGGCCATACACGAGCCGCTGGTTGGTTTGCTGACAGGTTTGGTAAGCCTCGGCGTCATTTTTGTGGCGATTTTTATGGTCACCGCGAGAAAAACGCGTTTGTCCTTGACGAAAAGTTGTTCTATACGGACGGCTTGGTGGAGACCCGCAGCTGGGCAGTCAATATAAATGAAAGCGGCGTCTTTACCGCTGAATCAGAGAGTCTGATTGGTAACGCGCGAGGGCTTGTCAACAGCGATACGTTATCCATGCGCTACTCGATGAAAACCTTGGTTGACGAGGGGAAATTCTGGGACCTCGACATGAGAGATTCAATGATTCTCCAGCCTGACGGAACAGTCCACAACACCAACCACGTGTACAAGTGGGGCATTCGTATAGGTACTGTGTCGGCTATCTACTCCAAACATAATGGAGATCAGTTGTGTGGATCTTCCATCAGCAGTGATAGGACAACTAAGCCCGCTCTTGTTTCAGTCGGATAGCTACCCGCTATTCGCAAAAGCACCGCGCTAAAAATAGCGTCTGCAAACATTTATTTGAGGCGCTACATACAAGCCAGTCGAATTGCGTATTGGCGGCAAAGTAAAGGTGCTGGGTTTCCTTGCTAGCGTAATCAAGCGAGTAGCAAGATCGTAGGTATCTGGTGTCCCTATGTAGTGTTCCTGAGATACTTAATCACGCTACCACGTTCGCCAATAAATTCCATTTGCAGCCATAGTCCGTCTTGGTCGTACCACACGTCAGCTTCAATGTCCTCGCTGTATCGGTAACGGTTTGCAGACAATATTCCGGACTTGGTTTTTACTTCATCAGGGCCAAGGTCTGTGATGGTAAACATACTCACCTCTCCGTTCAGCGTATTGAACAGTGAATGGCTCGCAAGCACGCCAGAATGCCAGTGGTTGCTGGCGAAGGAAAGCGCGTTTTGTTGGCTGGTGGTTGTGTTGTCAAGTGAAACCGAGTTGACGTCTCCATTTTCTATGGTTTTGCTCTCTACTGTTACCAGCTCATCGTCTACCCAGCGCTCTTCAGACTCATAGCTAAGGCGATAAACGGGTATCTTCAAAATGGTGACCTTGATGGAAGAGTCAACGCTAACCACCAGCTCGTTGCCGCTTTGTAAAAAGCTCAACGTGTGGTTTCCAATTTTTTTACCGTCTCGTGTCACGGTGTAGATTGCCTCATTGCCGTACTTGGCTGCTATGTCTGTAGCACTCAACTGGGCTGTGTTACTGCTAATGGGAGTTTCGGCATTTACAATACCTTGCAGCAGTAGGCTTGAGCCGAATACGAAGAGCGTTAGGCACCGTTTTAGCGAAGCTGTGTTGATTATTTGCAAAGTATTTGTATCGGTTGTTAAATTTGAACTACGAACAGCAGTAGCGGCCACCAGCGGCTCAGTTGAAATTATCGCGAAAGCGTAATGTCATTTTTGTACACTCCTCGCGCGTCGCGTAAGTCTCTAGTAATTTCGTAACGCTTCTTCTACGCATTTGCGCAAGAGAAGTTCATGTACCTTTCTACTTTGTGATCCCGTTCTCTCCAGAGGTAAGGTGCGTACGAGGCAGAGGCGTCTGATAGCACCCCGAGTGTCGTGCATGCTGCGCTGCCCGAGCGCAAATCGGCGTAACAGAGCTTTTTCATCCCTAGTGAGGGCTGCTTGACTGCCGCCTTCGTGACTGTTTTCGTTATCTTCATAAATCTGAGCTGCGGTGAGCAGTACGGCTTGTGAAATGGGCTCAAAACTGCGCAGCACGGCTACAGCATGTTTGCCGGTACGAGGATTCTCTTTATAACCTTTGTGAAAGGTCATGAAATTATTAGATTGCCAAAAAGCATTTGACCCTTCATCAGATGCGAAGCTTGCACCCAAAGCGTCTAATTGAGTCTCGGCACTCACAGCCTCGAGAAGCTGCGTGGCCAAACGACATCGTCTGTGTTCTGGCGCCACAGCAATTCGCAACACTCGGCCATAACGTTTGTGCAGAGCCGCTGCGGTGTTTGCACTTTGAGCCAGAAGTTGAGGTAGCAGCTGGTTCGGCAGTCGGCGCTCTTTGCTGACGATGGCTTCGTGCAGATTGCTATTGTTTTCGATCTCGCCCTCAATTTCCAATAACAGCACGGCAACCGCCTGCTCGTAGCCTTCGACGCGCTGCAATTGCGCCCATACTTGCAGGCTACTGGCATCAAGTAGATGTTCTAGATCTTTTGTGGATGTCTGGTAGTGCGTGGCTTTGAGTAAAGAGAACACCGACGCTAGCAGTGCCTCGTCGCTTGCAAGTTCTTCTTGAGGGATGCGCCTGATGTGGCATTCGATAGCATTGACGTCTTTAGCGTATGCCTTAGCCTGCTCGGTTTTTTGATTGAGTAATAGCTTGGCGACGAAGGTTTCTAGCGGATCATTTGCCGGCCAGCGCCACGGCTCTTGTGGCTCTAGCTGCAAGAAATCATTGTTGGATTGCGACTGTTCGCTAAGGAATCGAATATCCAGAGCCCGTCCACCTGACTCATAGCCATCCACAGTGGCGGCTAAGACCACATGACTGAAATTATCGAGAAAACGTTGAATACTTGCCAGCGAAAAATTAGCGGCTTCGTCCACAAATAGTAACCAGCCTGTTTGCTTTGCAGCTTTTTCCGGGGCAATAAACCATCGCCCTGAAAGGGGGGCATGTTGTGCCCAGCTGCCAAGCGCCAATTTATTCTGCGTTGTTACCGCCACTGTCTTGCCATGACTATTAAAGTATTGGGCGAGTCGCGCTAACAGTGTCGATTTTCCGCGTCCTCGAGCACCGGCAATAGCAATACAGCTTTGTTGGCGCGAGCAGATGTACTCGATCGCGGTGCTCAGCAAGTTATTCTGTTCGGCTAAAGCGCGGGGATTGAGTAAGTCAACATTTTGCGCAAGCTTTGAAGCGGATGCGCTGCCGCTTGTACGGGGCAAAGGCTGTGGAGTGGCGGCGTTAGTCTTTGTGTATGTTCCGGTTTCTGCAGTGGTTACAGCGTGAGCCACGCAATAAGGGTGCTCCTTGGCCAATTGTCTGGTCATCTTGAGCAGCCGCCGCGATGATTTGCTGGCATGTGTTTCGTCTACACCAAGCACTAGCAGGCCACGGGCCTTAATCGTACCGGCGGTGGCTGCAATGAGTCCCAGATCCGGCTTTTGTGCGAGTGCTACAACAGCGCCATTGCGTTCAGATCCCAACAAAGCAGCAATACGATCAGATCTGTCAGCGTCAGATGCATGGCTTATATAGTCAAAATCGCCAAGGCGGGCCAATTCTTCTAGCCAAAGAGGGGTATGTGTTGTCACCACAAGCAGCAATCTGTGTGAATTCTGATTGCGATTGTGGACCCATTGGTTGATAGTATTCAGCAAACCGCCGTGATTTGTGAATTTACGGCTAAAATCCATTGCGGCAGCGTCGCATGCAAACGAGAGGTTCTTCAGTATGATTAATCCATCGAAAGTGTGGTGACTTTCGGTAATCCTCCTCCAAGTGGTATTGAGGCACGGAGCCACGTAGGGCCAAGGACGGCCCATTTTTTTTCCGGTATCCCAAACGCTCGTTTTCAGTCCCCAAGTAGCGCGAAATTCTTAGCGTTAGACCTCGGCGCGAAACTCAGCTAACTGTTTAACATTTAATAATGCCAGTTTCACAGCGCTTCAATGGTGCTGGCAACGTCACAGTGTTGAATTCATGCACTTTTAAGCTGAGATAGTCAGACCTCCCAAAAAATTATCAGAATATATAACTCTAATTATCATCAGGCCTATTGAGACGCGTGTTTCTTGGCCTAGCATGTCAGCGTGTTTCCAAAGTCTATACAAAACAGTAATTTGAACGGAAATAGGGCTTATTTTGTCTTGTGGCCACGCGCTTGAAATTTGCCCAAATCCGACTAACCTTGTCTGGTTGTAACTGTCTATTGTCTGCACTTTTTTTTTCAGGCGCTAGAATTGCACCGCTGACGTCGCCAAATTGCAAATCGGTTCACATGTTAAATTCTTTTGCATGGCAGTTCGCACTTTGTATCGCTCGTCTATACTAGTGCCATAGGATTCGAGAGGTTGAGGTTCGTGCCGATCACACTCCTCGATTTTTTTCTTTAGTCCGTTGTTGTGATTTAGTTATAGTTTTTGGAAAATATTTCGTTTTCGGCAAGTTACTTGCTTTGCCTAGCGAGCATTTTAATTTTTTTAGATAATCAAGAAGAGGATACCTCATGATTAAGAAGTACTTTGCATTGAGCATCATTGCTCTAAGCGTTGCAGTAACTGCCGGTTGTTCTAGTGATGATGACGATGACGACGGTGGCGTAACAGATGGTGGCGTAACGGCTGGTGGTGAGACTGCTGGTGGCGATACTGCTGGTGGTGACACTGCCGGTGGCGATACTGCTGGTGGTGACACTGCCGGTGGCGAAACAGCTGGTGGTGATACTGCCGGTGGTGATACTGCTGGCGGCGAGCCTGCAGCACTAGATGATCCAATTCCCGGTTCTGGTTTGGCAGCAATTGTTGCCTCTCCTGACCATGGAATGCTGGAAGCTGCATTAATTGCTAACCCTGCTGTGTACAACGCGTTGAACGCAGCAGATACTACTGTCACAATCTTCGCTCCGACTGACGCTGCATTCGCAGAATACGATGCTGCTGTAACAGCTTCATTAGCAGATACAGACGATAGCATTGACGATCTTGCTACTCTTGCTGAGCTCGCTGAAGGCGCTGTGGCTCGTATCCTGACTAACCACGTGGTTGCTGGTCAGTTTACAGTTCCTCTTGAGGCTGGTGCACAAGCTACATTGGCAGCGGAAGACGCTACAACAACTCCTGCTCAAACAGCTCAGATGTTAACTTTTGGCGCTGACGGTGCTGGTGCTTCAACTGTTTCTTCATCGTTCACTGTTGCTGCTGCTGCTGAGATTGTGGCTGCAGCTAGCGTTGACGGAACGGAAGACGGTGTCGAGATAACAGACCAAGATGTTCTTATCTCTATTCCTTCGCTATTGTTGACTGATGATGTAGATTACGCTGCTCCTGTAGCGACTACTCCTCCTCCTGGTGGTGGTGGTGCTGCTGCTGGTGCAGCTGGTGATATCGAAACCTTGCTTGACGCTCAAACTGCAACTTTTGCCAACGCTACTGCTGGTATTGTTACAGCATACGGTGCAGCCTTCAACAACGCTCAATGGACGCTGTTCTTGCCCGACGATACTGTCGCGACGGCTGAGCTCTCAGAAGCAGCAATGGTTGGTCACGCTGTCTCGAACATAACTGTGGACCAAGCTGGATTAGAAGCTCTAATCGGTCAGAACATCCTCAATGCTAACTCTTCAAGCGAAAGCGGTACAACCTACGTGGCTGCGGAAATAGCTGTTGCTGGAAGTGCTGGTGCAGTGACTGTAGGTGGATTTGCTGTGACGTATCTTGGTCAAGTAACTTCTGCTGATGGTGCTACTCTGGGTGCTCAAGTATTCAGCATCGCTGGCTCATTACCAGATGCAGCTCTTGCTCCTTAAGAACATTGCCCTGGCAATGTTATAAACACTTGGTAAGTTCTCCAAGTATAGAGAAGGGCAGACGTGCAAACGTCTGCCCTTTTTCGTTGTGCAAAGGTATCATTCAACATTAGCTGGAAAAAACATTACACCAGCCCACATGGATACCCCACGACGTGCCCCAGCAAGATTCAATCACCATAAACACCCAGCACGACAGCGCAAACATTGAGCTTGTCGATGCATCCAACCCAGCCGGTATCCGGCTGAACATTCGCAAAGATGCAAACTCTGATTTTCTTCAGTGGTTTAATTTTAGTGCGTCGGGCCTTCGCGGCAAAAACATCACATTCATTATTGAAAACGCCGGTGCAACCACTTACCCGGATGGGTGGGTGGACTACCACGTGGTTTTCAGTAGTGATCGCCAAACGTGGCAACGAACAGCCACTGAGTACAAGAATGGCGAATTACGTTGGTCGGTAGACACCGACTGCGATCAACTTTGGTTTGCGTACTTCGCACCTTATTCCATGGAGCAGCATGCGGATTTAATCGCAGCTGCCGCCTCGTCGCTGTGCGTGCGTCATGAAGTATTGGCGCAAACACATCAAGGCCGTCCCATGGATTATCTCCATGTGCAGCCTTTGTCAGAAGAGCCCAGCACTGACAAAAACAACAGACCACAGCTCTGGGTCATAGCGCGCCAACACCCCGGTGAATCTATGGCGGAGTGGTTTATGGAAGGTATGCTCGACAGGTTGCTCGATGAAGACGATGCCACCAGTTGTGCTTTACGAGAGTTAGCAGATATTCACGTTGTACCCAACATGAATCCTGATGGCTCTTATCTAGGACACCTGCGCACTAACGCATTGGGCGTTAATCTGAATCGTGAGTGGGCAGAGCCGAGCATGGAGCGCAGCCCTGAGGTGTTTTCAGTGCTTGAGCGGATGCGCAGCACAGGCATT
This sequence comes from Granulosicoccus sp., assembly GCA_023301725.1. GTDB lineage: Bacteria > Pseudomonadota > Gammaproteobacteria > Granulosicoccales > Granulosicoccaceae > Granulosicoccus. The sequence goes on along the minus strand of JALZUD010000039.1, from coordinate 7,254 downwards.
GATTTGGCGCTTGATGTTCATGGTGATGAAGCTCTGCCTTATAACTTTATTGCTGGCACCGAGGGCGTTAAAGACTGGACGCCAGAACGCAACGCGGAGCTTGTTAATTTGAAGCACACGTGGGGCTCAATCAATCCGGATTTTCAGGATAAGCATGGCTACCCGATCAATAAGCCCGGCAACGCTAACTTGACTATCTGCAGTAACCAGCTTGCACATCAGTTTGGCGCACTGGCGCTGACTCTGGAAATGCCTTTTAAAGACACCGCCAACCGGCCTCGGCCCGATGTCGGATGGTCCCCAGAGCGCTGTTTGCGTCTAGGAGCATCGTTTGTTGATGTGGCTTATTTGGCACTCACCAAACGTTTATTGAAACGCGACAGATGAAAAACGGCAGTGTGTTGCGAAGGTATTATTGCCTCAACTCTGGGTAGGTACCGGCTCGGCTCCGGCTGGGCTAGGGGTCAACTTTGAGTTAACCCCTAGCCACAAGCGCACTATTGAAATGCGGTTTCTGAAAAACTGCGTAGTTTTCTTGAGTGCAGCTTTTCTGCTTTCATATCGCTCATTTTTTGCATAGCGAGCATGCCAATCTCAAGGTGTTGGGCTACTTGCTTTTGATAAAAGTCAGAAGCCATGCCGGGAAGCTTGAGTTCACCTTGCAGTGGCTTGTCAGACACGCAAAGTAAAGTGCCATAGGGTACGCGCAGTCTGAAGCCATTGGCTGCAATGGTCGCCGACTCCATGTCCAGAGCTACTGCACGAGATTGCGATAATCGGCGCACGGGTTCTTTCTGATCTTGTAGCTCCCAGTTGCGGTTGTCAATGGACGCCACTGTGCCAGTGCGCATGATGCGTTTAAGCTCAAATCCGTCAAGCCCCGTGACTTCAGCCACCGCACTTTCAAGCGCCTGTTGTACTTCGGCTAATGCAGGAATGGGCACCCATACCGGCAGGTCAGCATCGAGTACTTTGTCCTCTCGCACATAGGCGTGAGCCAACACATAATCACCGAGCGCTTGAGTGTTCCTAAGGCCCGCGCAATGGCCCAGCATTAGCCAAGCGTGCGGGCGCAACACAGCAATGTGGTCGGTAATGGTTTTTGCGTTGGAAGGCCCAACGCCAATGTTGACCATAGTAATGCCACGACCCTTGGCCGTTTTCAAATGGTAGCTTGGCATTTGCGGTAGGCGTGCAGGTGTGTTGCCTGAGCTGGGTGCAGACTCTCCAGAGTGGGTTATAACATTGCCCGGTTCTACAAACGCCTCATAGCGACTATCGCCGGCGGCCATCATATCGCGTGCAAGGCGGCAAAATTCGTCGATGTAAAACTGATAGTTGGTAAACAGCACATAGTTCTGAAAGTGCTCAGGCGCGGTTGCTGTGTAGTGCACTAGCCTATGTATTGAGTAATCAATACGTTGAGCAGGAAAGGGGGCTAATGGCATTGCGCCGCCAGGTTCAGTTACATGGGTACCATTAACAATGTAGTCGTTAACATGGGCTAGCTCGGGTACATCAAACATATCACGCAGTAAACTAGCCGATGTTTTAGGCTGTTTAACTGTCACAGAAGAGCCTGCCTCTAGTGCAAAATGCAGTGGAATGGGAATATCTGAGAGGCGAATTTCTACCGGCTCGTTGTGATTCTCAATGAGCAGTTTTATCTGGTGTGTTAAATACCCACGAAACAGTGTTGGTTGAGATACCGTGGTGCCGTACAGTCCAGGTTGGTCTACATGGCCGAACGATAAGCGCGAATCCACTCGCGCATAGGTGCTGGTGCTAAAGCAAATTTCAGGGTAGTAAGCACGATGCTTTTGAGCAGGAAGGTTGCCCTCAAGATACTGGGTGAAGGCTTTACGCAGAAAGTGCGTACTGATGTCGTATAGCCGGATGAGCTCATCGACGGCTTCGCTCGCATTGTTGAACGTCTTTGCGCTCTGCGGCGGCGGTGTAGTGATTTCCTGATTCAAATCGATGCCCTTATGAATTCGTTGCGAATTCGGCCCGACCTTATCACGTTGCAAGCCTTTTTGCCTAGCCTTTACTCTTGTCCTGATAAAGTAAGTAGATCAAAGACAACAATGCGGCACCCAGATAAACGCCTTGCAAAATACGCATAGGTTCGGCGGCAATAAAGAACAGCGCACTGCCCAATAGGATGAAAAACAACCCTAATATAAATTGTGAGCTAAAGCTTTTATAGAGTAGGTAGTGCACGGCACCTTCAGAGCGGGCAACATCAAAAAAACGTTTATTGAAAGCCAAACGGAAGAACGATGAGAAGAAAGTAACCACCAGAAGATTAATCAGCAATGCGTTACCGCTCATGGTGTCATCTAAGGTGAAACGCAACAGCCACGACAGGCTGTACAAGATCACCGCAGCCTTAAACACGCGCTGAACATCAAGACGATCAATACCGTTTTTAATCAGGAAAAACAATACTGCAAAGCCAAGCGCGAGTAGTACAACGGCTACTCCCAATGTTGAGAAATCTTGCTTGACCAGCATGAATAAAGACAACGTCCAGAAGTGGCTGTCCAGATACAAAAAGATACCATCGATGGCGAACGTTGGGCTGGAACCTTGCTGATCTTTGTAACGCAGGCTTTTTACTAAGCCAACTCGTGAAGGCAATTGGTGAAGCATTTTATTGCCATGTTCAGATCGTGCTAACCACACATTCGATGCAGCACTAACACCTGCACTGATCGCCAGTAGCGTCACAAAGCCTCCAGCATCGAGCAGCCATCCGCCCAGCAGAATACCTAGCTTGAGGAACAATGTGACAAAGATTTGAAAGTTGCCGTATTGCCTGCCTGTCTCACTTTTGCCTTCAACGGCGGGGGACAACTGCTGCAGAAAAAGAGTGCGCTGAGTAGTCCAGAAAAACGCATTGTATACGCCGTTAAAAATGCCGATAACTATAGCCGTCATAACTAAGCTAAATACACTGGATGCGCCTACATCACCCAGTGGCGTTGCAAGCAAGCCAACCCCCGGGATCAGTGTGAAAACACCCACAAAAAACACCAGTGCAGTTTCAAGGACAAAGGTTAGTGCTACGAGTCGTTTTAATGGCCAGCGTGTCGACAAGCGTTGCCATGTATATAAGGCCAACGCAAAGCTGATGCCTGACACGCCGATTAGCAGGCTTAGCCCTGCAAGGCTAAGCCCCAGCTTCCACAAGTAAACAGGCAGAAAGAACGGAAGAAGGCCGATCAATAACGAATGTGCACCAAGGAATTGGTAGAGGTACAGCGAGCGCGAGAGGGAAGGCAAAATTTACGTGACCGTGCTTCGAGGCAAGCTGCTAGAACGTGTCAGATTCAGTGACCTGAAGGGCATCCATTTTCTCGTAAAAACTGTCTAGGTTTTCAACTGCACCGTAACGTGGGAAGCTGTGCATTCGAGTATACGGGCGTGAGTTGACCTCGAGAAAAATACAGCGCTGCTCTCGATAGTCTTTCTCTATGCCATCTTCAAAGATGACATCAATGCCAAAAAGCTTCGCGTCGAACGATTTCATGACCTGCAAAAACAGTTCGCGATTGGCTTCAGGAATGCTGTCTTTATCAATGACCTCCACCACGCCACCAGGGGCCAGTGCTATCCGGTTGAATGTATGTACGCGTTCGCCATCAGCTGGCACGCTGTCTAGTGTTTTTCCACAGCTTTTGAGGTAGGAAATTGTTTGTGCAGACTTGGCAATCGGGTAGATGGTGGGATGCAGGTTCATAACCTCCCGTTGCGCGTTTTCCGTGTCTATTAAGGTCGCTATGGAGTCGCGGCCGTTGCCATCAACAAACGGAGGATAGCGGCGAATCACAGAGACTAGCTCCTCATCCGTGGCTAATACCCGGTAGTTAGATCCTAAAAGGTACTGTTCAACCACACTGTTAGGCCACCAGACTTTCACCCACAACGCCGCCTTCCACAGTTCACGATAGTTGGTGATAGGAAAGTGGCTGCCACGTGAAAAACCGCTCACGTTTGGCTTTATGCACAAAGGAAATCCATGCTCCTTGGCAAACCGATGTGCAGTCAGTGGGTTGAAAAATAGTGTGCCTTTGGCGTGAGGAACATTGTGCTTTGCAAACATCTCACGCGCTTGCTTTTTGGAACGACTGGCTTTTCTAACTTGAAGCGAGTTGTAGTTGCTGCACCCAGCCATGTATTTAGCGCTGATCCAGGCGTAGATCAGCGACTTTAATTTCTTCACGTTGTAGGTCTCACAATTGGCTTGATTGCTCGCCAATTTTGTGTGATTTTGATGTCTGGCTGTTGCTACCTTGGCATTTGGCGTCCGGAGTGTCGCGTCCGTACATCATCATGCGATAAAAAATAGGTTGGCGCTTTTCGACAGGTTTGATCAACTTGGTAGATTGAGCAAGGCTCATCATAGCTGGGCGGATAAATGCCCACTTTTGCTGCCACGTGTAGTTTCCATCGAGTAAGTTGATGGGCATGGGTAGAAACAAATTTATTTCGATAACGTGGAAATCACCATTTACTAGCGCTTCGGTGCTGTCTGCGCGAACGGCCATACGACTGATGCCGAATGTGCCTATCTGCGACAAGTACCCGCTCATTTGATCGCGTTGGGCGTCGTTGAACTCGGCAGTTATGTCTGAGTAGCGAGTGGAAAGGTTGTACTTGCTGTTAATGGGATAGCTTTCAGTGTTGTTGACAGCTTCTGTGACAGTGAAAACATCGTGTATGCCGTCCTCGCGATCGGCATCGATGCTGAACAGTTCAAACTCGCGTCGCCCGGGAGCCGCCTGTTGAACCAAGTAACATTGTGGTTGGTCCGCAAGATTCGAGCGCAGTTTTACCAGTTGAGACAGGTTGTCAGCGCGGTGAATACCGTGCGCGTTTTGTCCCCATTCAGGCTTCAAAAACACCGGAAAGCTCTCAGGCACATAACCTTCAGAATCGATTGTTTGAACCAGTTTCCATTTCTCTGGGATCAGCCCGTCGATGGACATCTTTGAGAACACGCCTTGTTCTTTTGAAAAATAGTGTGCGTTTAACTGCCAATAGCGCCACGGCGCAGTCGCAATCCTTGCGCAGCACAATATGTAGGTCAATACCATAATGATCGTAATGTGCATGATGAACTACCGCCTATCCTCGATGTATAACAAGCCCGACTGATCAGACGGGCTCTTCTATTTTACCTTGCAAAGCAAACCTTGCGCTAGTGATTAGCGGACAATACTCTTGCAATCTCGTCATTATCCGGATATCCGGGGTTAATTCCACGAACCGGTAGACTATTTCGGGCCGGTAATTCGCGTAAGTTCTTTGAGTTCTGGGAATCTGGAAGGTTCAGTTGTTGTTGTAACTACATGCTTATTAATACGTTTTCCTACTTGGCTTAGACTATTGTAGCGCTCCTGTCTGAGCATTCAAGTTGTTGATCATTAAGCTAGTTACGGTGTTTAGATAGCAAAACATCAGTTAGTTTTGTCCGCTGATTAGCGAAAGGCACACGCTTAGCGACCGCCGAGCACGAAAATTGGGTAGAATTGCGGGTTTACCGAGCGCCAGCGTGCCTTGCACGCGGGGCATTTCCGAGCAGCTCAGTGTAATTTATCCGATTTAAACTGATTTTTTCGCGCAATTTTAACCACTTACTTGTTTTTTGGCTTTATGGCCACAGCGTTGTTTGCATATCAACGATCCTTGCAACACGCCACGGCCCCTATTCACAGAGTTTGAGCATTAACCCATGACAGACCTTTCCAACTACCGCAACATAGGCATTTTCGCCCACGTTGATGCGGGCAAGACCACCACAACAGAGCGAATCCTAAAACTTACGGGCAAAATTCATAAGTCCGGTGAGGTTCATGATGGTGAAGCCACAACCGATTTCATGGAGCAGGAGCAGGAGCGTGGTATCACGATCCAGTCCGCTGCAACCAGCTGTGAGTGGGACAGTCATCGTTTCAATATCATTGACACCCCGGGACACGTTGACTTCACAATCGAAGTTTATCGTTCATTAAAAGTATTGGACGGTGGTGTAGGTGTTTTCTGTGGTTCTGGTGGTGTTGAGCCTCAGTCTGAGACTAACTGGCGCTATGCGAACGAATCTGAAGTTGCACGCGTAATCTTCGTCAACAAGCTCGATCGTATGGGTGCTGACTTTTTCCGCGTCGTCGATCAAGTCAAGAAAGTTCTGGCTGCTCGTGCGCTGGTTATGGTTCTGCCAATTGGCACGGAAGAGAACTTTGTGGGCATAGTCGATCTTTTGACAGAAAAGGCTTGGATTTGGGACGAGACAGGAAATCCTGAGAACTACAGCATTGAAGATGTGCCTGCTGACATGGTCGAAGATGTTGCTAAATGGCGGGAAGAGCTCGTTGAGTCAGCTCTGGAGATGGATGATGCTGCCATGGAGCGTTATTTCGACGGTGAACAGCCTGATATCGAAACGCTACAGAAATGCATTCGTAAAGGCACTATCGATTTGGTGTGGTTTCCTACATTCTGCGGTTCAGCATTCAAGAACAAAGGCATCCAGCCCATGCTCGACGGCGTTGTGTCTTATCTGCCAAGTCCTACAGAAGTGGTACCACAGCCTGAAGTTGACTTGGAAGGTAACGAAACTGGCGAACGCGCTATCGTTGATCCTAACAAGCCACTGCGTGCACTAGCGTTCAAAATCATGGACGACCGTTATGGCGCATTAACCTTTATCCGTATCTACTCTGGCAAAATTGCCAAGGGCGACACGGTACTGAACACTTTCACAGGGAAGACAGAGCGTATCGGCCGTATCGTCGAGATGCACGCTGATTCACGCCAAGAGCTGGATTCTGCACAGGCTGGCGACATCGTCGCTGTTCTGGGTATGAAGAACGTTCAAACGGGTCACACACTGGCTGATCCAAAAAATCCAGCAACACTCGAGCCTATGGTCTTTCCTGATCCGGTCATCTCTATTGCTGTGTCTCCTAAAGACAAAGCGGGTAGTGAGAAGCTGGGCGTCGCTATCGGCAAGATGGTTGCAGAGGATCCTTCATTTCGTGTAATGACTGACGAAGAGAGTGGTGAGACCATCCTTATGGGAATGGGTGAGCTGCACTTGGATATCAAGATCGATATCCTCAAGCGTACACACGGTGTTGAAGTTGAAGTAGGCAAGCCGCAGGTGGCTTACCGCGAAACCATCACTGCTGCTATCGAAGATACTTACACTCACAAGAAGCAATCTGGTGGTTCCGGTCAGTACGGTCG
>JALZUD010000038.1 GCA_023301725.1 Granulosicoccus sp. | reverse complement strand
CACTGAAGAAGTCGCAGCAGACGCAACTGAAGCCACCGAAGAAGTCGCAGCTGATGCAACTGAAGCCACTGAAGAAGTCGCAGCAGACGCAACTGAAGCTACTGAAGAAGTCGCAGCTGATGCAACTGAAGCCACTGAAGAAGTCGCGACAGATGAGCAAGCTTCAGACAGCACTTCTAGAGCTGCCTTTGATTTAGGTGGCGTCAGTCGTCAGCTAGGCGGCGTTATCGGTACTACATCTACAGTTCTGACATCGGTAACCAATGAAGCATCTGCTACAGCTGCTCTTCCAAAGTTAGAAGAAGCCCGTTCATCACTGGAAGGTCTTGCTGAATCACTGGGTAGTGCTCCTGAGTCTGCAAAAGGTCCCATACAGCGTGTTATCAGTAGCGGTGTTGCAAGACTTCAACCTCTGGCAGATACAGCGCTTACAAAAGCTGGTGTCGGCCCTGTATTGTCACCTGTTGTTGAGCCAATGCTTGAGATGATGAAAGGTATGGTTGAGTAAGTGCAACCACTGCCAAAACAAAGACTTTGAAGCGATTGGACTGAGTCTCTAACTCGGCTCAATCCTGATTAGTCTTTTGTTGTGTGAAAAAGGCGCTCTTTTTTAGAGCGCCTTTTTTATATATGCAACAGATCAAAAGGCGCTCATTTTAGAACGCCTTTTTTAAAATACAAACGATCAAAAGGCACTCTTTCTAGAGCGCCTTTTTTATACGCAAAATAAAAAGGCGCCCTTTTAAGAGCGCCTTCTTTTATACGAAAAATCGAAGGACACCCTTTCTAGCGCCCCATTTTTAAGTACAACGAACCATGGCTAGATCATAGCGTGCCGACTCATCGCAGAATCAATTGCGCTAACGATCTGATCGATATCGCTCTCTGTACAAATTAGCGCGGGGCTCAAACATACCGTGTTGTTCAAACCAGTAAGGCTACGATTCGTACGACCAATCACAACGCCCTGCTCCATACAATCTGCAGCAATAGCCATCAGCATTTTCTCGTCCACTGGCTCTTTGGTCTGGCGATCTTTGACTAGCTCAAAACCACAAAACAAACCCTTGCCACGAACATCGCCAATCACTTTATATTTGTTTTGTAGACCTCTGAGTTTTTCCATTAGATATTCACCCATTTTTGTGGTGTTTTCCAACAGATTTTCATCTTCAATAATACGCATGGTCTCCAAAGCGGCCGCAGGTCCTGCCGTACATCCGCCAAAAGTACTTATATCGCGGAAATAGCCCATTGTTTCGTCTTCGTTTTTGAACTGATTGAAAACCTCCTCTGTAGTCACAGTGCAAGCTATTGCCGCGTAGCCGCTGGCAACACCTTTTGCCATAGTCACGATGTCAGGCTTAATGCCGTAATGCTGATAGCCAAACCACTTGCCAGTTCTCCCAAGTCCACACACCACTTCATCAATATGCAGTAGTACACCGTACTTGGTGCAGATTTCCTGCACTGTTTCCCAGTAGCCTTCAGGTGGTGTAATGACGCCACCGCCAGCGGTAATCGGTTCGAGCACAAGCGAGCCGACGGTGTCAGGGTCTTCGCGCAAAATGATGCTTTCGATCTCACGAGCGATCTTCACGCCATAGTTGGACGTGTCTTCAAACTGACTACGATACTCACAGCAATGTGGCACTTCGACAAACCCTGGCGTGAAGGGCCCGTATTGATCTTTACGTTCGTTCTGACCACAAGAGGACAAAGCCGTGATGGTCGTGCCGTGATAGTCACGATCACGATAGAGAATTTTATGCTTCTTGCCATTGTGCTTCATCGCAGAAATTTGGCGAACCATCTTGTAGCCTTTTTCGTTGGCTTCCGATCCAGAGTTTGAGTAGTACACGCGACTCATCCCTGGCATTTTCGAAATAAGCTCTTTGGCATATTTAATACTGGGAATATTGCCCGCTGAACTAGCGAAATAACACATCTCTATCAGTTGGTCGCGCACAACGTTTGCGATACTTTCCCGTCCGTAGCCCACGTTGACGGTCCAGACAGCACCCGATACCGCGTCAAGATGCTCCTTGCCATTTTGGTCCCAAATCCTCATGCCATCGCCTTTTACAATAACGAGTGGATCTTTGGTCTCTAACGGTTTGTGCGCAGTAAGATGGTGCCATACATTTTCCCGATCAATTTCAATCAGATCAGAGATGTCCACGTGCTGGTTAGGGTTGTTCATCGTCACTACTCCAAATTACGACTATTGTTTGCACACTGGAGATACTCACAAGGGCGCGCACAGCCATTACCCGCGAACTATGTGGTATCGCACGTAACGTAGGACAGAACCAGCCGCTGAACACACGTGATGCCAGCCCAGCAGAGTGAACAATCCAGTTTACAAACTGAGAACAAGCTCTCAGGATAGACTCTCTGTACTCTAAACGTTCAATTCATTGAGGGCACAAGCCAGCTACTTATTGTCCGTCAATCACACCACTTATCAGCTGGTACGTTAACAAGCCATCGATGGTTGCTGGGTCGCGGTGTAGCGGCCTGCATTGAGCAGCCAAAACAGAACGCTCATCTGCATCTAACTTCTGAGCGTCGATAGCCTCTTCCAAAGAGACAAATTTAAAGCGAATTTCGCAACCAGCAGGCGCTTGAGCAATTTTAGGCAAGTCGACTGGTAGCACTGAACCGATGCGTGGATAGCCTCCGGTTGTGCCACATTCGCACAGCAGAACAAACGGACTGCCATCGCCGGTTATCTGGATATCACCTTGAACGATAACTTCGGACAAGACACTCAAACCAGCCTCTGATTGAAATCCCTCACCATTGGGCACCAACCGCACACCCATACGATTGCCTCGGGTATCCCTTAGAAAGACAGAGTCTTCAAACCGAGTAATGGTTTTTTCGTCAAACCAGTGAGTTTGCAGACTGGGAAGAACGCGCAATTGCCCACCATTCCAGCGTTCTGCAACGGAGAGGATTCTGTTGCCACGTTCACCATTCCATTTTTCATGTCCAAGTTCTAGACATTGGCCAGCCTGTAACGGGTTGCCAATACCGGCAGCACGGTGGACTCCTTGCGCGCCTAGCGTCTTAGCCGATTTCACTCCACCACCAACATGCAAATACCCATAATTACCCGCTTTTACGGCACCAATGGACAGTCGAGCACCCTTACTCACGGCATGGCTAGCCTGCCAGAGAATTTCCCGGCCATCAATACTGGCGGGCATTGGAGCACCAGTCAAAGCGATACGCATATCACACAGAGCTTCAAATTCACCCCCCATCACGGCCATCTCAACAACCGCCAAATCCGCGCTTTGCTGCAGAAGCGCAGCTCCCTCATGCAGCGCCAAGGTATCAGCGGCACCTCCACGCGAAAGCCCGTACGCCAGATAGCCGGGTCTTCCGGCATCTTGTATCGTAACGCCTGCCCCAGCACTAATGACGTTAAACGCTCGCATCAACCTAGACTCGTGAAGCTTGCGCCACCATCAGCGCATTGCTGCAAGGTGTCCAGTTGTTCCAGCGCTACTGGGCAAAACAACACCTCGTCTCCCGGGCGCAGCAGAAACGGCTCAGCGGATTCTGGCCGAAATAAGCGAAAAGCAGTTTGTCCAATATGCCGCCATCCAGTAGGAGTTGACACTGAAAACAGCACTAATTGGCGTATGGCGACAGTTAGAGCCCCGATGGGTACTCTGGGCGTAAGTTCGGTTTGTCTGGGAATGTCCCATGCTTGGGGCAACTCTCCCAAGTAAGGTTGACCGGGAGCGAAGCCGATGGTTTGCACACGAACTTGCGTGTTGGCAATTTGGTCTATCGCCTCTAATTCACTCAAACCGGCGATAGCAGCGGCTTCGGCCAGCTGCGGAGCTTGGTCAGTACCGAATACGGTTGGAATACGCCATAGCTTCCGCTTTGCCTGAAGCGTAGCCGAAAACCAGTCTTGCGTCGCCAACAGTGTTTGCACCTTGGCACGCATATGTTCATGACTTACCGCAAGAGGATCGAACCGTAAATAAGTAGACACTAGCGAGGTGGAGCTCTCGTCCACCCCGTCCCAGCCGGTTTGTTCAACAGCGTGGCGAAAAGCCAGCGCAGCACGATTGGCAGGCTCACTCAGTTTATCGCCGAAACTGACAAGCAAACCATCAAAGCCTGCCTGTCTAATCGCTGGAAACTGACTGTGTACATCACAATTCATGGGGCTAAATTCTCGAGCTCTCGTTTTACGTAAAGCATAGAGCGCTGCGGGCTCAAGTAATAGCCTACAATCGCAGTTGCCTAAAATTGAAAAAATACGTTGGCACTATCGTACTTCTTCTAACCATTGCCTATTCCAGATATATTGTGAGCAGAACAGACCCACTTACCAAACGACTGCAGCGTCAGTGTGGCAAAGCTGTGGCGGATTTTTCACTTATCCAGCATGATGACCACATTATGGTGTGTCTCTCTGGTGGTAAGGATAGCTATACCTTACTCGACATGCTGCTGCATTTGCAGCGCGTGGCCCCCATCAACTTCACACTCGTAGCGGTAAATCTGGATCAGAAACAACCCGACTTTCCTGAACACGTGTTACCAGAATATCTATCCGCGGCAGGTGTGGACTACCGCATTATAGAGGAAGACACTTTTAGTATTGTTAAGGAAAAAGTGCCCGAGGGCAGCACCACCTGTGGCCTATGTTCCCGATTGCGCCGTGGCATTTTGTACCGCGTAGCTGATGAACTGGGCGCCACAAAGATTGCACTTGGCCATCATGCAGATGACCTGCTTGAAACCTTACTACTGAATTTGTTTCATGGAGGCTCGTTAAAAACCATGCCGCCTAAGCTGCATGCTGACAATGGCCGCAACATCGTAATCAGACCCCTAGCTTACTGTCGTGAAAAAGATATTATCGCCTATTCAAATCAGCGAGAATTTCCGATTATTCCCTGTAATTTGTGCGGCTCGCAACCCAATCTGCAACGTCAGAACATGAAGCAAATGCTTGTTCAGTGGGAAGAAAGTGACCCTGGCAGAATCCCTTCCATGCTCAATGCTCTTGGCAAAGTGACGCCATCACATTTGCTGGATCGGTCACTTTTTGATTTTGATTCCAACCAGAGAAAAGGGCCATTGGAAAACCCAAGTGCTGCACCAATCCTGACAAGCCAAAACAATTTAGCAGAGCAAGAATTGTTCGGCAATGATGTTATGCAAACACCGTCTGTTTCAACGTTATCTAACATACCTGTGAAAATCAGCGACGATCTTCGCTGACACTCAGAACGTTAAAACAACGCAACTGAATGGCATTTCGCGCTATGGCTCCACATAACGCATTGGCACAGAATCGTTAGCCTGAAGTCACTACACCGTGCCGAACATTAATTGCTGGCTAGGTACTGCCCAGCTACCACGGGATCTCTTCGCCGTCATAGGCGATGAAAGTGCCTGATTTGGATTCGTGTAATTTGCCTATCTGTTCAAGCAACAATCGCGCAGTTTTTTCTGGAGAAAATAGTTTGCCTTCAGGTACATTTTTTTGAAAGGGTTCAGATAAGCGCGAATCTGTGGTTCCCGGATGCAAAGCCGCTACACGCAGCGATTTAGCGTTTCGTGCCCATTCAATCGATAGGCATTTAAGCGCCATATTCAGTGCAGCTTTTGACGCTCTGTAGCTGTACCAGCCACCAAGACGATTGTCGCTAATACTGCCGACCCTGGCAGAAACTGTTGCGAACACGCCACACGGCGAATTGCGCAGCACCGCACGCGCATATTTGCCTAACAACAGGGTGGGCAAGCAGTTAATGCTCATGCTGTTGTGAAAATGCTCACTGTTGAACGAGCTGATCGATTTTTCCGGGCCATGCGTTGCATCATGCAGCATGCCAGCGCAATTAATTAACCAATCAGCTTTGCCCACCGACGCAAGCCACAGAGCGACTTCCTCATCACTACTGGCGTCAAGCTTAGACCATCGAATATCCGTGTTGGAAGCGAACCCCGATGCACTTCCTACGCTCCCCCCTGCCAACGAATGGTAGTAGGTTGCATGAATACATTGCACGTCTTCGCGACTTGCAAGTTCATTGAGGATAGCGGCTCCGATGCCGCCGCTAGCCCCGACGATGGCAACCGTTAGCACGGCTATAGGTCGCCGTAAGCCTTGGTGAATCCACTGAGTGACAAGGTAGACTTAACTTCGCCCTGTTGCGCAGCAATCAATCCAATAACGGCACTGTTGCCCTGTTTGAAGCGCGTAATGAGGTCATCGTCGATAGGCTCGCGTACCAAGCAACCCTGCTCTGTGCAAACCTGAAAAGGCGCTTGCTCTTGGCGGCCTCCATCAATTGTGACGGTCAAGCCTTCAGTCAGAACAACGCCTAATGGTGTTATGACATCGAGCACAGCAATGGCCGTGCGCTCGCCCACTTCCAAAGGCGTTTCTAGCTTGCGAATAACCATTTCCAACACCGCGGTGCCGGACTCATCGAGGCCAATTTGTGCCATTGCACATTCTGCACCGTCTGGAGGGCAAGCGACCTCCCACGCACCCACTGAGGTCACAGTACCACCTGTACCGCCAGCCGGCGCAGCCGGAGCTGATGGCGCGGATGGAGCCGCAGGTGCTTCCAGAGGCCTGTCAGCCGGTGCTTTTGCACCTAAATCGAGTGTATCAGCGCCGGGCTCTTCTACTGGATCGCCTAACTTCAAGCCACTGCCAGATTGAGCAGAAGCGCCGGTGCTTAACACGGTGCCCACAACGGCCAGCAAAACGAGCTTCGACACGCGTGACAATCTAAAGATTCGGGCGCCACGTGGCGCTGAAACTACTCTTGAGTTCGATCCCTTCGCAATCACTGTGTATTCCTGAATAACGGTAAGTTGAGTAGTCTAGTTTAGGTCTGCAGTGGCCTGCTATCAAGCCATAGCTACATGACAGAGTGGGAAATTTTGCTAAATCGACCACATTGAGTGATTTATACTAAAAAACAGCACACATCGACCATCGGTAAAACCAGAAAATGCTCAACATAGAATCAAGTCACTGGCGACTGTGGAGTGAACCCGAAGCCGGCGTTCAATGGGTGGCTGCACAAGTTAAACGTGGTGAACAATGGGTAGATGTGGTGCCTGATTGCAGGCCCACGGTTAACGGTGCAGCTGCGGCGCGCGCCGGTCAGTCAGAAACAGCTCCCTTGGCAGCAGCCAATTTTCACATGATTCCTTACAGCAACCGGATTCGTGGAGGTCGATTCGAATTTCAGGGCGAGCACATTCAACTGGAAAACGTCAGTTCTCACGCAATACACGGCGCGCTGCGCAAACTACCCTGGACCGTCACGGTAAATGAGCCTCAACGCACGGTGTGTGAGTTCGATACCCACACAATGAACACGATCAATTGGCCGTGGCCACTGCATGCGAGTATTGAACAACGCGTGGATGGGGATCTGCTTAGTAGTGAAATCAGTATCACCAATAGAGGCGAATCGAGCATGCCCGCAGGCACTGGCTGGCATCCTTATTTTGTACGCAGCATTGATGGCAGCACGCCAAGTCTGACACTGCCTGCGAGTGCCGTGTTTCCTGATGCCAACGGTGATTGCCTGCCAGACGGACCAGCCATTGAGTTACCCCCATCATTGGATTTTCGCCAGACCAAAGAGCTCAGTCCAGATCAACGCATCGATGCTTGCTTAGCCAACCTTGACGGAAATTGCCATATTCATTGGCGCAAGGCTGGCATTGAGCTCGTGATGACGCCAGACAAGGCTTGCCGGTTCTTAATACTGTACAACCCGGATCAACCCTACTTTGCCGTCGAACCTGTTACCAATGCAAATGATGCATTCAATCTGGATAAGCTTGGGATCGACTCAGGCACCAAAGTGCTGGAACCAGGCCAGACACTGACAGTGTCCATGCACATTCGTGTGGCGTTTCACGACACGTGATTCATCTCGAATAGTTTCGTGATATCCGGCTCGACCTTTGTATTCACACTCGAGGGTTCATTAACGTTCAGACGACAACGCAACATTCAGGACGGGTTTTCTTGTTCGGCATCAAGACCCACACCCAAGGGGCCACGGGGCACTTGAATGAGTAGAGGTTGCCCCTGCCTTTCAACGCTGATGGTTATCGTCTCTCCTCTCGAACCGCCTCTCGTGGCGTTCTGTAATTCGCGGGTTGAAAAGATTCTTGAGTCTGCATAGTCGAGAACAACATCGCCAATTTGTAGGCCTGCCAGATCCGCAGCCGAGCCACCAATGACAGAATCAACTCGCACGCGATTATTCCTGCCTGACTCAAACAAGTAGCGATCATAGCCCGAGTCCCCCAATTCATCACGCAAGTCGGGGCGCTGCTCTGTTAGCGCTTCTAACTGCTCTGAGAATCGATCGGATTCTCTCCAGCCTTCGCGCTCAGCCAGATCGAACAGATTCAGCCTTTGGAGCTCGTACTCGTTTTGTCTTGTCTGAATGAGCTCTGCTGTGGTGATGTCCATACCAGCGGCCACCAGCCTGTCAGTTCGGCTGCGAGAGCGCCTTTGCGCAGCGGTAGGGCCTTGTGTGGGATCAGACTCATCATCGCTCAACGATTGTCTTGACTGCTGATTAATGAAATCACTTTCGATCGTATCTAGCTTTTGGGTTAGTTGTGCAAGCACTCCCGCCAATTGCGAGCGTTCGGCAGCAGCAGCGTCGAAAGCACGCTGTAATTCAGCACTGGATTTTAAGGGCGTAGTAAGACTTTCGAATTCAGTGTCATCCAGTGGCTCCAGGTTAACTGGTAGCTCTTGGCTGATGTCCGAAGCAATCTGCCCTGGTGGACTGTCCTGAGCATTCATCCCGGAGACCAATCTGTGCAGAGACACATTATTGGTGAGTAGTAATGTAAGCACGCTGCCTAGCATGCCAGCACACAGTGCAAGGGCCGCACTGGCGGCCCAACGGCTTGATTGTTTAGCTTTCATGGTGACTTATACGCAGAAAATGACAAACAGCTTATTAGCGGGCTGAGCGTGAGATAATCTTCTCACCCTCCCCACACCAGCAACGTAACATGAACATCCCTTCGCCTGCCAGTTATGGAAGTTGACACACCAGAAGTACCTGCAGCTCCATTACAGGGAAATATCACTCTATACGCACACAGGGGCACCTCGTCCCTTGCACCTGAAAATACCCTGCAAGCCTTCGAGCTTGCGAAAGGTTACGGTGCAGATGTCATGGAAATCGATGTGCGCTTGAGTCGCGACGGTCAGGTTGTTGTCATGCATGACGAACGAGTTGATCGCACCTGCAATGGGCAAGGACGCGTTCGGGATTTATTATTGACTGAACTCAAGCAGCTCAATGCCGGGTATCATTTTACCGATCTTGATGGGGCCAGCTGGAAGGAACGAGGAGCAAAGCTGTCAACACTTTCTGAGTTGTTTGAGCAGTTCCCCGACACGCCCATCAATATCGATATCAAAGATCAAATGCCAGAGGCTGCAGATGCCGTTGCCACCGTCATTGAACAGTGCGATCGAACAGAAAGCTCCAACGTGGGTAGTTTTCACTTTTCAACATTAACCCAGTTCCGTCGTCGCCTGCCCAATGTCACCACGGCTGCAGGCCAATCGGAAGTCGCTAAATTGTATTTCCAGCGCGGGTTGTACAAACACTTACCCTTTGA
The DNA here is from genome assembly GCA_023301725.1 of Granulosicoccus sp. GTDB lineage: Bacteria > Pseudomonadota > Gammaproteobacteria > Granulosicoccales > Granulosicoccaceae > Granulosicoccus. The sequence continues at coordinate 3,228 of JALZUD010000038.1, read as the reverse complement.
GTATTTGCAAATACCGACAAGCTACCTCGGGTTACCGCTAGCAACCGCAGGGTTTATTCAACATGCCAAGAAGCGCAATATCAAGATCGTGTACTGGACGATCAACGACTTGAAAACAATGCAACTACTAATCGATCTGGGAGCATCGGGCTTCGTTACTGACCGAATCGATATTGCTGCAAAATTATTGGGTAGATTTTAGCCGCACATAAACTCTTACAACGGGAATTATTAGCCGGTTGATTGTGGCTCTGAAGTCCGTAGTTGTCTGCAGGACTATGCCGCTATTAGTTCATCACACCCCAAGCTTGCAGCAAATAGATCAAGCAGGCCTCGCTCAGACACCGCTATTCTTCCGTCGTGACGCATAATCTCTATACAGTGCTGTACAAAGGCATGGCGTATCTCTTTGGGTTGTACATATAACGTCTGGAAGGCGGTTTCCAGCTCTTGCACGATGCCTGCTTCGTTAGCTGAACGTCGTACATAATTATCACGTGTATAACATTTCAGCACGCGCTGGAACTGAGCATCTAATGCCTGCTCAGGCACTCCTGAAGATTCCACCATAAGCGAAAGCAGCAGTGCAAATTCTTGCCCCATAGCGTCAAATCGCTTTACCTTCCGGGCACTGGCAATAGAGTTTTCACTGTCAGCAATTTTTTCTACCACTGGAAAACCCAAACCTAAGGAACGTCGAACCAATTGCAAACGCACGTAATCCATGAGGCGGTAATCACCGTTTACTCTCAGCAGATTTTCTAGCTTAAGTGCAATTTGCTGCCGTTGTTTCAAACTCATCTTAAGATTGATATTTTTTGAAACATGCACGATAAGACAAAATTGATCGTTAGCAAGTTCATCAGGAAGCTGCTTTACTGCCTTCTTAACGAGTTCGACAAAGGGCTTACCAAAGCTGAAAGCCAGAGCTGCAAGATATTCTCTCTTCTGTTGTTCATTGTTGTGTACGAACAGAGCAAAGAGCGCAGCCAAACAACTGGCATCATCAGCCAGCAACAAGACTATTCTGTCCGACAACTTAGGAGCCTTCAGAGGAAGAGGCGCACCCCGCACATGCTCTACATCACTTTTTGAATTTACATCTTCATTAGACGCCAGCATGGGCATATGCGTAACAACGGCCGCGTAGCTAGCCTCGGTCAAGGCAGCCGCTTGACTAGACTTTTTTTCACTAAACTTCGGATCGATAGTTTGTATGCGCGCGTTGATGTCCGGGTGAGTGCCAAATATGATTCGTAGCCCAGGCAATGCAGTGTGTGTGTGGAAACATAGATGCGCCAGTTCATGCGTATGAATACCCTTAATCTTGTTGTTGCCACCCTGCTCTCGAAGCATATCCAGCGCGCTAGCTAATGCAAAGGGGTTACCTGTGAGGTGTAGCGCAGCAGCGTCCGCAAGGAGCACTCGCTTACGAGCAAACAGCGCAGTGATAGCACGGCCAGACAACACACCCAAACTGCCAAATACACAAAGCATGTAACCGATAATCGTGCTCGGTTTATTCAATCGATTTTCGCCGTTAGCACGTAACATGTGTCCCATCTTGTTGATGGACAGTAATCCACTTAAAGCAATCACAAGGCGCATATTGAAGGGTGAATCACCATTACTGATCTGACCAAACCTGTGAGCAACAACCGCATGCAGTTGGTCACGATTCAAGCACTCGAGCGCCCCTTTAGTCACAACTATCACTAACTTAGAGGTTTGGCCCAAAACAAACGCATTGGCACAGCTCTCATTGAGTAACACATAAATATCAGGTTGAGGTCGCGCCGAGCTGATAGACACAGCAGCCACTACATTCACCAGCCGCTGCTCTTTTTCATTCTTAGCGTTGTTGGAGATGGGTGTTGCACCATAGCGCTCTGCCAGAACCGCACCTCCTGCTCTAACGTCCGCCCATCTGAAAATACTGCCAGCGATCATCGTAAACCAGACAAGACCGATTACTGCCACGGCCGAGGCTGACGGCTCCCATAGCGAGCCACCTTGTCCGAGAGCTTTCGAGACAATCGTTATTAGCACATGCAGCCACACAGCTATTCCAGCAAGCGCAGCGATATACGCTATGAGCAATTGTGCGGATTGCTTACGCAGACTCGATGATTGATCTTCAGAATTCATAGCTAAAGCTGGATTGAACATCGTGGCAGGAGCACTCACACTCGGTTTCATATCTACTTAGCGGCTGCACCCCAGCGAACCTTGAACACGTCACAAAACGGATAGCAAATTTGATCTAGTCCGCGTTTGTGTTATCCAGTCCTCAAGCCGAGGTGGCTAGTTCAAACTCTTCGAAATCGCTGCCTCGCAGGTGATACGCCTGGCCAAATCCCAAAACCAGAAGCCCTTCAACGGGTTTTAGGCGAAATAGAACAAAATCAGGTAACCCTCGCAGCACACTGAGCAATTTTCCATGGCGCCCTTGTAGGGCATCTAGCAAACCACCGTATGAAGGATCATCTCTTTGTACTACCTGCGCATCACACTGGTAACGCACTCGTGTCCGCGCAAAAATCTGTTGTGAAACTGCCTCATCGGATATCAGCATTGCTGACACCTTGCCATTGGCCAGTAAATCTCGAGTGTGGAGCGATAGCTGGCTCACGAATATGATGATGTCAACACCATCGAAAACGAACGGTGTGTAACCCGAATGTGGGTAACCGTCACTGCCAAGCGTTGCTAGAAAAACACTTTGCATGCCCTCCTTTAGTGCAGCTAAAGTGTGTTCTGGACTGGGTTTGTCAACCATAGGGCTTACTCAATAGAATCGCTATACTATGTAGTGTAATACCCTGCATCTTATCTGGCTATCAAACGCAAGAAACCGCCTTCGATGCCTCACTCAGTTACCTACCTTAGCGCGAGTTACCCGTTTTCCATGGAAACTACCATTCGAACATTTACCGAACTTGATACCAACGATGTGGTTGCGCTTTGGCAGGCCTGTGAGCTCACTCGCCCGTGGAACAATCCCCATAAGGATATTCTCAGAAAAACAACATTGAAAGACAATCTCTTTCTGGTTGCGACCATTAACGGTGAATTAGTGGGTACTGTAATGGGGGGTTATGAAGGTCATCGCGGCTGGATCAACTATTTGGCTGTCTCTCCAGCTCATCAACAACGAGGCTTGGGCCGCGCACTCATGGAATCGATAGAGCATCGACTACTGGCATTGGATTGCCCGAAAATTAATTT
>JALZUD010000037.1 GCA_023301725.1 Granulosicoccus sp. | reverse complement strand
AGTGCGTGCATTCAGGCTTGCCCAACCAACGCAATCGTAGCGCCCTATAGAGTGGATGCACGACGCTGTATTTCATATTTGACTATCGAATTGAAAGACAGTATCCCTGTGGAATTCCGCAAAGCAATGGGCAACCGTATTTATGGTTGTGATGATTGCCAGTTGGTATGTCCATTCAACAAATTCAGTAGCCCCACTGTAGAAACAGACTTCTCTGTAAGACACTCCCTGGACAGCAGTACTCTGGTGGAGTTATTTGGCTGGAGTGAAGAAGAATTCACATCCCGAATGGCAGGCTCACCCATTTATCGTATAGGTTACGAATGTTGGCTACGCAATATTGCGGTTGCGCTGGGTAATGCCCCCACTAACGCCGAGGTTCTGTGTTCCCTGAACAATCGAGTGAACCACGGATCTGCCTTAGTGAAGGAGCATGTTCAATGGGCTTTAGCCCAACATCACTCCACAATCAACACGTAGTAATTTTTCTTACCACGCTGCAAAAGTACAAACCGATCGTTAATAAGATCGTCAGTGCCAAGCTGTTTTTGCTCACCCACTTTTTCCTTATTTACTGATATCGAATTTTCTTTGAGAGCACGTCGCGCCTCACTGTTTGATTTCAGAAATCCAGTCTCTGATGACAAAGCTTCAATAATACCCAGCTGCGCTTCAACGACTGCGCGTGCAACACTTGCCTGAGGCACCCCGTCAAACACATCAAGAAAAGTTTGCGTATCCAGATTCTTCAGGTCCTCCGTGGTTGCCTGCCCGAACAGGATAGAGCTGGCCGCAATAGCTTTATCAAGTTCAGCTTTTGAGTGCACCATGGTGGTGATTTCCGAAGCCAGTGTTTTTTGTAGAAGTCGCTGATGCGGAGCCTCACGATGTTCGGCAATAAGCGCTTCAATTTTGGCTTGATCAAGAAAGGTAAAGATTTTAATGTACCGCTCACTGTCTTCATCGCTAGAGTTAAGCCAATACTGGTAAAACTTGTAAGGTGAAGTACGCGCCGGATCTAGCCAGACGTTACCGCCTTCAGATTTGCCAAACTTTGTGCCATCAGATTTGGTAATGAGCGGACACGTCACAGCGTACGCCTTTCCGTGCCCAATTCTTCTTACCAGTTCGGTGCCAGTGGTAATGTTTCCCCATTGATCACTACCACCCATCTGCAATGTGCAATTGTTGTTTTTATACAGATGCAAAAAATCGTAACCTTGCACTAGTTGGTAGGTGAATTCGGTAAAGCTCATGCCTCCTGCATCTTCAGTTCCAGAAGCAATACGGTTTTTAACAGAATCTTTGGCCATCATGTAGTTGACGGTGATGTGCTTACCCACATCCCGAATGAATTCAAGAAAGCCAATGCCTTTCATCCAGTCGTAATTGTTCACAAGTACAGCAGAATTGTCGGTGTTTCCAGAAAAATCCAGAAACTGACCTAGCTGTTTTTTTACCGCTTCCTGGTTATGCCTGAGCGTAGGCTCATCCAGCAAATTACGTTCATCAGACTTGCCTGATGGATCGCCAATCATGCCAGTTGCACCACCCACTAAGGCGTAAGGCTTGTGCCCTGCCCGTTGAAAATGTGCCAGCAACATGATGGGGACCAGATTACCGATATGCAGCGAATCTGCCGTTGGATCAAATCCAATATAAGCACAGCGCATCTGCTCCATGAGATGCTCTTCTGTGCCCGGCATAGCATCGTGAACCATGCCACGCCATTGAAGTTCAGTAATAAAATTTTTCATTGATAAACTGTCCTTAAGAACTGAATTGATTCATGTAGGCTCAGCAATTTTCTTGTGCATAAAAAGAGCGTGCCCGGATGTATCATTCATTGTGTATTTTTCAAAGCCAAAGCGTTCATAGGCACTAAGTGCTACGTCGTTGCCAGTGAGTACCTCTAACGTGATTTTGCAACACTTGCGTTTACCGGCCTCGCTTTCAACAAAATTCAGTATCCCCTGTCCGGCGCCAGTACCTCTGGCAACGTCAGCAACGTACAGGTCATGAATATTGATTAGTGGCTGACAAGCAAATGTAGACATTGCTGTGAAACAGTTCGCTAGTGCCACTGGCCGCCGATCCCCATCATCCTCGATTTGCCAACCGATAACTGAGAATGCACCCGGCATAGCAGCCATTGCATCTGGTAAATTCAAAGACGCATAATCGTTCAATGGTTCAGCACCACCCATAGGGTGCATGGCATAGGCTTGCAGTAGTTGCACCACCGCGACGCGGTCGTCACGATTGTCCCAGTCAGCCAGAGCGAATTCAATCATTGTTCTTATCCGTTCTCATTGTTAGAAGAATGCAAATTACGTTTACGAAGTTCAGCCAAGCGCTCACCGATTTTAATTTCCAGACCCTTTGCTTGTGGCTCGTAAAACTGTTGTGCAGGCAGAGTATCGGGGAAATAATGAGCACCTGCTGCAAACCCGTCCACTTCATCGTGCGCGTAACGATAGCCCTCACCGTGTCCTAACTCCTTCATAAGCTTGGTGGGCGCGTTGCGTAAGCTCACGGGCACAGGCTGATTGCCTTGCTCGCGTACAAACTTCATCGCTTCTTTAAACGCCACGTACACCGCGTTACTCTTCGGCGCACAACTCATAAACACGATGGCATGTGCGATGGCCAAATCGCCTTCAGGACTGCCCAAACGCTGATAAGTATCCCAGGCGTACAAAGCGTATTGTGCTGCCCGGGGATCAGCATTGCCAATATCCTCCGACGCAAAACGTAAAACACGGCGAGCGATATAAAGAGGGTCACAGCCACCATCGAGCATGCGACAGAACCAGTAAAGGGCAGCGTCGGGATCAGAGCCACGCATACTCTTGTGCAAGGCCGAAATCTGATCGTAGAAATGATCCCCGCCCTTATCGAACTGGCGAAAGCTATCTCGCGTAACTTCCTTGATAACGGCCTCATCAATGACGTGATGATCCCCTTCTTGGCGAGCACAATCAGATGCAAGCTCAAGCAACACTAACGCATGCCTTGCATCACCATCAGCTGTGGCCGCCAGTAGATCTCTGTATTCCTCATGCATTTTCAACGATCGTTGCCCAAGTCCGTGCTCACTATCTTGCAATGCTCTATCTATTACTTGCCGTAAATCTGTTTTTTCAAGGTGTTTGAGCACGTAAACCCGCACTCTGGACAGCAAGGCATTGTTGAGCTCGAATGACGGATTTTCAGTCGTGGCTCCAACAAAGAACAAGGTGCCATCTTCTATATGCGGTAAAAACGCATCTTGTTGAGATTTATTAAACCGATGTACTTCATCTACGAATAAAACGCTTCGTTGCCCATTGCCATTGAGGCGTTCACGCGCCTCGGCCACTTTTTCGCGAATATCTTTAACCCCTGCCAATACAGCGGAAATACTCATAAAATGGGCATCACAGCGATGAGCAATCATGCGGGCCAACGTAGTTTTACCGGTGCCAGGCGGCCCCCAGAAAATCATTGAGTGCAAACGATTACGTTCAATCGCCTGACGCAATGTGCTGTCGGGACCCAGCAAATGAGCCTGCCCAACGAATTCGTCAAGGCACTTGGGCCTCAACCTATCAGCTAGCGGCCTAACCGAATCATCAGCACCGAACAGTTCGAGCGAACTATTCATCCAGGCCTATGACATCCACACCCTCAGGCACAACAAATTCAAACAAAGCATCGTCTAACTCAATTTCTGTAGTGAAATTGTCCAGAACTATCTGTGTAGCTTGGCCAAAGCTGTCGCGTAATTCCATAGCAGCCAGCGCATCACCCTGCAGGCCGATGAACACCTGCTCAAAATCCGAGGCTTCGGTAAGCGGCGTTAATGAAAACCACTCGATATTGTCTGACTCGCCCAAGGATTCAACCTTAAAACCCTCCGATAAAGGGTCAGCATTCATTAGGATCTGCAACGGTGTGCCGTTGATCCGGTTGTCAATCTCGTTGACCGTGACTTGTTCAAGATCAGGATCGTACAGCCAGACACGCTGCCCATCTGCAACAATTCGCTGTGGCTCTGGGGCGTCGTATATCCAGACAAAACGTGCAGGACGCTTAAGCTGAATACTGCCGGTAGAAGACTTGAGTTCTTCCCCGTTCTCGCTATAGAGCGTTTGCTCAAAAGTGGCTTCAAAAGTCTCCAACGATTGAATGAATTGCTCAAGCGTGGCAACGGCCGCTTCATCCGCACGTGCAGAACCAAAGAGCAACGAACCGCAAAGCACTAAACAAGCCAGAAGTGCTATTCCAGAGCGGTAAACAAAACACGGAGTCATCATTTTCATTTTATCCAGGTGGTGGTGCCAGAACTTCTCGGGTGCCACTACCTTGTACCGTACTGACAACGCCTGCAGCTTCCATCTCTTCAATCATACGTGCTGCGCGGTTATAACCGATCTTCAAGCGTCGCTGCACGTAGGAAATTGACGCCTTGCGTGATTCAAGCACAATGCCCACAGCTTGGTCGTACAACGCATCTGACTCGCCACCACCACCTTCGGACTCACCACCTGAGATACCTGGAATTGCGACCTGACTCTCCTGCAGAATTTCATCAATGTAATTAGGCTCTCCAGTCTCCTTAATGTGCGCGATAACGTTTTGCACTTCATGGTCATCGACGAAAGCGCCATGAACTCGCACGGGCAGCGCTGTACCCGGCGGCAAATACAACATGTCGCCGTTACCGAGCAATGATTCGGCACCACCCTGATCGAGGATGGTGCGTGAGTCGATCTTTGAGGACACCTGAAAAGCGATACGCGTTGGCACATTGGCTTTGATCAAACCGGTGATGACGTCGACCGATGGGCGCTGTGTAGCCAGAATAAGATGAATACCAGCGGCGCGCGCTTTTTGCGCAATTCGCGCTATGAGCTCTTCTGCCTTTTTGCCCACCTGCATCATCATGTCTGCGAACTCATCCACCACAACCACAATGAACGGCATGGGTTCGAGCGTAGGCGGCGGTCCTGATGGGTTCAGTGATAGTTCTGCTTCCCATAAAGGATCGACAAGAGGCGTGCCTTTCTCGATAGCCTCATTCACTTTTTTGTTGTAACCAGCAATGTTGCGTACTTTCAACGCAGCCATAACCGTGTAGCGCCTTTCCATCTCACCTACACACCAGCGCAACGCATTTGCAGCCTCCTTCATATCAGTGACCACCGGCGTGAGCAAATGAGGAATGCCGTCGTAGACATTGAGCTCAAGCATTTTCGGGTCAATAAGGATCAAGCGAACATCCTTGGCCGTCGCCTTGTATAAAAGACTGATTAACATGGAGTTGACGGCGACAGATTTACCAGAGCCCGTTGTACCAGCCACCAGTAGATGCGGCATTCGACCCAAATCAGCAGTGACCGATGTTCCACTGATGTCCTTACCCAGAGCCAACGTTAGGGGCGATTGCTTTTCAAGGTACTGATCTGATTGCAGCATCTCTGTGAGCTGAACAATTTCGCGATGATCGTTTGGCACCTCAATACCAATGGTCGACTTACCCGCAATAACTTCAACGACACGAACACTGGTTAGCGACATGGAACGCGCAATATCTTGAGAAAGCCCGGTAATGCGACTCGCTTTGATGCCCGGAGCCAGTTCCATCTCGAATCGGGTAATGACAGGACCAGGATGCACAGCAACAACCTCTACCTGAATTCTGAACTCTGCCAGTTTTTCTTCCAGCAATCGAGACAAGGCTTCAAGATCAGCTTCAGAGAAGCCGGGCCGCTGCGGTGCTGGTGTATCTAACAAGGACAAAGGCGGTAGATCAGAATCGGGAACATCCAGGTAGAGCTTGGCTTGCTTCTGATCTGCAACACGAGGCTTGATGGCGATTTTCTTTTTAGGAGCCGTTGGATCAATAGTGGGCAGGATGACCTCATGCTCAATCTTGTCACTATCTGTTTTTTGGGCGGCCTGTTTAGCAAGGCTTTTGCCAGCGAGCTTTTCATCTTTCACTTCGAGCGGCTTATGAATCGATTGCAGAGCGTCTAATGTCTCGCGATCGATCTGAACCGTTTGATCGAATTCGTTGTCCAGTAAGGCATCAGCATCGCCAACCGACTCACCCAGCACGTCAAGCTTGTCAACGCCTCGGGCGACCTTGCTCACTTTGGTCGCCGCCTTACCCACCAGCTCCTGCGGCAATCTGGCTTTGTCTAATGCCTTTTCACGTGCCATGGCAAGCGCTGCACCCATACCAGGTAGGTCTAAAGTGGCGTCATCTACAGCCTCAGTCTCAGCTTCAATATCCAGCAAGGGATCAGCTGCCAGCGATTTCTTTTTCGCGTTCCGCGCTGTGGCTTTATTAGCCGGCTTCCGCGTGAAAGGCCGAGTAGCCTCTAAGGTCTTTGCCTTCAGGTGCGCCTTACGCTCCCGATCAGCAGCCAGCATTCGGCTGTGTTCATCATGGGCCTCTGTTAGTGCTGCGAAGCGCCTTTTGATGCCATCAATAACTCGCACCACTGCCCCACCTATCCATTCGATTAACTGTAGCCAAGAGGTTCCAAAAGCCAGCGTCATGCTGCTGAAAAACAACGCCAGCAAAGTCAACGTGGTGCCAAGATGTTGCAAAAACGGCACAAGACGCCACGCAACCGCCGTCCCCATCACTCCCCCACCAAACGACCCGTTAGGCAACGCACCCTCAGGCACACCAAAATGCAAATCAGCTAAGGCACTGGCACTGATGAGCATCAGAGCTACGCCGATGAAACGCACAAACACGAAAGGACGGTAAGCATCGGTAGAACGGCGATGGTTTCGAAACAAGAGCCAACCTGCAACACCCAGCACCATCGGTATCAGGTACGCCATAAATCCGAACAGGTACATGCTGACATCAGCGAACCAGGCACCAACACGCCCCATGCTGTTTTGTACATCACTACCCCCACCCGTTTGTGACCAACCGGGATCGTTTGGGTTGAAACTGAGCAGAGACAGAACGGCAATCAAGGCACCAAACAATAAAATAATGCCAGCCACTTCGCGAAACAATCTGGCCATGTGGCCCAAAGATGCGGTTCGTACCAGATTTGCAGCAGCCTGTTCACGGGCGCTCAAAGAATTTTTCACAGCAGCAGGCGCACGCTTGCTCGCCTTGGCGCGTCTACTGGCGACCCGACTCGAGCTGTTGTTGGCTGCGGTGGCTTTACGCGCAACTGGTGCTTTTTTACGACGCGCTGTCGCTGCACGCTTTTTGGTGGCTTGAGGCAAAAAACTGTCCCGGGTAGAATTGATACAGCGTATGACTTGGACGAACTAAAAGTGTAGCAGAGACGCGAAGTATAGCCGCTCGCAGGCACGTCTTTTTGGATGTAAAATTCCCGCAGCTTACGGCATCAACACACTCACATCCACGGACCCACATATGTCAGATACACGCCATTGCAAATTGCTTATTCTTGGTTCAGGCCCAGCGGGCTACACCGCCGCCGTATACGCTGCCAGAGCCAATTTAAACCCCGTGCTGGTAGCAGGCATGGAACCAGGCGGCCAGCTAACGACCACCACAGATGTGGACAACTGGCCTGCAGACGCCATGGGCGTTCAAGGGCCAGAGCTCATGGAACGCTTCAAACAACACGCAGAACGCTTTGAAACTGACATTATTAGTGACCACATCAGTGAAGTGGACTTCTCCTCACGCCCACTGCGCCTTACAGGAGGAAACGGGCAATACACCTGTGACAGCCTGATCATCGCAACCGGAGCTAGTGCCATGTACCTAGGACTCCCATCAGAAGAGGCTTTCAAAGGACGCGGCGTGTCAGCGTGTGCTACCTGTGACGGTTTTTTCTATAAACAGAAAAAAGTCGCCGTTATCGGTGGTGGCAATACAGCGGTTGAAGAGGCCTTGTATTTGTCAAATATCTGCGAAGAAGTCATTCTGGTGCATCGCCGCGACAAACTGCGTGCAGAAAAAATCCTTCAAGACCGCCTTTTCGCCAAAGAAGCCAACGGCAACGTTAGAATCGCTTGGAACCACACACTCGATGAGGTGCTTGGCGATCAATCCGGAGTCACCGGCATGCGCATCAAAAGCGTAGAAAGCGGTGTCACTGAAGACATAGATCTTATGGGTGTCTTTATTGCCATCGGACACAAACCCAATACCGCACTGTTTGATGGTCAACTCGACATGGCAAATGGCTATATCCGCGTTCACGGAGGCGCTGACGGGAACGCTACAGCAACAAATGTAAAAGGTGTTTTTGCTTGCGGTGACGTCATGGATCATGTCTACCGCCAAGCTATCACCTCTGCAGGCACAGGTTGCATGGCAGCATTGGACTCGGAACGCTACCTAGAAGGCGAGTAAATCAGCTTGAGAATCAATGAATTGCCAGACAATCGTTTATTTGTGAATGAACGTGTAAACAGGCAGGCCGTTCTGGCTTGCCTGTCGTAAGAATCGCCATGAATGTTGAGCTGCAAATTGAAGTCACCGATAGCCTGTCGGAGGTGTCCGCGACCAGCTGGAATGGCCTTAACGACGATGGCAACCCGTTTCTGCGCCACGAATTTCTGCACACACTTGATGTGTGTGGATGTCTAGGTGACTACACGGGTTGGTATCCTCGCTACTTTTTGCTGTGGCAGATAAACCCAGACAAGACTAAAGAGCTTGTGGGCGCGGCTCCGACCTACATTAAAACGAATTCTCGTGGTGAATTCGTTTTTGACTGGTCCTGGGCAGAAGCCTACGAACGACACCAAATGGACTATTACCCTAAGCTGGTGTCCAGCATTCCTTTCACGCCAGTAACCGGGAGGCGACTTCTAAGCCGAGCCGACCAACCCTTCAAGGCCACTGTTGAATTATTAGCCACAGCCATTCGGCAATACGCCGATAGCCAAGAATTTTCTGGCGCACATTTCCTTTTTGTCACTGAAGACGAAAGCCGTGTTTTATGCGCCAATGCGCCGGCAGTGAAAGCCAAGCGTGCTGATCGGGCCGACACAGACGAAGAAGATACAGATGTCGACACGAATTCAGACGCGGACGCAGAATTAGAAGAGATCAATCGCGCTCAGCCCGCCACTGATCATCTGGCCCGCCTTGACTGCCAATATCATTGGCACAACCGCGATTACGCCGATTTTGACGACTTTCTGGCTCGTTGCACCGCCAAACGCCGTAAAACTATCCGTCGTGAGCGACGTTATGTGAGCGATGCCCAGCTCCGACTAGAACAACGCAGAGGCAGCTCCTTGAGCGTTGAAGAGTGGGCTTGGGTGCATGAATTTTATTGCTCCACGTTCGATCGCAAGTGGGGCAACCCCTCATTAACCTTGAAATTCTTCGAAACCATCGGCCGATTAATGGGCGATCAGGTACTCATCGTCTTCGCCTACGACCCCAGCGATGAAAATTCTGACTGGCCAGTGGCCTGCTCAATCATGTTTATCGGGGCAAATACACTCTACGGACGTTTCTGGGGCTGCAGAGCTGAGCACCACTGTCTGCATTTCGAAGCCTGCTACTATCAAGGGATTGAGTTCTGTATTGCCAACCACATCACAAATTTTGAACCCGGTGCTCAAGGAGAACACAAGATAACGCGCGGATTTGAACCTACCATTACGCGCTCTGCCCACTACATTCGCCACCCACAGTTTCGTGACGCTATAGCAAATTTCTTATTACAAGAGACATCTCATGTAGAACAAAGGTGCATTGGGCTCTCGGATTTGTTACCTTTCAGTCACGAGAAGTAAACTAGCGACTCATAATGCCTATTCCGTTCGTGGCGCCCGATGACAACTTGACGCCCTTCCCATCGGTGAGCACAGCACTGAGCGAGCCCAATGGCTTGCTTATGGCCGGTGGAAACCTCCGACCTAGGCGGCTGCGGGCAGCATACAGAGCCGGAATTTTTCCTTGGTACGAGGCGGGAGAGCCTGTCTTGTGGTGGTCTCCAGACCCACGATGCATCATTTGGCCAGCAGAACTGCGCGTCACGCGTAGTCTGGGTAAAACTATTCGCAGTGGCCAATTTGAAGTCACTGAAAACCTGGCCTACCGGGAAGTGATGAAACAATGTGGTGCGCCTCGCAAAGGCAGCACGGGCACTTGGGTTACTGACGAGATGCTGGAGGCTTATTGCACACTGAATGAGATGGGCATTGCGCGCTCGCTGGAAGTCTGGAAAGGCCACAGACTGGTTGGCGGACTGTACGGTATTGAAATGGGCAAGGTGTTCGTCGGCGAATCGATGTTCTCCCTAGAACGTGACGCCTCCAAAGTGGCGCTTGCGCATCTGGCGCAGTGCGGCAAATACGAGCTCATTGATTGCCAGTTGCAAACAGAACATCTGGACAGCATGGGTGCCACTACCGTCAGTCGAGAGAGTTACATCGAACTACTGAATCAGTATGGCAACTTCGACGACGCGTATCAGGAACCAGCTGATAATTGGATCCAGCCTGCAGCTAGCTAAGATGAACGGGAGCCTTACCAAGCTCCACGCCCATCAATAGAAACGGCTGCGTGCTCCTACAGCGAAAATATTCAGGATAAAGATTCGACTCGCAGGCGCACCACCGGCTGTACAAGACTCTCTAAAGCCTGCACTCGCTCAATCGCCTGCTCAATTAGCCCTTCCCGTACGCGCCTTGTGAGCAAGATAATAGGGACCTCTACAGCATCAGACGCCGTGTCATGACCCGCTTCAGGTTCTTTCTGCAAGATAGCTTCAATGCTGATGCCCAATTCGCCAAAAATACTCGTCACATTGGCCATCACACCCGGCTGATCAAGTACTTGCAGCCGCAGGTAATACGCTGACTGATAGTTAGAAGTATCGAGCATGGTGTAGTTATTCAAAGCATCATGCTGGAATCCAAGCGCTGGCACGCGATGGGCAGGCTTTGCGTCGAATGCTCGCACCACATCAATGATGTCAGCAACCAGCGAGGATCCGGTGGGTTCAGAGCCAGCACCTGGGCCGTAGTACAAGGTCGGCCCAACAGCATCGCCACTAACCAGTACGGCGTTCATCACACCATTGACGTTAGCTAACAGTCGTTTTTCAGGAATAAGTGTTGGGTGCACACGCATTTCAATGCCATCGCTGCGTTTGCGTGCAACACCGAGATGTTTAATTCGGTACCCGAGCTCTTCTGCAAAACCGACATCTTCACGAGTGACACCACTGATGCCCTCTGTGTACACCGCATCGAATTGCAACGGCATACCAAACGCGATAGATGCCATGATAGTGAGCTTATGAGCCGCATCAATGCCTTCAACGTCAAAGGTTGGATCAGCCTCCGCGTAACCGAGTTCTTGGGCTTCTTGCAGCACATCGGCAAAATCTCTGCCCTTTTCAGCCATCTCAGACAAAATAAAGTTACCTGTGCCGTTGATAATTCCAGCAATCCATTCGATCTGATTGGCGGCAAGACCCTCACGCAGCGCTTTAATGATTGGAATTCCGCCCGCCACCGACGACTCAAAAGCTAAAACCACATTGTTTTCGCGAGCAAGCTTCAATAGCGAGTTGCCATGCACGGCAACCAGCGCCTTGTTAGCGGTGATTACGTGTTTGCCATTTGACAGGGCTTGTTCGATAAGGCCAAGCGTGGGGTCATCACCGCCAATCGCTTCGCAAATAATGTCGATCTGAGGATCGTTAACCACCGAAGCAGCATCGGTAGTCACTTGCAAGCCAAGTTGCAATGCCTCAGCCTTACCCTGATTGCGCACTGCAGCACTAACAACCTGCACAGGCCGGCCGGTTCTGCGTTCAATTTCAGCAGCGTTGCGAGTTAGTATGTTCGCAACACCTTGGCCTACAGTACCAAGACCCAGCAGACCGATCTTGATTGGTTTCATAGTGGAATCCTTAATGTGTGTTTCATAATCATTTGCGGCAAAATGTAGCTAGGTAGTAACGAATCACTACAAAGCTGGCTATTATAGCGCTATGAAAATGCAACTTGAGTCTTCTGATCAAAAGCTGATCAGTAATTATGGAAATGGTGTGTTGAGCGTCAACGGCCAGGATTACCAAACTAACCTGCTGATCACAAAGAGCCGCGTGATTGAGAACTGGTTTAGCGGTGCACTGAATGAGCTATCGATGGCGCATTTCGAGCCACTCTTCGATGGCAAAGAGTCAGAATCTCCCGAAATCGTCCTGTTGGGCACCGGCTCCGAACACGTCTTTCCAGATTTTGCTCTAATGGCTGAGTTGCGAAAGCGTGGCATCGCATTGGAAGTGATGAACACGCGAGCAGCCTGTCGTACTTACAGTGTGCTTGTTAGCGAATTTAGACCAGTGGCTGCAGCGCTGATACAGATTGATAGCGATGGCTGATACTTTGAAAATTGCTAGAACCACACCCTTCGTTCTGGCTGCTGTTCTAGCTGCTGTTCTAGCCAGCGGTCAATAGCTTGTTATTAGCCTTAAAAATAGACTCTATTGAGGCACTCAAAACTCACCTATTCAGCTTTTTGTTGGCGATGATCTGCAAGCACGCATCAGCTAGCAAAGATTGGCTACAACTGTCAAACTACTCGCGAATTCGATGTGATCCCACTCATTACACGTAAACTACGTACGTAGATGCGAGCGTGATTTCACTCATTTCAAGTAAGCTACGTACGTACATGCGAAGCTTGTCATTCTCATAAAATACAATCACTTACGATTTACTTTAGAAAAGTGCCATAGTTGTATTATTAATATCTCAGATATGGACAGGTAGTTGCTATCTCAGCAATTCTTGGTTTTCTTTAAGCTGGTAAAAAAGGAAAAGCACCTAATATTTTCTGAGAAATTAATTTATGCCGATAAATCCAACGTTGATATCAGGAAGGAGCCTTTTGCCTTACGCTCCTAAGATTACAACAACACTTGTCACCGTAGCACTTAGTGCAATGGCGAACAGTGTGTACGCCGAAGAGTCGATAACAGGAGTACTTACTGACTTTGGTGGCTTCTACGAATCGTATGAAGGCAACGTCTCACCGATAGAGCTTGACTCGGCAAACAATTTACTGGGCTTCCAGCAAAATGGAACCACCTTCAGTACCGGCGTCAACGATCAACGGCTTACAGAAAACGACATCACGTTTACTTCAGCAACGTTCAAGGCGCTCGTACCTTTTGAATTCACCTCAGCTTTAGTAGGTCAAGGCTCTTTAGACGACGGTAATGCCTCCGATGGAACTGACCTCCTTTTCCCAATAGAGAACCGAGATATTACCGCTTACCTGACTGACGGTACCAATGGGCTTGGGTTCTCTACATTTGGCAACAATGTTGCCTCAACAACTAATTTCAATTTAAGCAACATCAATATAAATGCTTTAGACGACGATGTACCAGAGTTCATGTACTACAACAACGCAGCTCCATCAGCCTCAGCCGTTGAATTTAAACTATTCAATTCAGCAGACGAACAAATCGGGATTACTGCCAGCAGTGCTGAAAATAGCCACCCAAGCATAGCTACAGTCAGCAATGATCGCTTTAGGACAACTAGCCCCTTCCAAAATGTGCATGCAAATCAAATCATAAGCGTGCAGGGCTTTACTCTAAGTCTGGCAGACTTTGGTATTGACGCTACACAGCTAAGCAGCGCTGTTCGTTTGGAAGTGAATCTCCCCCCTGCCGCAGACCCACCGTTCATTGCGTACAACTCAGACTCATTAACTGCCTGTGCTATTGGCGATCAAGATAACGACAGAGTATGTGATCTGGTAGAGGGCGATGCAGATTCTGACAGTGACGGTTTAAGTGATAAAGAAGATACCGATAGCGATGGCGATTCCATTCCCGATATTTTTGAAGGTACTGGCGACACCGATGGCGACACTATTCCTGACTACTTAGATACAGACTCCGACGGCGATGGCATCCTCGATAGTGAAGAGGACACCACCATGCCAGATGCATCTGGAGTTGATACCGACTCAGATGGCATTGATGATGTTTTTGATGCCGATCAAACTGGTGGCTTTGATAATAATGGCAACGGCTTTGACGATGCACTAGAGCCAACCGACACAGACGGCGATGGTATCAACAACCATCTTGATTCAGACTCTGATAACGACGGCATTAGCGACAGTGTTGAAGGCAACGACGATGCCGATAACGACACAGTACCCAACTACGTGGACACCGATTCTGATGGCGATGGTATTTCAGACAGTGACGAGAGTGGCGCTGACACAGACTCTGATAACACACCAAACTACCTTGACACCGATTCAGATAACGACGGCATTGATGATTCAGAAGAAGCTGATGGCGATGCTGATGGTGACGGCACACCTGATTATCTGGATGATGACTCCGACAACGATGGCATCAGCAATACTATTGAAGGCGGTAATGAGACCGACACCGACAACGACGGTCTACCTGATTTTCTCGACCGCGACTCAGACAACGATGGCATTCCAGATATTCTGGAAGGCTCCATCGACTCTGATAGCGATGGCATTGCAGACTTTCGTGATGGGGATGGCGTTATTGACGAACGTGACCCAGATGCTGATGGCGATGGTTTTTCTGACTTTCAAAGTAATGGCTCAGGCTCGCCTAACCTAAGCGAGCTTCCCGACAGCAACGGCAATGGTATTGCGGATATCAATGAACCCGGCGTTGGTTTTACTGGCAACGCGGGAAGAATTCGCACTGGGCTGTCTGGCTCGGGTTGTTCAATCAGTAGTTCAGTGAGCAGCACAGAACCATTAGACCCCCTGTTACCTTTACTAGGCTTTACTGCTCTGATGCTGGCACTTCGACAACGTGCAAAACACACAGTATATTTGCTAGCAACAGCGACGTTAAGTTTAGTTACCCTGGGTACGATCACAAACCCAGCCATGGCAGCGGATGAGCCCGTGCCATCCGCAGAAGCCGTAAATGTTAACGACCCAAGTGTGGACGTTCAACCAGGCTTCAAGCAGCACTTCTACACAGGATTCGGGGTCGGGGTCAGCAGGCTTGAGCCGGATTCTAGCGAGGTGAGTTCCGTTGATGCAGAGGACAACAATGAAGCCGCGGCTCAGTTGACCGTAGGCTGGGACGCCAACAGATGGTTATCACTTGAAGTGCACATTGCCGAACTTGGCGATGCAGACCTTTCCAATGGTAGCTCCATCAGCTACAGGACCTTTGGTGCGAGTGGACTGTTCTATGTGAGCAAGAATCGAAAACGCTTTAAACGACAAGGCCTGAATGCTTACGGGCGGCTAGGTTTCGGGCACTTGGATAACGATGAAAGCGATAGCAGCGTCCAATTCAGCAGAGACAATACCAACCATGCAATATTTGGAGCTGGTGTGGAGTACGCGGGTAAAAAAGGCTTGAGCTTGCGCGCTGAGGTTATCAGTTTCGACACTGACGTGCGTTATGTTCAACTTGCTGCAGTTTTTCGAATTGGCGAACGTCAGTAAATGCCGGGGCAAGCTATGTACTTGACTTAAGGTTGAGTTCGCACAATCAAGTCCCTTATTGCAAGGCGCGCTTGTTTGCGTTCTTGCGCCCGTCCTTGAACCTGTGAGTGGGCGAGTTAGTTGGAATAGAAATTCCAGAAATGAGACTTACTCTAAGATCATAAGCAGCCATTGTGCTAAAGCTGAAAAACTGTGCTCCGCTTAACGTATGAATCGAATGGTTATTGGTAACCTGCTTCGCATGAGATTCACAACCAAGTGAACAAAGATTAAAACAGGAGTACGTATTGTGGCCAATTCATCAAACGAACTAAACCAAGGCAATTCAACATCGAAGCTATGCAGAGTACTATTTGCAAGCTGTATATCCATTGCTTTTATTGCCTGCGATGCCGTGGCAAGCAGCAACGCGTACGTTGATACTAACCTAGCTCAAGACCATCCGATAGCAGGCACGTTAGTCGGAAGCTGGACTCACTGCGCAAATGAAGGCCGCAGCACAACCTTTGTTTTCGACGAGTATCGTTTTGATCAATACTTTGCGTACTTCGAGCCCAACAGCGGTTGTTCTGGCGAGCCACTCAAACAAGTGGGCTTATTGCCATACAATTCAGTTTACAACTCTGGCACTTATGAATTGGGCGAAAGCGTTGAGACAAATGAAGGCTTGCCCGTTGTGCACTTGGACATGACTTCCGACACCCTAATGGGCTCAACGATAAAGAGCGACTTCAAGCACTTCAACATTGTTCATGTGGGCAAAGCCGGTAAGCTTCTGTTTGGAACGCAAGCATCCCCATTAAAGGATGCCCGCCCAAGCCGCTTAGATTTTAACGAAAAATATCAGTACTCAACTATATGAAGCAATTTGAGACTGACACTTGCGAATCAAGCCAGGAACAAGGTGTCTGCTGTGTACCCACTGCTTTCAAGAATGCGTCGTAGACGCTTCAAAGCTTCCATCTGAATCTGGCGCACACGTTCGCGGGTAACACCCAACTCCAGACCAACCTCTTCGAGTGTGCTCTTTTCGTGCCCATCCAAACCAAAGCGTCTAACAAGCACTTCACGCTGCTTGCACTCGAGCTTTTCCAGCCAATTATTGATATTGGAGTTCACACTCTCGTCTTGCAATACGACGGAGGGGTCGACATTGTTTTCGTCAGGAATGATGTCAAGCAAAGGACGCTCGCCATCTTTACCTATAGCAACATCTACTGACGTTACGCGATCTCGTAGCCCCAGTAATTTGATGACGTCTTCTACTGGACGCTCCGTTGCGAAAGCGATGTCCTCAGCCGTTGGCTCTCTATCCAGGGACTGTTGTAGCCGTCGCTCAGCCTTGATGTACACGTTCATTTCCTTAACGACATGTATGGGCAAGCGAATGGTGCGCGTCTGGTTCATTAAGCCGCGTTCAATGGTCTGTCGGATCCACCAAGTGGCGTAGGTTGAGAATCGGAACCCACGCTCAGGGTCGAACTTTTCGACTGAGTGTATAAGCCCGAGGTTGCCCTCTTCTATGAGGTCTAACAGTGCCAGACCGCGATTCATGTAACGGCGGGCTATTTTCACCACCAAGCGAAGGTTGCACTCGATCATTCTAGCGCGAGATTTTTCACACCCAGCCTGAGCCTTTCGGGTGTACATTTTCTCCTCATCCGCCGTCAGAAGTTCTGAATGCTCAATTTCCTTGAGATACAGACGAGTTGCGTCCATTTCCTTGCGCGACAAATCTTTCAATTTGCTGGCGGTGATTTTTTCCCTGGGTTCGTTGTCGTCCGCCTCGGCATTATTTGCAGAGTCGACGCCACCCTTGTTCCAACCATCACGGTTGTCGGTGGTCATCGTAAAATTTCCCCAATGCTGTGCCATAGGAGCTGTCTCTCGTGTTTCTGCAGGAATTTTTGTAGATATTAAAGGAACTTAGCGCAACTTGCTAATGCAATTTGACAGTTTAACAATTTATTTTTCAAGTTAGTGTTACCTGGGGGCGCTTCACAGAGAGGTTAGTAGCTACGCTACGTAGAATACTGCGTTACAAGGGAGTTAAAAAATTCATTGGATTCAACAACTTACCATCCTTGCTAATTTCAAATCGCAACAAGGGCTCGTCATTTACGTTTGCTCCGAGGCTAGCTATTGGATCACCTTGACGAACAGTGTCCTGAACCGCCACAAACAGATCTCGTGCATTAGAGTACACACTGAGGTAGTTGTCCGGGTGCCTGACTATGACAACCTTACCTACACCGTCGGGTGAACGAGCCACAAGATCCACTACGCCATCTCTGGCCGCATACACTTGTTGACCTGGCAATCCGACTATTTCTATACCTCGACCATTAGGGCGTTGCGGGTCATAGGCACGCGCCAGTTGGCCTGACATAGGCCACTTCCATCGGTCCACCATAGCTGCCAACTCGCTTGTCACGCCCGCAGCATTTGTTGGCAACCTGAAATTTTCATCATCGATGACTTCTTCAACCGGATACCCTGGTTGTTCCACATAGCCTGTTGCGGGCGCTCTCACGACCTGCGGGAAAGCAGGCCCAGCCTGCCTTTCGTTACGCACTGCACGCAACGGCTGCTCCGAATTGAGCAGGTAATCGTCGCCAGAGGCCGTGGGTAGAGGTATGGCTTGATTAATTTGTGTCGGCGATGTTCTGCCTGTAATACTGGGCTGTTGCACCGGGGCTATGGCCGGTGTTTCAGCGACCGCCACTCTGGTACGTGCAGCCGTAGCTTGATTTTTTGGCTCACGCACCACCAAATGCATTCCCGAGTAAACACCTTGTGTGGCTTGAGGATTTAACTGCGCCAGTGTATCCACGCTAGTGTTGTATCTAAACGCGATGGTTTCGAGCGTTTCGCCAGCGCGCACCACATAGGTGCTACCACTTAAATTGGCGTCCAGTGAACTCAGACCAGACTGAAGACCCTGTAAAGGCGAGGATTGGCAAGCTGCCAACGCCAGAGGCAATACACACAAAGCACTCACTCGAAACAATAGCTTCATCAACGTAGTCCGGTTAACCGAGTTTCTATTAAGACGCGCCGAAGGCGTCAATAAACTTACACTGTAAATTAGTGTAGACGGTTATTCAGGACTTACCAGTAAGAAATGGAACAAAACTGACATTACTCTCTTCACGCGACGCAAAACCCGCTGAGGTCCTTGTAATGATCGTGAGACTTTGTTCGCTAGACTGGTCTCCCACCGGTATTATCATTCTGCCACCTACCGCTAATTGTTGGAGCAAAGGCTTGGGAATGCTGCGCGGTGCGGCGGTTACCATGATGCCGTCATAGGGCCCATGACTTTCCCATCCCCATCCGCCGTCGCTATAACGCGTTCTAATGTTTCTGTACTGCAAAGCCTGAAACCTAAGACGTGCTTTGTCGAGCAGGCTCTGAATTCGCTCTACACTAAATACCTGATCAGCCAACCGCGATAAAACAGCAGCCTGATAACCAGAACCGGTGCCAACTTCGAGTACTTTACCCAGCGGCCCATCTTGCATGAGAATTTCACTCATTCTGGCAACAGCATAGGGTTGCGAAATTGTCTGGCCTTCGCCAATAGGCAAGGCAACGTCTTCGTAAGCACGGGAAGCGATAGCTTCATCGACGAACAAGTGTCTGGGAACTGTATTGAGCACCGTCAGAACATCTTCGTTTTCAATGCCCCGATCCATCAGTCGACAAACCATACGGGTACGGGTGCGTTGCGAGGTAAACCCGATACCGGCTATTTGTTGTGCTGTAGCTATCATGACAAACGCTCAAGCCACTGCGCTATCGGATCAACTGTATCTTTTCGTGTCAGATCGATTTGCAAAGGTGTAACCGAAACGTAGTTTTCCTTCACTGCGCCAAAGTCAGTTCCTGGTCTATCGTCAGCGATATCACCTGCCGCGCCAATCCAGTAGAGAGTGTCTCCACGAGGGCTCATCATCTTTATCGAATTTTGCGACGGATGGCGAGTGCCGAGTCGCGTTGAGCGCATACCCTTAATCTGCGACAAAGGCACATCCGGTACGTTGATATTCAGAATAGTGTCGGCTGGCAATGGGACTGTGCGCAGATGTGACACTAATTTATGCGTCACATGGGCCGCGGTTGCATAATGCTGTGGCTCGTGAGATGCCATCGATACCGCTATGGCAGGGTGCCCAAGATGACGCCCCTCGATGGCGGCGGCGATCGTTCCTGAGTACAACACATCATCGCCCATGTTCGGTCCATCGTTGATACCACTAACCACCATGTCTTGCTCCTCGTCGAGCAATCCACTTAACGCCACGTTAACACAGTCAGTTGGAGTCCCCTCCAATGAATAGATAGTCGGCTCGTGCTGTTTTACAAAAATCGGATGAGACAAGGTCAGCGAGTGACTGGCACCGCTACGATTGCGATCAGGCGCTACAATGGTTGCCGTTCCCAATGATTGCATCGCCTCGTACAAGGCACGGATACCCTCAGACAGGTAACCGTCGTCATTGGCGATGAGAATACGCATAAGGCAAGCCCGGAAAATACAAAGTTGTGATTGTAGACAGTGAATTTAGACCGAGTTGGTGGTTAAGCAACCCACATTTGCAGACAATTCTTGCTAGCAAGGTTTGTAAACCCGATTCAGTCCCCACCAAAAGCGAGAGAATTGAGCTCGATGACGGTGATTTTATTGATGTAAATTTCAGTATTGAGCAAGATGGTGATCTGGTAGCCATCTTTCACGGCTTGGCAGGCTGTGTTCAAAGCAGTTATGTACAAGGTGCATTTGCTGCCCTGCAGAGCACTGGGTTCTCCCCTGCTTTGATGCATTGGCGCGGCTGTAGCGGCGAACCGAATCGGCTGGCACGTTCCTATCATTCGGGTGTCAGCGATGAGATTGACTGGTTTATAAAGCACCTATCTGAACGCTTTCCCGGCAGGCCAATTCATGCACTGGGTTATTCTCTGGGTGCAAATGCGCTCCTTAAGTATCTGGGCGAGACAGGTGCAAGTTGTCCCTTAAAAAGCGCGGTAGCGGTCTGCCCCCCTCTGGTGCTATCTGAGGGCGCGACACAACTCAACACAGGAGTAGCTCGTAATTATCAGCGATACTTATTGAAGTTGCTTCGTGGGCAGAGCGAACGCAAACGCCAGCTGTATCCAGAACTTGGTATACCAAAAGCGTCCTCAGAGCTTGACAGCTTCTGGAAGTTTGACGACGCCATAACAGCAACGGTGCACGGCTTCGAGGGCGTTAACGATTACTATAAGAAGTGCAGCGCCAGACAATTCATTCCGAGCATAGCCATAAAAACGCATATCCTCTGTTCGCGCGACGATCCCTTTTTCACACCTGCCATTATCCCCACTAGCGACGAACTGCCTGAAAACGTCACGCTTGAAGTGTCATCTCACGGCGGTCACGTTGGTTTTCTTGGACGCCACCCAAACAATCGCTTCAGAACTCACCGCTGGCTGGATGACCACGTAGCTCAATTGCTGTCGAGCTCAATCGGTCTTTAAAAATGCCGAAAAACGTTCGTCATTAGATTCAAGTAGCAACCTTCCTGAAGCTGGCAATGTGCACTGCGGCTCGATTTTGCACAATACTTTTTTGTCAAATTCACACTGTGTAATTTTCTTTGTGAAATTTTCACTAAAAATTACTTACACTGGTGCCGACACACAGAGCATCAACTCAGGAATCTCTCATGAATCAGTACCGAACATTAACATCCAACGCCGCCGATACCATTGCCAGCCAAGGCAGCGCATGGTCTGCGATCAATCCAGAGTCTGTTGCTCGCATGCAGCTGCAGAATCGCTTTCATACCGGTCTAGATATCGCGCGCTACACGGCCACCATCATGCGCGAGGACATGGCAGCCTACGACAAAGACTCCACCAAATACACGCAGTCTTTGGGTTGCTGGCACGGGTTTATCGGACAGCAAAAGCTGATATCGATGAAAAAGCACTTTGGTACTACCCAAGGTTGCTACCTCTATCTCTCTGGCTGGATGATCGCTGCGCTTCGATCCGAATTTGGACCATTACCGGATCAGTCCATTCATGAGAAAACATCAGTACCTGCACTTATTGAAGAGCTTTATACCTTCCTCAAGCAAGCAGATGCACGGGAGCTTAGGCACCTGTTTACAGAACTGGATGCAGCTCGCGAGGCAGGCAATCAAGTTGCTGAAAAAGCGGCGTTCGATAAAATTGATAATTTCCAGACACACGTAGTGCCTATCATCGCTGATATCGATGCAGGCTTTGGTAACGAAGAAGCCACATACCTACTTGCCAAGAAAATGATTGAGGCAGGCGCATGCTGTTTACAAATTGAAAATCAAGTGTCAGATGTTAAGCAATGTGGTCACCAGGATGGCAAGGTCACCGTGCCTCACGAAGAATTTCTGGCCAAGATCAATGCCATTCGTTACGCATTCCTTGAGTTAGGCGTTGAAGAGGGTCTCATCGTTGCACGCACAGATTCGTTAGGTGCAGGCCTTACACAAAAAATCCCCGTGTCACGAGAGCCAGGCGATCTCGCTGATCAATACAACGCATTTATTGCTGGTGAAACTATAACTTCAATGGACGATATTCAAGCTGGAGAAATAGCGATTCGCCAAGGTGACAAGTTAATCAAGCCCAACCGACTGCCTAACGGACTTGTGCAATTTCGCGCAGGTACGGGTGCTGAGCGTTGCGTCCTTGATTGCATAACTGCCTTGAAAAACGGTGCGGATATGCTCTGGATTGAAACAGAGAAACCACACGTTGGCCAGATTGCCAGCATGGTGGATGCTATCCGCGAGCAGGTGCCCAACGCCAAGCTCGTTTATAACAACAGCCCGTCCTTCAACTGGACATTGAGTTTTCGTCAGCAGGTGTTTGATGCCTGGACGACTGAGAAAAAGGATCTTAGCGCCTACTCTCGGGATGAGCTGATGGATGCAAAATATGATGATACAGAGCTGTCGCAAGAGGCCGATGCGCGTATTCAGGCGTTCCAAGCTGATGCATCACGACGCGCTGGTATCTTTCATCATCTGATAACACTACCGACCTACCACACCGCCGCACAGTCCACCGACGCCTTGGCCAAGAACTACTTTGGGGAACAAGGTATGCTCGCTTATGTGCGCGATGTGCAACGACGTGAAATTCGTGAAGGCCTAGCTTGTGTCAAGCATCAGGACATGTCCGGATCCAATATCGGCGACGACCACAAAGAGTACTTTTCCGGTGCCCAAGCGTTAAAGGCTTCAGGAAAAGACAACACGATGAATCAGTTTGGTTGATCGCCGTTAGTTGAGCGCAGAAACAGCGTAAGGATCGCGGTGTTTCTGCAACTAGCTAAGTCGTCATTCCCACAAATATGGACTGTCATTCTCACCAAAAAAAAACGTCACTTTCGCGAAGGCGGGAATCGAACTGTATCGAAGCATGGAGCACCATTTTCGTGGGGATAGCAAGATCCCTAGAACAACGTGATTAGAGAATGACGTATTAGTCCTCTAACAAAGCCCGTTTGCTCAACAACCGCGTAACTTGCTCCACTATCGCCGCTCTGTCAGCGTCTGATATACGGATAAATTCAGAGTGATAGGTCGGGTGATCTTTATGCATCACCTCATCTGCCTCATTGGCAGCAACAATGATGGCATCGGTGCCAATACGCCTTCCTGAGGGAAACAACGTTAGTGTCATGCTGACCACTTCTCCCGGAACGTAAAGTTGTTGCGCCGAGAAGCAGACACCACCCGCTGACAAACTCACTTTGTGTGTGGGTTTAGCAGGCACGGGCTCACCGTCTAGCAGTAGTTCGCGTATGCGCTCTTCCAGATCGGTTATGTATTGCGCGACTTGAGGAAAATCTCGCCTCACCTCGGCGTAGCCAGGAATGGCATATTTATCACGCTTACGCACCTGTGTGCGCTCACTGACACTGAAAGGCTGCCCTGCAGCAGGGAGCTCTACCAAACGCTGCACGTGCAGGCCAAGCGCATCCTGCACACGCACAAAACGGCGTCTGTCATTGCCCGCTCCAAAGGGCGCGTCGTCTTGGGTATCCTGCATAGTGGTGCCTTTTGCGGTCCAGTGTAACTATTATTCAAACACGCACGACTCGTGCCGAGTGTTCTCAACAGAGTAATTCGCTATACTCTGTTTGTGCGTTAAGTCTCGGTAGCTCAGTTGGATAGAGCGGCCCCCTCCTAAGGGGCAGGTCGGGGGTTCGAATCCCTCCCGGGACACCACTCTCCAAGTGGTAGCTACCACAGTGATAGCTAACCCATTATCAGCTGACTAATCGGTAGATACCCTATTGGTAACTGATAGTAACTGACCTATTAGTAACTGACCTATTAGAAGCTGACCAATTGGTAGCTAACCAATCAGTCGCTAACAATAGCTTCAGGCTTTGTCTTCGCCTTTGCTCTTCTCGATCTTGGCAAAACCCTGATGCGTAATGGGAGTAACTTGATCAAGCCGCGGATGCGAGTTTTGAAAAGACTCTGCCGTCACTTTTTCTTTGTCCATAGCAAGAATAGTGGCAGTCAATGCGTGAATTGCCGCCAGTACATCACCGGTATGCCCAGACTCTGAAATGGTGTGCATGTTCCGAGTGGGGAAACCAACTGACGTTGCGGCGCTATCTACACTGGCAAGCACAGCAGCCATACCGTCAGTACCAGTGTCACGACCACTAACATCGATCTGCATAGGAATTTCGAGCGACGTTGCTGCACGCTTGATTCGAGCATTGAGCTGTTCACTCACAATAGCACCTGTGGTTAATGTGAAGCCTTTGCCCATCTCCAAAGGTTGCATGTTTCGGTCGCCTATTCCTGGTGCGGCGACATAGTCATGATTCACGTCGATGGCAATAAGCACGTCTGGCGCCATCTCACCGGCTAAAACTCGACTTCCAAATCGGCCAATCTCCTCATGCGATGCGATGGCATACAGCACACGCACGTTATCGGTGCCACCCGCTTCCACCACAAGACGAGCCACCTCAGCCGTTACAAAACAACCCAGACCGTTATCCAGGTAGGCGCCATAAAACGTGTCTGGACTAAAACCGCGCTTGATAGGTCTGTCGAGCAGGATGCTGTCACCCGGCTTCAGGCCAAGACGTTTGATCTGGTCAGCCTTGTTCTCACCATGAATTTGCAAATCCAGGTAGAGCGAATTAGGGCGAATACCCTTGTCCCCAGTTCGCTGTGCAGGGTCGGAGAAATGTATTGCCCCCATGGCCTCAATGGTACCGCCACTCAACGAGCGATATTGCCCTGGAACATCTGGGTCTTCACTGAACACAGTGACCTCATGGCCAATGAGCGTGCATGGCAAGAATGAGTCACTGTTGATAAAAACCTTACCGTCAGCACCAATTTTTCTCACCTGCATACGAATTTTGTCTGCATGGCCCACCAGCATGATACTGAAGCGATCTTCCTCACCGGGATGAGAGTCCCAGACAACACCTGCGTTACCCACAAATTGTCGCATCTCCCAACTATCGGGCATGAAGCTTTCGAAATGTGGTTTGAGCACACCCAGCGTCATAGCTGATTCCAACCCAATGGGACTCGGGGCTGCAAGGATATCGCGCATTAACTCAAATTGATCGTCGGGCATGGTGTTTACCCAAGGTTTTGCATTGGTCATGAGGCTTTAGCTCTGATGAAGAGTGAATTGTCTAAGTATACCTACGTGCGACAGGCTTGTTCCGACGTTTGGGTGCCACGACTTTTGCAATAACTCTGCGCTGTAGAGTATGAAATTTACAGTAGAGGACGTCTTCGCCAAAATTCAGGCACCCAGCAAGATCGTGTCTCACTATAGCGACGGAGGAACGGCGTAGATAAAGAATAAAGACTAGCGTTTTTTTAGCCTGTTTTGACCAACAGCGATGCCAGTCAGGATCAGCGATAATGCAATAAACATGCTGGAAGTTGGCGTATTGCCCAGTAATTGCCAACCCCAGAAAACCGCGAACAAAGGTATCAAGTAGCCTACATTTGACATGAAAACCGCACCGTTGTTTTTGACGATCTGTGTGCGCAGCACATACCCCAATGCTGTTGGGCCAGCGGCTAAATAAACTAACGCAGCCAGAGAGCTTGCTCGATAGCCTTGTTGCCACGGCGGATCCAATGCCAACAATAAAGGCAACATGATCAAGGCACTGACCACTAATGTGCTGGCAGCAAGTGCAAAACTGGATACCTTACCCAGACGACGAATAAGAATCGAAGACACCGCATAGCAGCATGCTGCCAGCATGATGAGAAACATGCCTGACACTGGACCACCATCCACCTTCAATCCCTGCCCTAAAAGCACCAAAACACCACTAAAACCCAACATCAGGCCGAGCAATTTATTCCAGGAAAATCGGTCGTCGCGTGTTAAAAAATGTGACAACACCAAAGTAACAAAGGGCGAGGTGGCAAGCAATATTCCGGTAGTTGAACTGTCCACTGTGAGTTGACCCCAACCGATCAGTGTGAACGGCACCACACTGTTCAGCACACCGATACCCGCTACTAGCCACCAGCTGCCCTGATCCAGACTCAGGCTCCTGCCTAGCCAGTGACCGATGGTCAACAGTATGATGGCAGCGCCTATGATGCGATAAGCCGAAATTGCCACTGGCGAGAAGTCTACTAATGCAATTCCATTGCTCAAGAAGGTTGAACCCCAGATTGCCGAAGCGGTCAATAGACGACAATAATCCCCCAGAACGGGTTCACGTATTTCATTGTGTTCTTGCAAGGTGGGTATTAGATCTCATCAAATCGTACTCAGGGGCAGGCATAATGACAGCCTCTACATGCTAGGTCTTTAAATAATGCGCTTTACTTCAAAATTTCGAGTGTTGTGCCTGATCACCGCAGTGGCAGCACTTGCGGCGGGGTGTGGATCGTCAAGTACCTCGCCCATTAACTCCGACAACAATTCCAGCACAGAGGGAGACAACCCAAACACAGGCAACACCGGTACTGAAAACCCTGATAACACCGGCAATGGCAATCCCGATAACAACACAGATAACAATCCTGACAGCACCCCCCCTGGCAACACGGACAACAACCCAGGTGGCAACGCTGGAGCGTCTACGCTAAGCCGCTCAGTAACGCCTGTGAGTCAATTAGCTGTGGACATCACCACCACTAATCGATTCTCTGCAGATGGACAACAAAAGGCGGCAAGCTTAACGCAACCGACAGGGGTTGTTTTTAGCGTTGTCGATAACCACGGCGGTGATGTCTTTAATGGAAGTGACGGCAACACCTGCGCAACGCTGGGTGCCCAGTTCAATTCGTGCAGCGCAGTCAATCTGCATATCAAAGACACCAGCGGCACACTCGACCAAGGTGACTGGAAACTCTACTTCCACAGCATTCGCCGTATTTTGAGAGTGGATAGCACAGAGTTCAGTGTGTCCCATGTCAACGGTGATCTGAATGTTCTTGAACCCACCAGTGAATTCACAGGCTTCTCACAAAGCAGTGTCAAGAACATCGGCCTAGTTACTGAGTTCAACCATCTTATAGAGTCGGACTTCATGCCACGCTACTGGATAGCACGCGGCAATGGAGAGGTTGAATTACTGTCAAACACCGACGATGACACTGATGAGTCGCAGTATTCTCTGGCAATAACAGGTGACAACCAACTGCAATTCAACGGAGAACAGGCACCGTTGGCTACCGCAGCCACTCGCTTTGCCAAAAATCAAGCAGTTCAGAACTTAGTCGACAGTTCACCTCTGAGCTCTGCTGATTTACAACGGCGCATCATCCCGGCTCCAAGAAGTATTGTTAATGGACTCGAAGGTGCTGTAGCAGATATTTCAGGTGGGTTCTCTTTTGCTGGCACCGCTCTAAACGCAGGTAGCGTGGCAGCATTGGAAGCGCGACAACGTTTGATTATGCCAATAGGTACAGGCATACCACTGAGTGCCACCATCGACACAAATTTGGGGGCTAATGCCTACCGGCTAGATGTTGCGTCAAATGCAATCACTCTGACCGGTTCCGATCAAGAAGCTTTGTTCAACGGTGCTCAGTCGCTGCTTGGGGCGGTGCAAATAGGCATTGGTAGTATTCCTACTTTTACTATCGAAGATAGCCCTCGCTTTACTTATCGTGGCATGCATTTGGATGTTGCCAGAAACTTCCAATCGGTTGCGTCTGTGAAAATGCTGCTCGATCAGATGGCTGCTTACAAACTGAACCAACTGCATTTGCATTTAAGCGATGACGAAGGCTGGCGCTTGGAAATACCGTCTATACCGGAGCTGACAAGCGTTGGTGCAGTTCGCAAATTTCAACTCGACAGCGAGGGTCAGGTCACTGAAATTGCGGGGCTTATGCCGCAACTGGGCTCAGGGCCAGAGAGTAACAATCAGGGTAGCGGATTTTTTACGCAAGCCGAATTCGTCGATCTACTGCAGTATGCAGGGGACAGACAGATCAGCATTATTCCTGAATTTGATATGCCAGCACATGCCCGCGCAGCGGTTATCGCCATGCGTGTACGTGCGGTAAACCTGGGTGATGCACTGGATACCAATGTGCGTATTGATGACCCTGACGACACCTCTCGCTATCTGACCATCCAGCATTACAACGACAACATTATCAACCCTTGCATCCCGGGCACCTACAACCTGATTTCAAGCGTGGTCAATGACGTTCAATCGATGTACACACAAGCTGGTCAACCACTGGATGTCTGGCACATGGGTGGCGACGAGGCCAACAACGTATTCAAGGGCTCAGGTTTTCAGGCTGAAAACATTGATGTAAACGCATGGGATTTTCCGTGGGAAGCCTCCCCTGCCTGTGCCAGCTTCATAGCCAATACACCTGAGGTGTCTTCTCGCGACGACTTACAAATCTACTTTGTACGACAAGTGGCGCAAATCTTGGCCGATGCAGGTATTCCGGCTATGTATGCCTATCAGGATATCTACGACACCATTCAAGCCTCTTCATTAGCAACCTCACGAGCAGGTGTGGCGTTCTGGGAACCCATTACATCGGGAAATGGTGTTAATAACGCCAATGATCTTACCGACCGTGGTTTCGAAACCGTAGTAGCGGTACCTGATTTTCTGTATTTTGATTTCGCTCAGGAAGTTGATCCTTCAGAACGCGGTTTCTATTGGGCAACACGCTTTACCGATGCCCGCAAAGTGTTCAGCTTTGCCCCAGAGAACTTACCGCAAAATGCTGAAACGTCGGTTAACCGTGAGGGCCGAGCTTGGAGTGCAACCGGATCCGGCGCATACCAAGGATTTATCGGCATGCAAGGCCACTTGTGGGGTGAAACCGTTCGCACAGCTGAGCAAATGGAATACATGGTGTTCCCTCGCCTGTTTGCACTCGCAGAGCGTGCTTGGAGTAAGGGCGATTGGGAGCTTGATTATCAAGCAGGCGTCACGTTCTCAGGAAGCACAAACTTGGTCAACAAAGATGTGTTGAATCAGGATTTCGCCACCTTTGCCCAAGCCTTGGCTTTAAAAGAATTACCAAAGCTGGATGCTGCCAACATTCGTTACCGCATTCCAGTACCTGGTGCCGTAAGCGAGAATGGCACGCTAGTCATGAATTCTTCACTACCTGGCCTACCTCTCCAGTTCAGCACAGATGGAAACACGTTTAGTGATTTCATACCCGGCAACACAGCTGGTGCAGTTACAGCCGTTCGCGCCACAACCCCTGCGGCTAGTCGCACGGGACGCGCTGATAGCTTCCCGCAGTAATCATTTTTTGCGGAATAGTTTTTTGCAGAACAGTTTTTTGCGGTAGTCATGTTTGCGCTGTCGATATTGAGTCTTCTACCTTCGTAGAAGACTCAATCAGCATTTAAGCGCAGTAACTTCAATTTCGATCTTCATCGCAGGTTCTGCAAGCCCCGCTACGAACATAGTAGCTGCCGGCCTAATATCGCCAAAAACTTCCCGTAGTGGCGTCCAGCAAGCTTCCCAATCATTGGCATTCGGGAGGATGTAGTTAACACGGACGATGTCAGTTAGCTTCGCACCTGCCTCCACCAACGCCCATTCAATATTTTTTAAACATTGTCTTGTCTGCTCGGCAACATCACTTGATATCGTCATGGTGGAATAGTCATAGCCTGTTGTTCCAGCTACAAACACCCAATCGCCTTGAACTACGGCTCTTGAATATCCAATGTTTTTCTCGAAAGGGGAACCTTGGGAAATAAGTTGGCGTGTCATGAGCTAGTGCTCCGAGTGTTTACGAGTTTTCTACTGTACGACCGATTAACCTTGTATAGGTCGTTTAAGCCTCTTGTATTGTAAATATTTCATCATCAAAAGCTCGCAGGACAAACCCGAACTAAACGTCTTCAAAGAGTCCTAGGGGGCCACGCGGTTAATTCGTCAACACATTTTGTCCCCAGCGCCGCCAATGCTGCGTTAGAAAAGCTCACCGTATGAGTCCTAGCTAAGGCTGCAATGCCTGCCAGCGTCTAAACACCAACAGCAATCCGAACACACTCAACAACATCAAGCCCCACGGACCCATCGAACCGCCACTCACCCCAGTACGGAAAAAACCATCTGGCCTGCCTGTCACCGCAGTTGCTTGTAGCATATCGGGTGTGCCATCCCCATCAGTATCCGGCAACACTGCACCTAAGAGCGGTTCACCATTTGATGCTCTTGCAAAACCATCCGCGAACGGATCAGTGTCAAAGCGATCCACAATGCCATCTCCATCACTGTCATCCTCAGTCAGAAAATCAGCATCGGCAAAATCGGCTATGCCATCGCCATCAACGTCAGTAGCTGAGAGTTGATCCGCATCAACATTGTCAGAGATACCATCTCCATCAACATCTGCCCAGCCATCGATAACACCATCAGCATTGGTATCAACTCCACCTGATTCAAGTAGATCACTGAAGCCGTCTCCATCACTGTCAAGATCCTGATAATTCGGCACGCCGTCTTCATCAGTATCTAACACCCCTTTGCCAGCGGCACTATCTGACCAGCCGTCGCCATTAGTATCAACGGTGTTGTCAATCAAACCATCACCGTTTGCATCCAGCTCTGTATTGGGAGTTTCGAGGGTATCAGAGACACCATCATTATCAGCATCGAGGTCGAGGTAGTCCCGTATACCATCAGCATCAGTATCAGGGAGCTGCAGAGGTAACGCTTGAACACTATCATCAAGACCGTCACCATCGATATCGAAAAAATTATCGACTCGCCCATCTCTGTTTATATCACTACCACCAGCCTCTATCAGATCAGCGATACCATCGTTATCAGAATCAAGATCTAAGTAGTTCGCTATGCCGTCACCATCATCGTCGACAGCGCCATCAAGCATGTCTGGGATACCATCATTATCTGAATCGGTGTCCAGATTATTCGCAACACCATCGCCATCAGCATCACCAGAGCCTTCAACGATATCTGGAATGCCATCGCCGTCTGCATCACTATCAATTGAATCTGGAATGTCGTCTCTGTCAGTATCACGCCCAATAACATCGTCATCGACATCGAATGTCATTACAGCGGATATTTCGTCGAGAAAATTCGTAACCCCAGCTCTATTCGATACCGTGGAATCACCATCAAAAATACGCGTGCCAAAAGGTAATCCGTGCCATGAGATAGCATCTGGGACAGTAGAGCGCATGGTCAAGTACGAACCATTTGTAGTTTGGTTAATCAAATCGATCGCAAATCTGGCTACTCCTAAATTTTCACCTGATGTACTGGTCGCAGTCACGTCAGACGTCATCACAAGTGTAGCTGTGCCAAACTCAGCACCTATTGGAATGTCCAGGTTCCAAACTGTTGGTGTCGCGGTAGGTGCGTACTTTTCATAGGCTGAAGATGCACCTAGTAGCGTCGCTGCAGACCCAGACGATTCTCGAGTGTATAACTCAGCACTCAACAATCCAGTGTATTCAGCTGCGATTGCTGTGCTTCGCGAAATAGTCAGGTTTGTACCCGACAAGGACAATATAGGATTCACAATGACACTAGCGCTATCATCGCCCACGATGCTGGCAGAACTTTGCAGTATTCGATTGCCACTGGTTAAGTCATAGTTGGAGAATGCATAACTAGCCACTTGGTTCGCGCCAGCTCCTGTGTGATTGAAAATAACACCACTGGCGGTTAACGTATTCATATCGATAATAAGGGTAGCCATACCCTTTTTCTCGTCAGCCGCATTATCACCTCTGGGTGCAGTTGACAGTGACACTCTGACGAAATCTGCAAGCTCAGACGCATTTTCTAGTGAGATGGTATCGGCTGTCACGCCCGGCTCCATCAAGGCACTAACACCGCCAATGAAGTGCGCGGATGTGGTTTCATTAGATAAAAACTCAACTATGTAGGCTTGATCCGCAAGATTTGTAGATGAGATTAACGAAAACTGATCATCCTCCACACTAGGTAATAAGAGGCTCCCACGGCCAACATATCCGGTCACCGACCCACGTACCGAACTAGAACCAAGCGGCACATCCATGAATGTATAGTTGCCATTATCGGTAGACAGATCCACCGAATACCCCACATGCCCTGAATAAGTTTGTGAAGCCAGATCCACCGTAAGACTCACTAGTTGGAAGTCCTCATCATCCTCGCTAAACGCACTATTATCTGAGCCTCCCAGTGCAGTAAGCTTTATGTGTGTGGTGGTCGGCGGAATCGTAAATAGTGTTGGCGTAGAACCGGTTGAAGCATCTTTGAATCCTGTGGCCGTACTAAGGATATTTAACTGCGCACCACCTTGAGTGTTCACGTTTAACCCAAGCGGTATTGCTGTGTCCTCATCGCCGGTTACTGTAGGGCTTGTTACACTGAGAAGGTCAGCTGCTAAAACAGAAGTTGATAGTGCAAGAACCAGTGTAGTCATCACAATGGTTGTTTTTATCACATCAATAGGTGCATAGATTCTCCGAAACACACTCAGGTGTTCCGCCAACAATGTGCCTCTTATTGTGAATGCTGAATTCATGTTGTGTTAAGCGCCTGCCACCACCAAATACGGTTTTTATGAATCTGCGGTAACACACTACCTATGAATTATTAAATCTATTCACTCGCAGACCCTTTTAGCGGCTAAAGAATAAACTTCCTAATGGCGAAGTTACAGGCAAGGCGATAGTGTACTCATTGCAAGCACCTGATTCTCAAGCTTAGAATAGCTTGCAGGAGGGCGAACTTTCCAGACTAATCTTCAGCAAGGTAACTGGAAAGACGGTGCAGCATCTGTAACACCGATAACCAGGTAATCAGCTCTAAAATAGCGGCAGATGACAACTGAGCCTGAAGACAGTCATCTAACACACCTGAAGTAATCTCTGCAGGGCTTGGTGACGCTGCTCGCGCCAGCAGCAACACGGCTTGTTGTTTTTTATCAGTAGACGTTGCTTGCGTTTCTGATTCTGTTGCGAAATGAGTGACGTTATCCAGTTGCAGCTGAGTCAACCCGTTGTGTAACCCAAGGATTTTGAGCTCTTTTGTCAAAGGAGCATCTTCGACTATCGTTGCAAACACCACTCCAGCCAATACCTTCGTTGGCAGAACGATTACTGAGTAGTCCGAGTTGAGGTTTTCACGTAACGCCGAAGCCACAGCTCTTATGCCCCGCTTGGTCTTCATACGTGCAAGTACAGGAAAATTGTGACCCGTGGTTTGCTGTAAAAATTCGCCAACAGCAGGCCAGGTATCTGGCACACCCTGTTGCCATTGCTTGTCTAATCGCAAGGCTGTTGGCGCATAACGAATTACTGACAATTTGGTCCACAGTGAATCAGATTCAGGAGGTGCCGTGTGGCTACTACCAGACTCCAGATTTCTACCAGATTTTCCAGAGCTCCAGTTTGCTCCCATGATGGATGTGGTTTCAGCAACGGTAGATGATTCAAGCTCTACGCTGATGGCGTCCATAAATTTATTTAAAAAACCCATCATCACTATACCCAGCACTACCCACTCTGCCTCGACTGGCCCAAAATTATCTTCAAGAGCTTGTCGATCTGCTGGGGTTAGTTCACAGGGTACGCGTGACAGTCAGCCGGCAACGGCAATGGTTGCTAACTCTTTCGCGCTGAATTGATCGCCCCCCACCAAAGCCTGGGCAACCTTTTCAGGAGATGCGCCACGTCTGAGCGCAAAAGAGCAAGTGTGGGCAGAACAGTACGGACATTCGGCCGATCGGCTTGATACATACATGCCGAGCCCTACAATGTCCTTCGGTGCTCCGCCCATTCCAAAGATAGAAAAAGGTAGATTTAAAAAATTGGGCACAAGGATATTGTACGTTCGAAACGCCGGTGGCCAGATCTCCAGGTAGGTATCGCAGTTGGGAACCACCCCAATAAGCACTCGAACCAACTCCAGCAATGGCCCATACCTATTGTGCAACGTTGACATGGGCACAACATCATCTTGCAGTAGCGTTGCCAATACGTCGCTGCTTGCTAAAGGGGCTGGCGATAGCGTATTCATCTTAGATTCCAAAGCGCTTTTTATCAGACTATCAGCAGAAACAGTTACGTGCTATTTTTGTTTCTTAAATTTTTTCATTTTCTTGTTCAGTGACGATCAACGTTACAGTATTGCACTAGTGTAAATTTTCTCTCAGTTGTTGCTGTGGCACTTGATATTCAAACGGCACTAGCCCAGACTTTGACGGTCACTAGCTGTCTGATCATGCATCCACTGGGTAACATCCTTACTGAGCATAGGCCGCGAAAATAGAAAGCCTTGTATCTGGTCGCACTTCCATTCTTTGAGTAAAGCAAGTTGATCGTTTTGCTCAACGCCCTCAGCAATAACATTAATTCCTAGTCTTTTTGCCAGCAATATAATCGTTTGAATAATCTCTGCAGTTTTTTCACTACTGCCCAAGTTACTGATAAACGAACGATCAATCTTAATAGTGGTTAATGGAAATTGATTAAGATATCTCAGTGATGTCTGACCACTACCAAAATCATCGATCGCTATGGATACGCCAGCATCGCAAAGCTGTTGTAACGTGGCAGACACTGCATGAAAATCGTTAATCAACATATCTTCCG
The DNA here is from genome assembly GCA_023301725.1 of Granulosicoccus sp. Classification (GTDB taxonomy): domain Bacteria; phylum Pseudomonadota; class Gammaproteobacteria; order Granulosicoccales; family Granulosicoccaceae; genus Granulosicoccus. The sequence continues at coordinate 30,830 of JALZUD010000037.1, read as the reverse complement.
TGATCTCTAACTCCAGACGTTTAGGATCGAGTTTATGACGAACTAAGGTTTCCATAACCATAGTGAAAAAGCCAGCGTTACTAAATTGTTGAGGTGACACATTTACTGAAACCGTTGGCAAGGGTTCACCCAAAGGCGAATGCCATGTAGCTGCAAAGCCACAGGCACTGTCTAGAACATACTGACCTATGTTGCTCATTAGTTTAAGCTTCTCAGCCACAGGTATAAATTGTGCCGGTGATAACTCACCGCGCTGAGGATGCTTCCAGCGAATAAGCGCCTCGTATCCGATAACACGCTCAGTGGTTGTGTCAATCTTAGGCTGATACATCAGATAGAATTCATCGTCACGCAGCGCCCTGTGCAGGTCTTGCTCCATTTCGCGCTGTTGCTCGGCCTCTTTGTCGTGGTTGGGTTCAAAACTCACCACGCAACCTTTACCTGAGTCTTTCGCTGCATACAGCGCTAGATCAGCCATACGCAATAATTCATCAGCACTAGCATGATCTTGAGGAAAGTGTGACAAACCCATACTGCAGCCAATTCGAACCTGCAGATCTCGCACATCGTATTCCTTGCTTATCTGCTCAATAAGACGTGTTGTAACAGATTCACTAATAACCGCAGCACTGCGCGAACCCACCTTATCAAATAGAATGATAAATTCATCACCACCAGTTCGATAGGCTCGGTCAAACGGACGCAAGAAACGTTTTAGACGTGAGGCAACCTTCACCAATAAATCATCGCCAATTTGATGACCGTAAGCATCATTAACAGCCTTAAAACCATCTAGATCCATGCCTGCAACGACAACTGTATGATTGGAAATTTTGGCGTGCTCAATAACACTTGCTAAATCGATGGACAATGCTCGACGATTCGGCAACCCGGTTAATTCATCATGCATAGCCAAGAAGGTTACCTTATCTTCAGCCGCCTTCTGCAATGAGATATCAGTAAGCGTACCGCGAAAGCCTATAAGATGATTATTTTCATCATAACTAGGGACGGCGCGTACTTCCAAGTGAGAAAAAGTGGCACTACGATCGTCAATTATAAGTTTTGCCTCCATAGCCGGGGTACGCTCATTGCGATTTAAGTGGGCAGTAAATTTTTCTAGCTCAGCCTCTTCAAAATGCAGCGTATCGAGTAAGTTGCAGCCTTTAAGCCTATCTAGTTGTATTGTTTGTCTATCATCTTGGGAATTGGCATGGATAAACGTGATGCACAGATTAACATCAGATTCCCACAACCAATCGGAGGCAGTCTCCGCAAACTGTTGAAATCGCTTTTGCGCAAAGAGTAATTGCTCGCTAGCCAATTCATAGCGATTGATAACTTTTGTCAGTGTTGCAGCAATTTCAGAATGTTCATCATCACTGTTTGCAGACATGCCACTGGCAAACGACGTGTTGTCATCTAGGTTTTTATCTAAAGCGCTCTGTAGTCTCGTTATACCAATCGACTCACCGTGTTCTGTGTAGTTAAGCCCGAGTTGTTCAGCTTCACTAGATACACGAATTTCCATGAATCGCCCTATCAATGTGAGCGCAAGCCAAGTGGCTACTACAGTAAATACACCGACTACAAGAATTCCAATACCTTGCACCCCTAACTGAGTAAGACGAGATTGCGATACCATGGCGCTCACTGGCATAACAAAAGCAACGCTCAACGTCCCTACAACGCCTGCCGCACCATGGGTTGATACAACATCCAAAGGATCGTCCAGCTTAAAGCGGCAAAGCATCAGGTGCGAGCCGTAGGTCGCAGTAACACCGCCCGCTATGCCCACGATAATGGCCTCATGCATACTCATGTACACGACACCTGCGGTGCAGGCAACCAGACCGCCAAGTAATCCACTGGTCACGCGTGTAGGATTGCAGACACCCTTGTCTACAATCGCACCAACAATCATTCCTGCACAACCACCAAAGACAGCGGATGTTATTGTGTTAAACAACACAGCAGTTAGACGAGGGTCACTGGGCGATAGTGAGCCACCATTAAAGCCCAGCCAGCCAATAATCAATACAAAAACCCCGAATAATGCAATCACAGCATTATGTGCTGCCATAACTCGGGGTTTTCCGTGCTTATCAAATCGGCCAACTCGTGGCCCCACCATGATGATGGCAACCAAGCCTACCCAAGCACCTACTCCATGCACAACGGTTGATCCTGCAAAATCTATAAAGCCAATATCCGCCAGCCAAGCGTTAACATCTGGGTTATACAAGTCTCCCCAGACCATCCGCCCCACCACAGGATAGATAAACCCCGCGATAACCGCCACAAGCACCATGTACGCACGGAAGGAAAAACGTTCGGCTACAGCGCCGGATAAAATGGTGGCAGCAGTGCTGCAAAATGCGACTTGGTAGATGAAGTGTAACGGCGTTACATGTTGGTCGAGGACTTCGCTTGTTGCTACTGCATTATCGACCAATGCGCTGATAGACACACCAAACATCAGTAGACTTCCGCCACTGAAAAATACAGCCCAAACGACTAATAAATCAGTGATATTTTTTTGGGCGACGTTAATTGAATTTTTTGAGCGGACACGTCCACCCTCAAGCATCAAGAAACCTGCTTGCATCGAGAGCACTAGTATCGTTGCCAGTATTAGCCACAACGTATCAATTTCATTGCTCATTGGGAGCGTCGGAGTTCTAAGGACATCTTTGGTACTATCGGCTATGAAAAATCGTCCTTAATCCGAAATCGTATTCTAGCGTTGTCGCTATGTAGTGTTACTTGAAATTGATGCCCGCGCCGCGCAAGCCAATAACCGCGCAGCCCCTTAGTCCAGCGTAATGCGCACACGTCGGTTCAGCTGCCGTCCTTCAACAGAGTCGTTCGGCGCAGCGGGTAGCGTCTCGCCCGTTCCAAGAGCACCTATGCGTTTTCTGTCAATATCCATTTGCAAAAGTACGTCCATCACTGAGTTCACTCGCCGTTCAGACAATACTTTGTTGTGACGTGGAGAACCTACAATATCGGTGTAGCCAACTAGATTGGCGTTTATAGGATTGTTAATTCGTGGTTTTTTTCAGCATTGCGTTTGCTACTAGTGCTCTTGCTCAACGCACAACGCACAACGCACAACGCACAACGCAGGCTACCGTTAGCGAGCAGGTAAGGCAGCTCGATGTAGTGCTATCTTTTATAGAGGCTTAGTTGTTTCAACATAAAGCAACTCGTGCCCAACGCTGTTGCCAGAAAACTGACTAACCTGCATTCTCGCGTAAACGGGAATCTTGAATGCTAACATTTACTTCGGTGCAAAAAGAGCTCAACCTAAGTAGCTCAAACCTCATCGAGTATATCAACACAGAGTTGCTGTACGGTCTGCGATAGCGCGGCCACCAGCGGTCCATAGCCATCACCTATCTGCCTTTCACGGTATTCGAACAAGAAGGTATCTTTGTCAGCTCGTGTACTCTGCGACGCGCTGGTCCAGACACCTCCGAAAACAACACCGCCGTCGCCGTCGCCTTGGAAGCTATGAACTTCAAGTCCGATCAGAAGTGGTTTGCGTTCGCTGTTTGTGTCTTGCAAGAAACAGCGTTCCAATCGGCGCTTGATAGCCACCTCTGGCAACTCCGCCCACAAATGATAGTTAGCGGGGTAGATCATGCCATCTGCATCAGCGGTTATGATGCCAGTTTGCGCTAAGAAAGCTGCAGTTGAAACATCGCTTATGCGTATATTAGCTTTAGCCAATCCCACACTGCCCTTCACTGCCTCCTGTTCGGACGCTACTGCCTGCATTGTATAGAACTGTGTTGTTACTTGCTTTGATGCACAACTTGCTACCAAAACCAACATCAAAATAGCACTGAGCTTAGCGCACACAGATTTAAATGACGAAATTCGCCGGCTCTTGTAAATCACCTGTTAGACCCTCGGGGAATTCTGTCGGCTGTTTTCGGGCTCGCAAAGATGAGTTGACTTGGCTTTTCTTTTAGAGAACCAGCCAGCTGATCAACAGTTTTTAATGTTGTCTGCAACTGCCTCAATGAATCTTGCACTGAACCATATAACGCAGAGTCGGCAGATACATCTGCCAGTGTTGTATTCAGCTGGCGTAATGTGCGTTGGGTAGAATTCATTGTTTCCATCACTTCAGCAACAACAGCATCAACAGGCATTTTATTCAAATTGTCTAGAGTCTCGCCAACCTTGCTCGTTAATAAACCAATGCCACTAGACTGTGACGGTATGATCAAGGCACTACCGATTTGCTCAATCTGACCTTCGCCATCACCTGCAAGCTCTTCAAATGATACGTACTGAGCACCTGTAATAAGGCTTCCCTGACGCAATGTGGCGCGTAAGCCACGCTTTACAGACTCAGTGATCCCATTCATGGCACGATCGATATTTGCCTGCGTGTCTTCACCAATGAGGCGCGCCGGCTCGATTCGCAATAAGATTGGGACTGTTCTCTCCTCCTCCCCTTCAGATAACTCCGCCATCTGCACTTTATCGAAAATTTCAAACCCGAAATCAATAACATTTCCAATTTGTAGTCCACGAAACTCAACCGGCGCACCAACGAGCAATCCCCGCAATGATCCTGTGTACAACATCACGAGATCAAACGAGTATTCATAAGTATTTTGATCAATACTTTCACGATCTGGGTACAGATCAAAAATTGCATTATCAGCAATCCCTTCTCCCTCCTCTGAGCCCTCCGGCTCATCAAAAGATACGCCCCCAACTAACATTGACTCAAGCGAGCCCGTCTCAACTTCAAATCCTGAAGCGCGAGACTTGATTCTTACTCCACTGACATTCCAGAAGCGCGATTGACTATTAAGCAGTGTGTGATACGGCGACTCAATGAATAGCTGTGCCATCAATTGCTCGGACTCGTGATCGAAATGTACGCTTTCTACTTGGCCTACGCGATAATTCTTGTACAACACTGGTTGCCCAACGTGCATAGCGCTACCACTGTCACTGCGTAATCGAACACGTAACCCGTCAGCCGAAGCTGGCGACACTGGAGGTTCTTCCTCACCAATAAAATCGCGGGTCGGTGTGTCACCCACACCGCGGTTAAAGTTGATATACGCACCGCTAAGTAATGTGCCTAATCCAGAAATGCCACTGGCACCAATACGTGGTCGCACCACCCAAAAGCGGGTATCTTCCTGTAGCAGCGGCACGACATCAGGGTGCATACGAGCGCGCACCTCTACGCCATCCAGCGTTCCGTTAAGCTCTACATCTGTAACCTCTCCCACATTAATGCTCAGATGCCTGATCTTGGTTTTGCCAGCGACAATGCCCTCCGCACTCTGGAAATGCAACACAATCTCAGTACCTTGCTGCTTATAGTCGGAATACACAAACCATGCACCCACCATCATTGCAAAGATCGGTATAAGCCATACCGCTGATACGCGCTTTCGCTTTGATACCTTTGCTTTTTGATCGTTGTTTGCCATTTACCCGTTGTTTTCCATTGACTTGTCCACCCTGTCCCAGATTAGCCGCTCATCAAATGAATTGGCCGCTAACATTGTTACCACAACCATTGCTGCAAAAGAAACAACTGCAAACCCGGGGTAAATTTGTATCACCCCGACCAACTGCACTAGCCCCACTAGAATTGCGACTACAAACACATCTATCATTGACCAGGGGCCCACCATGTGTGACATCCGGAACAAAAAACTGCGGCGTACCGCACTGTCGAGGTCAATACCCATTCGCCCTAGAACGACCCAATACAGCGCAATCAATTTAGCTATTGGCACGACTACGCTTGCGATAAAAATGACCAATGCGATAGGGTAAGAGCCGTGGTGCCATAGAGTCACGACCCCACCCACAATGGTGCTGCCTTCTGCACTACCCAGAGTTTCTGTCGTCATGATGGGTAATATATGCGCAGGTACCATTAACAAAGTAGCCGTGAACGTCAATGCCAACGTGCGCTGGCGACTATCCTCCATGCGCACACGCAGCACGGTATGACAGCGACCACATCGCTCTAGTCCTATGGGCTCCAGACGTTGGCACACGTGGCAAGCTTGGAGCCCTTCTTCCCATGCTTTCTTAGGCGCATCACCGCTCATTTGGCAATACCCGCTTTGTGTTCGCCATGCCTGATATGAGGTTCGGTCCAATGCCACAGTGGTGAACGGTCAAAATGCCAAAGTGAGACCAGCCCCAGCAAAGCAAAAGCCATGTAGGCCCAAAAACCAATTCCCAATGTTATGTCAGCCAGACTGATTATTTTCGTCAAGCTCGCTAGCACTCCGATAACAAATACGTCAACCATACTCCAGCTCGAAAGGTGATGACTCCACCTGAGTACGGGTATCGCATAACGTGGGGCAGCCTGACCAAAATGGAATGGAATCAGTACAGAGATATTGAGTAACGTCAGTATCGTTGGAAAAACAAGCGTGAGCAATACAAGGCTCACTGCAAGCTCAGGACGGCCAAATGCTAACATCGTCTCTGGCAAGGTTATCAACGATAGCTGGTGGCCTAACCCGCTGGACTCAAGGGTTAAAAAAGGATACAGATACGCTAACGCTAGCATCACTAGAGAAGCTAGCGCACAGGCCAGTGACAATCCCGGGCCGTAAGTTGAGCGCGCAGACAATACCGCTCCGCACCCAGTACATGCCCCCTGTTCGCCCGGCCCAAGTTCAGGTATCTCAACCAACGCATCACACATTAGACACGCTACATGTACCTCTGTGCCATTGTGAGCATGCGAGTCAGCTGCCACTTAAACTATCCAATATTTTTGTCACAAATCTTCAGTCCTATGATCTTACTAAGTGTGCAAAGGATCAGCTTACGTTCTGTTATGCGCTGGAGAGGACGCTGGAAAACACTACACTTGGCACATATTAGCGGCGCGGCTTGGACTTCTTAAGATGGAACTGTAACCCCAATCTTCGCCAAGCAAAAAATACAATTACAGTACACCCAGTTTAGTTATATAGACGAAATATTAGCGATGTTCCAGCCGTAAGCCTCTGGACAACCATAAAACATCACGATGCAATACTGATGAATTTCATCTTGTTGGCGCAAATTTCATCACAAACACCCAATCTCGACGCTTGCTTTCGCACGTTGTTCAATTGACAGATGCGCAAACGATAGCTACGGCCGCAATACATCGTTAATCTGTGTAAACAGCACTTATCGCGCCACGGCCCTTCAAGATACTATCCATTGTCAGGATTACCGGACAAACCGCTATCATTGACAACTCTACAACCTATCCCCTTCGGAGCTCCTCATGGAAAAACCTATCGTTCTCATCACGTCTGCCTCAGGTCGCATTGGTAAGGAGCTTGTGGCGTTACTCTCAAAAGAGGGAAAATTCACGGTACGGGCTTGCTGTTTCAGCATGGAAAAGGCTAACGTACTGCGCGCACTGGGTGCGAACGAGGTGGTCAAATTTGACCTGAACGACAAAACCACATGTGACGCAGCGCTAGATGGCGTCAGTGCTATTTACTCCGCCTCTCTAGATCCTATGCTAGAAGGCCATCTCGCCTTTAGCGAGGAGTTGGGCAAACGATCTGAGCAGATCAAACACGTGGTTCGTATCAGCTGTATGGGAGCCGACACCAACACTGCATCCTACGACCCTGACATGCATGCCTCACGTTACGGTGCTGCGATCCCTCTTATGTTGCAACATTACTGGTGGGGCGAGAAAGCGCTAATAGATGCAGGCCTGGCAGTTAGCGTACTGCGAAACAACTTCTTCATGAACCATTTACTAAAGACAGATTGTGACAACATCGAATCTGAGGGCTGGTTCAGCAATCCTTTAGGCACGGCTCGTAACTCGTTCGTCGCTACACGTGATATCGCATCCGCAGCAGCCGTCATACTGAGCGAAGGCCCCGAGAAACATGCTAACAAGTTTTACGATCTCACTGGTCCACAACCCCAGAACATGGATGAAATTGCTTTAGATCTTGGCCGTGCGATGGGTAAAAAGCTGGAATATCGCGCACAGAGCATGGTCGATTTTGAAAACGATTTTGGCAGCACACGGGCAGAATTTTTTGAGTACCTGACAAACGGTTTTTACTGCCGATGCAGTCCTGATTTCTTTAATCTGACCGGACGAAAACCCACTGCATATTACGACTACCTGACAACACAAGGTGCTAGTGGCGAATCAGGCCTAGATGAATTGTGGCAAGGCAACCTCTGGAAAAAAGGTGAGGATGCAATGAAAGCGGCGGCTGCCGTTAAGACATAGCCAGCACATAGCCCAGCGTTTGACGAGGCATTCGGCTCTATACATGGATCACATCGAAGATCGCGCGTTTGGAAATAGCGTCATGTTGCGATTGCAAGCACCTGAGACTGAGGTGGACGCACTAGCGAGTAAAGCGAGGGAATTAGGTGGTGTATTCACCGCGCGTGATTGACCCACCGCTAGCGCGCTTCTACTAACTCCTGCACAATCGCTTTCAGCAAAAAGGTCTCTCTCTCAACCGAAAGACCTTTCTTATCACTACTGGCAATCACAGCTTCATTGTGCAATATGGCTTCGTATATGTTCATCCACTTTGCTGACATGCCGTTTTTTGCTTCATACGATTCTAGCGTTGTCTCACCTAACTGTTCATCAATATCGCACACGTAGCAATACGAGATCATGTGGATGATATCCGCGTCATCTTTGTACCAAGGGCGGTATTCGTCATAGCGTACAAACGGTTGAACGTTGCGCACACCCTGCGCTCCTGTCTCTTCCTGTATTTCACGAATCAAGCCTGCGATTTTATCCTCGCCTTCATCAAGGCCACCACCCGGCAGACTGTAATCGTGATAGCGCTCTGTGTAAAGTAATAGGATGTCCTCACCTTTGATCACGATCCCACGTGTAGAGTGCCGCACCATGAGTATTCGCTCACTGGTTGGGGCAATATCTGCCAGAGACACATCAGGATGAAAAGCCGTTTTTATGAGTCGCATAAATTATGATCTGACGAGCGTATGTTGTGCATTGTATAAGCACGTGGCATTCACATTAAAAACCGATCCAGCCCCGTTTCAATGGGATTAAGCTCATAAATTATATCTACTTTCCAGCGCAAATAGCCTCTGTATATCCGCATTAACTCTCCAATTTCCATGTTTTGACGTATCCATAATTAGTTGCGTTAGAAAGAACTGCCAACAAAAGCGCGTCTGTTATTTATTAACGATGGTTACATTCCTGATAACCTATAAAATCGGTACTTACACAAAACGCAGAGCGGAGAACAACAAACGATCATGAAAAACCGATTCAAGAGTATTAGCTCCACAGCATTGAGCGTCGCTGCGCTCAGCAGTACGATGCTCGTCAGTAGCTTCAGTAGCACCTTAATGGCTCAGGAGGTCAAACGCGGTGGCACACTGGTCGTTCACATGACATCTGAGCAGCGCACGCTCAATCCCGCATTACGCGCCTCAACCGGTGTCTACTACATATCTGGCAAAATAATTGAACCGCTGATCGACAAATCCTACGAAGGCTATGAGCCAGTGCTTGCCACGGCGTGGTCAGGATCTGATGATGGATTGAGCATCACAGTGCAGCTGCGCGAGGGAGTCAACTGGCATGACGGTGAGGCATTCACCTGCGACGATGTGGCTTACACAGCTATGTCTATGTGGAAGGAGTTGCTGAACTATTCGTCAGCTCTGCAGGCCAATCTGACATCAGTTGATTGCAGTGACGACTACACGGCTATATTCAATTATTCCAAACCCATGCCATTAGACTTGTTTCTGGCAGCAATGCCCGATCTTGGCCACCCTGTTCCAAAACATTTGTATGAAGGAACAGACATTCTTAAAAGCAAGTACAACACCGCACCTATAGGTACGGGTCCGTTCAAGTTTGTCGAGTACGAGCGTGGCCAATATGTCATGGCGATAAAGAACAAGAATTACTGGCGCGAAGGATACCCCTACCTTGACCGCGTTGTGTGGCGCTTCATCAGCGATAAATCAGCAGCTGCAGCAGCACTTGAATCCGGTGAAATTCATGAGTCGGGGTATTTAGGTGTGTCCATGGCAGACATACAACGTTTGGCCGAAGACGATCGATTTACTGTAGGCACCCAAGGCTACGAGAACAACGTTGCGCACAGCACGATTGAATTCAATCATCGCAACCCAATCCTTGCAAATTTAAAAGTGCGTCAGGCCATTCATCACGGACTGGACATCGAGTTTGCCATCGACAATATCATGGGTGGTTTTGCCGCACCCGGTAGAGGACCGATCCCACAGGCGGGTGAAGCGAACTATACCGCTGATGTACCAACCTACCCCTATGATGTCGAAATGGCCAAAAGCATACTGGATGAGGCAGGCTATCCTGAGGATGACGACGGCGTGCGTTTTACATTACGTCACCGGCCAGCGCCTTGGGGCGAGTACACCCAGTTATGGGGAGAGTATTTTGCGCAAGCCATGAAAGAGATCGGCATTGACGTAGACATACTGACCAATGATGCGCCAGGCTTTCTTAGCGGCGTTTACCGTGACTACGACTTTGATACAGCCAATGGTTGGCACCAGTTCCGTTCTGACCCTGCCGTATCCACCATGGTCTGGCTTCGTTCGGGTCAGGCAGCAGGCACACCGTGGACCAACCAGTTTGGCTGGCTTGACGCACAAGTTGATCAGCTGATTGACGATGCAGCATCTGAGCTGGATGCCACCAAACGCTCCGACCTGTATCACCAGATCCAGGCGCGCTCCATGGAACAACTACCTGTCATCTTTGCTATTGAGCACCCATTCATTTCGGTGACCAATAAGAAATTGCAAAATCACCACAACACACCTCGCTGGAATTCATCCAGCTGGTATGACCTGTGGATCGACGGGTAGCTCAAACGCTATGCTGAAGTTTCTTCCCGGCTTCGCCGTACTCGGTTACGCTTTACGTCGTTTGCTGCAGGCGGTACCGGTCATTATTTTGATCATGATCGGTACCTTCTTACTGCTACAACTGGCACCTGGCGATACGGTAGACGCATTAGTGGGCGACATGGGTGGAGCAGATGCGGCATTCATTGCGCGTCTGCGCACCGAATACGGATTAGACCAGCCCGTCTGGGTGCAACTGTGGCGCTATATGTCGAAGCTTGCCATGTTTGATTTTGGCTGGTCGTTTGTTTATGAACAACCCGTGTCCACGGTGTTAATGGACAGACTAGGAACTACCTTACTGCTGATGGCCACGTCCCTGAGCCTGGCCTTCGCTGTCGGCACTTTGCTCGGTGCCATTGCCGCAAGACGTGCTTACTCATGGACAGACACGGTAATTTCAACCTTAGGTCTCGTGTTCTACGCCACGCCCAGTTTCTTTTTATCGCTGATGATGATGTTGCTGTTCTCAGTCAAGCTTGGCTGGTTACCTGTCGGTGGAATCAAAACCATTGCCGGTTTTTACACGGGATGGGAACACGTTCGGGACGTGGCTAAGCATCTGATCATGCCCACTGCTGCCTTGTCGTTGATTTACTTGGCGTTCTACCTGAGGCTGATGCGCGCATCAGTGATGGAGGTGGCAGAGTTGGATTATGTACGCACCGCTCGCGCCAAAGGTGCCGGTGAAAGCCGCCTCATGATTCACCACATTATGCGCAACGCCTTGTTGCCCGTGGTCACGCTGCTCGGCTTGCAATTTTCCACAGTATTGGGTGGTTCAGTGGTTGTTGAAACTATCTTCAGCTTGCCGGGGCTAGGTAATCTTGCCTACAAGGCGGTAATACAGAGAGACATGAACACCTTGATGGGTATTATTTTTCTATCCTCAATACTGGTTATCGTTATCAATTTTATGACCGACCTGCTCTATGCACGTCTTGACAGTCGGATTGAACTGACATGAGCCGTGCAGCCGAGTCTTCAGCGATGACCAACGAGCCTAACACTGCAGGTGTCAGCGTTACTGATAGCGGCATGTCAGCATTGCCGCCTGCTGAACCCTCACGTTCAAAGGTGTTCTGGCATCGCTACCGACGCAACCGAGCGGCGCTGTTAGGTCTAGGCCTGTTTATTATCGTCTTGCTAATGGCATTAACCGCCGACTTTATAGCGCCAGGAGATCCACTTCGTAGAGCGGGTGATCCATTAACAGCCCCGTTTGTAAACTCAGCTAATTTGTTGGGTACGGACCAACTGGGCCGCGATATTTTTGCCGGCATTCTCTACGGCTCACGCGTATCCCTTTTGGTGGGCGTAGTTGCCACACTTGTCGCTATTGCCATCGGTGTAGTAGTGGGGGCATTGGCAGGCTTCTTTGGTGGCTGGATTGACGATGTACTCATGCGTATCACTGAAGCATTTCAAACCATCCCTAACTTCATCCTGTTGCTCACGCTAGTGGCCATACTGGGCTCGCGGATAGAATGGATTACTGTGGCCATTGGCATCGTCAGCTGGACAGCTCCAGCACGGATGGTACGCGCAGAATTTATGTCCTTGCGTAATCGCGAGTTTGTCGATGCCGCGCGTAATTTGGGGGTGTCCAACACATCGCTTATTTTCCGCGAAATTCTCCCCAACGCCCTACCGCCTATTATCGTTTATGCATCAGTGATTATGGCGCTGGCGATCTTGTTGGAAAGCGCATTAGCGTTCCTTGGGCTAGGCGATCCAAACTATGCAAGTTGGGGCAACATGATTGGCCAAGGACGCGCTGTGCTTCGCACGGCCTGGTACTGTGCCGCGATTCCAGGCATGGTCATCGTGTTAACCGTGCTGTCGTTTTCCTTAGTGGGTGAAGGACTGAACGATGCGCTGAATCCGAGACAAAAAAAGTGAGCACGCCTATTCTCGATATCAAGGGCTTGAGTATTGCGCTGCCCAAAGGTTCGGACAGAGCTCTCGCGTTGGACGCTTTAAACCTACAAGTAAATTCTGGTGAGATCGTGTGCCTAGTGGGCGAATCTGGTTCAGGAAAATCTCTAACAGCAGGTGCTGTAATGCGCTTGCTGCCAGAGCCTCATGTGCATGTGGCAAGCGGCCAAGTGTTGTTTGATGGCGAGGATGTCCTGGCAAAATCCGAATCTCAAATGCGTGCACTGCGCGGCAACGCCATGTCTATGATTTTCCAAGAGCCGATGACCGCGCTGAACCCACAGAAAACAGTGGGTTGGCAGCTGGATGAGGTGTTGCGGTTACACATGAAAGCCTCGCGCAAAGAACGCCGAGCACATGCGTTATCAATGCTACAGCGGGTGCATATTCCAGAGCCTGACTCGGCCTATCACGCCTACCCTCACCAGATATCAGGTGGGCAACGGCAAAGGGTAATGATCGCTATGGCCTTGTCGTTATCGCCACGCCTCATTATTGCTGACGAACCCACCACGGCACTCGATGTCACCACTCAGTTGCAAGTGCTAAAGCTCATTGCTGATCTGCAAAGTGAGAACGGTGCAGGCGTACTTTTCATCACGCACGACTTCGGTGTTGTGGCTGAAATTGCTGACAGAGTTGTCGTGCTTCAGCATGGCCAGATGGTAGAGACCGGCACAGCTACACAGGTACTAAACGCACCCAAACATCCTTATACCCAGTCGCTGATTGCTGCTGTTCCCGACTTAACGCCACCGCCAGCAACGTTACTGGATGATGCACCAGTGGTGCTGCGTGGTTCAGCACTAAACAAATCATTCATCGCGCGAGGAGGTCTTCTCTCAGGTAGACGCAATGCAGTGAAGGCCGTGAAAGATGTATCGTTCGAACTACGCAGTGGGCAAACCTTAGGGGTAGTGGGTGAAAGCGGCTCTGGTAAAACCACTGTGTCGCGCATCGTCACTCGACTACTAGAAGCAGATAGCGGCTCGGTTGAACTTGAGGGCACTGACCTATTGAGTTGCAGTGCACGCCAGATGCGAGCTCATCGCAAGCGTATACAGGTAATTTTTCAGGACCCTATGGCATCCTTGAACCCTCGCAAAAGGGTTATAGATCTGATTGCTCAAGGTCCGATCGTACATGGTGAAAACCCTGCAGAGGCTCGCGCTCGTGCGAGAGATTTATTAGCACTGGTGGAGCTTTCGCCTGCAGCCGCAGATCGCTTTCCACATGAGTTTTCAGGTGGGCAGCGCCAGCGCATTGGTATCGCTAGAGCATTGGCGCTGGAACCCAAGGTAATCGTGGCTGATGAGCCGGTATCAGCTCTGGACGTTAGCGTACAGTCACAGGTGCTCAAGTTATTGGTTGAGCTGCGTGACAAGATGCAGCTGTCCCTGTTGTTCGTTACACATGACTTAAGAGTAGCTGCGCAACTGTGCGACAACGTGATTGTCATGCAAAGCGGTGCGATCGTTGAAAGCGGCCCGACAGCCGAGGTTTTCGCCAACCCTCAACATGCTTACACACGCAAACTCATGAATTCTATTCCCGGTAAATCCTGGACCCCACCCACGGCTAAACAGCTAAGCGACTCAGCTAAGGCGTAAGCACCAAACAAAGACCACATTCAAAGGGATAACTATGAGCAACACTGAAGACGTCATGGACATTAACAACATGCCCATCTTGCTGAGGCGACGTATTGAAGCCATGCTTCTCAAACATGTGCTTGAAGTGATCAGCGAGCGAAGTGGACGCGAAGAAGCAGAAGCCGTTATCGGCGAGAGCTGCTCACGATCAGCTATTGAGCAAGGTCAGCAACTGGCCGAGGCACTGGGGCGTACGCCGGGTTTCAAGGACTTCCAGGAAATTTTGCCTGCCTGGACACGCGAAGATGCACTCACTATCGAACAATTGGGAACCACTGAAGAGACGATGGCATTCAACGTGACACGCTGCCGTTATTCAGAGATGTATCGCGAGATGGGCCTAGGCGATATCGGACACCTACTCTCATGCAATCGCGATGGCGATTTTTGTATTGGCTACAACCCCAACATGGAGCTGACACGCACACAAACTCTGATGAAGGGTGCAAGCCATTGTGATTTTAGATACCGGATGAAGACTGAAGAGAGCTGATCTCAAGTCTATGAGACCCTGAATAGTTCAACCATTAACAATCTGCACATAAGCCAGCCGACACCCGTCCACTTTAGACAACAAAAGCTTTGCACCTTCCTCCAGCTTAAACCTATCGCCAATGGCAACCGCTTGTGAAGTTGATGCATCGACCATCTCATCACCAGATGCGTTGATCAGTATCCAGTCATCACCTGCCCTCTCTACACGCGCAAGCACGGCCTTCTTGTCGTCTTCCAATCGTTCGTTATCAAACGAAAAGCGGTCTGCTTGCCACACTTGTATTTCTTTATTATCAACAAGGGCCATGGTATGGCCTTCGGGTCTGAAGCTACTGCCTGCTCTCTTTGTGTAAAAAGTCAACACCGGAATACTGTGCGCGTACCGGGTATGGCAAATAGGGCACGCAGGTTTATCCCTGTTCAAAAACACGTAGTGCCCCATGAAGCATTCATGGTTTGAACACGGCAAGAGCAAGTCTTGTGTAAGCACCAGCGCACGCTCCCACTCTTCCGATGTGGGCCTGCTATGTGGCGTGTGCAGACCATCAATAAACGCCCGCTGAAAAAGCGCATATAGTAATGGGCCACACAATACGCTGCTAGGTAGTTTCAATTCATCAACCCACGGTAACTCAGCCGCACGTGCATCTTCACTGTCTGTGCGATTGGATGGATCGTCAGGATGCTCTATCCATAGTGCGCCATTTCCCATGGCCAAGCTTTCATCTCTGTCAGCATCATGTGCGTCATGTATCTTTTTGCCACGAAGCGGATGTCGACCAGTGAGATAGAGATAGATTAAAACCGCTAACGCATGCCGGTCAGTTTCCATGCTGGGATGAATGCGTTCAGGATCATCAATGTTCAGGTCTCTTGTGCGCACCACTTCGGGCGCTATGAAATCGGGCGTGCCCGTGACATCCGGTGCAAACTTGCCGGGCACTACTAGTCCGTCAATATCGATCAGGCAAGCGGACCCGGTGCCTGGATCAACCAACACGTTGCGGTAACTCAAATCGCTATGTGCAAGCCCACCTGCATGCAAACGCCTAACTGCCTGAGCCAAGCGTCGACAAATAGATAATGCGTCAGTCCATTTGCCATGCTCTGCAGGATGCAAAAACGTGTTGCGATGGTAGGCAGAGGTAAACCACTTACCTTGCTTCTCTTTGCCACGTATAAACAGTTTGTCGTTATCAACCGAGCCATGCGAAAACAAGTATTTTGATTCAAACATCGGTACAAGCACCGCGCTCTTGCCGTTGAACGTGGCCGTATCGCTTGGCCAGCGGTAGAGGCTAGACAATTCATTGCCACCGGGGCCATCGACAATCCTTGCACGATAGGTGTCTACCAGCGCTTTCAATCGGTCTGCACCCTGTGCATTGAGTGGCTCACGGAACACCGCTAGCACATCTCGCCCACCCTCTATGCGGTAGACGTCTTTCATGGTGCCGGAGGCAAATGGCTCATCTTCTACATTGATGGATACACCACGATCGGTCACGATGGTTTGCATGTGGTTTGTACCTCCTTATGTGCCTTTGGTATCAGATATCACACAGGGGACACATGCGGCGATTGTGCGATCATCGTGCTCGCCAGCAATAAAGAATTCCAGCCACATCAGTAGACGCTTTGATGTGCCATCAGTACCTTTAGCCAAGTTAGCTTCGGCAAAAATTGGCTCCAGCTGCTCAGCCCAGAATCCTTTCCATTTATCGGCGTTCTGCAATGAGGTCTCAGTTTCGAACCAAGGATCGGAGACGCCATCAGTCATCAGAAACAGCGCAGTGAAGGAAGGCGCTCTATGCACAAACAATCGATCGAGGCATTGCTCGGCATCGTTCAGTATTTTGCTATCAAGAAATCGCGTCTCGCCTGCGAACTCCCCGCTATCTGCAAGGCTCATGGGTACGACACTGGATGTTGGAGCATCCCAGATGACACAACCGCCATCACCAATAGAGAACGATACGCACAGCCATTCATCATCAACACGTTTAATAGCAGTGGCGATTAATGTAGTTGAAAAATCTGTTACCTTGCTACCGCTAAAAATAGCATCTTCTTCAATTTTTCTAGCGGCATCGGCGGCCACACTAACCATACATTCGCACAAGGTTTCGTTACGAGGCACGAAGACGCTGCCGTCGAGTGTCGACAGACGCTCCGGGAGTACGTCAGTCATGGTCTTAACCGCAACCTGCGCGCCTTGTCGAGATAATGGAGCACTGCCAGCGCCATCAGCTACGGCAATCACCCACCAGCCGGTATCTTGGCAATAGCGCATTGAGGCGGCGTCATCACGGTAATCACCCTTGTGCGCATGACGACGCCCACGGCGGCTAGCAGCGATAACACGCATGCCATCACTACCATTCATCGTGCTGTGCCACGTGTCTGGTCGCGCATACTGGCCGTCTGGGTCACTTGGAATATCCTTCCATAGTGTCAGCGGATCAGGGTTGACATTCACGGTGAGTACAACGGTTGCAGGCTTTTTGTTTGTTCCCGATGTACCGTGCAAAAGAATATCGAATTCACCCGCTTTGTTTGGCACGCCGCTAACCACTTGCTTTTCTTTGTCCAACTCTAAATCAAGTACTGCTAAACCCTCTGAGCTGTGTATGACGAAGTCTGCAGGCAGAGACAGCTCGCTGTCAAAAGCGGTTCCAACACGAGCGGCCTTAACACAGTGCCCATGCTGCCAAAGCTCTTTAGGCACTGAGGAATAGCTTTGCTTATCACTTGTGGTCACCCTAAGCCTCTGGAAAAATCAATCGACGAACCTTTTTCGGCAGCCACAAAATTCTGGCTACTACCGCACCACGGGCATGTGGCCATGCCCGGCCCATCGATGCAATGCATCTTCCGACAAGTGCATTCGACCATGGCAATGTGAGTTCCGCAGTGCGGGCATCCCGGAAACCCTTCAAGCTGGGAAGTGCTGATTTTCGCACTACCAGAGGCATGTTCATCACACAGTTCGAAGTAGTCATCGGTGAGTGGTAATGTTTGTCTCAAGGCATAGCGAGCATTATCACCTGTTGGCCCCTGGCGTTCAAAACGCATCAGATAAGGGGCTTCCGTGCGCTGGCAGCGTGCGACAAAAATCGCCAGTCTATCGTCCACAGATTGCGGCACACCGTCGTCATCACTCTTGGCCAGCGATACAGCACCCGAGGGTAGGTTCTTCGATAGGTCAACACCATCGGCAGGTTTTCTATTTGCAACGGCATTACTCTGAATAGACACCGACTGACTGATCCATTGAAAGAACTTCACCAAGGTGTCCTCAGATGCATTGGCCAGCACGACGATATCGTCACTGAGTTTGCGCAAAAGGGAATGATCAGCGCCACCACCAATAGACACCGACACAAGCGTTGCCTTACTGGCGTATTGCGCTTGCCATTTGTCGATAGCATCAGTGCGACTGTCTGTAGGCACACCATCAGTGATCAGGAACACCATCGGCTTCCAGTCACTTCTCTGGGTACTTGAGCCTTTAACCACGTGAGTATCTATCTCACCCATCAATGTGGTCAGTGCAGCATTCAAAGAGGTACCACCGCCAATGGGTAGAGAAGGCAGGTAGAAGTTAGCCAACTCAACCATACTAACCAACACCTGAGCCTTCCCGGCAAACACGATGACTGACATGTGCACCGACTCCAGTGCCTGTGGATCCGTCCTCAAACCAGAGACAATCGTTTTCATGCCTTGTGTAATGGACTGCTGCAAAGGCCCTGCTACGGATTCCGATACATCGATAACGAGGAATACGGGGAGTTTTCTCATTCGAAGGTTTCCTGTGTGATCACAAGCGATAGATATAACGACTAAAACGCGTTAGAACTGAAAATCGATCTCGTCTGGTGGTGTCGACAATGAGTCTTTTTTATTGTCTGTATTGGTTCTTTTGGTACCGGTATTAATAGCTTCAGATACCCACTGGAAGAATTTAGCGAAGCTTTGACTATCCATGGTTTCCATAGTAGCCACGTGATCGCAGAATGTTTTCAGGTCTGCAGGATTCGCCTTTGGGCCAGCAGCAAGACCAACAATACTGGCAAAGCCTGCAGCGCGTATTAATGGCGTGGCCTCCTTGAATTCCTGCAAATCGCTGGCTTTGCCATCCGAGAGCACGAACAGCATGGGAGCCCAATCACCTTTTTGCGTATCTGTTGATTTTCGAACATCGTTGGCAACAGTTTGTGCCACCATCCTGATCGCCTCGCCCAAATGAGTGGGGCCAGAATCTGGCGTTGTTATAGACGGCGGATTGAAGCTCTCAAGAGGCGTCAGTTCGCACACCGCCTTAACCTTTGCATCAAAAGTGATGATGGACATGTAGACGCTTTCCAGTGCCTGTGGATCCTGACGTAAGGTGGCGATAAGACTCTTTATGCCGTTGTTAACAGCCTCTATCGGTTCGCCCCGCATCGAACCTGAGGTATCCACGAGAAGGTATACAGGTAGTCGTCTCATACACTTAGCCTCTTATTAATGGCTCTACTACGTTAGTGGCAACGCCAGATACAGTATAACGGTTGGAATTTTCATTGCGAACTTGGGCATGATCGTGGTGTCTACTCGGCTGCCGTCCAGACAACTTCGCTTGATATAATGCACAATTCTGGCGAAGCCTGTAAGCTCAATGTGGATGACAAAAGACTGGAATAATCATGAAAGTGCCGAAAAAAACAAACAGCCCACACCACAAAGTCGGGACAACACTAGCCGTCACCACTCTACTTGTCTGCGCAACGATCAGCACGGCGGCTCTTTCTCAAGAGGCATTGCGAAACGGAACCGTTGCTCCCATGGGCCAATGGCTCGAATACAGAGAAGCAAGGTTCAGTGGCAGTCCTATTTTGGTTCATTTGCGAACAGGATACGAGCGTGCCATCGTTCTTCCTGAGCCTGTTGCACTGCGCAACCCCAATCAGAACTTGCCGGGCTGTGAAATTATCATCAACGACAATATCGTTGCGTTCTACCCAACGCGGACATACACCAGGCAATCTGTCGAATTCATCGGTCTACAAACTGGCAACATCTATGACCTACGAATCAGAGCGAGCACTAAAGGAATGAGACAACCCATGCGGGTTAATCGCTAGCAGCCAGCTGAACTGCACTCTCAACCCCCGATTGTTCAAAGGGTCTTTAGCCTAAGTAACTGGCCGTTTCAGACTCACCACTACACCGCGCCTTGGCATCCGCTCATCGAAAGCGTCCTCGGCCCAGCAGCCCTCTGCCAGTATCTGGTCGGAAGGCACACCAGCGTATAGCAGCTCTTCTTTTACACGCTCAGCCCGACCGCGAGCCAGACCTTCCTGCCCTCCAGAGTAACCAGTGGGCCCAAGAGAGCAGCCGACCACAGAGAAGATGTCCTGTGCAGGGTCGAAGTCATTGACCAGCTCTCGTATGCGCGCTTTGCTGACAGAACCCATTCGCGTGGAATCGTTGGCAAACGTGAGAATTTTCTCGTCAACAATACCCAATTCATTGAACAACGAGTCAAAGTTCGACTGTTGAAGGTCTATCATGTTTTCCGTGTCTTTTTCAGCCAATGACGCAAACGCACTCTGTGATAGAGGTTCGGCAATGGCAATTGACGGTGCGGGGATATCTAATAGAGGACGATTGCTCTCACTCGGTAAGGCCGCTGATAGATACGCTAGGGGCTGAGAATTCTGTTGCAGACTACTCAAAGGACGAGCATAAGGCCGTGTCGATGGCAGCGCACCAGAGTCAGCAATCTGTTGTCTCGGAGCCACCTCCTCAGTGAATGGTGCAGGCGAATCATCGGGTTCATCTTTGCCGCTAGGAGTTGCAAATATTTGGTCGTTAAGTTGCAACTTTTCGTCCACTACACCTTTCACTTCCATACCGCCCACAGGCGTAATCTGGCCGTTAGCATCAGTGACATACTCTCGTCTAACGGCGACATCGCCTACGGTAACAGTGACCGTTCTGGACGTTTGCGATGCTGTAGAGGCTTGACTCTGGTCGGGTGATTCCAGTTGGAAGCTTAGAGGTATGGTTGCAGGACTTGCCCCCACTGACCGTATTGCATATCCCGCGTCCTGAAATGCGTTGTTCAGTGCTTCGGCGAATGCATCATTATCCGAGCCCATAGCTGATGTACCCAAAGTGGTGGTCGCTGGTGATAGCCGATTCACCTGCATGAAGACAGAAACAATATCTTTGGAAACCAGCTGATCAAATTGGGTTGATGAGTTCGGTGTGGGTGTAGATGAGGATGTGGATGCGGATGCTGATGTGGGTGTCCACGGCTTGAGAAGACCGCTTGAGCAACCGCTGATAAAAGATACACCTAACGAAATCGCGATTACCCAGCGAATACCCAATATTGAATTCATGGTTGGAGTTCCTGTCCTTTTATTCCAGAAGTACTGTTCTTTAGACGGGCATTCCTAAAGACGCCACCCTGTTGGCGTTTAGGTTTTTGTGACACCGTCTGAAGTTCGACACTAAAACATTACCATGATCAGACTGTGTTTTCATCTGAACATTGTCGTTTAAGGCTTGGTGCGTGGCTATTTTCGAGTAAATGGCTTTACGCGCTTATCGCATCACTACACCACGTGCTGGCTAGATTGAAAGTTTTTATAGACGCTTGAGACTTTGAAAACTGCCTGCATCTATTACCTGTACATGAGTTTCAGGATTCAGCAATACGCCTACTATCGTGTTTGGAAAAACTGCTGCCCTTAAAATGTGATGTGCAGCACATTTATACTTTAAAAATTTCGATCAGTTCTCATAATTGACTAATCTCTTTTTTTGATAGCGTTTGATCAAGAGACATGAGCCAAACTTACTATTCATAGAATCTGTAAAACGACTCGTTATCGCTGTTGCGTATCACCTTCTATTGACGGTAAAGTTCGCGGCATCTGATGAGAATACGGCTCCACAAATACTTTTTGCATAATTGATACTGCAAACCGCAGAAGAAGGATGAGGCAACCTACGCGAGTCAACGACCAGTGGCAGACTGAGCGCACTACGAACCCATAGTTCTGTTGTGTGCTTTTAAGGCCTAGGTAATCGGACGTTTGAGTGTCACAACAGCTCCACTCCTTGGCATCCGTTCGTCGAACGTTTCCTCAGCCCAGCAGCCCTCTGCAAGTATTTGGCTCGAGGGTACGCCGGCGAAAATCAGCTCTTCTTTTACTCGCTCAGCCCGACCACGGGCAAGAAATTCCTGTCCTCCAGAATGCTCAGTCGGCCCAAGAGAGCAACCAGTAACGGAAAAGATGTCGCGCGCAGGATCAAAGTTTTGAATGAGCTCGAGCAATCGGGCCTTGCTAGCGTCATCCACCCGAGTAGAGTCTGCAGAAAATGTCAGCACTTTCTCGTTTACGATACCCATCTCACTGAACACTGATTCGAAATTCGACTGCTCTAAATCTAAGATATTCCGTGTGCCTTTTTCTGCCAGTGTTGTGAATGCCTCAGCCGATTGAGACCTACCGACGGAAGGTGCGACAATAGTGGATTTGAGAGGTAATGCTGCAGATAGGTTAGCCGAGGGTTGAGAGCGCGGTTGCAGCTCATTCACAGCGGCATCTGCAGGCACGGGTGGTAATACACCGGAGCTGGCAATCTGTTGATTCGGGGCTATTTCCATCCAAGACGAATCAGGTGTATCGCTGGAATCATCTTCACTGTCTAGTGTTGCAAATATTTCGTCATTAAGCTGCAAACTGTCAGCATCTGCATTTTGCACAAACATGGCGCCCACTGGTGATATCTTGCCATCAGCGCTGGCAACATATTCTCGCCTAACGCCTACATTGCCCACGGTAACAGTGACCGTTCTGGACGTTTGTGACGTTTGAATCTGATTAGCTGATTCCACCTGAAAACTTAGGGGTATGGTTCCAGGTCCTGCACCCACTGATCGGATTGCATATCCCGCTTCCTGAAATTCGTTGTTCAATGCCTTGGCGAATGCATCATCATCCGGGTTCATAGCCGATGTACCTAACGTGGTGGTAGCTGGCGACAGCCAATCCACTTGCATGAAGACAGAAACAACATCTTTGGCAACCAGCTGATCAAAACGGGCTGATGAGCTCGATGTGGATGTGGATGTGGGTGTGGGTGTGGGTGTGGGTGTGGGTGTGGGTGTCCATGATTTGAGAACACTGGTTGAACAACCACCCACTAGAGACGCCACTAATGAAATCGCGAGTACACGGCGAATATCCAATATCAACTTCATGGTTGGCGTTGCTGTCCTGTTCATCCCAAACGTATTGATAACCGATGAGTGCTTACTTAAACTGTTTACTGAATGCAGTTAAGCTACCTCTAGCATCATCAGAATCCCGACCCAAAACATTACCACGATCAGACTCTATTTTCATCTCTATATCGCCAGCTGAGACCACTTGTTTCGAAGACGTAAGTAGCGCAGCCCAAGCCACCAATTCACAAAGCAGGAATATGGCATTTTTTGTACAACCTTGGGTTCAAAAAACGAGAAAACCTGATGAGCAGCCATACCGAACTCACCCTCTTCTCCCAGCGAGATAAGTTGTAATCGGCTGTTGAATCAAGCGATTGATGATTTGCGTTTAGACTTATTTCTAATGTTTAGCACATCACCAACGTGAATACCTACTCGCTGTAGTGTTCCCTCCGTCATTTCAATGACAGATTCGGCCTTTGCACAGCGCCTGCATCTGTATCGTGCCAGCGTTTCAGCTTTCAGAACCACTCCTTCTGCATCAATAAAGGCCACATCAATTGGGGAGCTCATTGTCAGCGTGTGTATAGCGTTGCAAGGAGCAATGATCAATGCTTCGTCTTCAGCCAATGGCCAAACGGCATGTAGCCCTCGCAAGCGGGCATAAAAGGTCTTGGCTTCAAAGGCTTGTAAAACAATTTTGCCGGATGAGATAATGTTGATAGCAGTCGAGAGTTTTTGTGCTGCACCTGTATTTAACATGGTGATGAAAGTAGCCTTGGTAGTGACGAATTAATGTTACTTACCAAACTAACAGCTTCCATGAGATTCAAAACATCGAAGCCGCCCATAAGAACGTTTCGACTGAACATAAATACAGCATCACGGCACACACCACCTGTCTATTAGAAGCGATGGTACGAAAGTGGGTTCTGATCAAAATACTTGGCAGGGAATGGAGTGGCTATTAACTACGTTTAAAGTACTCGCAATTAAGATTCGAGCTATCAACCGCACTAGATTCAAAACTGTCCAACGCATCGAGATTATAGAAATGTCCAACATCTTCAAAAACCTGACCAGAAGCAATATTGTCAGTACCATTAAATCGGGCAATTGCCGTGCTTAGGATAAGATTTCCCACCTTCGCATAAACCCGCATTAGCACCATATATGGTGCCTTCAGAATTGCTAGTCAAGCGGAGATGAACCTTAGGTTTTGATCCGCCTGAGTACTCTACAAACTCAACTTTCACAGGGTCTGTAGCAATATCAATGCGCCGATCAATTTCTGGTTTCCAATCACAAAGTTGAACCTGAATGCTATTGAAAGTTGCAAAGCCTTCTGGTGTGTTGGACCAAGTATCCTCTCCTAACGCGCTCTCTCCAGGATCGAGAATGGATCGAGAATGGATCGAGAATGGATCGAGAATGGATCGAGAATGGATTGTGAGGAGAAGTGAGGAGAAGTGAGGAGAAGTGAGGAGAAGTGAGGAGAAGTGAGGATATAACAGCGTGACGATTGGTAGTTTCAATAGCAGCGCTACAAGATCAATGTTATCGCGAATCTATCAGACAATACAGGATTTCTAACTACTTGATCTCCAGCCAGCCGTCATTGTCCGGCTCGGCGATTGTCGAACCATATTCAACGTCGGATTCAATCTTTTTCCACCCCTGATCAGCTGGCGATGATCTGACAAGCGCAGCCTCGTTTTGCACGATAGATTTAGCAGGAATCGAATTCCAACGTACAGGTTCCTCAACTACCTTGGTGGATTTCACAACTTCGATTTTCGGAGCAACACGCGGAAGCTGCAGCTCAGTTATTGGCGATTTTCGTGTACCGGCTAAATTCTGATTAATCACAGTTTTCGGCGTCCTTACTCTTTTTGGCGTGCTTGCTAATTTCTTCGTGCTGGGCGCCTTTTGCTCGCTTGGTGCTTTCCGCTTACTTGCTACCTTCTGCTCGCTTGTTGCATTTTGTTTTTGATAAGACGCTATTTTAACTTTAGCGATCCCCGCAAAATTCCCCTCCGGGTACTTAGCCAGGTAAGCCTCATAGTGCTCTCTGCCGTTAAATTCCTTGGCACTCCTCCAAAGCTCCAATTCAAACTCAGAATCTCTGTTGAGAGCCGCATTGTTCGGAATTTCACTGCCGCTGGTCGACGGCCTGACTTCGCGGCTGATCGACCTAGTGTTGTTCACTTTAAAAACAAAATCGCCTTGTGACAGATTGTAATCGCGAATCTTTCCGTACTGCGGTGTCTGATCCACGTAGCGGGGTACCTGCTGCGCAAGGTGTACTCCCAGTTCAGAGCCTGTGATATATCCATCTCCATTCAAGTCACCCTCGCCTTGCAACGCTTTAACGAACATGGGCGTAAAGGTGCTTTTCGCAGGAACTTCGTCGTTCTCGCCACCCGCTGTTATGAATTGACGCACAGGTTCGCTAGTTGCTTTCCTGATATACCGGTCACCAATTGACGGAATGCTCTTGCTGCTGAAGACAGTTCCAGAGAAGCAACTGTCGAACACAAACAATACGTGCTTAGATTCAATGTCTCGTGCCCAAGCCATTACTTGCGTCATTGGCAACGCTTTGCGGCGAAAAGATGTTGTCTCGCTTGGCAACGGCGTATCAACCGGTAATATGAAACCCTTGCTACCGATACTGTGCCCGTGACCGGAGAAAAAGATCAGGAGCCGGTTTTCGGGGTCATATCCATATTCATCAATGAAATTTTCAACGCCCCGCGCCAGCTGCTTCGCATCGGGGTCGACTAGCCGTTCCACTTCAAACTGCTGCGCTTCAAGCGTTGTTTGTACTTCATCCAGCTCAGCTGGGATACTTGACAAACTGGGCCAAGTCTCATAAGTGCTGGCGCCTATCAGTAGAGCAAAACTCCGCTTGTATAGGGGTTGAATTTCTTCCTGAGATACCGGTATCGACCGGTCAACACGGTTCCAGCCTCGGTCAGTAGCTTCGGCGTGAGCGAGATTCATTAGCAGCGCGAGGCAAAGGGTGGCCGCGAACAGCTGTCCTACGACGCCAGCTCTCGGTGAATAGCGGAGGTTCTTGGCCTGAGCCGAGTCCAAAAACGCAGCCTGACCGAGCATAAACCCAGTCAGCCTTGCCGTGAAGCCGCTGTCCTTGTCGCTACCAAAAAATTCATGCTGCTCAACCATCCTATATCCCTGTAGGCCCTCAGTCGACTGACGCTCTGCGCCTAGAACCAGAAACAAAGCTTCACACGCAAAATTAGCACTTTCCACAATTACAGTCCACGCTAACTCTGCACTTCCGTATATACCCAGTTGCGCTTCAGAACTCAGGTTCGTCAGAGGTACACGTGCTGGGTGTCGTGATTGTGTCAAATATTAACACTCTCAACAACACTCTGCGCAAATGTTGAGCGAAATGTGAACCACCTCAGCCTCTTCCTTGCGGCCAATTGAGCTGGTAGGTGGATAGCCCCGCGCACGAGGCTTATCGCCCGATAGGATCCTTTGCTAAGAGGCACTCCGGTCAGTTTGCCCAAACGGGTTGGGAGCCATGCCAGCGAGCTCCTTGCCTTTTTCCTTCAATGTTTTGAACTTATCTGACACTTGCTCAAGCTTTTGCTCCAGATCTGCCCTGGGGCTTTGGCCCTCTATCGCTTTGAAATACACCTGCATTAGTGCCGTCATAGCAATGGGATCGATCACTGCGGACTTTATGCCCCAAGCAAAAAGTGCAGCAATGGCAAAAGTCACCGGGCCAGCCAACGAAGGAATGAGCGTGGTAACTACCGCAAATGGTCCTAAAACCAATAGAAACACGACAAAGGTTAGGCCCCACACCAACAAGCTTACCCAAAACGCATTTTTCAACATTTTGCGATAGTTTTGTGTGTAAAACACCAGCCCTTCAGCGCTATCAGCCCAAATATTTTTCGCACCGTTTTTCATGTAGTACGCCAGAATGATTTCATCAACATAAGACAAAGACATGGAGACTATTTTACTAATTATGCTGATAACCACTGCTAGCCCTGGTATCGGAATTGCGGTTGCAACAGTATTAAACAAACGAGAAATAGCTTTGAGCACACCTTTTATGAGTTGGTCTACCGCAAACAGCACGCTTGACTCTTTAAAGTGCTCCTTTACTTGTGCGCTGGCGTATTCGACCATGCCTTTACCTTCAGGCACAGGCTCGTTGTGCAAAAACTTGACTAACAACGCAATGTGTCCAGCCTTAACTTGATAGAGAACATATTCTCGGATGTAATAGAGGAAACCATACGCCCCTGCAGCACCTGCCATGCCGCCATAGGCACCACCTTTTGATGCATCACCCAATATGGCTCCGCCTATCCAACCGACACCTGCCCCGCCTCCAGTAATTGCTAAAGCGATGCCCGTAATGGCGGCATACACCAGAAAACGAAAAATCAGAAAAGGATAGGTCTTACGCATAAGACCGATGATGGCTGAAAGGTTAAAATCCCACATAATTACTGCGCCTCCGTTCGTTTATTGAATTTAATATTATATTGCATTGAGCTTGCCGTGCGGACCACTTAAATACGACCAACTAACCCTCCTTCTGGCAGTAGTTGCATTTTTTGCGGTATCACCTCGCGGATAAAAAAATCGTGTGTTTAATAAGGTTGCACAAACCTCAACACCGTCCTCCTTCGGCATTGTAAAAAACAACACCTGTATCAAAGCTTAATAGCCATTAAGCTCATTCGCATCGCGCTTCACGTAATCCAACGCGCCTGTGCACAATTCGAGTACCACCTCAAAAGTTATTGAATCCTTGCCATATGGGACTGTCAGATCCACTTACGTTGAATACTCTATCGTTACCCGTATCGCCACCACCAGGAACAATACCAACAGTTGGAACAAGAATTGGCGCAACTCACTGCTGCCGGAACGATTGATAGACATGCATCGCAGCTTGCCTCTTTACACGCTCAGGCTACTGAGTTGCACTTAAGACATGTAGTCGACCTTTTTAGTACGCCAGTAATATCCCATTTGCCCACGATTTGTATAGTCATATACCTTTGCTCGGTAAGCATAGCGACTTTCATTACGCACACTCGCAACTAGCAAATCGTCCAAGCCATCAAATCGTTCAAAATAAAAACAGGCCACAGCGTAATAGTATGGCAGCATATATTTAAGCTCCTTATCCAGAAGATCTTCTTTAGCAATCTGATTAACTATTGTCAGTATTTTGAAAACTGGCACATCGTCTAGCACTGGTATACCGCTCGATGGATTAGGCTCGGACATTTGATACCAGGTATAAAATAAAACTCTCTTTGTTGCCTCTAAGTCGCCAGCTTCTGCCAGCTCAACGTAGGCCAAAAATACATCAGTGGATTCCCGGTACACATCATGCTGACTCAGACGTTCATGTCTCTGCGTTAAAGGCCCCTCGCCCTTGATACCTAGCTGAATGTCATCTTCCTTTTTCGCCAACTCATCATTATCCATCATTTTGCTCCTGCGCAAAACATTCATCATAGCAAAGCTTCCGGTAGTTTCTGCCACTACACATGGTTGATCAAACAATCCAAGCGCTGGCGCATACCCGCAAAGGTTGCATGATCACTATTGACGTTGATGCGCATCGACCAATCTCGTATGTTTGTACTCAACGACACCAAAGACGAATGTATCTTCTCGAAGAGCACACGACCTTTTCTCACTCATTGCCGCATGTGTCCCAATCTACCCCACAACATGTTGGTACCATACATGTCTTAATACAGCCTCCAGCAAGCTGACGCCGATGACCGCTAAACCGCGTCGTCCCTTGGCTACATAATTCAAGAGATTGAGAAACCCTGAGCGTAACAGTTAACAATAATTACCATTGCCAGTGTGACTGGCAACTCAACTATCCCCGCTTTTGCCAAGCAGGCACGTTTATTCGCTTGTATCGCTCACAAAGCCATTAAACACACAATCAAATAACCTGCCAGGTAACCGATACATGAAGCAATGGCTGTGTTGTGTGTGCGCTAGTTGTGCACCCGACACATCACATAAAAATAATAATAAAGTGAGCTAGTCCATGTGTAAAACTATTGCCGAAGCGGGCAAACGTCGCCTGTTTGTCCGTTTATCGACCCTCGCGCTAATCAGCCTGACAAGTTGTGCCAGAGCTGATTCGCCCGAGCTTTTCACTGCAGACCCAAGATTGCAAAACGACTTTAATGCAAGCCTGCCAACTTCCGGATCATCGCTTGGGTTTAACTATGCCATTGTGCAAGGTGTCGCTGTACTCGAAGGCGATATCTTGTTAGGCAAGGTAGATGCCGAAGGTAATCTGCAAGACAGGTTTCAAGCACGAGGCGTTGGTCAAAAATCATTTTTTTCCCGCTGGCCTGATGGAAAAATCATCTACCAAGCACCAACAATTACTGAGAACTCAGTCCTCCAGGTGCAGCGGATAGCTGAAGCAATTGAGCACTGGACAGACAATTCAAGACTGGAATTTATTGAACGTACTGATGAGAACGCCGATCAATACGACAACTACATCGTATTTACTAGCTCAGGTGGTTGTGGTTCGTTTGTAGGCATGATTGGAGGAGATCAAGAAATCTTTTTGTCTGACAATTGTTCGGTAGGCAGTGTAATACACGAGATAGGACACGCTATTGGTTTGTTCCATGAACACACACGCCCTGATCGCGATAGTTTCGTCACTGTGGATTTTGATGCCATCATTGACGGCAGAGAGAACAATTTCTTTCTACTAGACGAAGATTTCGTCGATACTTTCGGTGACTATGATTACGGATCAATCATGCACTACGGCACCCATTTTTTCAGTAATTCAC
This sequence comes from Granulosicoccus sp., assembly GCA_023301725.1. Classification (GTDB taxonomy): domain Bacteria; phylum Pseudomonadota; class Gammaproteobacteria; order Granulosicoccales; family Granulosicoccaceae; genus Granulosicoccus. The sequence goes on along the minus strand of JALZUD010000037.1, from coordinate 714 downwards.
CCGACAGACCCACTATCATTGTTGCCGATAGTACCGCACCGGCAATCGGCCAACGTTTAGCGCTAAGCGACATCGACATTTTCTCCAGTAATGCAATGTATGCCACCGATTTGCAATTGGGAACACCTATTACAGAGCTTAGAGGCGATACGCTGGAAGTTGATGTCGACGTTTTTAACACAGGCGATCTGGGTGCTAACAACGTTGAGATGGCCATGCAAGCTGGCGAAGGCGTTGTCTGGCAGGTAGCGACAGGCAGCGCTTGGGAATGCGCCACTTTTAACGATGGTGACGAGCTAAACTGCGCATTGGATTCTCTAATTGAGGGTACGCAAGCAAACCTGCTTGTCAGCGTACAACTAAACAACTCAAACAGAGATGATCTGAGTATACGTGTTGCATCACAAACGCTTGATTTACTACCTGGCAACAACACATTTAACGGCGATGACGTTGAATGGTCTTCATTTAGTTACGAACTGGATGACGACACGCCATCACTCGGTGCGGCTTCAGGCACACAGCCCGACACGGAGACAGAGACAGAGACAACGACAGGAACCAGCCCAGCAGAAGAAACAGGCTCTGGATCCGGTTCTGAGCCGCAAGTAGCCAGTGCTGAAAGCTCTGCTGGTGGTGGAGGCAGCGTTAACTTATCACTACTGTTACTGCTATCAGGCTTGACCACAGCGAGAAGCTGGACAAAACGCCGAA
>JALZUD010000036.1 GCA_023301725.1 Granulosicoccus sp. | reverse complement strand
GCCTGCATCATTAAACGTGACATTTAATTCACCAACGTACTTACCATAGGCATAGGCCTGAACAATGGCTGTATCAGCGACCATTGTTGGGTAAGGGCCGCGAGCATTCTCGTCAGTATTGGAAAGGAACGTATTGGAATGCCCACCCACAATGACATCAACGCCGGTTGTTCCAGCAGCCACTCGCTGATCTACTTCGTAACCGGAATGTGAAAGCACAATGATTCGATTAATACCCTGTTCGGTGAGTGCATCCACTTCGCCCTGCACAGCCGCGACTGGATCGGAAAAAAAGACTCCCGGGCCCGGGCTTGCTAAGTCGACCGTGTCTTCAGGAGTCAGACCGATAATGCCGTACTTCTCGCCAGCCTTTTCAATCACAGTAGACTTCATAATTTTGTTGGCAAGCGCAGGTTCGTCCGACACATCAGCGTTTGACATGACTACAGGAAAGTCAACCGCATCGATAAATCCTCGCAACACAACCGGGCCATCATCAAATTCATGGTTGCCCACTGTCATGCCATCGTAGCCAAGCTTGTTCATGATCTCTGCAGCTACGGCTCCTTTGTAATAGGTGTAAAACAACGACCCTTGGAATTGGTCCCCACCATCAAAGAGTAAGGCATCGGGATTTCGCGAACGCGCCTCTTCAACCGCTGTAACCAGTCGTGCATAGCCACCAAAACACTCACCTGCCGCGTTGTCTTCAGCATTACAAGGACTGTCGTACTTGGTAATGGGCTCAACCTTGGAGTGAAAGTCGTTGGTATGCAAAATAGTGACAGAATCTGCTGCTTGTACATTTGCACAACCAAGTGCCACGGCTAAGCCGACGCAAGTGACGACAGGAATAGGACGGAGACGATTGACTGAGATCATAGTGATGGATTCGCGTTTGGGTTAACTAGGTTGAGACTACCAGATGTGCAGACTCTTCGACGATGTGTAGACATACCAACCTTGTCTACTCGTAAATCGGGAAAAACGTATTGAAGGCACCCTCGGTAAAAACGCCCGGATCATTAAACCGCTTGTTGAGATTCAAGGCGCCGATTTGTTGCATATCAACTGCGCTTAGCTCAAAGTCAAACAACGCACTATTCTCAGCCAAACGCTCAGGTTTTATCGTCTTAGGGATGATGGCATTGCCTCTCTGTACTCCCCAACGCAGCACAACTTGAGCGGCTGTCTTGCCAACGCGCTTGGCAATCGCTTTGACCACGTCTTGCTCCAGAACCGACTCACCAGAGTTTGCCATTTCCAGTTCAAGATACGACAACGCACCTAGTGGGGAGAACGAGGTTACCGCTATGTCTTGCTCGCGGCAAAAACGCATTAGCGTTTCTTGTGTCAGATACGGGTGCGATTCGACCTGCAGCACCGCAGGGGCGATACGCGCATAACTCAGCGTGTCGCGCATAAGACCTATAGTGTAATTACAAACACCAATGTGCCTAGCCAAACCACTATCAACCAGTGACTCCATTGCGCCCCAGGTTTCCTGCAATGGCACAGCGGCAGGCTTCATCATGGGTAGGTCATCAGCGGGATCAAATACCCACTCTGGCGGGTAACGAGTTTCAAACGGTACAAACTCCAACGCAATAGGAAAATGCACCATATAAAGATCAAGATAATCCAGGCCAAGATCATGCAGCGTCTGGTCCATAGCCATAATGACGTGCTCTTCGCGATGATAAGTATTCCACAGCTTGGAGGTCACCCACAGGTCTTCTCTTGTGCACAAACCCTCATCAATTGCGCGCGCAATCCCAACACCCACCTCTTTTTCATTGCCGTAGTCGCAAGCACTGTCCAGATGTCTGTATCCGCATCGGATAGCTTCTACAACGACATCAGCAACCACAGATTTATCGATTTTCCACAGGCCCAGACCAATGACAGGCATCTGTCCGGTCGCGCCAACGCGCAAGGTAGGGATACTCATTGTTGATTTAACTCCAGTGGTTGTGTGGTAAAAAAATCGTAAGCGTCATCATGAATATACCGGTAAATTGCGGCCAATTATTCATAACTTTATCGCCTCGCCGGTGCGTATGGACTCTTGCGCCGCAACCCCCATCCGCACCGCTTTAATTCCATCAAGGGCAGATACTTCCACCGGCGCGCCGCTTAGCACCGCTTGCGCAAATTTTACGTGTTGATAATAGGTTGATCCGTGATGATCGCCAGCCGCCGCTAAAGCCTCATCGACCTGCACCTCGTCAACCACGGGGCTCGACTGGTCACGTGGACTAAAGACTAGCTTGGCGCAGCGCTCAGTGGCATTAGGCCAGAATCTGTCGGGCCCCGGGATATAGGCGTCTAGTGCGCCTTTTTCACCAATAGCACACAGCTGCTCTTGAGGTTCAGCACCATCGGCGAACATACATAAATCCAACGAAGCCCGCACACCATTTTCGAAATTAACAATAACCATGGCATTGTCGATGATATCCGGGGTTTTACCATCGTAGGTTTCATTAATATGATTTACGTCCATGGCGCCGCTGGCAAAAATACTCACAGGTTCGCACCCTGTGATAAGGCGCATAAGATCAAAATGGTGGCAGCATTTTTCCACCAACGTCCCGCCCGTGTTTTCAGAAAAGCGATTCCAATTTTCCACTTTTTCAAGGAACGGATAACGATGTTCCTTGATACTTAACATTCTCAGAGTGCCAATTTGCTCCTCTTTAAGACGCTCGAGGAAAAGTGCAGTGGGCGGCATGTAACGGTATTCCATGGCGACCCAGAAAGGTGCGCTGTAGCCGTGCAAGCGCTGTTGTAAATCATCACATTGGGCAACACTGGTACACACCGGTTTTTCAGCCAGAATAGCTTTGCCGTGAGGCAACAGCTTTGTGATGATGTCGTGATGGGTGAAATTGGGCGAAACGATCACAAACGCATCGATCGACTCGGTGGGCAATTCGTCAAGGTCCCGATAGCCTTTAACAGCCTCATAACCCAGCTCACGAGCCAAAACGGTTGCCGATTCAAGCATCTCAGGATTAGGGTCAACCAGTGCAACCACCTCAATGGCTATCTGCTCAAGAGCGCTTACAAGGGCAAGATTACGTAGGTGTTCGTGCCCCATCATGCCGGTGCCAACGATGGCGTATTGAAGTGCTACAGAAGAAGTTTTAGTCATCCGCGAAGTTTACTGCGTATCGGCCTGTAATATCGACGGCAATTGGCTTCGATGCAGGTACACTGGGACTAATGAGAAAAGCGGCCAAATTTAGTATCGGGCAAGTCGTGAGGCACCGTGTGTATCCATTTCGCGGGGTTATATACGATGTCGACCCCGAATTCGATAATTCCGAAGAATGGTACAAGGCCATTCCGGAAAACATCAGGCCGAGCAAAAATCAGCCGTTCTACCACCTATACGCGGAAAATGAGGAATCTGTCTACGAAGCGTACGTTTCAGAACAAAATCTGTTGGTAGATGAGAATCAGGCACCCGTGCGCCACCCCAGTGTGGCGATCGAATTCAAGCGCCGTTCATCCGGCGAATACCAACCATTGAATGTACAAATGCACTAAATAACGCTGCGCCCCGATGGCTCAGATTCAATACACAGGTAATAAAACTCAATGCACGCTTGAGATTTAAGACGCAACAGCCGACAATACACCGGCACCAAAGACGCAGCATGTGCCAAGACGGGCGCGTCTACTTCGATGAGAAATACTGACGAAAATGATAGACGAAGACCTCTACCAACAGGCAGCAGACGAACTTAATTCAGATCGACGCCGCTCGGCCCTCTGGGCTCGAGCCTGTGCGCTCGCCAGTGATGATCATGATGAGGCGAGATTTCTCTACACCAATTTGCGTGTGGAAGAGCTTTTGGCCGAAGCAAAGATCAAAGAATCCATCACTCCGTCGTACGAGGAGCTGGAAGCTGATGTCACTCTTGCACTAGAACCCATCGACCCAACTCTCGTTGAAGCAATCCCCGATGACAATCCGAATGAATTCTCACTGTCTAGGCAGTCAGACACGGCAGATGCACCTCGATCAGTCTCAGCTCCGTCAGGAGTAGACAACAGCGCTGCCAAAGAAGATCTTCTGAGCATGGATCAGTTTGGAAGCGCGGACCCCGATCCAGACGCGACCCTCATGGAAGACTATGTCCCAGATAGCCACAAAGACTTTGACGACACTTACGAAGGAACCTCTGTTGTAAGCGATGATGATGTCGCTGTAGCGCTTCAAGAGGTAGCAAAAGAAAATCAAGAACCTGTTAACGATAGTCATAACAACGATAATCCTGACAAAGATAGTTCTGATGTAAGACAGCCTATCGATGCTCTTACTCCTGCTGGCTTAGCTTTGGCCAACGCGCAAACCGCTCCAGATGACTACTCGGCTGATTACGACAACGACGACGAGGAGCAAGCTGCCGATCAGACTCAAATTAGTGATTTCACACAATCTAACGAACTGACACAATCTGGTGATCTGACCCAGTCCAACGTTCAGGTATTTGATGAGCACAGCGATGAGCTGGACGACATGCTGGCGAATGCTCAGCAGTCACCAGAAGACACCAGTGCTTTCGCAGACTCAGTAGAAGCCGAAGACATGAGCTGGCTCGACAATGACGACGTCACACAGCGACCGTCAATAAAAAGTGCGGCAGTAGTGGAACATGATCAAGATCCCGTGGTGATCGAGGATGATCCATTCTCTGATGAGCTAAATCGTCAGGCTGATGAGCTGGGCTTCCATGCACCCGATAGTGAATTAGCCAGCATGAAGCAAAATCTTGAAGAACAGGCTCGCGTGTTTGAAGAGCCCGAAACAGCTGTAATCAATTCATCGTTTTTGGACGCGAATGATGAAAGCGATGACTTTGCCACCGAAGAATCCGCAGTACAAGAGCACGACAACGCCGAGAACCAGCCAGATAAAACCATCAGCGTTGTTGGCACGGGTGCCACTGCAGCTGTCGCAGCTGTAGCTGCCGCAGGCATTGCTTCAACGCCTGATTTGTCAGAGCCTGTAACCAGAGAATACGGTCAAAACGATGCGCCGAGCAACCCAGTCACGAGCACAGAACTGGAGCTACCGCTAGACCTCACCTCTGGACGCAAAGGACGTGATTACGAAGTCTACCGGCGCGATGTCAAAGCACAAGCAGTAAAGTCAGGCGTATCGTGGAATGCACTGTTTCTCACTTTCCCATACCTGGTCTATAGGCACTTGTTTGGAACGGCACTGGTATATGCAACGCTTTGGGTCATCAGCTTGGGCGGTTTAGCCTTGGCTGGTCTAGCCTGGATGGACGCCGGTGCAGAAGTTACGCCCCTGATTCAAGCCTGCACAATTGGCTTCGCTCTCATAGCGTTTATTGGATTGGTGTACCTGCCATTTCGTTATGGCAACCGCTGGCGCGCGGAGAAGCTCGAAGATCGCGGATATGAGCTTGTCGCTATTACAAAGGCACCAAGCCCAGGTAAGGCTATTGCTCGGGCGCGCCGGCATGCAGCACTATTAAATTAAAAAACACGGCAAAATAGTCATTTTTTCTAACGCTTTCGCATAATAAGTAGCCTTAAGTGGGCAAGGGCCGCATAAAGGTCGAGCACACTTTCAGATCTTGATAGCGACGTCGTTACTCCCTGTAAGCCATCGCTAAGAATGGTAGAGTCGCTGAGTAAATAGGCGATGACACGTCAGCTTCTAGGTGCGAACCAATCGCACAAACCTAGGGACAAGCTCGACATTTCAGGGGTTGCTGGGAAAGGGATTTCCCAGCTCCAATTCTGAACCTCAGGCAAGGCCAGTTAGCAATCACTCTAGTAAGCAGTACAACAGTACAGCCCCAGATACGCGCACTAGCCCGCTAACTAAACCCTTAACACTAGACACTAAGCAGATTTACGTTTTCGCTTGTCTGTTTCCAGCACGCTGAGTACGCTATCAGAGACAATGATGGTCCTCTCTTCGGCATAAGCTTCGTGATTGTCAGCGACTTTGTCCAGATCATATAAATAACTCACCATCACCCCGGCCGATTGAGCCAGACCCTTGGCAAATAAATCTGCACCAGGCAAAACGGCATCAAGGCTTGCGCCATTGCCCAAATGAAATCGTGCCACTGGATCGGCCGACTGTTTGTCAGAGCCAATGGCTCGTGTTAGATACCAGGCAACCAACTGCTGGAGCTGTGATTTTTGCTCCTCGTTAAACTCAAATTCAGTGCTGGACATCACCGTATCAGCAAGCTTTAACCACTGAATCGGCACATCATCGACACTGTCCTCACTGTCCACTATTTGCGAAGTAGCCTGTTCAGGCAAGACGGCGAGCTGTTGTTTTACCCAACGTGATAAACCCGGAACAGGCGATAGTGTGCGGAAAGTGGTTAGATTAGGAATAGATGTGGATAGTTCGCTAGCGACCTGCTTGATCAGGAAATTACCGAACGATACGCCTGCTAATCCCTTCTGACAATTAGAGATGGAGTAAAACACGGCTGTTGTTGCGTCTTGCTCAGCAATAGTGGTTCGATCGCTGGTCAGTATGCTTGCGATGGTATCAGGCGGATCAATCGTCAACGCCACTTCAACAAAAATCAAAGGCTCATCAGGCATGGCAGGATGAAAAAAAGCAAAACAGCGTCGATCTGATGGCTCTAGACGCTTTCGCAAAGAGCGCCAGCTGCTTATTGCGTGTACCGCTTCATACGCGATGATTTTTTCCAATATATTAGCAGGCGTGCTCCAGTCTATCTCGCGCATCACGAGAAACCCTTGGTTGAACCATGATCGAAACAAATGCTGGAAATCGACATCGATTCTGCGTAGCTCTTCGTCGGCTTTGCAAGCGGCTAACAAGTCAGCACGCATATTGACCAAATCAGTCGTTGCGCCAGGCACCCGATTCAGGCGTCTGAACAGCTCTTGTCGGCGTGACTCAACGCTCTCACTCAAGATGGTCAATGTTTCCGCAGTGCGGTCTTGAGCATAACGCTGAGCGGCTCTTATCGCGTGCTCTGCATTGACATCAAAACGATCCGCCAGCATCTTGAAAAATTCAAGGCGTTCCGAATCACTAGCATGGTCATATTTTTTCAATAAGCGAGTGGCTAGCCGACCTCCAGAGCTTTCACCTCGATGCGAAAGAACAGCATCGCACAGCTCGTCAAATGATCCATTACCGAGCTGCTCATCGGTGCTTGTCTGACGAGCAAAGACCGATGTCAGTATGTCTGAAAGGTAGGAGATCTTACTCACGGCGCTACAACTCCTTTGAACGAATGGAACAACTGCTAGGGTACCCTAACGCGGTCGGGGGTAACTGCTAACTGTTAGTCAAATTCAAGAAAACAAAGCGTGAAACTGTTCACGCAGGGCCTTCTTTTGAACCTTACCCATGGTGTTTCTCGGCAATTCAGGCACCAACACCAATTTTTGCGGATGCTTGAATTTAGCTAGCGATTGGCCAATATTCCGCTTTATAGCGTCCAAGTCAGGAACCACCTGACCTTTCGCAACCAATACGCCCACCACAGACTCACCAAAATCAGGGTGTGGCACACCAATAACGGCACTTTCTAGCACACCGGCTTCCTTGTCTAAAATCAGTTCAATCTCCTTTGGGTAGATGTTGTAGCCGCCTGAAATAATAAGATCTTTGTTACGCCCTACTATTTGCAAATAACCCTGCTCGTCAATCTGCCCTAAATCACCCGTAATGAAAAACCCATCCTCGCGCAGTTCTTCAGCGGTTTTTTCAGGCATCTGCCAATAACCCTGAAACACGTTGGGACCACGTACTTCAATATCACCGATCTCCCCCTGAGCTAAACTGGCGCCGGTGGAGCTATCGCAAACCTTGATTTCAATACCCGGCAAAGCAAACCCCACGGTTCCAGCTCGCCGCTCCCCGGAATACGGGTTTGATGTAATCATATTGGTTTCTGTCATACCGTAGCGCTCGAGAATTCGATGTCCAGTGCGCTGCTCAAACTGCAAGTGAGTTTCTGACAACAACGGGGCGCTGCCCGAAACAAAGAGTCGCATATGCCCTGCTAACTCACGTGTAAATCGCTGGTCACTTAGCAAGCGAGTATAAAACGTCGGAACACCCATCATTGTCGTCGCTGTTGGCATTGCATCCAATACAACATCCAGTTCGAATTTGGGCAAGAACAACATAGTGGATCCAGCCAGTAAACAAACGTTGGTTGCAACAAACAAGCCATGGGTATGAAAGATAGGCAAAGCATGCAGTAACACATCGTCAGCAGTGAACTGCCATTGATCGACCAGCACACGCGCATTAGATAACAGGTTACCTTGCGTTAACATCGCACCCTTGGATAACCCTGTAGTGCCAGAGGTGTATAAAAAAGCTGCCAGATCATCTTCAGAGCGCGGGACTGTATCGAACGTTCCGGGCAAGCTTTGCGTTTTTTGCGTAAAACTACCTGAACCATCCGCATTGAGCGTTTCAACAAGTGCAGAGGCTGCAGTGGTGATTGATTTTATTGAATCTAATGAGCCTTCATCGCATAAAACAAGTCTGGCACCACTATCATTAATAAAATACGACACTTCATCGGCGGTGTACGCAGGGTTCAACGGTAAAAACACTATTCCGCTCTGCACACAGGCTGCGTACACCATAAGCGCCTGTGGTGACTTGGCAATTTGCACGGCTACCCTTTCTCCGGGCTGAAGTCCAAGCTGTATAAACAAATGCGCGTATCGAGATACTGACTGCAGGAACTGCGAGTGAGTAATGACCTCCCCATCTGGTAATAGTAAAAAAGACGTTGCCTTGCCTGCATGTTGCCCAAAAGCTGCATCGAAAAGAGGATTAGCCATTAATGTTCTCTGTTGTACACATTGTTTATATCGACTTGCCTATGACGTTATCGGCCAACCCGAAACCTATCTCAAACAAGCTTGCCCGGGTTCATAATATTCAGCGGATCAATTGAACGCTTTAACAGCTGCATTAACTGATAGGCATCACCATGCTCTGTTTGCATGTACTTGCGCTTACCCGAGCCCACGCCATGTTCGCCAGTCACAGTGCCATCGCAGGCTAAGGCTAGTTGATTAACTTCCCCTGCTAGCTCGTTTGCCTTTTTCATCTCAGATGCATCATCAGGATCAATGAGTATCAGCAAGTGAAAGTTGCCATCACCCACGTGCCCCACCAAAGGCGCCAATAATCCGGAAGCCTCTATTAATTTTTGCGTCTCTCTTATTGCCTCGGCTAGCCGTGATATCGGCACACACACATCAGTTACCAAACCTTGCGCACTGGGGCGCAGTGCCTTGCCCGCATAATAGGCGTTGTGTCTTGCATGCCATAAGCGTTGTCGATCTTCAGGTTTGCTAGCCCATTCGAAGTTGCTTGCACCCCCATCCGTTGCAGCTTCCCTGAATAAAGCAATTTGTTCATCTACGCCCGCTTTGGTGCCATGAAATTCAAGAAATAGGTGCGGCTTCTCAGGCATCTTTAAGTCTGGGTTGTATAGGTTCATACCTTGCATTTGTAACGCATCGAGTAACTCTATACGCGCCATGGGTATACCTGTTTGAATGGCCATAATGACGGAGCCTACCGCCTGATCAATTGAGTCAAAGGCGCAGGTAGCCGCAGCAATAGTATCGGGTATGGCGTGCAACTTGACAGTGAGCTCTGTGATAACACCGAGCGTGCCTTCGGAGCCCACAAATAATTTTGTCAGATCGTACCCCGAGGATGATTTGCGGGCGCGAGTACCAGTACGAATGATGGTTCCATCAGGTAACACCACTTCCAGACTCATTACGTTCTCTCGCATACTGCCATAGCGAACCGTATTGGTTCCAGAGGCTCGTGTAGCAGCCATACCTCCCATGGTTGCATTGGCACCCGGGTCAACCGTAAACATCAAACCCGTTGCCCGTAGCTCTTCGTTAAGCTGCACCCGAGTGACGCCAGGCTGAACAACCGCGTCCCAGTCGCTGTCATGAATGTCGAGTACTTTATTCATATGACTAGTGTCGATACTGATGCCTCCGTGGAAAGGTACTACATGTCCCTCCAATGAAGTACCGATGCCAAAGGGCACCACTGGACATTGCATCGATGAACAGATCTTCATGATTTGCGACACCTCAGCAGTGCTTTGCGGAAACGCAACTGCATCAGGCAAAGCGGGTGATGTGTACGCTTCGTCGCGACCATGAATTTCACGCACAGACTGCCCAGTAGAGAGCCTGTTTCCGAGTAGATTTTCAAGTTCAACAATCGTTTCACTGATGTTGTTAGTCATGGCATTGTTTTTCATATCAGCGTAAGTCCTTGCGCTCAAGGCGACGTTCAAACCAGCGCACGCCAGCCGACACCACCAGTATCAGTATTAAATACTCAAGCACCAGAACGGTATAAATTTCCAATGGCCGGTATTGAGAGGTGACGAGTTCGTTGGCACGCCGAGTAAGCTCTTCCATACCAATGACTGACACCAGTGAGGACATTTTCAGCATGTACACCAGCTGATTACCCAATGGCGGTAGCACTCGTCGAATGGCTTGCGGCAGCACCACATAGCGCATGCGATCGATGTAGCCCAGTCCTAAGGAGTCAGCGGCCTCAAGCTGACCACGATCGATGGACTGAATACCTGCTCTGAATATTTCCGCCTCAAACGCACTGTCAGATAAGGCTAAAGCGATAACGCCGGCCCAGAAAACCGACACCGCAATACCCATAACAATAGGTAGGCCGTAATACACCCACAAGATAAGCACAAGAATAGGCACAGCTCGCACAACTTCCACGTACACGCGATTAAAGGCGCGCCATACCGGGTTTGAAGACAAGCCCGGCAGCGCCACCAGCAAACCCACCACGACGGAAACTATAATGGCCGTTATGGACAGTAATAGTGTGTATTTGAGGCCACCTGCGAGAAACAACAGATTCGTCCGGCCTGTTTCAGTTGCTGGCGACACCACATACCATTGAAGATTACTGTTGCCGCAGCCAGCCAGCAAACTACTGCTCAATAGAACGATCCAGATCCGATACTGCCTGATCACATTAGTCATGTTCGTTCAGTTTCCCAGACGTCATTTATTTCGCAGACCCATAGTTTTGCGGACCGACATAATGTTGCTGACAATTGGTGTTGCAGATTGATAATGTTGCAGATCATTAGCGTTGCAGATTGTTAGTGTTGCAGAATTTGCTGCAAGAACAATCTTCCACGCTCAGATTCAGGTTCTGTAAAGAATTGCTCAGGTGGTGATGTCTCAACGATTCGTCCGCCGTCCATAAAAACCATGGTATCGGCAACCTTCCTTGCAAAACCCATCTCGTGTGTCACCACCATCATTGTCATCCCGGTGCTCGCCAGCTCCACCATGACATCCAAAACCTCAGAGATCATTTCTGGATCAAGCGCTGATGTAGGTTCATCAAACAACATGACTTTGGGTTCCATACACAGACTTCGAGCGATAGCTACACGCTGCTGCTGACCGCCAGAGAGCTGACTAGGGTATTTGTCAGCCTGTTCCGGGATGCGCACCCTTTCTAGATACCGCATAGCTAATTCGATAGCCGTCTGTTTGCTCAGTTTACGCGCGCGCATGGGCCCAAGAGTGAGATTGTCTAGCACAGACAAATGTGGAAACAGGTTGAATTGCTGGAAGACCATACCAACATCCGTGCGCACCTCGCGTAGTTTTCTCTTGTTACGACCAAGCTCTACGCCATTGACGATAACCTTTCCGGCATCGTGCTTTTCGAGCTGATTCACACAACGAATCAACGTAGATTTGCCGGAGCCTGAGGGCCCACAAATGACCATGCGCTGGCCGGCGTTTACGCTCAAGGACACCTCGTGCAGTGCCTGGAATTTTCCGAAAAATCGTGACACCCCAACCAGTTCAATAATAGGTTGAGCGCCGTCGTTATTTACTTTTTCAGTGTTCATCATTCATAGCTTAGCCGATGCAACGTGGCATCGGCTAGTTTCACTGATCCTTCAAACCGCAGAGGCGGGTATACTTACCACACTCACACAAAATTCGAAAACCAATGATTAAGCGAACAACTACCGCTCTAGTGGCGGGTGCAGCCTTAGCAATGAGCGCATTTTTCACCTTGGCAACGCCCGTTATCGCTGCTGATTCTGTGCTAATCGACATCGTCTCCAACGGCAAACTCAAAGTCGGCACTACCGGCGATTGGGATCCAATGACCATGAAAGATGTGGCAACCAACTCCTACGTCGGCTTCGACATCGATGTGGTGACAGAACTTGCCAAAGATTTGGAAGTGGAGGTGGAATTTGTCCCCACCGACTGGAAAACACTGGTTAGTGGCGTTACAGCTGGCAAATACCACATGACAGGAAGCGCCTCTATAAGCCCAGCAAGAGCTAAAGCTGCCGGCTATTCTGATAGTTATTTCGCACTCAATACTGTGCCGCTAACGTTGAAGAAGAACGCAGAGCGTTTTCAGGACTGGGACGATCTGGACAAAGACGGCGTCACGGTTGCTGCCACTCTAGGAACAACACAAGAACAACAGGTCAAAGAATTCTTCCCGAATGCAACAAAGAAAATCATTGAAGCACCTGCAAGAGATTTTCAGGAAGTATTATCGGGTCGGGCAGATGCACACATCACCTCCAATGTTGAGGCGTTCAAATTGGTCGAAAAGTACACAGAGCTTATGGTTGTGCCTGTAAAGCAAGGGCGTGCACGCACTCCCATTGCCATGTTGGTGCCCCAAGATGACCAAGTCTGGATCAATTACCTGAATACCTGGATCAAGCTCAAGCAAGAGCGCGGCTTTTTTGACCAACTTGCCACCAAATGGAAGCTGAGTAACTAGCCAACAACCATTCCTTGGCAGGAACCCGGTTCCTGCCACATAGCCCACCCAAGAGCCAAAAACATGTTTGAAGCATTACCCGAACCCAAAGCAGATGCCATTCTTGCCCTTATGGCAGCTTTTCGTGCAGACACACGCACAGACAAACTGGATCTGGGTGTTGGAATTTACAAGGACTCGGTGGGCAATACGCCGGTTATGCAGGCCATCAAATCAGCAGAACAAACTCTGTTGGCCACACAAGAGACCAAAGCCTATGTAAGCCCGTTAGGCAGCAGTGAGTTTTGCGCTGCAATGATCGCACAAGTATTTGGCGAAAAAGCCGACAAAACCCGAATTCGCGCCGCTCAATCTGTCGGTGGTAGTGGCGCCCTGCGTGTGCTTGCAGACCTGCTCAAAAAGGGCCGACCAGATGCTGATGTGTGGGTATCTGATCCAACCTGGCCAAATCATGTGCCGCTGCTAAGCGCTGCCGGATACACCCTACACACCTACCCTTACTACGATGCAGCCACTGGCTCTGTCAACATTGACGGCATGCTAAGTAGCTTGGAAAAAGCCAAGGCGGGCGATATTGTTGTGCTACACGGTTGTTGTCATAATCCCACTGGCGCTGATCTCAGCGATTCGCAATGGGATAAAGTCATCGACCTAGTGGAAAGAAAGAACCTGTTTCCATTAGTGGATCTTGCATACCAAGGCTTCGGCGATGGTCTGGAAGAGGATGCACAAGCGGTTCGCAAAATGGCACAGCGCTTACCTGAAATGGTGGTAGCTGCAAGTTGCTCAAAGAACCTAGGATTGTACCGCGAGCGTGTTGGAGCTGCCATGTTAGTGGCTAAAGATGAGGCGGAGGCAACACGAGCGCAAGGTTTGCTCGGTGGCGTTATCCGAGCCAACTATTCAATGCCACCCGATCACGGTGCAAACACAACTCAAATTGTGCTGACCGATACCGCTTTGAACGCCACGTGGCGTACGGAGCTCGAAGACATGCGACTGCGCATGAACAGACTCAGGAAATTATTCAGCGACTCAATGCGCAAGCGATCGAACTCAGACCGGTTTGACTACATCGCTCACCAGAAAGGTATGTTCAGTCGACTACCACTGAGCACTGAGCAGTTACAAAAATTACGCGATGATTTTGGCATCTACATTGTCGGGGATGGAAGAATTAACGTAGCTGGCTTACCTGAAGAAGGCATGGACAAACTAGCTGATGCCATTTGCAGCGTCTTGGTTGACGCATAGCCTTAGCCTAGTGTACGTGGCGCCCAACTAAAGGCGCCTATGCCAAATCAATCTGAAGTTTTGTTTAAACGGAAAATAAGCAAGTGAACTGCGGCTAAGGTTATGGCCGCGGGAACGTCACAGTCACTTCGCAACCGCCTACACAATCGTCTGATGATCCACCGCTACTGCCGCCACCTCCAGCAGCAGCTGCAATAGCCCCCACTGCCAGAACCCCAAGCCCAATATAAAGCCAATTGACGCCTCCTGCCGATTCTACTGGCTCGGTGATCGGCTCTGCGACCGGTGTAATTGGTGTTATCGGTTTTGCAGGTTCAAAAAATCGCACCAACGGCTGAAACGCAAACCCGTTAAGCACCAAGTTGCCAGAGACATCTTCGGCCTGTATGTAATACTCGATAGACACAGTGCCAGAGGGCACATTTGACGTACCTACTCTGGCCGAGTAGAAAGACGAACTGGCAATCTCACGCATGGGTAGTTGTGCGAATTCGTTTTCGCCACTAAACCGGTAGTAGAGAGTGACTGATGCAATTTCATCGTTGTCGACCACAGTTGCGCCAAAACCCTCTAGAGACCCAAGCGGGCCACCTTCGCGCTCAATATGTTCGATGATGGGCGATTCGAAGTCAGGCAGTGTGGCTTCATCAAAACCGCTGTTTTGCACCTTTATCACCGGCTGTGTTGATGATTGAGCTAAGGCCTGTGCAGGCGAAATAGCGGCAAGCACGCACCACACAGCAAACCAGATGGATACAGGCATAGCGAGAAACCGTGCCATTCTTTTTACCAGTGTATTGCCGACCACTGCGACTCCTTTGTCGAATAAATGGGAATCGATTTGAACTCTTCAGGTGGAATGGCAATAGTGCCATTGGCCCTGATCAATCGATCTACCCATAGCGTAGCGCGAATGGTCTGGTCTTGTCTGCTGGCGCTGATATTGGCAATGCGTGTTTCCACGGTGTCGAAGCTGCTAAATACGTAATCGAAGTAGGCATTATTGCGCCTTGACTCCACCGTATAGCGTCTCATGGCTGCACCATCACGCTCGCGCAGGGCGTTGGACAAACCGTTGAAACGCGTTAATACATCAGACATATCTGATCGGGCAATCACCGGTTTTACGGCTACGTCTGGTGGCTGCACAAACTGATTTCGCTGCTGCGCGGCTAGTTTCTCAGCATCTGTCTCTAGAGCCGCCTTTGCCAGTTGCTCCTGACGAGCGGCCTCACGCCGCACTGCTGCAGCCTCTCGAGCCGCATCGGTTGCTGCGCGAGCGTCGCGATCTCGCTGAATCTGCGATTGGCGTCTGGCCTCCTCAAGCTGCACGCTCCGATCCGACGCCAACTGCGCAGCAGCCTCTGCTTCTGTGCGTTGCCGCAATGCCAACAGACGAGAGGCCTGAGCCTCAGCAGTTTGCCGATTAGCTGACGAATCGACAGGCACCGGCAAGGAGGTCACATTCGTCACGCTCGATTCATCACTCGCGTTCAGGCTTTCGGTAATATTCCCGCCGTTGTTTGCGCTCTCCCGATCGTCTGCAGGTCGCGCATTTGTTGTTGAACTGGACTCAGGCACCTCAGCCTTAGATTTAGTCGCAGCAGCAGATACACCCAATGTGTTGTCAGGTTGCTGGACAGCGACAATAGCCACCAGGGATGCAACGATAAACGACAACGCAATGACCACCGTTTTGCGCGAAAACACCTGCTCGACGCGCCAGTTTTTTAGCCCAAAACTGGCGTTGAAACCTGCCTTTTTTCGACGTTTTTGTCTGTAAGAACTGACATCTGAGACATCCCAACTCGAGTTCGGTTGCGCAATATTTTCTGTTCTTTGGTACTCATAGGTGTCCTGATTGTCCAAACTCGACTGCATCGAGTAGGCCTCAGTGGAGCTTGCCTGAGTATTATTTTGGGTAAGTTCTTGTTGCGTAACTGGTCGAGTTGGCTGATCTGCAACACCCCGATTCTGAGTGGGAGCTGCCTTGCCAAAGTCTTCAACCGGATTGATCAGCCTGGTGATCTCGGCCGCAGAGGAAGGTACACCCATGGACGAAGGCCTGCTTGCGGATGTGCCTATCGAATCTCTAGCTGATCGTTCTTGAACAACATCAGCTCCAGATTGCTCGTCTTGAAACAGACCACTGCTCCACTGCCGCAACGATTGGGGCCGAGCAGACACCTTGAACTGAAGCGCCCAATCCACAGCGCGGCAGAAAGCCACACTATAGCCCTCAGGTTTCAAGCTCGATAAACTCTGGAAAGGGTCAGCCTTGTCGTTTAACACTGCGACCCCGCGCAAAGTTGAGTCCACAGGCGCTAGAGCCCGAACCGCATAATAAAGTACGGCACCCAAAGCATAAATATCAGTCCAAGGCCCTTGCTGCTCATCCAAGCCGCTGTATTGCTCCAGAGGCGCAAAACCCGCGGTAACCATGGCAGTTAACAACTCGGTTTGGTGTCCCGAGGCAAGGCGTGCGGAACCAAAGTCGAGCAACACGGGTGAGCCATCGTCTCTGACGAGAATATTGGCAGGCTTTATGTCTCGGTGAATAAACCCATGCCGATGGACCTCTTCAAGGCCATCGAGTATCGGGCCAAACAGCGCTTTTAAAGCCACTTCGCTGATATTTTTTCGTTGATCCAATAACAGCTTTAACTCATGGCCTCGCTCATATTCCATGACCATGTAAGCGGTGTTGTTGAGCTCGAAGATACTCATGACCCGCACAATATTCGGATGCTTGAATTTAGCTAACGTGCGAGCCTCTTTCAGGAAACTTATGAGCCCTTTGCGCACCACCTTAGCGTGTTCTTCGCTACGCGGCTGAATGGTTTTATCAGCGGCACGCCGCGCAATTCGTTCAGGTAGATACTCTTTGATGGCAACCTGAATATCAAGCATGGTGTCGCGAGCAACGTAAGTAACCCCGAAACCACCCTGACCTAGGAAGCTGTCTATTCTGTAGCTGCCGAGAACATCTCCCGGCGACAGGATTGTTGGGTGATCACCGGCTTGCATGCGACAAAAACAGGACCCCATTTCCAGAGCGAACAACAACGAAAGTTAGCACCAAGCGTAACGAAACGTCAGAATGGTGACAGTTTACATTTTCACTCGCTGTACATACGCCAATTGATCTGCAGGACATGTTTTTTAACATTGTTTTAACACGGTGCAAAAGGACTGAGTATCCAATTTGCGGATAATGCGATATACATTATGGCAAGCTAGCGCTATTGTACTACTTAACCGACCAACACATAGTTGAACTACCAATGCGTGAACAGTGAATTGTCCATAGGCTCGTTTGCATCTAACAAGCAAAATCGTGACACCAAACATAGCGATTTTTCAACATGCCCAAATTCAACATACCCAACAAACAGAATGCCAATTCCAAGCCGTCAAAATAAACTCCGAGTTGGCAGACGCTTGCGTATCTCGCCCCTGATCGCCTGCGCACTATTTATCAACGCCTGTTCAGGCTCTGATAGCACCAACGCGAGCTTACTGGCAGAGAATGCGAATCCTGCGTTGAACAGCTCTACCCCACTCAGCATGGCTTTGCCTAGAGGCGTCGCTCTTGCCATGGGAAGAGCATCAACTGATGGCATTTCTGGTTTATATGCATTGGCAAGCTTCAATAACGGCACACCCTTGTGTTTTGAACCTAACCCTAACGATCCAGCAAGTTTTGACGCTCGTCAGCAAGCCACAGTAAGGGTCAATCAAGGCGAGACTCTAGCCATTGAGGTCAATTGGTTTGAGACTCTGGATAACACACAAGCCTGTGACGGTAACGGGTTGCTGTTGGCCGTGCTATCACAAACTACAGCACCCATCACAGGCAACAGCACGATAGAACTTGATGAGGACGACTACCAGCTTGACGGATTAGCGTCACTGGACGATGACTTGGACGGCGTCGCCAATCTGGCCGAGCGACAGGCGGGCACCGATCCCTTTGACGAAAACGACCCTGCATCGGAACCAGAACCAGAACCAGAACCAGGCATTGATGTGCGTATTTCATTTGTAGATCCCAGCGATGCGCCTATTATCGATGGACTTTACGACGATATTTATAACGACCGAGCACAATTTAACGACGACCGGGGAGAGCCGCTTGCCATTGACAATTTAATGGTTGACATGGGTGTATCGTCCAATCGCAGTGACGGAGACACAGATTTTCGTTGGCTCGCCACGTACGACGACACCTGGTTATATATTTTTGTTCTGGGAGAGCTTTTCGATACCGCCACTCCGGTCCGCGATTCCACAGCAGTTTTTCAGGATGACTCCGTTGACATATTCATAGACGGTAACAACAGCAGGGGCACCTCGTACGATGGCGTAGACGATCGGCATATTCTGATCCCCCTGATAACCAGCCCCACTGATCGCACCTCCAATTCCACCGTCTTTGAAGCTGGACCTAATTCTGCCCCCCTGCCCGATTTTGAATTTTCCAGCTGCCTATGCACAAGCGATAGACACACTTGGGAAATACGCCTTCCATTAGACGGTTTCGGTATTCAGGCTGGTTCTCCATTCGGACTAGAGGTGCAGCTGAATCTTGATAATGATGGCGGTGCCAGAGACGAAAAATGGGGCTGGATTCACCCGTCGAGGGTCAATGTCGACACCGATAACACCTTCATGAATCCCTCGTTTATGGCCACTGCGGTTCTCAACTAAAGCTGTGCTGTGCCGGCTGTTAAGGCACCAGCGGCTCTGAGCACTCTCGCTCGGCGTGCAAATGTGAATAATTCGACGATAAACACGGCTCACAGCTCATATCCGCACTAAAGTTCTGCGTATTGCGCGCTCTTCGCCCGAAATGTGGACCAAAAAACATGTAGGACAGGCGAAACGGGCCGATGACCAGTCATGCAAGCATCTTCTTCCTCACTGTTAAAGCGTTCGACCTTAGCGATTGCTGGTGTGTTTTTGATGTTGCTGATACTCACCTGTGCAAAATCAACCCATAGCGCCATTTTTGCTTGTCAAACAGGGCAAGATGTTGTGTATCAGGATGCGCCGTGTGCGATCAAAAAATCACCAAAACTGCTAGCGAAAACACGCAATAAATACCCGCTTGCTATTGATGCAAGCTGGTTTGTCATACCAGAACAGGCTGAAGAGCGGGCATTTTGTGATCGCGGCGGTTGCGAGTGTGGTCGCATTGAGAAAAATCATCGAAATTCATTGGTACAAGCCATAGCCGATGCCTTATACATTGACGGCAGCTGGCATCGCTATACCTCCAGCTACGAGGTCTGGTTAAATACACCCACCTCCTCGGCTGACAGCTATGAGGCCCGTGAACAGATGCTAGAGGCATCGTGTGATGTAATGATGTCACAGACACTACTAAGAAATTTTGCGGAAGCCGCTATGGCTGTATTAAGAAAACAAGTGCGCACAGCAGAGGAGCGAGGCTACGACATAGAGCAACCTTGTCTGGAAGGTATTCCAGAGGCATGTGAATTTTTCGACTATGTTCAATACTACAAACGGATTCAGGCAGATTCAGCATCTTTGCGCAGAAGCCGCTTTGATAGCCTGTAACTCATGCCAGATAACAACACAGCTCTGGTAATGAGATACAAATTGTCGAGACGCAAAAGTTATCTCTACTACTCAACGCCGAGGGTTTACCGCTTGTTGCCAAAGTTAACAAATGGCCCTTTCGCGTTCACACACTGCGCTTACAATAAGTAAGTTTCATCATAATTCATTAAATTTAGCCCGACTTGAGAAGGAATCTTCTAGTGACAGACTCAACTACACATCTTCAAACTTACATTCAAGAGCAAGGACTTGCCGAAAGTATGATCCCGGTGGTCGGGTCACTCTATCGGACCCGAGGAGTCATTGTTACCGTGTTCGGTCGCAAGCTGATGAATGCCTCCACTATCGATATTATCAAGGCACATCAACAATCTCAGCAAGTGGTTGGAGAATCAATAAATGTTGTCGATACCAGTGCCGTACTTGATGTAGTGTCCAGTCTGCAACCGGGTAGCTCACGCATTGATATAGGTAAACTCTGCTATCAAGCTCGTCAGCTCAATGCACTGAGCGACAAGGCCGCCCTTCGCGATTTTGTTGCCGCAGCCATCAGCGATATACCCGATAGCCCATCAGTGCTTGATGAACCACGTGATGTGGTGCTTTACGGCTTTGGCCGCATCGGGCGTATCCTTGCTCGCTTAATGATTGAACGGACAACCTCAAGCAACCCATTGCGCTTACGCGCTATTGTTGTCAGAGGTGGACGTGACGGCGATCTTCGTAAGCGAGCCAGTTTACTTAGACGAGATTCTATCCATGGCCCGTTCAATGGTCACATCACCATTGACGAAGAAAACAGCGCCATCATAGCGAATGGAAATTTCATCAAGGTCATCTACGCCAATCAACCCGAAGATATCGATTACACCGACTATGGGATTAACAACGCGCTGATCGTCGACAACACCGGTGTGTTTAAAGACGAAGAGAGCCTGTCTCGTCACCTTGTGCCCAAGGGTGCTGCCAAGGTTCTGCTCACCGCTCCTGCAGGTGGCAACATTAAGAACATCGTATACGGTGTCAACCAGCACATGATTGAAGACCACGACACCATCGTGTGTGCAGCGAGCTGTACCACCAATGCGATCACACCCGTACTCAAAGTGATTAATGATCGCTTTGGCGTGGTCAATGGCCACGTTGAAACCGTGCACTCGTACACCAATGATCAGAATTTGATAGACAACTACCACCCCGCTGAAAGACGAGGCCGAAGTGCACCACTTAATATGGTATTGACATCAACAGGTGCCGCCAAGGCGGTAGCCAAAGCTCTGCCAGAGCTAGCCGGCAAATTAACGGGCAATGCTATTCGTGTGCCAACGCCAAACGTCTCCATGGCGGTGTGCAATCTGAATCTGGGAAAACAGACAACGCGCGATGAGCTCAACGAGTATGTGCGTGAACTGGCCTATAACTCAGAACTAAGCCAGCAAATCAATTATTCCTACAGCACTGAAGTGGTATCAACTGATTTTGTGGGCACGCCTGAACCTGCCATATTCGATTCAGTGGCTACTATTGTTGAAGGTGATCGCTGCGTGCTCTACGTCTGGTACGACAATGAGTTTGGCTACAGCACCCAAGTGCTTCGTTGTATGCAACACATGCTCGGGTTGAATATCGTAAACGTGCCTGCGTAAGTGATCAGCATGGGCGCCTATCTGGGGCGCCCATTAACATTGCCCGACCTGCGAGGCCCGACCTGCGAGGCCCGAGAAAATCAGTGCGTCATGCCGTAAATCACGTAGTTAACGCCTAGCCTGTAAGCCGTTGCCGTATACAACGCGCTGTACTCTTCCATGTCAGCATGCTCCCAGGCATCACCCAAATCCATATTCCAGTTGATAATGGACATTACGCGGCCATCGTCATCTAACACGCCACGCCAACGCGGCTCTTGTCTGGATGCATTGCTCTCATTAACCGCAGCCGTTTTCATAATCGGCAATTCCCACGTCTCGCCTGGATTCAAACACAGCGCGCGTAAACCCGGGATCTGGATAAATTCATCAATGGCGAAATGCACGTTAAAGATTTCATGCGATGGTGGAATATCCACAATTTCTCTGTCAGGAAAAACCTGTGACATCCAACCTTCAAATTCAGACCATTGATACGCGCCATGAAAATCATCTACTAGCAAGAAGCCTCCACGCAACAAATATTCTCGCAAATTATCTGCCTCACTTTGTGAAAACGAAGCAAACCCTGCCTCCACCACATACAACATAGGAAAGTCGTAGATACGTGGGTCACTGAGTGCAAGGGACTGACTCTGTGTGTTGGTATCAACGCGCGTCAGTCGTTTCATGGCAGCAATAAAATGAGGCTCTGATTCGGAACAATCAGCCTGCCAGTGCGGGTAACCGATACGATCACCCAGATTTTCAATAGCCGTTTGGTTGTCGTTGAACATGAGCCGTGAAAACGTGAACTCTTGATCAATCTGCGAAGTAATAGCCATTGGACAATCAGGACGCTGAGGTGAGGTGCATATAGCCAATTCAGCCTGTGCAGCACCTGCTGCCAACATGCAGACAACACCGGCACCCGTGCTCTTAAATTTCGTCTTAAACCTTACAACAAGGCTTTCTTGCACTCGTTTTGGCACACTCGGTGACAACATTTTCATGTTTTTCATGAACTCCCGATTCAGGTCGTTGGTTACAGGTTTAGGTCAGAAGTTAGATCTAAACCCCATCATGCACGACTTGGGTCGCACCAGATACTTTCACGACAACTAACAGTAGACACACTTAAAAAATTTCGTTCAGTGATCAGACTTCAGCGATCACAGGCTAGCTT
The DNA here is from genome assembly GCA_023301725.1 of Granulosicoccus sp. Classification (GTDB taxonomy): domain Bacteria; phylum Pseudomonadota; class Gammaproteobacteria; order Granulosicoccales; family Granulosicoccaceae; genus Granulosicoccus. The sequence continues at coordinate 15,713 of JALZUD010000036.1, read as the reverse complement.
GCCGACCAATCTACCAAACTATGCAAGTTCCGTGTCGATGGCACCCGGACCGGGTGTGGCTCCCGCAGGGCATTTACCCAGAATGATCATGCCCAGCACATCGTCGCGCGTAACATCGCTAACCGGCGCGGTGCCGACCATCTGACCGTTTTTCATGACGGCAACGCTATCTGCCAGCTCAAAGACATCTTCAATATCATGACTGATTAAAAAGATACTGATTCCATCTTCTTTCAATTGCTTGATCAGCTCTCCAACTTGAGCAGTCTCTTGTGGCCCTAATGCCGCGGTCGGCTCATCCATAATCAGTATTTGCGCATCAAACAAAATAGCCCGTGCGATGGCTACCGATTGGCGCTGACCGCCAGACAGAGCCTTGACCGGTTCTTTGAATCGTTGAAATCGCGGATTTAAGCGCCCCATAACCTCGCGCGCCTTAAACTCCATTGCAACATCGTCTAAGGTGCCCCAAAGGGTACGTAGCTCTCGACCAAGATACAGATTAGCGGCAGTATCTACATTGTCTGCCAACGCCAGCGTTTGATAGATGGTTTCAATACCATAGCCTTTGGCATCACGAGGATTGCTAATGGTAGCCTCTTCCCCGCGAACCTTGATAACACCCGAATCGCGCTTGTAGGCACCCGAGAGCAGCTTGATGAACGTGGACTTACCCGCACCATTGTGGCCTAGCAAAGCGACCACCTCACCCTTCTTCAGACTCAGCGAAGCATTTTGCACCGCGTGAATTCCGCCAAAGGAAATCGAACAGTCATGCATTTCAATCACGTTGGGCGCAGCCCCTTCTGCTGACTGTTTTTGGTTGTCTGAATCAGACGGTTTTTTTGTCTCGCTTGTATGATTCATGATCACTATCTCCTAAACGCTACGTCTGCGGTACAAACCATCAAGCCAAACGGCCAGTACTAACACCACACCCACCACAACCGCCTGGAATGGTGCATCGACGCCCAGCAAAACCATGCCCGACTGCAACGACTGCATAACCAAGGCTCCGATGATGGCACCCGCTATGGTTCCAATACCACCGCTGAGTGATGTGCCGCCTATAACAGCCGCCGCAATAACCAACAACTCATCTAGCGTGCCTTGCGCATTGGTTGACGCATTGAGTCTGGCTGTGGAAATAGCACCCGCAATGGCGCACAGCATACCCATCAATATAAATATTTTCATCGTTACCCAGCGCGTGTTGATACCCGCCAGCTCAGCCGCTTCCGGGTTCCCGCCCATGGCAAACACATAGCGGCCAAAACGTGTTCTTGTGGCAATGAATGTCATGGCAATACCAACACCAACAGCTATCAGCACTGGAATGGCAATTCCGTGGGCGATGAACATACCGCCGTCAGGCACCGTGATGTTATTTGCCTGTGCATAACGACGGACTATGCCACTGGGCCAAGGGTAGTTATTGGCAATAGCCACAGCTCCTAACACCGTCGCGCAGCCAATCAAAGCCATGGTCAATTCAGCCCACATAGGGCGAAGTGGAAAATTGAAACGCTGACGATTAATGCGGCCCATACCGATGGAAAAGACAATGCCAACACAGGCGGCCAGAGCCACCATCCAACTCCAAAAGGCACCGATAGAACCAAAAGGGCCACCTCCGATCAGCCTGAAGGTGGGATCCATGGGAGATACCGTTTGACCCGAAGTCACCCACCATGCAAGACCTCGCCAAACAAGTAATCCACCCAATGTCACGATAAATGCGGGGACATTTGCATACGCAATAATGAAGCCGTGCACACCACCAATGAACGCACCAAGACAAATACCCAGCAGTAAGGTCACTACCCATATCCAGTCACTACCCACACCCAGTAAATCAGGCAAGAAGGCCGTTTGCGTCACCCCCATAATCATGGCAACAAAGCCTAATAGAGAGCCCACTGACAAATCGATATGTCGCGTCACAATAATAAGCACCATACCGGTGGCCATCACCGCAACTGATGACGTTTGCACAGACAGATTCCACAGGTTGCGTGGAGTCAGAAAGCGGCCTTCAGAAAAGAGATGAAAGCAAACCCATATGACAACCAGAGCACCAATCAATCCCAGCATTCGGGTATCTACCTCGGTAGCACGCAACAAACGCTTGGGCAAAGATTCAACCGCGTGTGCAGCATGATCGTGAGTGCTAATGGTGGTGGGTGTATCGCTCATACCTGCTTCTCTTGAGGTTTACCAACGTACGTTTTTGTACAAAAAAAAGGAGCGCCTGGCTACTGTAAATCAGCAGCCAAGCACTCCTTTTGTTAAACACAGCCTTGAAACTATTGACTGCAAATGCGTATCGCTACTTGCAATCCTGTAATTGCAGAGCTGCGGTTCTTATGCTGGATGACGAGTTTATGTAAGTGCCATTCCTTTAAGAACTTACTTACAAGCGGCAACAGAGTCCGCTGCACCTTCACAAACCTTGTCTTTTTCAATCCAGCCAGCGTCGATAACCACATTTAAGTTATCCGCAGTTACCGGAACAGGCTCAAGGAAAACAGCCGTCATAGCGACACCATTTGCGCCTCCAGACCACTCGACACTGCCTTCAACATCTGCCATCGCAACGCCATCAGCTAATTGAGTAGCGATACTGGCCGCGCCTGCACCTAGTACACGAGCGTCCTTCCAAACCGATACAGTCTGAGTGCCACGAGCTACACGATTAAGTGCACCATGATCGCCATCCTGACCAGAGACAGGTACAGCGCCGTCGAGGCCCTGTGAAGCCAACGCCGCAACAACACCACCAGCAGTTCCATCATTAGATGCCACTACTGCGTCAACGCCGTTATCGTTGGCAGTGAGAATCTGCTCCATATTACGCTGAGCATTTTCAGGCTTCCAGCCATCGGTATAGGCTTCGCCGACATTTTTGATCTTGCCAGCATCCATGGCCTCTTGCAGAACTTCCATCTGACCACCAAATAAGAAATCAGCATTAGGATCTGCAGATGAGCCTTTGATAAAGGCGTAGTTACCTTCAGGCATGGCTTCTAGAACGGCACGAGCCTGCATGCGACCAACTTCAGCGTTGTCAAAAGTGATATAAAACGCGTCAGGATTTTCGATTAGACGATCGTATCCAACAACAGGGATACCTTCGTTAACCGCGTTCTCTACAGCAGGCCCGATGGCTCCAGAATCCTGAGCCAGGATGATGAGAGCATCAGCGCCTTGTGCAATCAGCGCCTCAACGTCGGTTAGCTGTTTGGCAGCAGACGACTGAGCGTCGGCAGAGATGTAGGTGTCACCAGCGGCTTCGATGGCTGCAACCATCGCAGCTTCATCAGTCTTCCAGCGCTCTTCCTGGAAGTTGGACCAAGAGACACCAATAACCTTGCCTTCAGCCAGAACAGGACCTGATAGTACAGCGGTTACCGATGCCGCGAGAATAAGGGCTCCAGTTTTTTTCATGCTCACTCCACGTGTTTTTATTTGGCTGAGTCGGGACGACTCTTCGCCTATCGAGTCGAATTAATTCACGACCGGAATAAATAGTGACTTCATCCTCGAAATGTGTCAAGTTGTTTTTCCAGATCACCACAACTTTTTTAACCACGCGTCGTAAATGAACAACAAAGCCATAGTCCGGAGTGATGACTTGCGCGATGGTAATCGTCGCCGAGTGCTTGCCTGTTTGCGCAAAACGGGCCCCTCTCACGCCACTGACTTGGCCAAAAACACCGGCCTGAGTGCTGCATCAATTTCATCTCTCACGAATCAGCTCGTGGAACAGAAGATTGTTGTTAGTAGTCGTAGCAAACACAAATCTTCAATCAACACACGTGGCCGACCGCAGTCTTTTGTTGAACTCAATGCCGATGCCGGCGACATTGTCACCATCAGTCTTGCTATAGATTTTTTAAAAGTGCAACGACTCAATTACGCTGGCTCCTTGATGTCCGAACACGATGTAAAACTTGATACGCGATCATTAAGCGAATGCGAACTCATAGATATCGTCTGCAAGGCAATTGATAGCTCCTTAGGTCAACAAAACCTAAAACGCGATGTACCAGTACAGTACATAGGCATGGCGTATCAGGGAACAACAGATCATGCAAATGGCATCCTCCTATCGTCACCTATTGTCGCTCACAAGAACATCCAGCTTGGCCGTGAACTAGAAAACCGCTTTAATATTCCAGTCAGTATCACCAATAACAGTTGTCTGATTGCAGAGGCCCTTAATCACAAACACCAATCCACGCTGGGCAGCACTTTTGCAACCTTGGTGTTTTCGCATGGTATCGGCCTTGGCATGTTTGTCGATGGAAAACTGTTTACAGGCAAGAACTCTTCAGCCATGGAGCTTGGGCACCTTGCCTTCCAACGCGATGGCGCCCTATGCCGTTGTGGCCGACATGGTTGTATTGAAGCCTATGCCGCAGACTATGGAATTGAACGCCTGGTGGCAGGTGAATCTATAAATGCCCCCCCATCCGGGCGCGTCGAATCAAGCGTTTTTAAACTCTTGTGTAAGTCTGCCGAGGATAAAAGTGTCCCAGCAATGCAGGCGTTTGCCATTGCAGGTGCAGCCATTGGGGAAGGTCTTTCTACGTTATTTACACTGTTTGGACCCATGCCCGTTGCATTGGTTGGGCGAGACAAACGTTGCTTGGCTTTGATGAACGATGGCCTTTATTCAGCCTTTCGCGGCCATTCTCAAAAGCTAGATATTAACGAACTGCTGCACCGTTTTGATTCCACTGAACCCTTGCTCGAAGCTGGACTCATCATGAACACCTTATGCAGGCTTGATAACAAGCATGCGTATGCCACACAGCTTCCTATCATAAACTTCAATTAAAAATCGCTCAAACATGTTCTCAGTCTTACGTTTCCAACTGTCGGGTCTGATGGTTTTTCTCAGCTTGTATTCCACCGCGCATAGTGATCAAAGCACCTTGTGGAGCGAACACGCCATACCGACACTGCCCAGCGAATTAAATACACAAGGCAGACTCGACTCAGCTGCTTTGCAACGATTGATAGAACATGGTGAGCTGTTGTTTGACGCCCGCTTCACCACACTGGACGGCGCTGGTCGCCCAATGGCCACACAAGCCATCATTCCTACCAAACGAAAACGCGCACCACGCACCGAGTTCTCAAGAACTGCAGGACTGGATGCTAATGCCTGCAGCAGTTGTCACAATGTGCCTGTAATAGGTGGCTCCGGGGATTTCTCCGCCAATGTGTTTGTAGCGGAAGGGTTTGTTCAAAGCGACTTTGATACAACAGATCCGCAGTTTTCGAACGAGCGCAATACGAATCATTTGTTTGGTGCAGGACTCATAGAACTTCTATCACGAGAAATCAGTCGCGATTTACAGGCACTGCGTCTGCAAGCGTTACAACAAGCAAGAGCATCTGGCGGTACAGTTAAACAGGCACTGCAAAGTAAAGGCGTTGAGTTTGGTAGTTTGCTAATTCACCCCGACGGCACTGTTGATGCCTCTAAGGTTGAAGGCGTTGATAAAGATCTGGTCGTACGCCCTTTCAGCCATAAGGGGGTGATGACATCACTACGCCAGTTTTCAGTGAACGCACTTAATCATCATCACGGCATTCAGCCTACTGAGCGCTTCGGAGCCCGATGGACTGGCGAAACTGATTTTGATGCTGACGGCCACGAGAATGAAATGAACGAAACTCAAGTGTCAGCCTTGGTTGCTTGGCAAGCGAGTTTACCCCCACCGGACGCACGACAACCAGAAAACGAGCAATGGCAAAGCGCCGCTCGCGCTGGTGAGCAAACCTTCAACGACATAGGCTGCGCAGCCTGCCACAAGCCTTATTTACTTCTGGAAAGTCTGGACTTTCATGACCCTGGCCCACTCGATGCTGCTGGTACCCTGCGCCACGCAGAAGTGAGTGGCCGTGTGTATCCACTCGCCCAACTGGCATGGGCAAAAACACTAGAGCGTGATGCAAATGGTCATTACAAAGTCCCCTTGTTTGGCGACCTCAAACGCCATGTGATATCCGACCAGCAAGTGGCAGCACTGGGCAACGAGTTATTGAGTCAGCGATTCGTTGAACGCAATGTATTCATGACCACAGAGCTGTGGGGAGTTGCCTCCACGGGCCCCTATGGTCATCGTGGGGACATGACCACACTCAGCGAAGTCATTGGGGCACACGGTGGGCAAGCACGCGCTTCGCGAGATAGCTGGCTATCGTTGTCAAAGGAGCAACGTTCAAACGTTATCGCTTTTTTAAAAACATTGCTCATTGAGCCTGTAGCGGCGAGTGCGCAATGAGACGTTTTTGCTACTTCAACCAACGCAGCTATGGCTTGGCGATGGGTCTGTTACTGTCATGCACATCAATGCTATCCAGCAACACTCGTGCGCAGAATACTGAGATTGACTATCCGGGCGATATTCCGCAGTACGTGGAACAAGCCATTGAAGCTGGCATAGAGCATCAATACACCGGAGCATGGGAATTTTTTGTCGGTGGAGGCGTCAGTAGTTTTGATTGCAATGCGGATCGTTTTCCAGACCTTTTTATCGCTGGAGGAGAAACTTCGGCAGGTCTGTATATCAACCGTAGCAAGCCAGGGCAAGCGTTGCAGTTTGAGCACGACAAAGCATCCAACCTGGCCTTAAAGGGTGTACTAGGTAGTTATCCAGTTGACATCGATAACGACGGCCATCTTGATCTGGTATTGCTCAGGCTCGGTGCTAATCAGTTGTTCAAAGGCGGTGAAAACTGTACCTTCACTGCGGCTAACAGTTTGTGGAATTTTGATGGTGGCAATGCTTGGACGACCGCTTTTAGTGCAAGCTTCGAAAAGGGTCAACACTTCCCCTCGCTGGCCATCGGTAACTACGTCGATAGAACAGCACCCGGCTCCCCTTGGGGTACCTGCGATGTAAACGAACTGCATCGACCAACAACACTATCCTTGTCGCACGCTACAACCCAAGGTGCAGCTGAGGCAGACAAGGCAAACAGCGCAGAAAACGCAGACAAACAGAGTCGCGACAAAGGCGACTTGGCCCAGCACGATATTCCGCAGTACCTAGGCCATCAAGCACTAACCCCCGGCTACTGTGCGCTGTCGATGCTGTTCACTGACTGGAACAAAAGCGGTACCGATTCGCTGAGAGTCACCAACGACAGGCACTACTATCGCGGAGGTCAGGAACAGCTCTGGCGATTTGACCGTGGTGAATATCCCAGACTATTTTCACGCGCAGACGGCTGGGAGCCTCTGATAATCTGGGGGATGGGAATTGCAGAAACCGACCTTAACGCTGATGGCTACCCTGAGTACGCTTTAACCTCCATGGGCGATACCAAACTACAAGTGCTGGATTTGCAACAAGCCATTGACGAGAACCGTCCTGTTTATGAAGATATGGCTTGGGCACGACAAGCCACGGCTCATCGCCCTTACACTGGCGACGACTTAAAGCCTAGCACTGGCTGGCATTCGCAGTTTGCAGACGTTAATAATGATGCGCGTACCGACCTGTTTATCGCTAAGGGCAATGTCGAAAACATGCAAGACTTCGCACGCTTTGACCCCGACAACTTGTTGTTGGGCACGCACACAAATACCTTCAGCGAACAAGGTGAGAAAGCGGGCTTGGCAAAAGACACCAGAGGGCGTGGTGCAAATGTCGTTGATCTGAACGCAGATGGCCTGCTTGATATCATCGTTGTTAACCGTGAGGACAATGTCAGCTTGTTTCGACATACCGGCATGCAACATGATGATGGCCCCCGAGCTGGCGGCAATTGGTTGAAAGTTGAATTACAGCAAAACGGTGCAAACAGACACGCGGTAGGTGCAACGCTATCCATAAAAACAGGTAATCTTGTGCAAACGCGTCGTGTGCAAGTGGGTGGCGGACATGCTTCTGGCACTGCGGGGTTTGTGCATGTGGGCTTGGGTGTTGCCGAACGCGCTACACTTCGCATTCAGTGGCCTGACCAACAATGGAGCGCGCCTTACAAGCTGTTTGCAAACCATCACGTCATTGTAAAACGCGAACAGGACACCGCTCTGCAGTGGTTCGCTGTGGGTAGCCCAGATTAAACTAAAGATTCCCGCCTTCGCGGGAGCGACGAATGTTGATAAGAGCCACTATGTACCTTGGAATTGATCTAGGCACCTCCAGCGCCAAAAGCGTTCTGATGAACGATGAACAAACTATTCTAGGCAGCCACACGGCCTCGCTGACAGTTGAGCGACCTTTCGACGGCTGGTCTGAACAAGATCCACACGGCTGGATTAAAGCCGTCGAACAAACTCTGGACGCATTGGCAGCGTCACACCCTAGTGCCATGTCAGCGGTTCGTGGCATTGGCCTGTCCGGGCATATGCACGGCGCAACCATGCTCGACAGCTCAGACCAGATCGTAAGACCGTGTATGTTGTGGAACGACACCCGCAGTCACAAACAGGCACATGCGCTTGATACCGAACAATCTCGGCAGCTGGCTGGCAATATTTTATTTCCTGGCTTCACCGCTCCAAAAGTTGCGTGGGTAGCAGACAACGAACCTGCCGTATTCGACCGTATCGCCAAGGTGTTATTGCCCAAAGACTACCTGCGACTTTGGCTCACTGGCGAACATGTTGGTGAGATGTCAGATGCTGCGGGTACCGGCTGGCTCGATGTAAAACAACGCTGCTGGTCAGCTGAACTCCTGCAGGCAACAGGCATGCAACTGGAACAGATGCCATCATTGGTTGAAGGCACGGCAGTATCTGGCACGTTGCGTAAGGAGCTCTGCGTCCGCTACAAAATGACGTCTACCGTCGTTGTTGCCGGTGGAGCCGGTGACAATGCGGCTAGCGCTTGCGGTATGGGAACAGTTGAGCCTGGCAGTGCTTTTTTATCGTTAGGTACATCCGGTGTGTTGTTTGCTGCTAACGCAAGTTACCAACCCAATGCAGCTAGCGCAGTACACACCTTCTGTCATGCCCTGCCCCACACCTGGCATCAGATGGGCGTGATTCTAGCCGCTACCGATGCGTTGAACTGGCTGTCTAACCTCACCGGCCAGAGTCCTGAAGCTTTGACATCGGCAGTGGCGAACATCGCCAGTGAGCCCACAGATGTGATTTTTCTGCCGTATCTGGGCGGTGAACGAACCCCCATCAATGATGCCAATGCTCGCGGTGTTTTTATCGGCCTAAAACATACCAGTGATGCGCTTGAAATGACCCGAGCCGTATTACAAGGGGTAGCGTTTGCGTTTCGCGACAATCAGTTAGCGCTAAGCGAAGCTGGTACCACGATAGCTAGAGCTACAGCCATTGGCGGCGGAGCCCAATCTGTGTATTGGTTAAATTTACTTGCCAGCGTTTTACACATCCCCTTAGACGTGGCTCAGGATGGCGACTACGGTGCTAGCTTAGGAGCGGCTCGCCTGGGGATGATCGCGGCAAACGGTAGCGACCCGTTGGAGGTTTGCTTGCCGCCGCCAATGTCTCATTGTGTTGAGCCGACAACTCAAGCGTCAGAGTTTGATGACCAACATGCTTTGTACCGATCGACCTATGAAGCTGTTAAGCCCCTGATGGCCTGATGGCATCCAGTGTCAACCATTTGAAGCCATAAACTGCGCAAGCTCTTCTAAATTCAAAATGCCGAACGTCGAGGTGTAATAATTACCCGAAGAGTCAAAGATAAGAAAAGTGGGTGATGCGCGAAATTTGTTACCTGTGAACTTGAGGAACTGCCCGTGAAATACATCAGTGAGTCCGATCAGGCTTTTGTAGCTGTGTCCTTGTTTTTCTATGCTCTCAACTATCTCTGGTCTGTTTTCGAGTCCATCTTGAGAAACCACCACGACACGAGCTAAATGGTCGTTATACTTTTCGTGGAACGCATGCAAACCAGGTTTTTGCTCTTCACAGCTGACACAATCGAGCCGAGAGATCAAAACAACCGTCCAGCGCCCATCGCCCACGTGATCGAGTAGATTGGTACGCTCACCAGTTGTTTCTTCAAGGATGAAGGCCTGAGCTGACACCGAACACAACAATGTGGCCAGCAATAAACCAGTGGTGATCAAAAAACTTCGCAAACGCTTGACTGACAAAATGGCATCTCCAGGGTGTCAACCCAATCTGATTCTATAGCTATAGTATATAACGGTTACATCAAGCTTGGCGATTTAGCGTAGGAACCACACCACGTTTGGGCGGTTTTTCCACAGATACACAATCAGTCTGACATTTTCGTCAAATGTATGACGCGCAAAGACACCGACAAAGCGCAAAACGACCACCACAGGACCAGCTTACCCGAAGCCTGCATGGCACCACCAAAAGCAGGCGCAAGCGCTCGCTGCGAATTACTATCACTGCACTGTCGACACGGGATACCATTCAGTGGATTTAGTCACGTGTGGATGAGCTCATTCGTTAACCAGCTCACGTTGTTGCAAAGCACCTGCAAACAGACCCAATTGCCTAGTACACTGCACCTGCGTCAGTAATACTGACTTGACTTCGTTTTCTCGGAATTTTCATATGCTATTACTATCACCTGACAAATCTCGGCACTGGTTAGTCTTCACTTTAGGCCTTGCCGCCCTATTTCTAAGCGCTTGCGGCACCACTAATTTCGCGTCTTTGACTAGCGAGACAGATGAGCCTGTAAGTCAGAACCCTGTCTCTGACGTTTCAGCTGTGAATAAGGCTATTGTCTCGGACATCGTGCAAATCACTGAACAAATCTTTCCAGCCTTCAGCACAACCTTGCAATTCACTTCAAATCAGAATGATCAATTGCAGCGTCATTTTGCACGCTCTTTTGCCAATTTGGGCTACGGCATACAGCAGGTAAATGCTGATCAGGGTTCACACCATTTCAAGTACACCCTTGAAAAACAACAAAACAGCGACAACGAACCTGTACTGCAACTCAATGCCTCCATAGGTGGTGCAAAGATAAGTCGTGACTACAAAACCTCCGGCAAAAATTCAATCTCTCCTGCTAGTGCGGTCAGACTTTCTGGCACACGGATGCCTGTAGAGGTGGCTGACACCACAACGGAAAGTTTCCAGGCTATCGACGGCAATTTTTCAAAAGTGATTTACGTTGCTTCGCTAAACCTTGATGAGCAAGCGCCCCCTTTAATTTCGTTAATCACTAACGATCTTGTTACCCAGGTGGCCTCCAACAGCACGGGCGGGAATTCTAATGCACCAAGCTTCACTGGACTCAATCAAAATCGCGTTGAAACCAATAATATATTTCACACACGAGAGTCGAATTTTATCGCCTTGTTACAAGGACGCGAGCGCATTTCACAACAATTCATCGTTTTTGGTAACGACTCACTGGTACTCGGAAAACCCAATAAATTACTTCTTGAGCAAGTCGTTCTTCAAAAAATACGAAATACTGACCTGATCAACATCATCGGCTGCAGCACTGGGCCAACCTCACTCACTATAGGTAACGAAGGTCTCGCACTCGGCCGGGCGCAACGAGTCACCGAAGCACTCTTGGCTCAAGGTGTTGCTCGCGAGCGAATACTCGACGAAGGCTGTTGGGCTCCTGAAGCAGGTGCAACCGAACTTCCGAATCGTGGTGTCATGCTTGAAATATGGAGGCAAAACACATGATGTTTGCAGTCGATTCATTGTCACGTCTCAGCTCAATCCGATCGCCCCTCCAACGCCAAGCTGCGACATGTTCACTAGCAGTGCTGGTATCACTACTAGGGGCCTGCGCAGTCACACAGCCAACGGCACCGCCTACCCCCTCTGTTGTTTCGGGTGTAAGCGTTGAATCTGTTACCCCAAGGCTAGGCGGCGACACCGAAGTGCTCAGCGCAATTAGTGCCACAGAGCGTGCTCAGTTACAACTTATCGCTACCAACATGGTATCAACGCTTGTGCAGATACCCAGCATGCGTTCCGGCACAATTACACTGCAAATAAATGATCCCAAAACTGCCTACGGTAATGCCATAGTGCGTGCCTTAGAGGATGCCGGTTTTGGCTTACAACGCGTATCTGCTGATCAAGGCCAGAACTATGTCTCTTACAGCAAGCGATTGTCCGAAACTGAAGCGGGGTTTGTAACCGACTATGAACTCTCCGCTGGCAAGATCACATTGCAGCGCGAATACAGTCTGCAAGGCGATCGCATCTACCCTTCATCGTTGATGAACATCGATGGAGAAGTATCAATCGCTGACATTGAGTTGGCCGATGCTATTTTCGCCGAGCAAGGCGGAGCCAACGATTCTTTTATTAGCGGCGTGCAGTTGTCAGGTGAACCAGACCCGAACCTTGCTGTGCGAACAGTGGACGTACGAACATACGATGAAGTCCCCCTCGACAGACGCACGCCACAAAACGAGGTGTTTGAAAACGCACGTCAGAGATTTTTTGAAATTCAGGCCAACAAAGAGGCTCCAAATTTAGATCGGTATAACAAACACCGACGAACTGTGCTTATCTTTGACGACAGCACTACGCAAATAATGGGTGATGCAAACAAACTAGCGGTGCGTCTATTGGTTAGAGAATTTGGCGACAACGACTTACTGCTCATAAAAGCCTGTCTGGATGCAGATGGTAAGAACACAGCCGCCTTGAACCGAGCGATTCGTGTTGAGCAAGAACTCCTTGGCTATGGAGTGCCACAACAATCCACATTCATTGCTCCTTGTTCACGTGCTAGCTATCGCCACGCCTCTGACGACTCACCAGAACCCGTGGAACTGATTCACTACAGACCTTCTGCCTCATGAAGCCAATAAAACAACTACAGATAGTCAGCGCAGCTGCCCTTACCTGCGTTGCCCTGTACTCAGGCACTGCGGCGGCGGCAACACTTGACGACGTGCGTGAACGAGGCGCTGTTCGCTGCGGCGTCAATACCGGCTTGGCAGGCTTTGCTAAAGCTAACAGCTTGGGAGAATACTCTGGGTTTGACATTGATATTTGCCGTGCAGTCGCTAGCGCATTATTCAATGACAGCGAAGCGGTCGAGATGCTGCCACTGTCGAGTGTGGAGCGTTTTCCAGCCTTACAGCAAGGGCGCATCGACGTGTTGTCTCGCAACACAACATGGACCCTAGAGAGGAACACCTTGTTCGGAGAATTCGTTGGTACCAGTTTTTATGATGGCCAAGGATTCATGGTTAACAAGCAATCTGGCATTCGCAGCGCACTTGAGCTGGACAATCGCCCCATATGCGTAGGTCGCGGCACCACCTCGGAATTGAACGTCGCAGATTTTTTTACGGTCAGTGATCTTCGTTACGTTCCCATATTTTTTGAAAATGAAGCTGCATCTCTAGCTGGTTACATCGATGGTGACTGCCAGGCAATTACCACCGACCGCTCTGGACTGGCGGCACAGCGCAGCGCAATGAATGTGCCTAATTCACATGTTATCTTGCCAGAGGTTATTTCCAAGGAGCCCCTGGGGCCTATGGTTCCCCCTAACGATAGCGAATGGGGAAATGTAGTTCGTTGGACACTGAACTGCATGATAAACGCCGAAGAGCTTGGCGTGTCCAGCACCAATGTAGATAATCCTAACGTGGGCAGTACCCCATCAATTAGGCGCCTCTTGGGCCAAGAGGGTTTAGCCGGCCAACAGCTTGGTATGAACGAGCAATGGTGCTCACGCATTATTCGCCAGGTAGGCAACTACGGCGAAGTGTACGATAAGCATGTTGGAGAAAATACGCCCATTGGTTTATCACGCGGCATCAATGCCTTGTGGACGGAGGGTGGGTTAATTTACGCGCCGCCTGTGCGCTAGGCTCGTTACACCCGTACTAACTGCTTCTGTTTTCGCTACCGCGCTGAAAATAACAAACAGTAATTGTGAAAAACACCAATGAACATCAAAGATAAAGTCATCGTCGTAACCGGTGCCAGTAGTGGACTTGGCCTAAGCCTGTCTCAAGCATTTGCGGCCAAGGGTGCAAAGCTGGCGCTGGTGGATATTGATGAAACGCGCCTTCACGAAGCGGCAAAGCTATGCCAAGAGATCGGAGGCAGTGCACGAACCTATTGCGCCAATGTGGCAGACGAATCGGCTGTGGAGCAGCTGTTTAACGATGTGGCTGCAGATTTTGGCAGGCTGGATGGGACCATCAATAATGCAGGCATTACCCGTGATGGCTTACTGGTCAAAGCGAAAGATGGAGAAGTCATCAAAAAGATGGCACTCAGTGACTGGCAGTCTGTGATTGATGTTGATCTGACAGGCGTGTTTCTTTGCGGTCGAGAAGCCGCTGCGAAAATGATTGAGTTCGGTACCCCCGGAGTCATCATTAATATCAGCAGCATTTCGCGAGCTGGCAACATCGGGCAAACCAATTACAGCGCAGCAAAAGCAGGCGTAGCCGCCATGACCGTCACTTGGGGCAAAGAGCTTGCACGCTACGGTATCCGTGTTGGCGCGATAGCGCCCGGATTTGCCAACACCCCAATGGTTGCTGATATGAGCTCTGCCATTCTGGAAAAGGCTAAGGCCGGCATCCCACTCAAGCGTCTTGCAGAACCTCATGAAATTGCACACACCGCTCTATATATTTTCGAAAATGAATATTTCACTGCGCGTGTCGTGGAGGTAGATGGCGGCCTTCGTTTATGAGTCGAATGGCTCATAACTTCAGCGAAAATAGTAGGAAACGTCATTCCCACGAATGCGCAAACCCATAGTTTTCCGCATTGTTGGCTTCTTGGACGTGGGTAGATGCAATGAGAAGAACGATCCCAACGTCATCTATTGAAAATTAAAGAATGGAAGGTAGCACATGCATGATTTCATAATGGCCCTGCTGGGCGGCGCAATGATTGGACTGGCAGCCGTTCTCTTAATGGCAACCAACGGGAGCATTTTAGGCATAAGTGGGATTGCAAGTAGGTTGATGCCACCTTTGTCTGCTGATTGGCAATGGCGATTGGTTTTTATAGCGGGCATCTTTGCCGCCCCGCTGCTATTGACGCTAGTTACCGATTCACGCTCAGAAATTGTAATAACCAGCAGTAATGCTTTGTTAATCGTAGGCGGCTTGTTCGTCGGTTTAGGCACAGTCATCGGCAACGGGTGTACCTCGGGCCACGGAGTGTGCGGTCTTTCCAGATTGTCTACCCGTTCAATCATTGCCACAGGCGTGTTTATGTTTTTTGCATTCGCTACCGTCTTCATCACTCAGCACATTCTGGGAGCCTGAGCTTATGCAACTGGTAAGCACATTTTGTATCGGACTTCTCTTCAGTTCCGGGTTGATCGTCTCGGGCATGATAAATCCAGAAAAGGTGTTGGGGTTTCTGAATATATTTGGCGCCTGGGACGCCTCATTAGCGTTTGTAATGGGTGGAGCTGTAGCAGTCACATCTTTAGGTTATCGACTACTCAACAAGCAAGAAAAACCACTTTTCGCAGCGAAATTCATAAAGCCAACGCGCACCGATATAGATTTCAAATTATTTGCAGGTCCCGCTCTTTTTGGAATTGGCTGGGGCCTTGTTGGTCTTTGCCCAGGACCGGCATTCGCCGCTGTATCTAGCTCCCCAAAAACCGTATTACTATTTTTCATCGCAATGCTCGCTGGAATGTATGTAGCACGCACACGATGGCTAAATTCAAAGCTTCAGTTTTAATAACCCTGCTCTGCTGTCTGCGCAATCAAATAAGCGCTGGCAGCGCTCTAACATGCCTGAAGCA
>JALZUD010000035.1 GCA_023301725.1 Granulosicoccus sp. | reverse complement strand
CCGTTAGCTGTAGCGATAAGTGGTGGCGTCGACAGCATGACACTGGCAGCCGTTGCCCATCAAACGCTTAAAAATAGTGTGGTAATGATTCATGCGGTGTCACCGGCTGTACCTGCGGATGCCACCTTGCGTGTAAAGCAAGAATCGGAAAAGCGTGGGTGGAAATTACTAACGGTCGATGCGCAGGAATTTGACGACAAGGATTACATTGTCAATCCGGTCAATCGTTGTTACTACTGCAAGTCAAATCTCTATAACCGAATGCATTCTCTGTGGGATGGTGTAGTGGCCTCAGGTGCCAACCTGGATGATCTTGGCGATTACCGTCCCGGCTTGCTTGCAGCTAAAGAGCAGCAAGTGGTTCACCCTTTAATAGAAGCAGGAATTAACAAAGCCACTGTGCGCCGTATTGCGGAACATCTTGGTCTTGATTCAGTGGCGAGCTTACCAGCGCAGCCTTGTTTATCGAGTCGGATAGAAACGGGCATTGCTATCAACGCCGATGATTTAGCTTTTGTGTACAACATGGAAACGATGCTGAGCAGAGAGCTGGGTGTGGGTGACGTGCGTTGTCGTATTACAGCGGAGGGTGTTCGCATTGAGGTCGAAGAGAAGCTCCAGCAGAGAGATACCGTTTTATGGGAATCTGTGCGCGAGCTGGCCAGCTCAATGATTGATACCAATCAACGGAGTCTTGCAGGTTTTTCTGACTACAGACGGGGAAGCGCTTTTTTAACGAACACCATCCCGCTGCGAAAATTTCTATGAGCGATGATGTCAGATTCGATTGGCAACGCGCTGAACGTGCTGGTGTGCCGGAAGTTGTTTTTGCACAGAGTAAAAGCACGCCTCAACTGCTGGCAATAGTGGGTGAGACTGTTGTGCGAGGTGGTTGCGTGCTGATGACACGGGTGGATACTGACCAAGCTAAGGCTTTGGTCGAGCACTACCCTAGTGATGTGCGTTTTCATGAAGCGTCTGGAACTTTAATAGCTGGTGCTCGCCAAATCATACCTGATGAGCTGCAGCCAACGAGTGTGATGCCCAAAGTTGCTATTGTGGCGGCCGGCTCATCCGATCATGCACTGGTTGCTGAAATTGAGCAGTGTCTGGAGTTTCTGGGTGTGCAGTCACACGCTTATATTGATGTAGGTGTTGCTGGCTTGTGGCGTTTAACCGAACTAGCACCTGATCTTAATGAGTATCCGCTTTGTATTGCAGTTGCTGGCATGGAAGGGGCCTTGTTTAGCGTGCTGTCAGGATTGTTCCATGGGCCTGTTATCGCTGTTCCGTCCTCGGTGGGCTATGGCGTCTCGGAAGGTGGCCATGTTGCTTTGAATTGCGCCTTGGCAAGTTGTGCCCCTGGAATAGCTGTGGTTAATATCGACAATGGCTTTGGAGCGGCAGCGCTGGCCTGCAAGATGCTAAAGGTTGTTGTTACCTCATGAATTAGCCAGCCAACATGCGCTACGTTTTCTTAGTCTTGTCGTGTCTGATGCTGCTGTTTATGGCAGTTCAATTCAATGATCCTGATGGCCTGATCTGGATGTGTTTTTACGCCATACCAGCGATCTGGTGTGCGCTTGCGTTTTACAAACTCAATGTGTTTTCCTATCTCTGGGTGCGCTTATCCTTGGTAGGCAGTGTTGCAGCATCAATGGCTGGAGTTGTCTACTTTTGGCCGCTGACGCCGCAATTCTGGGCCAAGCAAGTGTGGCTCAATGAAGAAACGGCTCGGGAAGGTATGGGGATGATGATCGTGGCTATCGTGCTGATGTCTGTCTGGGTGTTTGCAAATAGACGACTAACACCAAGTTGAATCGATATTTCGGGAGCTTGAGTACCGAACATCCATCGCATTGCCGTCTTGTACTGTCACTGTGTTAATCGATGACACAAAAAATAACAATCTTTTAAGCCAAGCGACTCTATCCTTGCGCTCACCAAGTATTAGCACTCAGCGGGCTTGTTAGCGGTTTGCATCCCTTTTGAGAGCGAACGATAACAGCCAGGCAGTGTCCGAATGAGCTGTAATTCACATCGGTGTTAATGGTGTTATTACCGAAACGCGATTTCATTGCCAAAATGCATACGTATCGAGGTAAAGAGCGCGATCGCTGAGACTATAATATCGCCGTACTACAGCACCGTTGCGGGTAACGGAAAGGTGCTAGCGTTTGAATTCACGCCGACGTTAGAAACCGGCACTATTGAGAAAACGATGAATACACCAAAGACATTAATTGCGATGCTAGTGCTATCAAGCGCACTAGCAGCTTGTGATAGCTCTAGTTCTAGCCCTACTGTCTCCGATGATGGTTCGCAGGGTGGCACCACGGCTGGTGCAGGTACAGCTGGCGGTGATACTGCCGGTGCAGGTACAGCTGGCGGTGATACTGCCGGCGCAGGTACAGCTGGCGGTGATACTGCCGGTGCAGGTACAGCTGGCGGTGATACTGCCGGTGCAGGTACAGCTGGCGGTGATACTGCCGGCGCAGGTACAGCGGGCGGTGATACTGCCGGCGCAGGTACAGCTGGCGGTGATACTGCCGGTGCAGATACAGCTGGCGGTGATACTGCCGGTGCAGGTACAGTTGGCGATGATAATGCCGGCGCAGGTACAGCGGGTGGTGATACTGCCGGTGCGGGCACAGCAGGCGGTGATACTGCCGGTGCAGGTACAGCAGGCGGTGATACTGCCGGTGCAGATACAGCGGGCGGTGATACTGCCGGTGCAGATACAGCGGGCGGTGATACTGCCGGTGCAGGTACAGCGGGCGGTGATACTGCCGGTGCAGGTACAGCGGG
>JALZUD010000034.1 GCA_023301725.1 Granulosicoccus sp. | reverse complement strand
GGCCTATCTCCTATAGAAACCACTCTGATGGTGGCACTGCCAGAGCTTGATGGTGCAACCGGCCCCATTGTTTATGGCGGACAACAGTCAATGGGCAGCAAGGGCGATCAAGACAAACTGCCTATCGCTGAGCGCATCGATATGCTGGCAAGTCGTGCTGTTCAGTTGGTAAGACTCAAGCGCAGCGAACGCACAGAACGCAAAATTGGTATCGTTTTATTCAACTTCCCTCCCAATGCAGGTGCAGTAGGAACAGCTGCTTACTTGTCGGTGTTCGAAAGCTTATTCAATACGCTGAAACGTCTCGCTGCTGAAGGCTACAAGGTAGAACTTCCCGACTCAGTTGATCATCTGAGAGCTTTACTGCTTGACGGCAATTCAAGTGTCTATGGCACAGATGCCAACGTACTCGCATCAATCCCCACGGATGATCATGTGCGTCACACGCCTTGGCTTGATCAAATCGAATCGCAATGGGGCCCAGCTCCTGGCAAAATCTTGAGCAATGGTAGTTCGATACATATTTTGGGAATTCAGCTGGGCAATATCACCATAGGCCTGCAACCTGGCTTAGGCTACGAAGGCGACCCTATGCGCCTGTTGTTTGAGGGCAGCTTTGCACCTACTCATGCCTTTGCCGCGTTCTACCGCTATCTGCAAAAAAGTATCAACGTCCATGCACTGATGCATTTTGGAACTCATGGCGCTCTTGAATTCATGCCGGGCAAGCAATCAGGCTTGTCTGGTGAGTGTTGGCCTGATCGCCTTATTGGCGATACACCCAACTTCTACTTCTACGCCGCTAACAATCCTTCAGAAGCCACCATCGCCAAGCGCCGTAGTGCAGCAACATTGATCAGTTACCTGACACCGTCTGTCACCGAAGCCGGTTTGTATAAGGGTCTGAACGACATCAAGATTGCTATCCGTCAGTTTAACGAACTCAAGGATCGCGATAATGCAGAAGGCCGAGAGCTACTCGATCTTCTTATTGCCCAAGCCAACGAGATCGAATTTGGCCATGAACTGGACTGGGGCAATAACGCCATTGAAGCCACCGTCACACGTTTGCAACAACTACTGGTCGAGTATGAAAATGAGCTAATCCCCTGCGGCATGCATGTGATTGGTGAAACACCGACGGTAGAGGAGCGAACAGGTGTATTGCACGCTTATCTGCAATGCAAGCTTGAAGCAGACGCTCCGGAAAAGACACTCGTAGCAGACTACTTGCAGTCAATAGAGCATGATCTGCCGGTTGAACAGGACAAAGTCCAAACCAGTGCAAAAGCTTCTGAGGAAGACACTGAATATTCATGGCAAACAGAAATTGCCACCATGAATCAACACATCAAAAGTGATGGTGAATTGTCAGGAATGATCCATGCGCTAGACGCAGGCTATATTGCTGCAGCTCCTGGTGGTGATGTGCTTCATAACGCAAAAACTCTACCAGCCGGACGCAATATTCATGGGTTTGACCCTTTCCGTCTTCCAAGTGGTAAAGCCCTAAGAGCGGGCAAACGTCATGCGGAGCAACTACTCGACAAACATCTGGTTGAAGCTGGATCACTGCCGCAGACGGTCGCGTTCGTACTCTGGGGAAGCGACAACCTGAAAAACGAAGGTGTGCCTATTGCTCAGGTCATGTCCCTGATGGGCGCAGAACCCCGTTTTGACACATACGGCAAGCTATGTGGCGCACAGCTCATCTCACTTGAGCAGCTTGGTCGCCCACGGATCGATGTACTCACTACACTGTCTGGTGTTTTCCGCGACTTGTTGCCCTTACAAACACGTATGTTGGCAGAGGCTGCACTTATTGCATCCCAGGCTGATGAGCCACTTGAACTGAATTTTGTCAGAGCACACACCTTAGCTTATCAAGAATCAAACAATTGCAGCTTTGAAACAGCCGCACTGCGCGTCTTCAGCAATGCCGATGGTGCTTATGGCGCCAACGTTAATTTGTTGATTGACAGTGGTAGCTGGGAAGATGAAAGCGAATTGGCTGACACATACGCAAACCGAAAATGTTACGCCTTTGGTGTAGACGGCCAACCAAAGCGTGAGTCAGCTTTACTTGAATCAGCGCTGGCAGATGTGGATCTGGCATACCAGAACCTTGAGAGTGTTGAGCTCGGTGTGACTCAGCTGGACTACTACTTTGATACCTTAGGTGGTATCAATTCAATGGTTAAGAAAGCGCGTGGCAAAACTATCCCAACATATATTGGTGATCAGACACGAGGTGACGGCGTCGTACGTACTTTGCAAGATCAGGTGGCACTGGAAGTTCGCACCCGAACGCTTAATCCTAAGTGGTATGAAGGCCAACTCAAGCACGGCTACGAAGGCGTTCGCGCTATCGAGACCTCTATTACGAACACACTGGGTTGGTCCGCTACCAGTGGACAGATATCACCATGGATCTACGGTCAGATGGCAAAAACGTTTGTTCTCGACAAGACCATGCGTGACAGACTTGCAGATTTAAATCCTACCGCATCGGCACGAATGGCCAACCGGCTATTAGAAGCGTGCGAAAGAAACTACTGGTCACCTAGTGACGATGTCTTGCAAGCATTGCAAGACGCAGGTGATGAACTAGAAGATCGACTTGAAGGCGTTGTCGCCGGAGCAGCAGCATGAATACACAAGCCGTACCAATGAGCCAGTTAAAACGCGCAAGCGGTGTTGGCACACATAAGCCTGATGGACAAGGTAGTGTTCAGGTTCATCAAGACGACTCGATGAAAATCGATGGCGCCAAAGTATTCGCCGTTTATGGCAAAGGAGGTATCGGAAAAAGTACAACCTCCTCTAACCTGTCTGCAGCTTTTTCGAACTTGGGCAAACGTGTATTGCAGATTGGTTGCGATCCAAAACACGATTCCACATTCACTCTGACCAAGAAGCTCATGCCAACAGTGATCGACGTGCTTGCTGAAGCTGACTTTCACACCGAGGAGCTCTCGCCTGAAGATTACTGCTACGAAGGCTACAACGGTGTGATGTGTGTTGAAGCTGGTGGCCCACCTGCAGGCACAGGGTGTGGTGGTTACGTAGTTGGCCAAACAGTAAAACTCTTAAAAGAGCATCACTTACTTGAAGATACCGATGTCGTCATTTTTGATGTGTTGGGTGATGTGGTTTGTGGTGGATTCGCAGCGCCCCTTCAACATGCCGACCGCGCTTTGATTGTTGCGGCCAACGACTTTGATTCTATTTTTGCTATGAACCGCATCGTTCAGGCAATCAGTGCGAAAGCCAAAAACTACGATGTGCGCATGGCCGGTGTAATCGCTAATCGCAGTGCAGACACAGATCAAATCGAGAGATTCAACGAAAAAACAGGCATGAAAACTGTTGCGCACTTTCCTGATCTTGACGTAATTCGACGCAGCAGATTGAAAAAATCAACGCTATTCGAAATGGAATACTCACCAGAGCTAGAGGCGGTTAAAAATGAATACTTGCGATTAGCTGCTGCACTTTATGCTGGCTCTGATCCAGTTGAAGCGGTGTCCATGCAAGACAGAGACATCTTCGACCTACTCGGTTTCGACTGAACAATTCTATTGACTGAGGTACACAGCTAATGCAACACGAAAGTTATCTGAACAGACGTCAGCAGTTGGAAACTTATTTTGATCGAACAGCTGCTCATGCGTGGGAGCAATTGACCTCTGATGCTCCGGTATCAAAGATTCGACAGACTGTGCGCGCAGGACGTGCTGAGATGTTCGACGTCTTATTATCCTGGCTGCCTGAAAATCTCGAAGGCAAGCAGATACTGGACGCTGGTTGTGGCACAGGTGCTTTTTCTATTGCCTGTGCTCGCCGAGGTGCGCAGGTTGTCGGCATTGATCTGTCTCCTAGTTTGATCAAGTTGGCTAGCGAACGTTGTCCAGTAGAAATCAAAGACAACATCGAGTTTCAAGCTGGTGACATGCTCAGCGCTGATCGTGGTCGTTTTGACTATGTGGTATGCGTCGATTCACTCATTCACTATCAAGCTGTAGATATGATTAGTGCGATAGGGAAGTTGCAGAGCAACACAATAGGTGGTGGCGCACGCATGTTGTTTACTTTTGCACCGCGCACACCCGCATTGATGCTGATGAAAGCAGCTGGTAAATTGTTTCCACGTGATGATCGTTCGCCAGCCATCGAGCCCATAAAGGAGGCTCACCTGCGAAGGCTTGTGGCAAAGAATCTCACTTGCGGTAGCAAGGTGGTGCAGACGCAACGTGTCAATACTCCATTTTACAAGTCACAAGGCATGGAGCTTTATTGTCCATGACCGAAACGGTACGCGGCAATGTGGCATCTGTTTCAAAAACAGAGCGAATTGCTAGGGCCAAAGCCCTAGCAGCTGAGCGGCGTGCGAAATTCAGCGCTGTTTTGTATCGGGCCATGCCGTTTGCAGACACGGCTAGCGAAACGCTGCCGTGGAGTCGTATCGTACGTCTATCTATGTTCCAGTTGTCTTGCGGTATGGCATTGGTATTGTTGAATGGCACACTCAATCGAGTGATGATCATCGAACTGAACATCCCTGCCTGGCTTGTTGCGATGATGGTGGCACTGCCCATGTTGTTCGCCCCGTTCAGAGCCTTCATTGGTTTCCATTCAGATCACTTCGTCTCGGCCATCGGCTGGCGCCGTGTGCCGTACTTGTGGATGGGAAGTCTGCTGCAATTTGGTGGATTGGCTATTATGCCATTCGCTTTATTGTTGCTATCGGGTGACGGCAACGCTCCGATGTGGTTGGCTAAATGTGCAGCCGCTCTGGCGTTTTTGCTGGTGGGCTTAGGACTACACACCAGTCAGACCGCAGGACTTGCACTGGCAACAGATGTTGCCCCAGACGATAAGCGACCACAAGTTGTTGCCCTGCTGTACGTGGTCTTACTGCTAGGGATGCTAGTGAGTGCGCTGGTGTTTGGCGCATTGTTGAAAAACTTCACTCAGATTAAACTTATTCAAGTGGTTCAGGGAGCCGCGATGCTCACCATGGTATTCAACTGCATAGCGCTCTGGAAACAAGAATCCAGACATTCAAATAAGCAACGAGTTAATCAGCAACAAGGTGAGCAAGTTGGTGAGCAAAAGCGTCCAGCATTTCGCATTGCCTGGCAGCGTTATCTAAAAGCTGCTAAAGGAAGCCGTTTTCTTTTTGTCGTCATTTTGGGCACGGCCGGATTTAGCATGCAAGATATCTTGCTCGAACCGTATGGCGCACAAATTTTGAACCTTAGTGTTAGTGCAACCACCCTGCTCACAGCTATTCTTGCCGGTGGCTCAATCGTGGCTTTCTTGTTCGCCGCTTGGCGACTGAAACAGGGAGCACATCCAGCCCGTGTTGCGGCTACAGGTATTCTTATTGGCATAATGGCATTTTCCATGATCATTTTTGCCGAGCCTGTACAGTCGCCTGGATTGTTTCGCGTTGGCACATTGTTTATCGGTTTTGGTGCCGGTCTCTTTGCAATCAGTACACTGATCATGGCAATGACGATGGTTAATAAGGAACACACCGGCTTATCCCTGGGTGCTTGGGGTGCGGCTCAGGCCACCGCTGCCGGGCTTGGTATAGCGCTTGGTGGCTTGTTGCGCGATATCGTCGCAGGGTTGTCCGCCACTGGCGTGCTGGGCGATGCCTTGAATAACCCAGCTGTAGGGTACAGCGTGGTTTACCACCTCGAAATTGCTTTGCTGTTTCTGGCCTTGGTAGCACTAGGCCCCCTCACCTCAATGATTTCTCACTCTTACACACAACCTCGGCAGTTTGATCTAGCCGAGTTCCCGAACTGATCAGGAGACAAGTTAATGGAAGTTGGTTATATCACTCAATACATCGACGTTGCCCAGTTGGCTCTCTATCTATTCTGGCTGTTCTTCGTTCTACTCGTGTTGTATCTGAACAAGGAAAGCCGGCGTGAAGGCTTTCCACTGCGATTTAACGACAATGATCGAGGTGCACCCAATACTGAATACAAAGTGCCTGCGCCCAAAACCTATGAGCTTCTCAATGGTGAGTCGGTACAGTTACCTAGTGGTAAGAACGATGATCATCGTGAGCTAAATGCCACACCTCTGGGTCCTTGGACTGGTGCACCGTTAGTACCCAATGGTGACCCCATGATTGATGGGCTTGGTGCTGCGGCCTGGGCTGAGCGTGCGGATCACCCGGACGTCACAACCGAGGGCGATCCTCGGATCGTACCGTTGGGTTCACTAGATCCAGAAGAGTTCTTTATAGCAAAGTATTCTCGAGATCCTCGCGGCATGGATGTTCGGGCCTGCGACGGTGTTGTGGTCGGTAAGATTACGGAGATCATGCTTGATCGGATGGAAATGTTACCGCGCTACTATCAAGTTGCACTCGACTCAGGCAAGACTGTATTACTACCGATGATGTTTATGACTCTACGAAGAAGCAAAAATGTACCGCTAGAAGGCTCGATCAGTGAACGCCTGGAGGATGGACGGAAAAAAGAAGTGCGTGTTGCCTCTCTAAATGCTGCACAATTTGAGAATGTGCCCACTTGCGCCAGTAATGATGTCATCACGCTTCTAGAAGAGGATAAGATTCAAGCGTACTACGGCGGTGCGCATGTCTACGGTTCACGAAAACGTACCGAACCGTTTATCTAAGAGGGAGTTTTGAAAAATGCATGAGCACGACGATTTCGATTTCGAGCATAGTCCGGGGATTCCAGCTCCACTGCCAGCAGGTGAGCAGATACTTTGGCAAGGCAGCCCGAACTTCCGCGAAGTAGCTATAAACGCCTTTCATCTTCGTAAAATCAGTTTGTATTTCGTAATGATTATGCTGATCCAGGCAGTTTCCATTGTAAAATCAGGAAGCGAATCGCTGGTAGGCAGTCTCTCTTTAACGCTATTTCTCAGCGCTATTGGTGTCGGAATCTTGCTAATGCTCGCCTACCTTACATCGCGCGTAACTATCTATACGCTAACTAACAAGCGTATCCTTCTACGTTTTGGTATTGCCTTACAAATGACCATGAACCTACCCTTCTCGCAAATACACTCTGCAGATATGCGTGTAAGCAAAAACGGTTTTGGCGACATCCCTCTGCGTGTCACTGAAGGCTCGCGTGTGAGCTACATCGTGTTATGGCCAAATGTACGCCCGTGGAATTTCTTATCCCCAGAGCCTATGCTTAGAAGCATAGCTAATGTAGAGGAGGTAGCGCAATTGATAGCGGTAACTGCCACTGATTTGAGCGCTGAAACAACAGATGTCCCTGTGATAATCCAGCAAAAATCGTCAAACTCGACAATCGCAAACAACCATTTCCCAAAGGCTCAAGAAGAGACCTTTGCTATGAAGTCGGAAGTATCATGAGGCGTGGTGAAAAGGAAATATTGCCACTGTGGTTTCGTACAACACTTGTACTGACGTTGCTACTCTCTTTATATTTCGCCTACAGCTACAGTCTCGGCAAGGCGTCTAGCATGCAACTAGGCTCCACCTTAGACGCTTCAGCCCATGGGCAATCTGATGTTGTTCCAGTAGCCTTGCGCAAATTGAATTTTGTTGATCTGGATGAAGGCGCTGTGAGCATCATCGATGCTGAAAATGGCAAGGAACTGCTACTGGTCAATAAAGGTGAAGACGGATTCGTACGCAGTGTTATGCGGGGTCTGGTTCGTGAACGCAAGGCACACGGCATCGGCCCTGACATCGCGTTCGAATTGATATTGTGGAAAGACGGCCTTCTCTCACTTATCGATCCAGCAACCAGTCGACGTGTTGAATTGTCTGCGTTTGGTGCTGACAACGTAGCAGCATTCAGTCGATTGTTGCCCAGTACCGTCAATGCCCCTGACACATTATGGCTTTAGCAGCTTGAGAGCCAGCCCATGTCGCTGATAGTCCCTACTCTAATTGTTATTGCTGGCTGGTGGATTGGCACTGGAGCCGTGCTGTACCTGCAACAACAGATTGTAAAGCCTCATCACGGGCTAAAAGTGGTACTAGCATTGTTAGCCATCGTTGCACTGTTAACCTTGCTATTGGCTTCAAAAAGTAGTTCACCCATGCAATCGTATGTTGGTTTTGTAGCAGCAGTTGTACTTTGGGGATGCATAGAACTCAGCTATTACACGGGACTTATCACTGGAATTCATAAGCGCCCATGCCCGGAGAATTGTTCGACCGGTAGACGATTTCTTCTAGCTCTGGGTACCAGTATATGGCACGAAGTCTCTGTTCTTCTTGTCGGTGGTATTGTTGTGGCACTTTTGCTGGGTGCAGACAACCCCGCAGGCCTGTATTCGTTTCTGGTGTTATGGCTGATGCGTTGGAGTGCAAAACTTAATCTGTTCTTTGGTGTTCCGTATTTCAACACCGACTGGTTTCCTGCTCGCCTTGCTTACGTGCACAGCTACATCAGACACGCCTCTATTACACCGTTCTTTTTTGTCTCCGTTCTACTGGCTAGTTTCGTTGCTTATCAATTGCTCAACAACGCGCTGAGTTTGAACAACGACTTGTCCGTCATACTGGTATTGCCAGGGGTACTTTTGTTGCTAGCCATACTCGAACATCTATTTATGGCGCTACCGTTCGCAGACACAGAGCTATGGAATCGCATCTTTGCCCGTGACGAATCAGACACGCTGGCTATTGATGCAGACACCGCAGCACAGTCCATAAGTAAGCCATGAATCGTCCATCATGAATAAGGTTTTCCCGTTCTCGGCCATCGTAGGCCAAGAAGATATGAAGCTTTCTCTACAAATGGCAGCGGTAGATGCCAGTATCGGTGGGGTCTTAGTGCTAGGCGACCGAGGCACTGGTAAGACAACCGCCATGCGGGCACTAGCCGCGCTCCTGCCGTCAATAGCGGTCATCGATGGTTGCCGCTTTGCTTGCGATCCAGAGGCGTCTGATAAATGGTGCGATGACTGCCAGCAGCGCAGTAAAGACACCAAGCTAGCATCCAGACTGCGCAGCACACCGGTTGTTGACCTGCCCTTGGGCGCAAGTGAGGACAGAGTGGTTGGAGCGCTAGACCTTGAGAAGGCACTAACCGCTGGCATAAAAGCTTTCGAACCTGGTTTACTGGCTGCCGCTAATCGCGGGTTTCTCTATATCGATGAAGTCAATTTACTCGAAGATCATCTGGTAGATCTTCTGCTCGATGTCGCTGTTTCAGGTATCAACGTGGTTGAACGTGACGGCCTGAGCATTCGCCACGCAGCAAAGTTTCTTCTTGTCGGTAGCGGTAATCCTGAAGAAGGTGAATTGCGGCCACAATTGCTTGATCGCTTCGGTTTATCGGTAGAAGTAAGCACGCCCCAAGATATCGATCAGCGCATGGCCATTGTTCGTCTTCGAGATCAGTTCGAAAGTGATCCGCAGGCCTTTATCGAAAAATTCTCAAACGATGATGCTCAAATCAGTCAGCAAATAGTCAAAGCCCGAAAGCTATTACCTAAAGTGGACGTCCCTGACGACGCATTGCGAACCATATCCGAGCTGTGTGTCGCTTTAGGCACTGATGGTTTGCGTGGCGAACTCACCCTGCTGCGAGCTTGTCGTGCCTATGCTGCACTAAATAACAAACGTAAGGTTACTGTTGTACACATACAGCGCGTAGCGGCGATGTCGTTGCGACATCGCCTGCGTCGTGACCCACTGGACGATAGTGGTACATCGGTGCGCGTAGAGCGGGCAATGGAAGCAGTTGGTCTGGCAACTGCATGATAGATTGTGAGCAGCGCTGGGCTCTTGCTTTAACAGCGTTGGATCTGCTTAAGGCGGATGCTTCTCTTAAAGGATTGATTGTCGGTTCAGCACATGGACCAGTACAGCTAGCCTACGCCGATTGTATAAGCCGGCGCTTTAGCACCACTAAAATTCCAACGTCAGCCTCATCAGACCGACTGCTCGGTGCTCTTGACATCAGTTCGACACTGGCAAAAGGAAAACCTGTGTATCAGTCTGGGCTACTGGATCAACAAACTGGCGCATTAATTATCAATGGTGCCGAGCGGCTGGATACCACCACATGCTCAATTCTTAGCGTGCATCTTGATAATCCGGATGCACCAGAGACTGTCATGCTAATCATGGACGAAAGTACAACCGAAGAACCAGGCCTTGCTAGCTCATCCATAGCAGAGCGGCTTGCTCTACTTATCGAATTGCCTGCAATGCCTCTTGCAACCTTGCAAGCACTTGTCAATTCTGTAGATAGCCCCCTCGTCGAGGAGTCACAAAACGCAGGCCAGCAAGACGCAAATGGTCTAGCAGCACATTCCGGAAAATCTCAAGATGCAAGCCAGCAAAGCGCAAAACCTCAAGACGCTAAATCCCGAGAGGCTACAGCCCTAGAAGCTCAAAAAATAGACGCCAACCAAGTAGAGTTTCCTGATGAACTGTTAATGGAATTAACCCTACTGGCTCAACGTCTGGGTGTGGAATCCATGCGATCACTGCTTTTCGCCGTTCGTGTTGCACGCGTACATGCCGCAATGCGCTCTAGACACACCGTCACTATTGAAGATGCCGGGGTAGCAGCGCAACTTGTCTTATCGCCCAGAGCCTTAGGCGTGGAACCTCAGCAGAACCCATCGGAAGAAGAGTCGACGGAGGAGTCGCCAGATGAGCCCTTGGAGGATCATATTGAAGATCAACAAGAGCAAGAAAATACCCCACCAGCTGACGCACAAGACCCTAACGAGCTCGCTCAAGAGGAACAACAACCAGAATCTCTTGAAGACATGGGTGAACAACTGCTTGAAGCTGCAGCTGCGACATTGCCCGAACACTTAATTGCTAATCTTGTGCGTGGCCAACGAAACAATCAAACCAGTGGTCGCGATGCGGGCGCCACCAGCAAAGGCACAAGCGGTCGCCCTGTTGGTGTTAAGCGACCCCGTGGCGGTTTGTCAGGCCAACGACTAAACGTTATAGAAACACTGAAAGCTGCAGCACCTAAACAGCGCTTACGAGGCAATGACTTAACGAACAATTCGCCCAATACACGGCGTTTGCAAGTTCGCCTCGAAGATTTTCGCATAACACGCTACAAACAACCGACGCGCACAACAACTGTATTTGTCGTGGATGCATCAGGCTCTGCCGCGCTGCATCGCCTTGCAGAAGCAAAGGGGGCTGTGGAACTGTTGCTAGCAGAATGCTATGTGCGCCGTGATCGAGTTGCCATGATAAGTTTTCGCGGTGACTCTGCGCAATTAGAGCTACCTCCAACCCGATCATTGGTCAGGGCCAAACGTGAGTTAGCACAGTTGCCTGGCGGTGGTGGCACACCATTGGCAAGCGGACTTGATCTAGCTTTTCAGGTCGTTCATCAGTTAAAACAAGCAGGTGAGACGCCAGTGGTGATTATCATGACTGACGGCAAAGCAAACATTGCACGCGATGGAAGTGCCTCGCGTACTCAGGCTATGGAAGATGCCCACCATGCAGCGCGCCAATTGGCAAACTCAGACGCACGAATTCTGTTTGTGGACACCGCCCCCAGAGCGAGACCGCAGGCTCGGGAGTTAGCATCAATACTACAAGCCAGATACCTACCTTTGCCGGCCTTCGATGCGCAGGCTGTGCCTGAGTTAACCGGAACATGACTACTCATGCCCTATTGTCTCAATCTGGCCACTCTACAACAGAGCGACAGGTTCAATGCCAATCGCTAAGCTGGCATATTCGAACTCTGGGTAGTGGTCCTCTGTGTTTACTGGTGCACGGAACCGGGGCATCGGTTCACTCATGGGCCAATCTAGCGCCGCTGCTGGCAGAGCATTACACCGTCGTGATGGTGGACTTACCGGGGCATGCACAAACAATCACGCCCCACAATGCTGATCTGACACTTACCGGTATGGCAGATTCGTTATATCAGTTAATTGAACAAGAGCAACTGCATAGCGAGCTGCTGATTGGACACTCAGCTGGAGCTGCCATATTGATGCAACTCTGCCTGGAGCATCCCGAGTGTGCAAAAAGGCTTGTTTGTATAAATGCTGCAGTGGTGCCACTTCAAGGTTTAGCCAGCTATGTGTTTGCACCGTTAGCCAAAGTTAGCGCAGCCAGCGAATGGATGCCACGCTTTTTCTCGTTTCGCGCTAAAAACAATCGTAATATTAAAAAATTACTCGACAGCACAGGCTCTGTAGTGGATGAAGCTAGCTTTGATCGGTATGCTGAGCTGTTTAGAGACACACAACACGTCTCTGGCGTCTTACGCATGATGGCTAACTGGAAGCTAGATAACCTGAACGCCGCTCTGTCGCGTTTTAAAACGCCTGTGTTGTTGATTGCAGCAACGGGGGATAAAACTATTCCATTGCGCGATACTTACAAGCTGCAACAACGACTACCTGCTGATATAGTGACTGTGGCTATTCTCAAAGAGTTTGGGCATCTCGTGCATGAGGAAAACCCATTGTCGGTGGCAGAGCTCATACTTAACCTGAATACTTCTGACATAAAGCACGTCATTCCCGCGCAGACATAAAGCACGTCATTTGCGCGCAGGCAGGAAACCAGCTGTTTGCGGTACTACAGATTCCTGCCTTCGCGGGAATGACAAATGGCAATATTGGGTCGTAAGAACAAACAAGTGAACAGCATGAACAATGATAAAAAATCTGACCTTGCGGCCTGTAGAACATTAATCAAGCACGGCTCACATTCGTTTTTCATGGCCTCACTGGTGTTGCCAAAAAATATCGCCATTCCCTCGAGAGCGTTGTATGCCTTCTGCCGTATTGCCGATGATCTTATCGATGCAGACAACGCTGGTGAAGCTGCTGTAAACGAGCTATCAGAACGTCTGGATGCCATCTATGCAGGACAACCTAAAGATCACCCTGAGGATCGCGCGCTGAGCGAGGTTGTTCACGAATTCTCCATCCCGCGTGCTATGCCAGATGCACTAATTGAGGGGCTTGCATGGGATACCAGTGGTCGTCACTACGACACATTGTCAGAGCTCTATGATTACGCAGCACGAGTAGCAGGTTGTGTAGGGGCTATGATGACACTCATTATGCGAACCACAGACCAGCGCGCGGTAGCTCGTGCATTGGATATGGGTGTTGCCATGCAATTAACTAACATTGCGCGTGATATTGGTGAAGATGCCAACATGGGGCGTTTGTACTTACCGCGCCGATGGTTTCAACAGGCTGGCATTGATGCAGAGGTCTGGCTGGCCAACCCTAAGCAAAATGAACACATAACA
This sequence comes from Granulosicoccus sp., assembly GCA_023301725.1. Classification (GTDB taxonomy): domain Bacteria; phylum Pseudomonadota; class Gammaproteobacteria; order Granulosicoccales; family Granulosicoccaceae; genus Granulosicoccus. The sequence continues at coordinate 109,496 of JALZUD010000034.1, read as the reverse complement.
GCCATGTGCAAGCGCCTCCTCAGCTACGCTGACGTGCTTTACAAACGATCTGATGCAGGAGTTGCTCTGTTACCGCTGAATTGCCGTGCAGGTATCAGAGCAGCCCGTGTTATCTACTCAGATATTGGTCGTCAAATAGCAAGCCAGGGCTACGAAACCGTTAATCAACGCGCCATCGTTAGCCGTGCCAGAAAAAGCTTTCTTTTGGGAAAATCGTTGGCGACTATCCCGCTCTCCCGCTCTGAAAAACGAACAGACGCTTTGGAATGGCCACCTTTGATAGAAACACAATACCTGCTTGAAGATATAGATTCCGTGCCCTCTATCCCACGTACTGAATGGCTGGTTTCACTCTTTCACACGCTAGATGAACGAGACAAAATTGCGGCCCAAGAGCACGATAGGTAGTAAGTTCACCATGTTAAGCACAGCTTAGGCGACCGCTGCGTCGTCTTGGTGCAACCTTTGAGTATTAAGGTGAAAGCTGAACTCGCTACCCTCACCCAATGTACTGTTAACGTCAATGTGCCCGCCATGTAGCTCTATGATTTGCGAAGCAATGCTTAACCCTAACCCCATGCCCGACTCATTCTCAAGATCACTGCCGGGCGTCACCTGATAGAGGCGTTCAAAGATTTGTTCACAGTCCTTTGCTGGGATACCGCACCCCGAATCTGCAACACTTAATCGAACTCGATCGCCCAAATCCACCAGTTCGGCATCAACAATCACACGTCCACCCTCAGGTGTGAATTTGATAGCATTGCCAACAAGATTGGATACCACCTGGATAATACGACTTGGATGCATCATAACTGGGGGCAGAACATCGTCATTCGCGAGCCTTAGTGTAATGTTCTTTGCCAAAGCTGACGGTGTGGCAGCTATGATGCAATGATTGAACACTTCAGACAGGTTAGAGGGCTCTAGTGTTACCTGCATTTTCCCAGTCTCAAAGCGCGACATTTCCAGCAGCTCGTTAAACTGGATTTTTATCTGATCGCAACTCTCCAAGGCATAATTCAGTATTGTTTTCTGCTCCTCAGACACCTCTCCTGCCAAACCATCATTCACGATCGAGACAAACTCCTGAATAGCCGTGAGAGGTGTTTTAACTTCATGAGACACGGTGTGATAAAACCGTTGAATCTCCTCATTGCGCCGTTTAAGAGTATCGTTTGACACTTCCAGTTCTTTGACTCGGCTAAGGTGCATCATGCGCAGCTGACTTTTCTGGATGGCATTGCTAACAGCCCTGCACAAAGAGCTTTGCGTCATATTTGCCTTTTGCAGATAGTCACTTGCACCGGCTTTGACAGCCTCTATGGCGGCGCTATCACCGCTATCGCCTGTCAGGACAATAGTGCCCGGCATAGCATCCCCAACATCCTCTGCCAGTTCATTTATCAACTCTATACCATTGCCATCAGGCAGCGTGTAGTCAACAACCACGCAATCGAAAGAGTCCATCTCTAATGCTAGACGCGCACGCTTCGCAGTATTGACTGTAACCAATTCAAAGTTAAGAATTTCCGACTTTTTAAGGTAACTTTTGCACAAGTGCAAAAAAACTTCATCGTCGTCCAGAAGTAGAATTTTTGCACTTCCAGATACCAGATTGAGATCGGGCATGGCAGGGTGCTGATACTTCTGGAGTTTTACGCTCATAAACTCGTATAGGCGGAAAACCCGAAGTCTTTAACAGTTTTTACGCGTTAAATACACACTCGTGCTCTCACTGGTCTCGCCTAACGTATTTTGACGCACTGGCAGCCACTTCTTCTAGCGGCGCAGGACTTAAACCCAAGGCTTTGAGAATATCGTTAGCACCTCGGTACAACAACATCTCAGCAACTTTAACCCCCAGATCAACAGCCTCATTTTGATGAGCGTTGGCATCGGCAGTAACCAGCTGCTTGCCATCAGGAGACGCTACCAGGCCACGAAGCCAGATCTGCTCACCACGCATTTCAGAATACGCAGCAATAGGTACTTGGCACCCCCCATCGAGGCGCGCGCTTAACGCCCGCTCCGCCATTACACGAAAGCTGGTTTCCTGATGATGTAACTTGTCTAGGATAGCGCTGGTGCGTTCATCACCAATGCGCGTTTCAATGCCTACGATACCTTGACCGGCAGCAGGCAAGCTATCCTCTACACTCATTTCGCTGGCAATGCGTTCTGGCATGTCGAGCCTGATCAAACCCGCCGCGGCAAGAATAATGGCATCGAACTCGCCGTTGTCCAGCTTAGCAAGACGGCTATTGACGTTACCACGCAAATTATGAACGTTCAGGTGTGGAAATCTTGCCATCAGTTGTGCCTGTCGGCGCAAGCTGCAGGTACCCACCACAGCACCCTCGGGTAACGATTCGGGTGTTTCATAGTGGTTGGATACAAAAGCATCGTGTGGATTCTCACGTTCCATAATGTGCACCACGTGTAAACCTTCTGGCAAAACCGCTGGTACGTCCTTGATGGAATGCACCGCGATGTCTGCAAGTCCGTCGAGCATGGCTGTTTCCAGCTCCTTGACGAACAGACCCTTACCGCCAATTTTGGCCAGCGGGCTGTCCAGCAAAATGTCGCCCTTGGTGGTCATTTCTATCAACTCCACCTGCACACTCGGATCCAACGCTTGCACTCGCGCTTTGACATCCTCTGCCTGCCACAGGGCTAATGGACTCTTCCGGGTTGCTATACGCAATGTATCCATAGATAACAAGACTCGTTGATGTGAAATTGGATTTTATCTTACCGAAAACCAAAAAGGCAGCGATCACCCGAAGTTAGACGGATGTCGCTGCCTTTTACGCAGATAGAGTGAAGCCCTAACGGTCTATCGAAGCACTTCGCCCTCCGCACTGACAGCATCACCATCATCGGTTAAACCGGTTGCAACTTCAAGAACCTTTGGTTGCGCCAATGCTGCTGTGGGTTCTTCTTCAGCTGAATCTTCTAGCGCATTGGGGTCTAGGTACTCGGGCACATCTGAGTAATCAGGCGCAACCGTGGCCTCGTCGCTCAATGGAGCCTTCCACTCTGGGTAGTCGTCCAGCATGCTGACACCGTACAACGGTTTGTTGATGCCTTGATGACACGTTGCACAGTTTGCTTTGGGTGCATCATTGAGTTTACCCAATCGGTGCTCTGGATATACCGGTTGTAGAGGTGTCATGTACTCGTTATTGATCGCTGGAACCATCGCTAACCCATGCCATGCAGTGACACGCGCCGGTGGACTTTGCTCCCAGGAAGCAAAATTCCGCGAGTTGTGACAGTACGTACAGTTCACACCCAGCGAATCAGACATGTGCATCATCAAAGACCAGGTACGCTCAAGAGCTTGCATAGACTCGTTGTTGTTCTGATTCTTTAGGGGCAAGGCATTTTCATGTGCAATACGTATTTTTTCAGGTTCGCCTTGCAAATAGGGCGTTAACGGATCACTCAGCATGGAGGTGTAGCCTGCTTTTGTTGCTACGTTGTTTTGCTGATAGTTATCAGCCGACATGCCAGCTGCGTGTGCAGGCCCATCGTCCTCAAACCAGATATATTCAGGCACATTTTTACCTCGATGACACGTGTAGCACGTGACACCAGTCTCTTTGACATGATCACTCCACGTACTGTTGATCGTTTGTGTCATTTGCATCATGCGTCTGGATACCACTTTGGTGTACAGATCATCTGCAGCAAAGTTCGCCCCTTGGTGGCAATAGGCACAACCCTGTTCCGGTGCTACCCACTGAGTAATTGACACCATAGTGCGCGCAAACTCAGCAACTGAAAGCTCACCTAACACCTGTACATTCTGATAAACATCACCTGCCTTTGGTGTGCCCTCTACCACTGGGTTCTTTGGCAAGGGTGTTGGTACCTGATTCAGCGCAATCAACGGCTTTGTAATGTCAGGATTGGTAACCTGCTCCATGGCAACACCACGGAAACCGATTTGCTCACCCTCAACAGGAGGCGCTTCCCAACAAGCGCTCAGGATTAACGGCAACAGTACAAAGGTACCTACTTTAAACAGTTTCATCAGTTAGCACCTCCGGCTGCAGGGTCAACACTCGGGACATAAACTTCCGGATAAGCCGGTGCAATACCGTGTTTCACACCCCACATATACCAGTTGTCAACAACAGTACCGGTGAGCAAGATACCAATGCCACCAGTGATGGGCGTCAGAATAGCGAACCACCAGGCCCAACGATGTATGGACTCCATAGTTGCATTAAAACCCATCGTCCAACGCCAGAACAAAGAAGCACGTTCGGTGGCTGTTCCACGATCCGTTATTTGTTCGATTTCTCGCTCTCCACCGTAGCGACCAACCGCTAATATGGTTGCCGCGTGCATGCCAAACAATACCGCTGAGCCATATAAAAATGCGATAGACAACATGTGAAAAGGGTTATAAAAAAGATTGCCATAGCGCATGGAAAACGCGGCAGTCCAATCAAGGTGCGGGAAGATACCAAACGGTACCGCCTCACCCCAATCGCCCATCAACAAAGGTCGGATAAAACCCAGTACCAAATATAGCCAAATGGCTGCGCCGAATGCCCAAGGAATGTGATAACCCATGCCAAGAGCTTTGGCGCGTAAGTAAGTCCGTAGCCACCATAATAAAATGGACACTGTAAGGAAAAAGCCAGCCAGCAACCACCAGCCACCTTCAGCCATTCGCGGTATACCAAGACCTGACCCGGGTGGTGGCGGCTCTAGCGCCAACCAGAACAATTGTCGTACAAACTGAACTGGATCCCAGTTGACCGAAGCAAACATGTTGAGGCCGATAATTTCAAACGCGATCAGGCCGCAAATTAACGACATGGTACCGGTTGCCCCTAAATAAATGGGACCAAGCTGCGCGTTACCAATAGCGCCGAGCAACCAGGAAAAAAGCGGTTTACCAGCGCGATTGTTGCTTTCACGTCCAATGGGTATACCCATCTCGCCATGACCGTGCACTTGCACTTGGGTAAATATATTTTGATATTCAGGCATGATCTATTCTCCTAACCCCAAACCGGTAGTTCAAGCCACCAGGTCCACCATTCTGGCCAGCCTCGAGTCCAGAAAGGACCACTAATAATGATGCAGACTGCACTCCAGAACGCGGCATTAATAGCGAGAAACATACCCAGCCTATGGATGCCTAGCGTGCCTATTGAGTAACCAATGATGTCGCGAAAGTAAGTGTCTTCATATTCAGGCGTCTTTACTTTTTCACCGTCTGGGACACTGGTTGCAGACAACACCAATCCACCATGCAGTGCTAGCGCAAAGCAAGTTGTAAAGAAAAAGGTCACCGCGAGCATGTGTGCAGGGTTGTAGTGAAAGTGAAGAAATTGATAACCCGTGTTTGATACCCAATCCAAATGGCTCAGGATGCCGTAAGGAAAACCATAACCCCACGCTCCCATTAACAGGGGACGGAAAATAACTAGAGTGACATACGCCAGAATGGCAAAACTGAAGACAACAGGAACGTGATAACCCATTCCCAGTTTTCGCGCTATTTCAGCTTGTCTGATAGCCCACGAGACAAAGGCACCGGTTGCGCAAATGGTGATGAGCTGCCAAAGACCGCCAGCCTTGAGTGGAGCGAAGGCAAGTCCGTACGATATGGCCGGTGGTGCGATGTTAATACGCCAAACATTCCAGGTATCTCCCAGAGAGGCGCCATACACAATGAGCAAAGTACCAACTGTCGCAAAAAAGATAGTGGTGACACCGAAAAATCCGACATAGAAAGGTCCTACCCAGAAGTCGAACAAATCGCCTCCAATAAAGGTGCCTCCCCTTACTCGATATTTTTTCTCAAAACTCAGCATCGACATGATTGGTTTCCCCACCTCTTTCACGTTTACTAGAGGCCCATCCACAAGGCCAGTTCACAAGGTAAATTATAGTTTTTGTTCTTCAAAGATCAGCCGGCAGGCTCAGCGCGAATTGTTCGGCCAGGAACAACTCACCCTAGAAAATCTGCCTGTCGGCCGTTCTGTCCTAATAGTCGAAACTCAAGGTCGTATCCAAGTGTTAAAGCTTCAGAGCCATAACGCAGGGTCAAACCACAGGTTTAAACTCAGCCCAATTTAAAGACTGTATCAACGCTTACTTCGATTACATCAGCTTGACTGACAACAGCCGCAGAAGGGCCTTCAATCCAGTTAAACCGATCAGTACTCAACACGATGAAGTGAATCACAATCGCTAGTGTGAACAAGAAACCTGCCATAGCAACTAGTGCACGACGCGGATCAAATAATAACCAAATACGCCACATATCAATATCTCCTTAAGCGAGGTAAGACATTAGAGAGACAACTTTTTCAGTTGTATCACCCAACATTGAATAACCTTCAACACCTGGGAACCAAGGACGCCACAGCCACACAAGAAAATGTGCGATTACCGCGATTACGGTGAAGATAATAAAGCTCGTTACAAAGACGGCGTGAAATTCACGAGCTTCGTTCTGTTTTAATCCAGACAGTGAACCGCCTGTATTAGCATCAGCCATAGCAATAGCCTCATAGTTATGACCTGAAGTTTTACCGCAGGCCGGGAAAAGACGCGCAAGCGCCATCAAACACCGCAAATATGCGGCAGTGCTTCGTCATCCGGCAAACCACACCACCGACTGACAAATTCTTTATTCCTGGCAAAGAACCAAGAAACTACTTCTGGAATATGTAAGGCACTGTACTGTCTGCTGCACAACGCGCTTCACTAAATAAAGAACGTGAACCATCATCACCCGCGCACATCCAAGGATGACTGTTACGAGGTAGCAACCGGCACAAACCGGTAATTGCAAGACAAACCGTATAAACCAGCGCATAGACAACGCGGTATTCAATACTGCTCGGTTTAGTCTGATGCACATGTGTGTGTGCAGACAAGGTTTGATTGTTACTCTGTGAAAGAGTCATGGAATCGCTATGGCTCATCATTGAAGGATTAGCACTCATTAGATACTCTCCTGATCTGGCCTTTAAATGACCGGTTCACGTAATGGCGATTGTGCCATCACATGTTTACTTGTGACTTGTGTACTACCTTCAGAGCGTGCCATAGCCTCACAGGCATCACGCAATGTTTTAGCAGCGGAAATACGGACAATAATAGGTTGCGCATCAACAATGCTCTCCAGCATTTCATGAGCATCTTTGTCCCAATACAATGGCGCCTGAATCTTGCTTGGCGTCGCTTCTTGTTTTTCGTCCAGCTTTGTACCCAGAGGCAGTATGTTGAATAGCGCATCAAACAAGCAGTTACATACCTCTTGTATAAGATACGTTGCCCCGCTGTAGCCCATGAAAGGCGTGCCCGTATGACGTCTTATGGCAGTACCCGGAAACGACGCTGGAATGTAGGAGGCTTTACTATCAATCTCTGCCAGATACATTCTCTCGTTATAACTACCGAAAACCATCAATGGTGTTTTAGTCTGCACCAACTCACGCACGTTCTCGTTGTCTGTCTTTTTGCCTGAATTTCGCTGTATCGCAAACTCGCAAGGCAGACCCATTTCTTCTTCAAGAAAATTCTTGATACCACGACTGTAAGTTTCATGTGCGACAACACCAAAGCTTGCAGTGCCGAAAAAATCCTGAGTAACAGATCGCCATAAATCCCAAACTGGTTTTATGGTGGTATGTTTCTCTCTTTCAATGAAAGGTCCCGCATCCAGCTCAGTGAGCTCAGCCAATTTCAATAAGAAAGCGGTGGTGCTGTGCAAGCCTATAGGTGCTTGCAAATAGGGCCGCTCAAGGTTTTCACATAACATTCGGCCGTATTCGCGATACATACAAATGTTCACATCGCTATTCGCCAGATTATTGATATCGGCCAGATGCGATCCTAACGGGAAAGTCATGTTGACTTCACATCCAATACCCTCAACAAGCCGCACTATCTCAGCAAGATCGCTGGGCATGTTGAATTGACCATACATAGGCCCAATGATATTGACACGTGGCTTATCGCCTTCTTTTTTGCGAAGCTTGGGCACTTTCTTAGGGCCAAATTCTGTCCAGAGCCAATACAAAGCACGATCAGAACTTTGCCACTGATCTTCATCTATTGTGCGCGGAAGAAAACGCAAGATACCGGTGCCCTCAGGGGTCACACCACCACCAATCATTTCGGCAATAGATCCAGTTACTACAACAGCTGGCAATTCAGGATCCAGACTCTTATGAGCACGGCGCATGGCTTTCTCAGTGCCTTCCTGCCCAAGCTCTTCCTCGCCCAAGCCGGTTACGACTATGGGCAGCTCATGCGGTGGTAACCCATCGGTGTAATGCAACACTGATGTTACTGGCAAATTTTCACAGCCTACCGGTCCATCAATGATGACCTGCAATCCTTTTATGGCGGTGAACGCATAGACCGAACCCCAGTAACCACCTGCTCTATCATGATCAAGTACTAACATCAGGTTGTCGCCGTGCTTGCACGAGCAGCTGCTTGTTTGGCTAACTTGCGCGCAAATTGTTGTCTAAAGGCTGGCTTTGACTCTGGTGTGTCTTGCCAGATACCTGCAGTGTCACCTTTACCGACACCTTCAAAAAACTCATTCATTTTATCGAAGCGCTCTTTGTTCGCTAACGCTGCATTCATCACCTGCGCCAGCGAACCTGCGCCAGCCGCACCCATCAGTGGTCTTGCAGAAATCAGATTCGTAAAATACAAGGCAGGGATTGCTTGCGCTTTGGCTGCCTGCACCAATGGCGTTGTACCAATGGCCAGATCAGGTTTAAAGTACTCAAGCGCCGACACATCATCCTCAAGAGACGCTCTGAACTTCACCACCACATCTCGCGCTTCTAACCAAGCCAGATCGTCAGCTGACCAAGCAGTTTTTGGACAGGCTGTACCCACATAGTGAACCGTTGCCCCACTCTCAATAGCTAACCTTGCAACTATTAGCTCCGAACCTTCATAACCAGAGATAATCAAACGACCGTTGATAGGTGTGGCTTCCAACACGCTTTTAATGACAGGTAATGCAGCATCTTTGGCAGCATCTATTAATGGTTGCTCGATGTTGCACGCCTTACCAATAGCTTCTAGCCATGCAGCTGTTCCGTCCAAACCCACAGGCGCCGAACCGACAACAGGTCGCCCTGCTCTCTCGAATTCACGCACTGAAGCGGTATAGAAGGGATGTAAAGCGGCGATAACAGCACCATCAAGTGCGGTGTATAGTTCACGCCATTCGCGCGTGGGAACCGTTGGGCCAACGGCTAATCCCATGGGCGCGAGCAATTGACTGATAACGACTGGATCTGCAGGAAACAACTCACCCAGCAATGTCACTGTCCGCATCTCGGTCTGGCGATTGGCAGGCGCAGCTACTGGGCCCTGCTCTACCTCACGACGCGCATAAGACAACATTGCACCAGCCAGCACATCTTTGGCTTCAGCATGAGTAGGTACACCAAAACCTGGCACATCGATGCCAACAATGCGCACTCCATTGATCTGATCTGGCAGTAAATCCAATGGCACACCAGAAGCTGTAGGCACACAAAGATTAGTAATGATAATGGTGTCGTAGCGTTCTGGATCAGCCATCTTGTAAACCGCTTCGCGGATGTCTTCAAATAACTTGCCGGTTACCAGAGTTTCAGAATCGAAAGGCACATAGCCAACCGTTCGTCTTGCGCCATAGAAATGCGATGTAAACGTGAGTCCGTACACGCAACAAGCGCTTCCCGATAAAATAGTGGCCGTGCGCCTCATGCGTAGACCTACGCGTAGCGAACCAAACGCTGGGCACATGCTTTGCGGCTGCTCGTGCGGCCCCATCGGGTAGTCAGCAGCGTACTGCTCGAGTGTTTCGCTCTTACCCGCAGCTGACGCTGCAGCACGCATTGCATCTTTGCCAGCATGACAACCAGCACCATCATCAACACCAGGTTTGCCCACGAATTTAATGGGCGTCTCGCTCATAGTGGGTGCGCCTGTAGTAGGCGAACCAACAGTTAGTTCACTCACAGATGATTCACTAACAGATAATTCACTAACTGCTGGTGCGCCCTTATCGCTTTTTTTATCGGAAGCCATAATCTTAGACTTCGTCGTAGACCACTTCGAGAGTGGGCTTTTCGACAGCACTCTTTCCACACAGATCAGCAATTGTGGCTGGTGTCATGGGAAAATCATTAGCAGAATCGTCAGCATCGAATAATGCAAGCAATTCGTCTTGCGTTAATGGTGTTGGATGCTGCGGAGTAGAATCAGCGACATTCTGTGACAATGCTTCAAACAACGGGCCCCATGCACCACCGGGCTCGCCAATGATCTGATAGGAAGCACTCTTGCGTCTGATGTCATCGTCTGCAGGAATAGCACTTAACACTGGGATGCCGACTTTTTCAGCAAAGGCTGCAGCTTCACCTGTGCCGTCGTCCTTGTTGACAACCATTCCGGCAACACCAACATTGCCACCTAATTTTCTGAAGTATTCAACCGCAGAACACACGTTATTGGCAACATACAAAGACTGTAAGTCGTTTGAACCAACAACAATCACTTTTTGGCACATGTCACGAGCGATCGGCAAGCCGAATCCGCCACAAACGACGTCACCCAGAAAATCCAGCAGCACGTAGTCAAAGTCCCACTCATGAAAGCCTAGTTTTTCCATGAGTTCGAAACCATGGATAATGCCGCGTCCGCCGCATCCACGTCCAACTTCTGGCCCGCCGAGCTCCATCGCATATACGCCATCACGTATAAAGCATACATCGCCAATGGCGACCTGCTCTCCCGCTTGCTTCTTCTTGGACGAAGTTTCAATGATGGTTGGGCAAGCTCTGCCGCCAAACAACAGTGAGGTGGTATCGCTTTTCGGATCACAACCAATCAACAAGACCTTCTTGCCCTGCTGCGCCATCATGTAAGACAAGTTGGCAAGTGTAAAACTCTTGCCAATTCCACCTTTGCCATAAATAGCAATAATTTGTGTTTCTTTCGTGGGCTCACCTGTTGGTACCGCATCAGGCTCTTGTGCTGCTTCATCACGCAATCGTTGCGTCATGGTTTTCAGGTCGCCAATATCAACAGTATGAGTATCCATAACGATTACGCGTTCCAGTTAAGTATCATTTTCAGGCAAGCTGGGTCGTTAAACGCTAATGGGTAAGCGTCTGCTGCCTTTTCAAAAGAAAGTTGGTGAGACACGAGTCCGTCAAGACTCAATGCACCGGCTTGTACCAATGACAACGTTTTATGCAGATCATCTGGCACCCACTCGGCAGCTATGCCAAGGTTGATTTCTCTCATAAATGCCGGTGCAAAATTAAAATTGACCGCCTCGTTGTAAAAACCACCCAGAGTCAATCGACCGCCTTTCGACAATCGTGCAATCAGGGTGTTGAAATGCTCTCCGCAGCTGCCACTGACATCTACGATATGTTTGCGGGACATATTGTCGTCATCCGCAGGGGCTACCACGTTGTAACTCATGGCACCTGCACGACGTTGTGCATTATGCTCCCAGACAACGGGGGCATCAGCGCCAATGGCAATGCAAGTTCTAGCAAGCAAACGTCCCAGCACACCGTGCCCTACGATAAGTTGCGGCGCCTGCAAGGCTATGTCAGCTAGTGTTAGCGGCTGTGCAGGATTAGCCTGCCTTAGGCGATGCGTCAGAATATGCATGGCGGTTGCGGCCAAAGCTAACAAGGTAGCTTGCTCTGCGGGTAATTCGCCAACGGCCGCAACACGTTCTTCGGCCACCACAAGCGTTGACGCACTAGCTCCGAACAGGCCGCGTATATCATTCTGATAACAGCTCGCGCCAGGAACGAACACGCGATCACCGACTTTGAGTTGGCAATCTTCACCTGAGGCTCTCACGACGCCTACGGCTTCATAGCCAGGAACCAATGGATACGACAAACCGGGAAATGCTGGCATAGTGCCATTCCACAACAATTTTTCAGTACCCGTACTGATCCCCGTGCTTTCCACATCAACAACCAGTTGATTGGAGGTCGGCGGCACTAACGACACTGAACGTAGCTCAAGATTACCTGGCTGTTCAAAGACGATGGCAGTTGCCGCAGGGGCTGTATTGTTTGTTCCTAAAGACATTATAGAGTAATTCCGAACACCTCTTAACCAATACTGTCAGTTTACATTGACACATATGCTTGTCAAGTAAACCTGACACTTATTTTTTGCGAAAACTCGCCTGCTGAGCTATCGCTCTGGCGTCAACGTGATAAATCAGGCTTTTGCGACGAGCAGGCTGGTCAAAAGAGGCAAATGGGTCTTTAGAGAATGACATCGGGAGAACCCGGCCTGAGCGATTAAATCCTGCAGCTCACCTGCTGTACGCGGTCGCCCTCGCCCCATGGCATGCAGATAAAAACCAAAATAGGCGTCGGTGGCTGGATCACCTACTTTTTCGCGTGCCATAGGCTCCGCTAACAACAGTGTGCCACCTGCAGGCAACGCCGCCCGACAGGCCTTGAGTATGGCAAGCGCAGCATCATCGTTATGATCATGGACAATACGGACTAAAGAGATGATGTCTGCACCTGTTGGTAACTCATTGTCGAATACGCTGCCACCGTGACAGCTCACCTCATTAAGAATGTTGCTTTCTGCAAAACGCAGCTTGGCTTGCTCAGCGACAGGAGGTAAGTCAAACAACATAAGTGACAAATCTGGAGCAGCACTTGCCACTGTGCGCAGGAAAGTACCATCACCACCACCCACATCCAGTAATCGTTGGTGTGTTTTCAACGGGTAGGTATCAATTATCTGCTCTGCTACCATGGCTTGGGATGCACTCATCAGGTCGGTATAGGGCTCAGTGCCCATTGAGTCATTGCTCTGCTGCTGCCGCGCTCCGGCATAGTCCCAAAACATGGAAAGCATAGTCTCGTCCTGTTCACGCTTTAGCAAGGCAACAGGGTCGGCAAGATCTCTGTAAAGAAACGTATGGTGTTCAATCATCTTGCAAACACCTGGATTTGCCAACAAAGCGGCTCCATGTATGCCAAGCCCGTAGCAATCCTTGCCTCGATTTTCTATGAGTTTGATTGATGTTGCCGAACGTAGCAGCGTATCAGCAGCATCACGGTCGAGGCCAATTGCACGGGCTATAGCACCGCTATCAAGCGGTCCCTCTTGCAGCAATTTAAACAAATCCAGTTGTACACACGTGGACAAGATCTGCGAATAAACAAAACCTGAACACAGATCAAACAGTGAACGTGCACGGCGACGCGCCATAAAACGCATAAGCGGGTTTCGTCTTGCCTTCCTTTGAAACTCAGGGTTAGCAAGCAGTCGATTTCGCCAACCAAACAATCGATCTGAAATGGATTCATTGCGTGCTGAACCCTGACTGGATAGTGGTTGAGTATCCTCACCAAACAGTGAAGTGGAACTAGTATTACGCTGCACTGAGAGCAATCTCCTTTGGCAGAAAACGCTGAGCTTCATGCCTGATCGTTTCTATGAAAAAATTGGCATTATTGCAAGCTGGTACAGAAGCAATAACCTGATCAATCTGATCTTGTAAATGCGCTATCGCTTTTTCAGCGCCTAGCTCATGTACTACATTTGGCCGCCCATGCTTGGCATCGACGTTTGTCGGCTTACCCAGCTTTGTGGAGTCGCCAAGAACATCCTGGATATCGTCAGCAATTTGGTAAGCGCAGCCCAATAGATTGCCAGTCAGCTCCCACGGCGCTGAATCGACTCCCACGGCTATAGCACCCGCTTGTGTTGATGCGGCAAACAATGCACCCGTTTTGGCACAGTGATAGGCTTCAATATCTATTTCCTCTTCACATTCCCACGCTTGACCTGCAGTGATGCCGTGTACAGCGCCCACTTTATGAGCAAGCATTCTGATCAATTTCAGCTGAGCCTGTGCATCGGCATGTACGACGGAACTGACACGCTCGAAGGCTGCCACTATGAGTCCATCAGAAGCCAGAATGGCGAGCCGGTCATCAAACTCAATATGTAAACAAGGCTTGCCTCTTCGACAACTTGCATCATCGAAACAGGACAAATCATCTTGTATGAGCGATGCACAGTGCAGCATTTCGATAGCAACCGCAGCCTCGCGCACCAGCGTTGTTGACACGTCTCCACAAGCTTGAGCCACCGCCATGACCAGCTTGGGCCTAACCCTTGCGCCGCCCGGAAACATAGCGTAGTTCAACGCCGATGCTAGCCTCGCAGGACTGGGCGCTACGGTGATTTCATTCACCGCAAGGTGCAGTGCTTTTTCTATCTGTTGACAAACATCCATGATGAAATTTTGCAGATGACTTATTGTCAGGTTATTCTGACATAATGATTGTGTCAACTAAAATAGACAGATCGTCTCATGCCAGTTCCATCATTCACAGATGCAGTACCCGATAATGGCTATCGCTGGTGGTATCTTGACGCGATAAGCGATGATGAACAGCACGCAATTACCGTCATAGCATTCATTGGCAGTGTTTTCTCGCCGTACTACGCGCGAGCACGCAAGAGGCAAAACACACCCGCTAATCAACACTGCGCCATCAATGCGGCGCTGTATGGCAAACCCTGGCGTTGGTGCATGACTGAACGAGGTGCTAACTCGCTCAAAACCAGCGAACATCAATTGAGCGTCGGCAAGAGCCAGTTTCAACTCGATGGCAACACGCTGCGTGTCACGATTGATGAAATATCCACACCAACGCTGTCAAGAGTGCGTGGCGAAATCAACATTGAATTGCCCGCTTATGATCTTGAAGCGGTGCCCCTGGATTCTGAAGACCCCACAAATGCGCAACATTTCTGGCAGCCTATTGCACCTCGAGCCAAGGTAAGCGTTGCCTTTTCCAAACCGCACCTGCGATGGCAAGGTGAGGCTTATGTTGACAGTAACTATGGGACAGTGCCGCTGGAATCCAGTTTTAAGAGCTGGGTCTGGTCACGCACACACGGTGCGGACAACTCAACCACCGTGCTTTACGACGTAACTGACATACACGGCGTGCATAGCCGCCGCAATCTGCACTACGCTGCCAACGGTCAGCGAACTGAGTGCGTAGCCGATGAACACGTTAAGTTACCACCCACTCGCTATTGGCGAATTGCACGCGATACCCGTACGAAACGCAACGCGCAAATAAGCAAACTCCAAACCTTGGAGGACACGCCGTTTTACTCGCGCTCCCGGTTTGTTGAACAAAATGCAGGTGTGTTGAGTCACACAGTCCACGAGAGTTTATACCTGCAGCGGTTCGACAAGGCTTGGGTGCGCACGCTATTACCTTTTCGAATGCCTAGAAATTTACGCACTGTTTTGATAGATTAACGTAACTAAAGAAAGGTAAACAATGTTGTCCGTTCGCTTTTCGAATATGAGCCAAAAAAATTAAATGTTAGACGTTCAATTCCAAACACAAAAAGAAGTTATTACCGCCATCGACACCAACGGTGAGCTCTACCCTATCAACAAATGGGATGCCCACGTCCGTAACGTACCTCATTTGGCTGTATCCATTTTCCTGTTTAACCGCGGGCGCATGCTGCTACAGCAAAGGGCAGACAGCAAATACCATTCAGGCGGACTTTGGGCTAACACCTGTTGTTCACACCCTAGATGGAACGAATCCCTTCAAGATTGTGCGCATCGTCGCCTCTTTGAAGAGGTAGGCTGCCAAAATATTGAGTTATCGGTGTTTGGCAAAATCGCCTACGAGGCGTACGTGGGCGGAACACTCTACGAAAACGAAATAGCGCATTGCTTTGTTGGGTATGTCGATGACGACACCCTGCCAACGCTGTTTAATCGCGATGAGGTTCAAGCGGTTCGCTGGCACGACATGCCTTCACTTCGCACGGATATTCAAGATAATTCAAGTGCTTACTCGAAGTGGATTCGAATCTACATAGGCAAGCACTACGACATGATTTCAGCGGCAGCGTTTGACAATTGCCAGGCCCTGTAGGCATCAGGGGCTGCAGAAACCACTGAGTTCTCAGCAAGCCAGTCAGTGTCCTCAGCAAATCCACAATTGATAACACCTTGGTCACTTGAGAGTGCGGCGCCAAACGCGTAAGATTACTGACGTCGTATGGTCCATACCCTGTTTTGATTAATATCCCAAGGAGAATCCAATGATCTGGATAAGCACCCTATGTTTGCTCGCGGTAGCCGCTTGGCTATTACTCAATGCCCTCAACGAGCGTAAGTGGGTGGAGGCGCATAGTCACGATGAAACCGTAGCCAGTGACCCCGGACTATTTCCCAGCCTTACCGCTCTCACTACCTCCGGCACGCTAGACAGCGACGGCAAATTGTCAATTGATCAAGAAAACACGAAATTCGCTCGCGCCGTCACCTCGGTAAAAGAGAAGATGTCAAAGCACGGTGGTAAATTCGTCGAAGCTAAGATAGCAGCAGGTCAGGCGGTTGATGGAGAAGTTCAGCCAGCCACGGTCAGCGAAGCTGACAGCTCTTTTGGTCGCGCAGTTGCCAAAATGGGGGGAATTACAGGACGTCTCGACAAGAAGCTTGATAAAACTATCAAGGCCGCATCAGAGCGAACCAGCAAATTTGGCGTCACAGACGACCCTGACGAGCCCTTGATGAGCCGCGTATCGCGCAAAGTATCATCGAGCACAGAGAATCTGGGTGATGTCGTGGTAGCCCGTGCCAAAAATGCTTCGCAGAGTGTTCGTGAAAAAACCGCAGCATCGAGAGAGAGCGGCATGCTTGGGAAAGTGGCAGGTTCTGTGGCCACAGGCGTTAGTAAACTGGAAGGCTCCGCCCCGAAAGATCTTTTTAGCCGTATTGCTTCGAAAGTGGGCGCTAAGGTCAATGATATTGACGACAAAGTGTCGGCAAAGGTTGGCGACAAAGTCAACGCAATCGACGACAAAGTAACATCTAGTGTTGGCGGCAAGGTCAACAAGTTAGATGACAAGCTGCAAGCGACAATGGGTGAGAAAATCAACGCAAATGATGACAAGCTGGTGAAGCCTGTTAAAGAGAGCGTGGACTAGCCTGAGCTGAGCCTCTAATCAAGAATCTGAGCAGTGCGACATTGTGTTGGTAAATAAAGCAATGTTGCATCATCGGATATTAAAAGCGTTCCCGGCAAAGCTGAAAAGCCTACCGGGAACGTTGGAAAACAAGACCAGACGTAAAGCATCGCGCTCCGTCAGAAGCCGCTAGTGCAGCTTTAAATCAGCACGGGTGGCCTTGTAAATTCTGTCTCCCACGATAAGCAACAAAGTAGAGAACGGCCCATGCACCGCATTTTGATGCATTCGGTAAAGCGATAAGTACACCAATCGCGCTACCCAGCCTTCTACAAACACTGTGCCTCTCATCAGGTTACCCATGAGATTGCCCACGGTTGAAAACTTTGACAAACTGATCAAACTACCAAAGTCTTTGTAGACAAAATCCTTCGGCTTCTTGCCCTTATGACGGGCGACAATGTTGTGCGCAACTGTGCTGGCCATTTGATGGGCCGACTGCGCTCTAGGGGGCACAGTGTCGCCATCTGCCATAGGACAGCAGCAACAGTCACCTGCTCCATAAATATTTTCATAACCCTCAACTGTCAGGTCTGGGTTGACTTTGACGCGACCCAGGTTATCCACGGGAAACCCACTTTCTGCAAGAAAGCCCGGCGCTCTAACACCTGCGGCCCATACGCTGACATCTGCATCAATTCTCTGCCCCTCACTGGTATACAAAGCATCTGATGCTGCGCTTTCTATGCGAGTTGAGGTCAACACACTGATCCCGATTGAATTGAGTTCTCGTTCCACACTAACGCCTATTCGGTCTGGCAGCCTTGGCAATAACATGGGTCCGGCCTCGATCACTGATACATTCAAACGTGCTTGTGAGAACGTGCCAAACCCGTACTCGCTAAGACGTCCTGCAACATTGTGTAAGTCAGCCGCCAGCTCCACGCCTGTAGCTCCACCACCAACGATGACAACTGACAATTGCCCCGTGTCATCTTTACTGGAACTCACTCTGTGAAGCTGCTTTATGTACTGTTTATGGAATCGCTCTGCTTGTTCTCTGGAGTCAAGCTTGATGCAGTGCTCGGCAACGCCAGTTGTACCGAAATCGTTACTTCGGCTGCCCGGACATAGCACTAACTGGTCGAATGGTATTAGACGCTCCTCGACTAGCTCTTCACCCAAATCGTCAGTTTCGGCGGCTACACGTAATTGGTTTAGCTCTTTATCTACCTGCGTAACTTGGCCTAACACAAACTGAAATTTGTACTTTCTTGCCAGCATGCGGTAACTGGTTTCATCGTGGTGGCTGTCGAGAGAGCCGGTGGCAACCTCATGCAGTAAAGGCTTCCAGATGTGCGATGCATTTTTATCCACCAACACAACGCTTACTTCGGTCTCGCGCTTGAACTTCTTTGCAAGCTTGACGACAAGTTCAAGCCCGCCTGCACCACCGCCTAACACCACTATTGATTTTGCCATGACTCAGTCTCATTAGTTTTACCAGCGACGAGTGCTAGCAAGGATAGCTAGCACTAGCAGCTATCGCTGCCAGATTCTCGTTAGAGCACCGACAACACCAATCAGAGCAGGGTGCTATCCCCAAAGCTTACGCGACGCAGGATGAATCAGACTTACTTCGAATTGCATGGGAGTTACTCTATCCTCAGCTAGTAGCAAAGGACCATCCAGATCAACATAAGTCACACCCTGTGCTACTAGCAATGCCGGTGCCATGGCCAATGAGCTGCCCACCATACAACCCACCATGACATCAAAGCCCGCTTTAATAGCCGCTTCGCGCAATGCAAGGGCCTCTGTCAGACCGCCTGTTTTGTCCAGTTTGATGTTGACGACATCGTACTTTCCAGACAACTGGCCCAAAGATTCGCGGTCGTGGCATGCCTCATCTGCACAAACGGGAAGCGGTCGCTTGCGTCCCAGTAAGGCCTGATCATGACCAGCGGGAAGAGGTTGTTCAACCAGAGCCACGCCCAGATCAAGCATCGCAGGAGCCAAAGCATCATAATCTGCTGCCGACCAACCTTCGTTAGCGTCAACAATTAACGTGCTGTCTGGCGCACCACGACGCACTGCTTGAAGTCGCTCAAGATCGCCAGTACCGCCAAGTTTGATTTTTAGCACGGGCCTTGCCGAATTTTCGCTGGCGGCAGCCTGCATGTTCTCTGGAGTATCGAGAGACAAAGTGTATGCAGTTGTTACAGGTGTAGGCTCAGATAACCCGGCAAGAGACCATACCGGCGTACCTGTTGATTTTGCCTGCAAGTCCCACAAGGCGCAATCCACTGCGTTTCTTGCTGCGCCCGCAGGTAGAGCGCTTTGCAGCATTGAACGGTCCATTCCGTCGCGCAGTGCCTGGCGCAAGCCAAGAACTTGCGCCTCCACACTATCTAGAGTTTCTCCATATCGTGCATAAGGCACACACTCGCCCACGCCAACGTGCTCACCTGATGTCAAAGTGACAGTGAGTACACAAGCTTGCGTGCGTGAACCACGCGAGATGGTGAAGACACCTTTGGTGGCAAACACATCACGCGTGACTAGAAGCTCAGCCTTTAATAGTTCAGTCATTTATTGCTCAGCCTTAAACCTTTAAAGTTAAAGAGAATTCAACCATCAAGCGAGTGCATCCACAAGCCGATCGGCGCCATAGCGAAAAGGATCTGTCGCAGGCAGCTGCATACGCTGCTCAATTTCCTGTAAGCACGCTTTCGCAGCTTCGTCATCCAGCGCAGAGGTATTCACTGACACACCCACTACCTTGCAGTTCGGATTAACAAACCGAGCTAAGGTTAATGCGGTATCACGCAGCAGCTCTAATGATGGTAATGCGTAATCGGGAAGGCCGCGCATGTGAGTGCGTGTCGGTTCATGGCACAAAACCAGAGCATCAGGAGCTCCACCGTGAACTAACGCAAGCGTGACACCTGAAAAAGAGGCATGGAACAGGCTTCCCTGACCTTCAATCAAATCCCAATGATCAGGATCGTTATCAGGTGTTAGCCACTCAACAGAGCCTGCCATGAAGTCGGCAACTACAGCATCTAGAGGGATTCCGCTACCCGTGATCAGAATGCCTGTTTGCCCCGTAGCGCGGAAGCTTGCCTTCATGCCGCGTTCCAGCATGAGTTTTTCCATCGCGATGCCAGTGTACATTTTACCTATGGAACAATCAGTACCGATAGCCAGACACCGCTTGCCAGATCGCTTTACACCTGTAGCTATAGGAAACGCCTGTTGAGGCACCCGCACGTCGTGCAAAGATTGTCCTGTAGTTTTGGCAAGCTCAACAAGCTCTGGGTTCTCAGTCAACAAAGTGTGCAGTCCAGAGGCAATGTCCAAACCTGCATTTAACGCTTGCTCGAAAGCGTCGTTCCATCCCTCACTTATTACACCGCCACGATTCGCAACACCCACTACCAAGGTTTTGGCACCTGCAGCGACCGCCTCTGCAATAGTCATATCAGGCAACCCGAGATCTGCCTTGCAACCTTCCTGACGGTATTGCCCCACACAAAATTCTGGCCGCCAGTCTTTTATGCCCTGAGCCACTTTAGCTGACAATGCATCAGGAGCATCGCCGAGGAATAACAGATAAGGTGTTTTTAACATTGGTCAGTACCAGAAAAGTTGCATGGCGTTTTAGCCCGCCATTATCGTGTGTGCGCATCGTAAAGTGCAGATTATCGGGTTATCCGACAGGAGCCAACTGCGTGGCACAGATTACTCCAGTTTGTGGCACGGTTGCACAGCTGCCTAGAGAGTTTTTAAATACTCGATAACCGCCGTGCGCTGATCGTCAGTTAAATGATCACCAAACTGATGCCCTAAATTGGTGTAACCGGGCAGATCTGTGTCGTACGTTGCCACATCAGAAAGATTGGCCTTGCCGCTGTCGAGCACTTCATGCGCCCAGCCCAAACGCTGTTGGTCGTAGCTCTCAGGATCAGACAAATCACTGACTAAATGCCTCCAGTACTGTGGTCGCGTATTACTGTCTAACAGCATGCTGATAGTGGGGACCGAGCCATTATGCAAAAACGGCGCTGTTGCCCATATACCATCCAGTGGTGGCGCGACATAGCCTGCGCCTGGAGCGGCGGTTGACAACTGACCGTAGTATGATTTGTTAAACCAATCGACGTAAGGCACTCCAGCGCCGAATGCAAAATCAACCAGCATGCTATCCGTCTGTACTATATCTATAGGCACCAATCGAGCAGGATATGTCTGCTCATCTTCGTAGCTACCGTGACACTGCGAGCAGGTACCGGCAAATACATCACGCCCAGCATCGACTAGGGTTGAATCGACAGGAAACGGATATTCCGGAGGCGCCAGACTTGCAATAAATGCACGAATATCGGGAGCATATTGATCAATTTCTTCGAGTTCAGCAAGGCTGTCTGTACACAGCATCGATGCCGCCATCATAATTCTTGCGTGATCGCCCCGACCTTCTCCAAGGTTGAACATGGCAGGCTTTTTAGCCATACGCCACCAAGGCGGCACACTGACAGGAGGCACCTGCGTTGGGGGTAAAGGCAATAAAGGTTCGCTGGACCAGGCATTGTCCTCTGCACGTCGATGAGCAATTAACGCAAATGTGAGGTTGTTAGCCGGATTGACCCCAATGGTACTGGTTTGAATATAAGGGGCAATGGCGCTAATACGATCAGCGTATAGCTCCCAAGCGGCAATCTCGGCATCACCTTGAACTAGAGCACCTGCGCGCTCCACAGGCTTTGAGGCGTCGTTCGTGAAGTCAAGAAATTCATTACCCAACCCCACCACCAAATTACCGAATAATGGCGTTGCGTGGCATGTCAAACAGTTGCTTGTTGCAATCGACAACTGATCACCGTTAGTCACCACGTTAACGTTGTACGGCAGGCCATCCGCGCGCGAGTGACGTCCCGAAACTTCCAAAGGCGCCGTATCCGCAGGCAGCAATTGGCGAAAAACGCGTTCAGGGATGCCGCAGCCAACATAGGCCTCTTCTAACAACGCCTTACGGCCAAGATCTGCATCACCCTCGCGCTGTTGATAGGCGGGAATGAGTCCGGGCGATGAAAAGCGCGCATCTGGCCAATTCTTCACAGCGCTGGCATCAACAGCCACCGTCGCAGCTACTGAATCTATCGGCGTATCCAGAATCCGACTGAGTTCACTCTGCTGAATAGGCAGTCCATTGTCTGCAACTGCGCTGTTATTGCTTAGCGTATCTGCTGGAATAGACGGCTCATCACGGCACGCTGACAGCGCCAGAGCAAACAGGACAGTTATGAATAGTTTGTACATAACTGCTCGTACTCTATGCGTTGCAGATTCGATCATGGCGACGTGCTGTTGATTGACACATAGTTCAAAAACCCTGAGCCAGTATGGCTACCACTGACAATTACTGGCACGTTTAACGATTTTCCAAATCCTGTATCAGATTCGATAGCGCGGTTCATTATGTAAACACTCAGATCAATATTTTCTGCAACTGAACTCAATGTTATTTGGTTTGGGTATCGAGTGCCTGAGGCAGCCGTGGCTAGCGCCTCTTCATCCTTCCACACGATATCAATGGTGCGCGACCCGCCATTGCGATCTAACAAAGATGCCTCTACAGTCTCGGGGCCACGACCACTGCGACGCCTGCTTCGGGAAATATCGAGACGCTGCTGTGAACCTATCTCAATAGATAAGGTGTCCAGTACAACCGCCCCTCCCACATTTGGCACCTCGCCCCAACCGTGGCTAAACCAGACTGTTGCGTCGATGGGTGTGGATCTGACGACTGTCGAATTCTCTAGCTCATCCAGAGATCCACTCGCTGCCAGCCCTCCAAGCTGCCAACGAGTGTAATCGCCCACGCTCTGAGTTTGCGGGCAGCTCTGTACGAGGAATTCCAGTTGAACACGAAGTGTGGCGCTTACCTCCGATTGCCAGCGGTAGCGAGCACTGCACTGATTAGGGGGTGAATCCACAATCGACTCAATGTTCAGGCTGTTATTGCCTACCCAAAGCTGATGATCAGACGCACCCGCAAGTTTCAGGGCGGCTCGCTGTACCGAACTGGTCGGTTTAATCGATGCCAATTGATCAAACAAAGGTGTACGGTTGGCAACTGCGTCGACTACCACGCTGCTGCGTAGCACGTGCTCGTAATGCCATTGCGAAGGCTGAGCAGCTACATCGTCTTTACTGCGGGCGGCCACACGATCAAGTGAGGCAATCAAACCCGCTTTCGCCAGTAATGCACTTTGATTCTCATTTGTAATGTCAGTCGGCAAGGAATCGCTCACGGTAAAAATACCGCGAATACTAAAACGCGTAGATCTTGCTGCCAGTTGGGTCGAGAACTCGATGGGGTTGAGGGGATAGGAGGAATCAGCCGGATCTGCAGCGACCACTATGGAGTCTAGCCATTGCTCCTCTGTGTTAGAAGTACTCGCTGACGGTGGCTCAGAGGAGCAAGCTTGCAGTAGCAAGATGAATATTAGCCATTTTTTTGACGATACATCTCTGAACTTAGTCATATTTTGACCCTCTGTAGCTGTTCGGACCCACGAATATTGTGACAACTTCACAAATCCGAACAAGTGAGTTGATACAATGGCTTTGCCCGCCGATTCATACATCACCTAGGCGATGTTTCGTCTAGGCATCATTAGCTGCGATGCTCACCACAACGTTGAGCCGATGAATTTACCGAACCCGTTGAACATAAAGAAGTGCAAATTCTGGACGCGCAATCACCATTACGGTGCGTCCTCTAAACTACATTACTAAAACATAAACTTGCGTGCCTTCGGGTGTTGCCACACAAGAAGGACAAAGTGCTTGATGAAGACTCTTAACTACCCTCAACAAGGTATGCCAATGCAAGGATACGCCACAGTACCAGCAACAAGTGATGCTAAAGAATACTTAAGTCTTCTGCTGCGCCACAAATTCGGTTTGCTTATCACTCTGCTTCTAGGCCTAACCTTAGCGTGGCTGTATCTAATCAGCACAGATCGCATTTACGAAGCATCAGCGCTGGTCAACGTCAGTGATGAACGTGAGAATCTTTCTGACAGCGGTGAAAGCGTTCAACAGATCGATTGGAACGCTCCCACCATTAAGGAAGAAGCGAACCTCATAACATCTCGCCGAGTGCTAACTCCAGTGGTCGACGCATACAACACCCGCATCACCGCAGAGCCAAAATCCTTGCCTGTTCTGGGAGATTTGGCGCGCAACCTACCTTTCCTAGGTAACCTTGTGAAAGATCTCGGTGTAGCCAGCCAATTTGCTTGGGGTGAGGAATCCATAGAATTATCCCAGCTCGAAGTACCACGAGCGTGGGAAGACAGCGAATTGATCCTGACTGCTCTGGGTGATTCTGCCTACAGCGTCGAATATCAAGACCAATTAGTCATTGAGCGAGCCGAGGTCGGCACTACTGCACAAGCGAACTTGAGTAACGGCGAAGCCATGAGCGTTGCGGTAAGCGAGCTTGAAGCAGAACCAGGTGTGCAATTTTCTCTCGCGCGCGCCTCCCTGCAAGCCACTATCACGGGAATGCGAAGCAATCTGGTCACTGAGACCACAGACTCCAAATCGCGAATGATCACGGTACGCATGCGTGGCAAAGAGCCTGCCTTGATCGCTGATATAACCAACGCCGTCGTACGTGAGTATAGAAGCGTCAAGTTGGGCACACAAAACCAGTCATCCGATGAACGCCTCGTGTTCTTCGAAGCTCAACTTCCCGAAGTAGAAGCTGATTTACGAGCAGCAGAAGTTGCGCTGTCTAGATTTAGACGCAGCTCGGGAAGCGTACGAGATACTCAGGTCGATTTGAAACTTGGACAACTTGACAATCTTGAAACGCAGTTGCTCGAAAAAGAAGTCGAGAGAGATGACCTACTCGAGCGTTATACCGTCGCCCACCCAACACCGAAACGCCTGCAGAAGGAAATAGACGTTCTGACAAACAAAATTAATCAGATCACCGGCACTATTGTGGCAGCGCCCGATACAGAACGTGAGCTGGCCGTGCTGCAAGACGAACTAGACACCAAGCGTGATCTGTTTATCGAGATGAGCGAAACCTTGCAAAAGTTGCGCTTAGCCAATGTTGGCAACGTGGGTGAAGTTCAAATCATCGACGAGGCACTGGTGCCACGCAAATCGGTGTCGCCTAACAAAATGCTGGCTGTTGTTGGTGGCACACTGACTACGCTGTTCCTATACATGCTGTATCTGACTTTGCGCTCAGCATTGTCAACCGTCATCAGCGATCAGGAATCACTCGAACGTGCTTCTGGTCTGCCGGTTTACATGAATATTCCGAAGAGTGCGGCGCAGCGTCGGCTGGGCTCACCCACCATCGTTGATGCGAGTCGACTGCTGCCAGGACCAGACGGTTCCACGTCCACCAAAGCCATTTCAGGCAACGTGTTGGCATTGTCTAAACCCGAGGATTTTTCTATTGAAAACATTCGTGGGCTACGCAGCATGCTTGAAGATGTGATGGCAGGCGCTAACAACAATGTACTCATGTTTACGAGCCCTCTACCTAGCATGGGCAAGTCGTTTCTAAGTCTCAACCTAGCGGTGCTGGTTGCACAAACTGGCAAGCGAGTGCTACTTATAGATGCCGATTATCAGCGCGGCCAATTGCATAAATCACTGGGTCTTGAATCTGGTCCCGGATTACCAGAGGTAGTACGCGGCAAGAGTGAATTGAAAGAGACGGTTAAGGCAACTGCTGTACAAAATCTTTATTGCATACCACGTGGCTTCTCAGGCACTGGTAGTGGTGTTGATATGCCAAGTGACAAAGAGTTTGGTGCGTTCCTTAGTGTTGTTGCCCCACGTTTTGATATCTGTATTATCGACACCCCACCTGTCTTGAGTGTCTCCACTGCAGCGGCGTTAGGTAAGCATGCAGGCTCAACGATCATGGTCATCAAGGAAGGTGAAGTTAAAGAGCCACAACTTAATGAAGCATTGAAACGTCTGACCTTCTCGGGTGTTCGCGTTAGCGGTTGCATCATGAACGGTTCTTCAGACCCTACTCCGAAGCACTATACTTACTACCGTGAACAGCTGGACTAGATCATACCGCTTAAACATCAATCTTTTCGCACCCAGTAACAAAGTTTCACATAGCCGTAAAAACGGCAGCAATACCTAAACTTCGAGCCTGCCTCGAAGAGCCCACTAGTAAAATATCTTTATATTTTACAGGAACTTACGGTGATTCCGCACAGCTCTCTTTGTGAGAGCTGTGCGATGGATGGTGCCAATGAGAATGGCACATTTCGCCAATTGAGCGCTAGTTCAACGCTATGTTGGTAATACATCACAGCGATCGCTTCGCACTTGCAGTATTATCTCCACTCGCTCACGAATACAACTCGTTTGCAGGTTACAATAGGCACATGGCTTATCAAGTACCTGAACCGAAACCTGGAGAGATCGGTGCCTACCTCTACGCTAGCAAATAAAAAAAATACTATGATTGTCGGTCAAAGCAAGACCATTCACATGGATGTTTCAATCGATAGCATCAATGATGCATCGACTCAATCCGACGCCACTAGGCACTGGGTTCCACTCATTAGTAGTGACAGCTCGGCACTCAAGCCAATAGCTGGAATCAACGCAGCTGTTAAAAGGCTCGAAGACTTCGTTTTCGGCTCAATAGCATTGGTCATTCTGTTTCCACTCATGGCCCTAATCTCAATCATCATCAAGCTCGACAGCACAGGCCCTGCCTTATTTTGCCAATCACGTACTGGAAGAAACGGCGAAATCATAAAGGTCTATAAGTTTCGCTCCATGTATCAGAATGCTCCAAAAGCATTCAAACAAGCCGAGCGTGACGATCCGCGTATCACGCGCGTTGGAGCGTTTCTGAGAAAGACCAGCCTCGATGAACTGCCACAGCTGTTCAACGTCATTCAAGGCTCAATGTCACTGGTTGGTCCACGCCCTCACCCTATAAAACTTGACGAAGACTTTCAGTACGTCATACCAGCACTTAAATCACGTTACTGCGTTAAGCCCGGCATCACTGGCTGGGCTCAGATAAACGGTTTCAGAGGCGAAACGCGTCGCATCGCTGACATGGCTTCACGTATCGAACACGATCGTTTCTACGTCCAAAACTGGTCTATTTTTCTGGATATTAGAATTCTGACGCTAACAGCATTCAAAGGCTGGGTTCACAAAAACGCATACTAGTTTTTCGCTCTAATAACTCAGATTTCTGCGGATAACACATCAATCAGGTGACGTTCCACTAAACGTCACCTGATCGGCACAAGATTCTTCCGCTTTAAACTACGACTGTTGCCTCATACTTTAGTTCGCGTATTAGTGTTTACTGATGGTCTTCACTGGCTGTGCCCAATGTTTATACCAGCTCAGACTTAAGACAAAGCGGATGGGGGTTCAAGAGCCGCGTTTCAACAGCTTCCTAGGCAACAGCTCAACCAAGTAGGGTCAAACGACGCCCCGTCTTACCCAGTCGGCTGCCTATATACCCACACACAACCAAGCCCTAGCCTCTAGAGGTACCAGACGCTTGATAAGACGATTTTGTGTGAGCAGGATGACCAGCCCAATGACAGTGATATATTGTGCCCCTCGAATGTAAGGCACTGGCGCTAAAACAAGCCTCATAAAATATCCATTTACTCGAACTATTTCTCGATAAAGAAACGCAAAATGACGTGTAAGTGCCGTCAAAATGTGAATTAGCTAACGTATCTCATCATTAGCGTTACTCTAGCCCTCTGAAAACGAAGCTCATGCACTTTTGCTGCCGATACCTTTACCATACCGCCAGCAGGGACCAAGACAGAGTGCAATCACAAGCGCCTGGCCTGTCGGCAGCCTTATTTATTTGACCAGACATTTGCCATTCCAACTTATTCAATATGGTGTAGTTATCCTCTACCCCATGAAACATCGAGAAGAACTAGCTCATCATGCCCTCCTCAGCACAGCTGCTCCAAAAGAGAGAACTCCTTGGTTTCTATGCGCACCCTGGAACTCTTAGCGACTATTTAGACTTCGCCGAAGCCTCTATTGAGGAAGGTCGGAAAGATAGTGTGCTGTATCATAATCTGCACTCGCTCTACAGCTACTTCACATCGCAGGAGCTGCGTGAGCATTATGAAAATACTACTATCCTGGTTGACGGAATGCCACTGATCTGGCTCATGCAGCTTTTCAAGATCCCTGTATCGCGCGATCACCGACTCACATACGTTGACTTCATCATGCCCCTGATGGAAAAGGCGGCATTATCGGGCTGGAATGTCTTCCACGTAGGACAGCACAGCACAGTACAAAACGAAGCACTGCAGCGTATTCGCACAGAGCATCCGTCCATCAACATTGGTGGCCATGATGGGTATTTTGATTTAACACCACATAGCAAAGCCAGCTTGGCCGTCGTGGATGCGATCAATGAGGCAAATACACAGCTGTTACTCATCGGGTTTGGCGCACCCAAGCAAGAGGCCTGGCTCGCCGAACATCGGCATCTGATAAACGCCCCTATCGCATTCACCTGTGGAGCTTGCATGGAGTACGTCGCGGGCCATGTAAAAACACCACCCCGATGGATGGGCCGACTGGGGCTGGAGTGGAGTTTTCGACTGTTTGAAAACCCACGAAGATTCGCCTTTCGATATCTTGTCGAACCCATCATCTTAGGCACAATCCTGCTGCGTAACGCCATACGCCGATGAGCACTAATGTCGATGAACATGGCACCCACTCTGGAGCATCGATGCAAAAATCGATAGTGGGCAAAGTCATCGGACTTGCCACGTCCAGGCTTGCGCTGTCAGTTGGTGCACAAGCTATGGTCAGCGGATTTCACTTCGCTCTGAACTTACTGCTTTTACGCTTTGTGAGTCCGTACGAATACGGCGTGTTTGCATTTGCATTCGTCATGGCTATGTTCGCGTCTGCGATCAATAACGCCTTGATATCAACGCCATTAACTGTTTACACACCCGTCATAGAAGACGAACCAGAGCGAGCGCAACAGGAAGCGATGTTCAGTACCTTGAATCTGCTGCTGTTTACGCTTTTACTGTTATTCGGCGCAGGCTATGCCCTTTGGTCAGAAATACCCAATACGGTGGGACTCAGCGTGGCAGCGTTTATTGCCGTTTACGCTGCAAGACAATACAGCCGCAGTACGGCCTATGCGCGTATGCGCCCTTTGGTTGCTGCCAGTGGTGACACCACTTACGTGGCCAGCGGAACTATCATCATCATCAGTTTCTTGCTTCTTGTTGATCAACTGACTGTAAGCCATGTTCTATTGGCGCTAGCAACGGCCAATTTGTGCGCCATGCTAGTGGAACGTTTTCGCCTGCATGGTTTCTCTCGCCGTTGGTTTTTACTGGCAAAGATAAACAGCTATAACAAAATATGGGAACAGTCACGCTGGGCACTTGCTGGCTCTCTTACCACTTTGTTTCTGGCTCAAGCACATAGCGTCATCATTACCTCTACACACGGTCCTGACGCTTATGCGCCGCTAGCTGCCGGATTTGTTCTATTTGGACCAGTCAGAGTGGCTCTGCTAACGTGGCAGAATATGGTCAAACCCGAATTAGCCGTAGATCTGTCTAAATCAAGGCACGCAGCTGTAAGATCACAAATCAAAATCACCACCTTGCTCATGGTGGCTGCCGTCATGGGGCTAGGCATCTGTATATGGATAGGCTGGCCATGGATATACCAATTCCTCTATGCTGAACAATATTCTGATCAGCCAATGGCTGTGATCGTTACTATGTGGTCAATCATTGCCGTTTTTGCAGCCAGCTACAACGCGCCAGCAGCTGCTCTTCAGGCAATGCGAGATTTTCGGGTGCTGGCCATTGCCAGTATTTACGGGGCTGTTCTCAGTGGTGTGCTCGTGGCACTCACTTTGTATTTCTACAAACCCGAAACCACGCTATACGGAATTTTAGCCGCAGAAGTATTCATGGCATTCTTTCTGACACACACGCTGTACAGCAGGCTCCATGCGCAGCCTTCAGTTACGACGACACCAGAGGGCAAGGTATCGTGAAGATTGCACTTGGGATCTGCACTTACCGCCGACCCGTGGAACTTGAGAAACTGTTGCTCAGTCTGACGCGCCTGACCGATATTGAAGCGCTGCACATTATTGTTGCTGATAATGATGAAGCAGGTGAAGGTATTGCGGTGTGCAACAAGCTGGCAGACAACTATCCCTTCCAGATTGTAGCTCTAAGTGAAACTTCATCGGGTATTTCAGCTATCAGAAATACAGTGGCGATGAAAGCGCTGAGCTTTGAACCCGATTTTATAGCCTTTCTAGATGACGACGAATGGCCCGAACCACAGTGGTTGTCAGAGCTACTGCGCATACAATCTACGCATACAGCCGATTTGGTCGGCGGTCCAACAAGGCCGGAATTCCCACCAGACACCGACAACACACTGCTGAATAATCCCTACTATGGCGCTGACATGAAGCTCTCCGATGGCAGTGAATGTACATTACAAGCCGGCGGAAATTTCTTGATTAAGGCCTCTGTTTTACAAAAATATGCTCCACACTTTTTTCACGAAGCGTTCTCACATTCGGGCAGCGAGGATCTCGCTTTTTTCACTCAGCTGGGCAACGATGGACATTCGATGCACTGGGCAGCCAACGCCATTGTGCACGAGCCTGTTCCTGAATCCAGATTAGCACCCGATTGGCTAAAGCAGCGTGTAGTGAATATTCACAACTCACGAGTGCGCGTAATGCAGCATCTACATCCTGGCCCTGTGGCGTCAATGGTACGACTGATTAAAACTTGCGCCCTCGCCACCGTAACTCTGGCAATGAGCCTGATAGCCACTGTTATGCCTCGTTTTAGGGAATCGGCACAATTGCTGCGCTGGAAACTTACAGGCAAACTTACCGCGCACTTCGGGCGAAAAACCACACGTGGAGAAACCTACTAATGACGCCACGTTATTCCATCGTAATACCCGCTTATAACAGCGCAGATTCAATCCTGGAAACGTTAAACAGTTGCTTTAAGCAAACGTTCAACGATTTTGAAATTGTGGTTGTTGATGATGGCTCAAGCGATGATACCGTTGAAGTTCTTAACTCTGTAAAAGACCCTCGCCTTGTTATCGTGACACAAGAGAACGCAGGCCCAGCTGCCGCCAGAAATCACGGTATGCGCAAGGCTCAGGGGCAATACATCGCCTTTCTGGATTCTGACGATCTGTGGTACGAGGGTTTTCTTGTCGCCGTACAAGCACTGCTTGCTGAACAGGGCGATGTTCTGGTGTACGGCAAAATCGTGGTCGATAGAGGCGTTGGGCGATACTGGGTAAAGCCCGAGCGCGCACTGTCATCTGAAGAGTCAATCTACGATTTCCTCTACGTGCACGGCGGATTCATTCAAACCAGCACAATGGTGATTCCAAAAGCACTGGCGGCAAAAGTCAGCTGGGACGAATCAGTAACCTTTGGTGACAACGACCAATTTGCCATTGACTGTTGGCGCACAGGTATTGCATTTCATATGCTGCCTGAGCCGTATACACACTACGCCGATATCATCAGTGACAGCGCCTTGTCACAATTACCCATTTATGCAGGTAGCTCAGCTAAGTACACGAATTTTTTTACATGGATGGCGACTCAGAAACCACACATGTCCGAACAGGCGTGGGCCGGCTACCAGGCTAGGTTCGAAAGCGTTGCTTTGGCTCGTGTATCACCTGTGCAGAGCTTTAAATTACTCTGGGCAGCTCGTAACTCAGGGGCGATGAGTTTACTGGGTATCGTGAGACAAACCGTACAAAACCTTGCACCCCGACAATACCGACGACTGGTTGATCAGTACGTTCGGTTGCGCGGTGCAACGCTTGAAGAAGCCAGGGGCATCGACTAGTGCCAATTACCAGATCACAATCTGGTGGTACTGTCTTTTTCCTATCATGACAGGCAGCTTAGCCAATAAAGGTTCTGGGTATATCCCAGCGACGTGGAGCTCGGGTTATCGAGCACCATTGTTAGCCTCTGCGCTATTGGTCCTCACGCTGCTACAGGCATCAAGCTTCAATTTGTCACTGGCCTACCGAGGCCCGCTGGCAAGCAATGCGCTTGTATCCCTAATTACTGTTTTATGGCTTGCCATGTACGCCTATTCTTTACTCGGGCTTTTTTTTGCATTCGGTATCAACTGGCTAACGTGGCTGGTTCGGTACCGACTCGTATTAACCTTGTTACTTGTCGGTGCGGCCACCTCAACGTTCTGGTCACTTGATACATCGCTTAGCTTAGAGCGATCTATACACCTCATTGGTACCACTATAGTGGCCCTGTATCTAGGATTTGTTCTTCCACTAGCGAGTATCTTACGAATCAGCGCCATCGTATTTGGATTTATCATGTTCACCAGCATAATTTCTGCGATGTTCATACCAGAGCTAGGCGTGGTGAGTTATGAAGGCAGCCAAGTATGGGGAGGCACTCTTGCTTCTAAAAACACCTTAGGTTTCTGGGCGGCGGTGTCTTTTTTACTGAGTGCAAGCCTAGTATTCTGGACCATTACTCGCAAACAGCGAATGTTCTACATAGTGGTGTCCTTGCTGTCATTGGTCTGTCTCTACAACAGTGTGTCTGCAACATCAATACTCGCACTTATTTGTTCTGGCGTTCTGATGGTTTACTTGCACACTGCATTAAATCTGAGGCTCAGCCTCATCGCCGCCCTGCTTCTGGGTGTTTTCGCCGTCACTTTGGCGGCACTATCTTTTTTGTTTATTGACACCGCAGCACTTATTGGTCGATCGGGAGATCTGACTGGGCGAGGCGAGGTCTGGGAGCAAACATGGAAGCTCATACTCGAACGACCACTAACCGGGTATGGTTACGGCGCATTGTGGTATCCCACCGACGAGAGCATCTGGATTCAACAATCGCTTACCGATTTTAGCTGGACTGTATTCCATGCTCACAATGGCCTGTTGCAACTGGCTTCAGAAATTGGAATACCATTGACCATCGTTGCATTATTGATGCTTCTGCAACAGCTGGTAGAAATTATTTATTGCCAGTATCAACGCCAGCAACCAGGGGTATTGTTTGTGCTGGGTTTCGTTGTTGCACTGCTGATCAGTAACTATTCTGAAGCAAGACTTCTGGTCAACAGAGATCTTTACTGGATATTTCTAATTACTCTGCCCGTTAGCATGCTTCAACAAATTTCCTTCAGTTCACACACCATTCCACTGTCCGGGGCTGATGGTCGTGTGACCACCAGCGATGCCCATCGACTGCGGGAGTCCAGAGAACGTAAGGAACAGAAGAACCAAACTAAAGAACGTGTACGAAGAATAAACGAAGCCAAAATAATCAATCCTCTGCCCAACACTGAATCACCTTCTGTGAGTAAAAGTGTACGGGTCATCCGTCCCAAAAAGAACCGCCGGCTCAAAGCTGGTGGGCCAAGGAGCTAAGGTGTCACAAACAATTCTCGTCACAGGTGGAGCCGGCTATATCGGTTCACATATGGTCCGAATGCTCGACCAGCAAGGGTATCAGGTTATTGTCTATGACAACCTTGAACGTGGTAACGCCGATGCGGTCGTTGCCGGCACACTTGTGCAAGGTGATCTGCACGATCGTCAGAAACTGGACTCTGTGTTCAACTCTCACACCATCGACGCAGTCATGCATTTCGCAGCGTTAGCGTACGTGGGTGAGTCGGTTACCGAACCAGCGATGTACTACCGCAACAACGTAACTGGCACGCAATCTCTGTTAGATGCCATGTGTCAGCACGATGTAAAAACGCTGGTCTTTTCATCCACCTGCGCCACTTACGGTGTACCTGAAAAACTACCTATAACCGAGGACACACCGCAAAACCCGATCAACCCGTATGGCCAGTCCAAGCTCATGGTTGAGCAGGTACTCAAAGACTACGCAACAGCCTATGGCTTACGCAGCATCGCCTTGCGATATTTCAATGCAGCGGGCTGTAGTGAAGATGCCAGCATAGGTGAACGACATGATCCCGAAACTCATCTGTTGCCACTCATTCTGTTCGAGGCGTTACGCATAAAAGCGGGAGGTAGTTCAAAAGACACTAATCTTATGGTTTTTGGTGACGACTTTGATACGCGTGACGGTACCTGTGTACGTGACTACATACACGTCAATGATCTGTGTAGTGCACATATTCAAGCATTCAAACGCATGCTGAAATTACCAGCACTGGGTGCTGAGCAATTCAACTTAGGGGTAAACCGAGGCTACACTGTGCTCGAGGTTATAGAGGCTTGCAGTGAGATCACGGGGGTCGATCTCACCTACAACAAAGTCGCAAGACGAGCTGGTGACCCACCCATGCTGGTTGCCGATGCATCGCGTGCCATGAACGAGCTGCAATGGACACCACAATTTGCAGATATTAAACAAAGCATTACTCATGCATGGAACTGGTTTCTGGCTAATCCTCCCAAGTAGCCTTTGTTATTCATTATTCCCGTGAAAATTTCGTCATTCCCACGAATGCGGGAATCTACCGTTTAACGCTCATGGATTCCAGCATATGCGGGAATGATGTGCTTAAAGCCAATCTCTTTCCCATATGCGGGAATGATGTGCTTAAAGCCAATCTCTTTCCCATATGCGGGAGTGACGTGCTTGAAGTCAATCTCTTTCCCATATGCGGGAGTGACGTGCTTAAAGTCAATCTCTTTCCCATGTGCGGGAGTTCTGTACTTTAAGTCACTGCCATCAGTCCCTACTTTCCAGTAACGACTAAAACAGTCAGACACGACACTCAACGAGATGATCAAACGCCCATCAACCATTGCGCTTCTGGCTCTGGCTATTACGCCCTTAGCGATTATTTCCATCACGCATGGTGTTCTGGCTCAATCGTCAATACGTGGCCCCGCAACACTCGATGAAGCTTGCTGGACCGTCAGCTTCGAAGACAGTTTTGATGAACTCTCTCTTTGGGACGAAACCGGAGTAAGTACAACACCCGGATTATGGCGTACGCAATATATCTGGCCACGCGATGTCATCATCAATAACGAGCAGCAGTATTATATTGATCCAAATATTCACGGTGTATCGCCATTCTCAATCAACGATAGCGTGCTATCGATTACCGCGACACCATTGCCACGTGAACTGCGTGGAGTTGCTCAGGGGCAGCCTTATGTATCGGGCGTACTCACCACTGAAAAAAGTTTCTCTCAGATGCATGGGCGCTTTGAAGTTAGAGCTAAGCCACCAGAGGGCCAAGGATTATGGTCAGCTTTTTGGTTACTACCCAGCTTCGATTCCTGGCCCGAAGGCATTGCCGTCTTACCAGAATTGGATGTTATGGAATATCTGGGACACCAACCTAATGTATTTCACACCACATTGCATACAAACCAGACTGGCGAACTAACCTCACATCCGTACGATCACACTGAATCTGTCTCATTGAGTGATGATTTTCATACGTACACCGCTGTCTGGTCGGAAAGTTCAGTCAACTGGTATCTGGATGGCAAGTGGAAAGCTGCACATCCAACGCCAGCCGACTTTACTCGCCCAGTGCATTTTCTACTCAACTTAGCTGTGGGTGGTACTTGGCCAGGCTCTCCAGATGCCAGCACCGAGTTCCCGGCACAATTTGATGTTGACTACGTTCGTGCATACACCAAAAATAACTCATGCGGCTAAGTGCTGGTCAACTGTAAGGCGGTACTAGCAAAAAACGTAGCTAAGCCGCCCGCTTCCATGCCTTCATGCGCGGAAAAAGCAGAATGCAAACAGTGCCCTTACCGAATTCTGATTCTATCTGTAGCTGACCTTCATGCTTGATCATAATTTCTTGGCAAATATTTAGACCCAAACCTGATCCCGCAATTTCATCATGCCGGTGCAGTCGCTGAAAAGGTTCAAGAACTCGAGCTTGATGCTTGGGTTCTATACCAATACCGTTGTCTTTGACTCGCACCACCCATTGCTTATCTACACGCTTGGCATACACAGATATCACAGGGCTGCGTGAAGGCTCGCAATACTTTATGGAGTTGGTGAGCAAATTGGTGAACAGTCTGGAAAGCTGATCAGCGTCTCCCAGTATCTGCGGTAAATGTTCTACGGCGATGACTGTGTCAGTTTCGTCAGTCATGAATTTCAATCTTTCCAGCACATCGCTGAAGATTACGTTCAGATCAACAGGCTCTAGAATATGTTGCGGCCGCTCAACCTGTGCGTATATTAAAAGATCGCCAATAAAATTTTGCATATGAGACGCAGATTTTTGTAAGTGCCCCAGATAACGAGTTGCCGACGGGTTATCCAGCCCTGCAAGCGTATCTTCTAACAATACTATTGTTGACTGGACGTTACGAATGGGCGTCTGTAAATCATGAGACGCTACAAAAGCGAACTGACCAAGATCATGATTCGAGCGTGTTAAATCGTTATTCACTCTCTGTAAATCTTGCGTCAGTGACGCTGCACGGATTAAGGCACTGTTTCGCGACGTGATAAGCACATAGGTTAACAGGGCCAATAAAAGGCTTATGAATATGCCTAAAAAAGCAGCCATTGTGTAAGCTGAAAGTCCAAACCAGACAGGCCTGTGAGCCATGCCTTTGCGATAATTAAATTCCCAGGTTCGCCCAGCAATCTCGAAGCGAGTTGTCACGGATTGGTCTTCAGGCATGGCCTGCCCAGTGCTATAAAGCAGGTTGCGTTCAGCGTCTGTTACGTCATAGATCTGAACTGCGCTGAAATTCTCTACCAGCTTGTTACCCAGCAAAACTGTTGTTTGAAACGTAGCCGTTAACACACCCTTAAACTGAGCTCTTCGATCCAATATCGTGCTTGGTATAGATTGACCGTACACAGCAAGAGCGAGAACAAATCCTGTTGAATTTGTCTGACCCTTCAAATCCATAAGTTCAATAGGCGCGGTACCGTGTAACTCTCCAGTATCCCTAGTTTTCAACACCGCCATATACCGGGTTTCACTAGGTGCTAAATCATAACCTAGCAGTATGTCTAGATTTTCTTTGGGGGCCGCATAGATGACAGGGAAATGTTCAAAGTTTTGTGATGCAGGTTTGATGTGAAAACCTGGGTACCCTTCACCATTGAGTGAGCGATCGGCAGCAATACTCGCTTCAAACAGTGGCACCTCATCCTCGCGCACTTTAGGATGCCACGCCACCCCTTTGGTGGCGGGAAAACTATGGAGCAGATTTATGGACGACATGAAGTCATCGAATGCAACACGAGTAACACTATCAGACGCACTATAGAGACCACGTACACTTTTCAGCAAAGACTCATGCTGACGCAGAACGTTTGTATAAAACGTTGTTAGATCGG
Source organism: Granulosicoccus sp. (assembly GCA_023301725.1). Lineage (GTDB taxonomy): Bacteria > Pseudomonadota > Gammaproteobacteria > Granulosicoccales > Granulosicoccaceae > Granulosicoccus. The sequence continues at coordinate 72,046 of JALZUD010000034.1, read as the reverse complement.
CGACGGCGTGTTTGAATGTCACAGCCTCAAGCGTTTCATACTGCTTTTGAATAGACTGGCTGACATTAAAAGTCACCAGCAAGCCAAAGCTCAGTACGCACATGGGCAACAGATACGCCCAAGAGCGTTTGACGTGTTTGTTACTGGCTACTGATGACACACAACCCGGTAGTAGGCCTAACAAAACATCTAACTTGGAAATTGACGGCAACATCGGCAGTTGCTCTGACGAATCGAATATCTTTCACCTGTCGCAACATTCAAACCATCTGCAGAGCACAAAGCGTTCTCGAGTCGCTGGGTAACGGTTATACCTAATCTTATGACTCAATAAACTGACTAAACAGCTATCGAGCTACTCAGAAAAGCGGTTACTCAGCGCCTTCGACAATAAGAAATTCCGAATTAGCAAACTTGTTACGTAGCGACTTGGCGTGCTGGTACTCCTCGCTATTGTATGCTGCTAAAGCAGTATCGTAGTCTTTGTATTCCACTATTACGTGCCGCGAGCGAACACTACCTTCCATAGCCTGATGGCGGCCACCTCGAACAACAAATTTGGCACCGTACTTTTCGTAAACTGGCGCTCCAGCCTTCAGGTACTCAGGATAATGCTCTTCATCAGTAACGTCTACGTGCGCAATCCAGTAAGCTTTAGGCATGGGATTCTCCAGTGGGGTTAACACTCATTAGTGTTTGGGCTAGTTCAAAAACGGGGCCACCACCGAATAGAGAATTTTGTAGGCGCTATTCATGGCGATATCATTAATTGTCGCATCTGCACTAATTTGCGCATCATCAGGCCCCATGGCAGCGGCGGTAAAATCAAGTTTGGACCTGATAGCCAGCGCACACAAGAAACCGCCCAGCAGCAATACCAGTATGCCCCCACCCTTACTTACCGGAAAGCGCAAGAATCGACTTAATTCCATTCTTGCCAGATAGGCAATCATGATCAACGCGCAAAGCACAAGCGCTATGATCGCTGGCACGAGCTGATTGGCAAAAATATCCTTCAGTGTCTGAACAGGTGCCTCAACATTTTGCAGTAGCTCCAGATCAGGGCGAACTCTCATATTGTCAAGAAACCAAGGGGTCACAAGTTCGGCTAGGATAATCAGCATAAGACCAAAAACCAGGAAAAAACTGATGAACCATTTGGCCAATGCGCGCGTGCCTTTGAACATCGACAGCAGCGACCCAAGCACCACAGGCACAATACAGATCAGACCCAGAAGAGATAGATCGAAGCGCAAACCTTGCACGAACAAAGCAACAAACGCGTCTGTTTGCTCCAGTTGAGGGAAATGCCACAGGGCGTAAGAGGCCCTCACCATGGTGAGCAAAAACACAACAACAAGTACAAAGAGTAGAAACTGGCGCAAAAGATGCGCCGCAGGCAAGCTAGATTTCATGATTGTTCCGTTGTGTCTCGATAGTTCTTTTTTAGCCTCTAGCCTAAAGTATAACGACTCAACTCAAGAGTGGCTATGTTTGTAGTAAAAGCACCATAACCGACCGCCCTTTTATAGAAATAAAGTCGGAAACCGTCACAGATTTTGCTGAATCGGCCGCTGCGGGTATCGCCGAATCAATCTCCACACACCATTGTCCTTGCGCTAGATGGGCAGATTGCAATGGAAATTCCATCGTTTGTTGTCCGGCGTTGAATAATAACAACAACGAATCCGACGGTTCAAGCGTAACCGACTCAGGTAGCGCATCACCCATCATTTGTAAGGCCACGAAGCCACCACCGGGGCGATGCCAATCAGCCTCGCTCATTGGAGTGGCCTCAGTGTTAAGCCAACTGACATCGGGCAATCCCGTCGAAGCTGAAAGATGCTTGCCATGCAGGTACCACGGTCGGCGCAAAACCTTCTGATTTTTTCGAAATTCTATCAGCCGCTTTGTAAATGCTTGCAGCTCATTGGCCTGCGCCTGACTGTGCCAGTTTATCCATGTAAGTTCGTTGTCTTGGCAGTAGGCATTATTATTACCTTGTTGCGTGCGATTGCGTTCGTCGCCAGCTAACAGCATGGGCGTGCCTTGCGAAAGGAACAAAGAGCACAACAAATTGCGCTGCTGCTGCAATCGCAGTTCAATAATTTCAGCATCATTGCTTTCACCTTCAATACCATGATTGTTAGAGTGATTAGTGCCGTGTCCATCACGATTTTCTTCACCATTTGCTTCATTGTGTTTGTAGGCATAACTGACACAGTCACGAAGCGTGAATCCATCATGCGCGGTGATAAAGTTGACGCTAGCTGCAGGTGGACGCCGTTGCCATTCAAACAATGAACTGCTTCCCAACAAGCGGTCTGAGAATTCGTGTAGTAAATCAGCATCCGTGTTCCAGAACCTTCGTACAGTGTCACGAAACTGATCGTTCCACTCACCCCAGCGACTAGGGTACTGACCCAGCTGATAACCACCCGGACCAATATCCCAAGGCTCAGCAATGAGATAGGTGTCTGCTAAGTCAGGATCCTGCGCAATGGCATCAAAAAACCCTGCGCGTCGATCAAAACCATACGATTCGCGGCCTAGAATGCTCGCAAGGTCGAAACGAAATCCGTCTACGCTAAGTTCGTTAACCCAGAGTCGCAAGCTATCAATGATCATCTGCATTACTCTGGGATGTTCGGCGGCCAGCGTATTGCCCGTTCCACTGTCATTGACATAAAATCGTGGATTTCTGGCAAGCCGGTAGTACGACATATTATCCAGACCACGATAACACAAGGTTGGCCCCATTTCGTTGCCCTCACCTGTGTGGTTGTACACCACATCTAGGAACACCTTTATATTCGCCTTATGCAGCTTTGCAATAGCTTCCTTTAGTTCTAAAGTAGCATTGGCTGATGAGGCATAGCGAGACTCTGCCAAAAAGAACCCCAGACTTTGATAACCCCAATAGTTAACCAGTTCTTTTTCGACAAGGAATTCATCGTCAACAAAGCCATGCACAGGCAGAAGCTCAAGCGCACTAACACCCATCGTTTGCAAGTGCGAGATGAAATTTTTCGACGACAATCCTCGATAAGTGCCTCGGTTTGCCGCACTCACCCCACTGAAACTTGCCGTTAATCCTTTCACGTGTCCTTCGTAGATCACCAATTCGCTGAGGGGTTCACGTGGTTCGGGGATAGATGATTTGTGCCCCGGCCCCAGGTGCATTGTCTTGCGTGGTGTCTCAACAACTCGGCTTTTCAGAACATAGGGCGCACTATCACGTGTGTCAAAGGACAGGTCTTTATCGGCGTGTCCACGAATGTAACCGAAATTTGCATCATGCCATGTGTATTCGCCTTGCCAGCTGCGCGCATACGGATCGAGCAACAACTTGTTCGGATTAAAACGGTGCCCGGTGGTAGGGTCATAAGGTCCATGCACGCGATAACCATAAACAAGACCTGGTTTCGCATCCGCCAGAAAGCCATGCCATACGTCATCGCTCTTCGCGACTAATTCCACTCTTTGTAGCTCGCGTTGTCCGTCATCATCAAACAGACACAACTCGACACGTGTGGCGTGAGCAGAAAACACAGCAAAATTAACACCGCGGGCATAAGTTGTTGCGCCCAGCGGCCAATGCCTGCCAGGGTGCAAGGCAGTTGACTGAATCATATTCTGGAGACCGCGACTGTGGCTTTCTCTGTGTTGCTTAGCGCCAATGGCTCAAGCTTCCAGATGTCACGATTGTAGTCGTGCATGGTTCTGTCCGTTGAAAAGCGCGCGCTGTTAGCCGTGTTGGCAATACTCATACGCTGCCAACGCGCTGTATCGCACCAGGCCTCATTCACTTGATATTGTGCATCGAGGTAAGCTGGTAAATCAGCAACCGTTAGCCATGGATCATCAGGGCTACGTGCAGCATCAATGACACTGCGTATGAGTTCTGCTTCCTGCCCATCAAACAGGCCGCTATCAAAAGTTTCGAAAATTGCCTGAAGTCGTTTATCGTTGGCAATCCATGTTGCGGGCGAATAGTTGTGACGCACCTCTGCCACCTGCTCGACATCATGACCGAATTGGAAGAAATTTTGCTCGCCGACAGCTTCTAGTATTTCCACATTCGCACCATCAAGGGTGCCTATTGTGAGCGCACCGTTCATCATAAACTTCATGTTACCCGTGCCAGAGGCCTCTTTTCCAGCTGTAGAAATTTGCTCAGACAGATCAGCCGCCGGACAGATAATTTGCATGGATGACACATTGTAATCGGGCAGAAAAACCAGCTTTAGTTTGCCTTGAGTACGCGCATCGTTGTTGACCACATGTGCAATATTGTTGATCAATTTGATAATAGCCTTAGCCATGTGATAGCCGGGAGCAGCCTTGCCAGCGATCAATATGAAGCGCGGCACCTGGTTGCCCGTCTGGTTGATAATATCCAGATAGACATGTACCGCATGTAGAGCGCACAGTAGTTGACGCTTGTACTCGTGCATACGCTTTACCTGTACATCAAACAACATAGCTGCATCAACTTGCACACCGGTTTTTTGCTCAACCAATTCCACCAGTGCTTGTTTGTTGGTCTGCTTGACATCGGCCCATAGCATTTGAAACTCTTCCACATCAGCCACTTTCATCAGCTTTTCAAGCTGATCAGGATGGGACACCCAATCACTGCCCACAATAGGTGAGATCAGTTTATCCAGCGGACGGTTGCAATGCGCCATCCATCGACGCTGGGTGACTCCATTGGTTTTATTATTAAAGCGCTCGGGCCAAAGCGCATTGAAATGCTTGAAAAGACCACTTTTAAGCAACTCTGAGTGCAACGCGGCCACGCCGTTTATCGAAAAACTACCCACAATAGCTAAATGAGCCATACGTACGACCGGGACTGCATCACAGGAAATGATCGACATTTCAGCATGAACAGTTGGGTTGCCTGGCGCGTGCGTTTCTAGGTCTTGCAAAAAACGTCGGTTAATTTCCAGAATGATTTCAGTCGGCCTTGGTAACAAGGCGCCGATCATGTCCACAGACCAGCATTCCAGAGCTTCTGGCAGTAGCGTGTGATTGGTATAAGCCATGACACTTGTGGTGATCTGCCATGCATCATCCCAACTCAACTCATGCATATCAATCAACAAACGCATAAGCTCGGGTACGGCGAGCGAAGGATGCGTATCGTTGAGTTGAAAGCAGTGCGCCTGAGCAAAACCATCGAACGTATCGTGGCGCATCAGCCATACACGCAAGGCGTCCTGCAAACTGGCAGACACCAGAAAGTACTGCTGACGCAGTCTCAATACCTTACCGTTCTCACTACTATCATTGGGATACAACACCATCGTGATGTTTTCAGCAGCTGTTTTAGCTGCGACTGACTCTGTATATCCACCTGCATTGAATTCATTAAGATTGAATTCATCTGTTGCAGCAGAGCCCCACAACCGCAATGTGTTGACAATGCCATTGCCATAGCCCGGAACCGGCACATCGTAAGGCACCGCTTGCACGTCATCGGTATTTACCCAACGATGAATATGTCCACCTTTCAGATCGGTCAGCACTTCAACATTACCGCCGAACTTGACCTTGCACGCAAGCTCTGGTCGTTCCAGTTCCCAGATATGCCCCTCGCTTAACCAGTTGTCGGGACGTTCAACTTGCCACCCGTTGTCGATGGACTGTCGGAACATTCCGTAGCGGTATCGCAAGCCATAGCCTGTGACAGGTAGACCCAACGATGCGCAACTATCTAGAAAACAAGCGGCAAGCCTGCCAAGACCGCCATTGCCTAAGCCCGCATCATGTTCCAGTTGTTCTATGTCCTCCAACACTAGGCCCAACTCACCCATTGCCTCGCGAAGTTCAACATCCAGTTGCATGTTGTTGACGGCATTACCAAGCGAGCGTCCCATGAGAAACTCCATGGACAGATAACAACAGCGTCTGCCTGCGCTCACATCGTGAAGATTGCGCGTGTCGAGCCACCGCTCCATTAAGCGATCTCGAACACTTAATGCAACCGCTTTGTACAAATAAAGAGCGGAAGCATTATCTATTGAACGCCCAAGAGTTTTGGAGAAATGCTGTTGAATAGATTGGCGCAGATCAGCCGAGTGACACCCTAACGGTGACTCTTGCTGTTGCCACACAGCGTAATGGCTAACAAGCTCGCTCAGTGCTGGCAGTCCAGAGGGTGTATTCATTTTATTCACAGTATTCGTAGACCTATTGGTATCGTCAATTAAAGAGCTGACAGTGAGAGCGTGTTTGTGACGCTGTGCTTACAACACACAAAGACAACGAAGGACATGAGAATCAAACAACAAATTTCTGACATGAACTTCAAATTCATAAGACCTTTGCCAAATCGAATTAATGCGGGTAAGCTTCATTGCAAATAGATTACATTTAGGAAGTAATAAACATCGTGGGAAGACCAGTCTCCAAAATCACGAAAGATACCCTAGCCTTGATACTTGCTGGAGGACAAGGCAGTCGCTTGTATGAACTCACTGAATGGAGAGCCAAACCCGCAGTGCCTTTTGGTGGGAAATTTCGTATCATTGATTTCGCCTTATCAAACTGCATTAATTCAGGGATTCGCAGAGTGGGTGTTGCCACCCAATACAAATCGCATTCGCTGGTCCGACACATCAACCGAGGTTGGTCAGGATTCAAAGCCGAATTCAACGAGTTTGTCGAAATACTTCCTGCCTCTAAGAGAATTGACGAAGGTTGGTATCAGGGCACCGCTGACGCGGTGTATCAAAACATAGACATCATACGCACACATAGCCCTGAGTATGTATTAGTTTTAGGTGGCGACCACATCTACAAAATGGATTACGGCCCACTAGTCGCCTCCCATGAAAACAGAAACGCCGACATGACGCTGTGTTGCGTTGAAGTATCTGTTGCTGAAGCAGCTGGCTCTTTCGGTGTTGTCAAAGTGGATGAAGACGGCCGCGTGCTTGAGTTTCAGGAAAAACCCGCAAAGCCTGCTGAAATTCCCGGTAGGCCTGGTCGCGTGCTCGCGTCTATGGGTAACTATGTGTTCAGCACTGAATTTCTCTATAACGAACTCATCACTGATGCAGACAGTGATACCAGCACACACGATTTTGGACACGATATCCTGCCTCGAATCGTTGGTACTAAGGAGGTATTCGCCTTTCGTCTTGGCGATGAAAAACCAAAAGACCAGCGCAATGAGCAACCCTACTGGCGTGACGTAGGTACTATCGACGCTTTCTGGGAAGCCAACATGGAACTCGTTGACTACACCCCAGAACTCGACCTCTACGACAAAGACTGGCCCATATACACTTATCAAATGCAATTGCCTTCTGCCAAATTCGTCCACGATACAGAGGACAGACGTGGTATGGCACTAAACTGCATTGTCTCAGGGGGCTGCATTGTCTCCGGCGGACAAGTCAGCCACTCTTTGCTGTTTTCAAACGTCAAAGTGAACTCGTACAGTGTGATTAAAGATTCAGTTATCATGCCCGATGTAGATGTTGGTAGGCACTGTACAATCCAACGCGCAATTATTGATACTGGTACTGTTCTACCCGAAGGCACAGAGATAGGTCTGGACGCAGAAGCTGATCGAAAAAAGGGCTTTCGAGTTACCGATAGTGGTATTACTCTGGTAACTCCGAGCAATTTTGAGCAAAAGTTGCACAGAACCAGATAGTCAGTTCGCAAGCTGCGCCAGGAGCCTTCACACTGGCTCAGCTCATTACATTTTCTCCAATCTGACACCAAGCATGGCGCCCACACGACACATCTGCATGATTGCAGCCGAGAACGATGTTATTCCCGGAGCGAAAGTTGGAGGCATAGGCGATGTCGTGCGCGACATTCCAAGAGCACTTGCCGACTCTCACACCCTCATCACAGTCATCATCCCAGCGTACGGTGCATTTCACGAACTGCCCGATGCTAAATTGATTACTGTTTACAGCACGCGCTACCGGGGATCATCGCAGCGCATCGAGTTGTATGAGGTCGCAGCAGGACGCGATGCCAATGTGCAATATTTGGTGCTGCACCACCCGCTATTCGCCGCTGGCGGCAAGGGTGCTGTGTACTGCGACGATGACAATAATCAACCCTTCGCTACCGATGCCAACAAATTTGCCTTGTTCAGCGTCGCAGCACTTGACGCCATAGCCAGTGATTCCATCGATCCGGTTGACGTACTGCACTTGCACGACTGGCATGCGGCACTGGCGCTGCCTTTAATTCAATTTGACGACACGTTCAAATCACTACGGGGCATCCGCACGGTGTTCAGCATTCACAATCTGGCACTGCAAGGCATTCGACCGTTCGCGGAACATTCTTCATCATTGCAGGCGTGGTTTCCTCACCTGCACTACGATCCTGCGTTACTGGCTGATCCACGCTGGGCCCACTGTGTAAATCCAGTGGTCGCTGCCATCAATCTAGCGGATAAAGTGCACACAGTGTCTCCAACCTATGCCAAGGAAGTCTTGCATGCAAATGATCCTGCCAGAGGCTTCCATGGTGGCGAAGGACTCGAACAAGCTCTGGCCAACGCCGCAGCCGCTGGCAAGCTTGTTGGCATTATCAATGGAATAGAGTATCCAGCAAGCAAGGCGTCGGGTGCCGCCTCTGAAGAACCTCTGAACTGGTCAGCATTCGCTCAACACATAAGCGACGACATGCTTAATGCCATGGCGCGCAGCAACTCACTTCGAGCGGTGGATTACATCACCCATCAGCGTATGCTGTCTGCAGCGCGCAAGCCACGGCCAAAGCACATATTAACAAGCGTTGGTCGTTTGACTGACCAGAAAATGGCCATTTTGCTTCACCCAATTGAGGATGGAAAAACAGCGCTGGATGCAATCTTGCTGTCTTTAGCAGGCCGTGGTCTTTTGATGCTCATGGGCTCTGGCGACGAAAAACTAGAGTTGCAATGCCAGACAATCGCAGCGCAACACAGCCATTTCTTGTTTATCAATCATTATTCTGCGCCTCTAAGCGAACTGCTCTTTGCCAGTGGCGATATTTTCCTGATGCCCAGTTCTTTTGAACCTTGTGGCATCAGTCAAATGATCGCAATGAAGCATGGCCAACCCTGCCTTGCACACGCGGTCGGGGGCTTGACCGACACCATACAAAATGATGTCGACGGCTTTTTGTTTGAAGCTGACTCTCTGACCGGCCAAGCGATGGCACTCATACAACGCGTCGATGAGGTGTTGAGCCTGCGTGAAGTAGAACCTATGGCTTTCAAGCGTATTGCGAAATCCGCTGCTAAGCAAAGATTCAACTGGGGCGACAGCGCTTCTCGTTATAAAACGGAATTGTACTCATGAGTCTTACACTAGACACAGAACAGATCTACGCTATTGCAGAAGGTCGCCACTATGAATTGTTCTCTGTTCTTGGGCAACATCTGGCTTACGACGCGCCTCAAAATGCTGCATCGCCCAGCATAAGTGATGCAAGCACTACGTCGTCTCAAGGTGCTGTTATTAGAACATTCCAGCCCGACGCAGAAAAAGCCTATGTGCTTACGGATACCGGAAAACAGCTGCCCATGCAGCGCCTACATGAACATGGGTTGTTCGAGCTCTTACTGAATGAAGCGGTGGGTCCTTACCAGATAAAACTTGAAAACTCAGAGCACAAATGGCAAATCATTGATGCCTATTCAATGGACAGTGTTATTGGCGAACTCGATGTTCACCTGTTTAACGAGGGCACTCATCAAGAGTTGTATAACAGCCTTGGATCACATGTCATCAATTTCAACGGTGTAGACGGTGTTCACTTTGCCGTTTGGGCTCCCAATGCCAGACGGGTGAGTTTGGTTGGAGATTTCAATAGTTGGGATGGTCGACGCCATGTAATGCGTAGTCATCATGGCAGCGGTATCTGGGATATTTTCATACCAGAAATTGGCAACGGCGTGCTCTACAAATACGAAGTGGTATCAGGTGATGGAAGGTTGCTACCGCTTAAACATGATCCGTATGCGCCCTACTTTGAACAACCTCCAGGCAATGCGGCCATTGTTTTTCAGAGCAAGTTCGTCTGGAGCGATGAGGCCTACATGGAGCACAAGCGAGAGCTTGATATGCGCCTGCAACCCATATCCATTTACGAAGTACATCCTGGCTCGTGGCGGTTAAATCTGCACGGTGACTCACTAACGTACGTAGAGATGGCAAAAACATTACTGCCTTACGTCAAAGAAAACGGCTTCACACACATAGAGCTGATGCCAGTCACCGAACACCCTTTTGACGGCTCCTGGGGGTATCAACCTATAGGTTTGTTTGCGCCCACTTCACGCTTTGGAAGTCCTGACGATTTTCGACACTTTGTTGATGCCTGTCATGCAGAAAACATCGGCGTCATCATTGATTGGGTGCCCGCGCATTTCCCCACCGATGAGCATGGCTTAGGGCAATTTGATGGCACGCATCTGTATGAACATGCAGATCCTCGGCAAGGGATGCATCAGGATTGGCAGACTCTTATCTATAACTTTGGCCGACGAGAAGTCGCCAACTACTTGCTCAGCAACGCAGTTTACTGGGTCAAAGAATTCCATCTTGATGGCTTGCGTGTTGATGCGGTTGCATCGATGCTGTACTTAGATTACTCGCGAGAGGCTGGTCAATGGATCCCGAACCGATACGGTGGACGCGAAAATCTTGAAGCCATTGACTTTCTGAAACGCATGAATGAACTGGTCCATGCCGAAGGCGGAATGACTATGGCTGAAGAGTCGACCAGTTTTCCGCAAGTAAGCCACCCCACCTACAACGGTGGGCTGGGTTTCACTTTTAAATGGAACATGGGTTGGATGCACGACATGCTCGAATACATGAGCAAAGACGCGGCGTACCGCAAGTATCATCACAACAGCTTGACTTTCGGCATGATCTACGCATTTAGCGAAAATTTCACACTGCCTTTTTCTCACGACGAAGTGGTCTACGGTAAGGGCTCGATGATCAACAAAATGCCAGGTGATGAATGGCAAAAATTCGCTAATCTGCGCTCTCTTTACGCAATGATGTTTGGCTACCCCGGAAAGAAACTCAATTTCATGGGGGGTGAAATCGCTCAAATTAGTGAATGGGATCACAGTTCCAGTATCCATTGGCACCTGCTTGAGGATCCCAAGCATGCTGGCGTTCAACGCCTCATGCGCGAGCTGAACTTCCTGTACAGCTCGCACCCAGCACTATATGAAACAGATTGCGACGGTCGCGGCTTTGAGTGGATCGATTGCGCTGACGCGGAGCAAAGCGTTATTGCGTTTTATCGGTATTCCGCTGACAGATCGCGAAGTTGCGTGGTGGTCTGCAATTTCACACCGGTCATCCGTCGCGACTATCGCATTGGTGTCAATCAGCTCGGTAATTACCGGGAATTAATCAATACCGACAACGAAAGCTTTGGTGGCAGCGGTCAGAGTAATGTGCTGGACTCTACCCGCAATGAAGGCCAGATTCTCGCCGACGCCATTGAACAACACGAGCGGCCAGCATCCCTCAATCTGTCCTTGCCACCGCTGGCAGTGCTTATTCTCGAACACATAAGCTAAGAGCCTTGCCATAGAAGCATTTGCAAGTGTTCTTGTTGAATTAGAGCGGAGCCCAGGCGCAGAGCGTTAGCGTATCTGATTGATTTTAGATACGTTGAGGGTCCAAACGTTAATAAAACAGCACTCAGATACACTGGTGCGCGCGCGCAGGCAGACTCCTAGCCCCTGCCTGCGATACACTACGCGAAAGGACTCTTATAGAACAGAAACACACATGAAAAAACTCTTGCTACTCGCACTGTTGGCATTGGGATTGGGCGGCGGCGTATGGAAAGCTCAGAACCCCGAAGGCACTCTTGACGACCTGATATCAAAGTCTGCCAGCACATTTACGCGATTTAAAACGGGCGTTGAAGCAGGCGTTGACACTATTGTCAACAACGCCAACGGCGAAAATTCGTTGAACAGCGAAACTGCGAAACTGGACGACAATCTTGAAGATGGCAGCAATGAACAGGATGCTGGCGCCACTGTGGCTGAGGTAACAGCACTTGTAGAAGACAAATTTGCTGAAAACGCCAGCTCGCTGGCCAGCTTACAGGGGACGCTTAATGAGCGCGGTGCATCTATGGAAGCCGTAACTGCCGCCGTCGCCGAGCTTGACAATGCTCAGCAGGAGACTCGCGCGCGCACCGATGCTGGCAATGTCAGACAAGACGCCATCGAACGTCGGCTTGATCTACTGGTTCGTCGAATCGATGAGCAGACAACCGAAGACGAGCTTAGCGAGCTGAGTGCTACAGTGCAAACCCAGCAAGAGCAAGTCAACAGCTTGCAGACTGATCTTGTGGAACGCCAAAAAGCGCTTGATGAAAGCGTGTCAGATATGCAAGAGCAAACTCGCGACATAGACCTTCGTCTTGGCACACTGCTTGTTGGGGCTGGTGCGGCTGCGGGCGATAGCAATAGTGCAGATCAGGACACTCTCGACGCTTTGTCAATCAGTATCGACGAACGCTTGAACGGCATTGAAGATCGCTTAACCACAGTCAATGCTGATTCACGGCGTATTGGTGAACTCAACGAGCAACTGGCTAGCGCTCGTGAAAAAATTGCTGAACTGGAACAGAACTATTCTCAGACAACGGATGCTGTGAGCGAGCTTGATTCCTCTGTTCAAGCCTTGACCACAGTCGGTGAGTCATTATCAATCGACACCATTCAAGCTCAAATACGAGATCAGCTAGCAAGCGCCCAATCACAGATCGATAACTCTCCCGACAACAACACCACACAGCTCGAAGCTTTGCTTGAAACCACACGCAATCGAATCCAAACACTGGAGCAGCGAGTGCAAGATTTACCCGCTTCATCTTCAGAAGCTGACGATGCGCTGCAAAATCAAAGCGCCCTGCAGGCACAGATTGCCGACCTTGAACAGCGCCTTGAGGGTTTGTCCAACACAGATCCCGCGTTGGAGAACACGGTCAATGATGTGAAGGAGCAAGTCGAACAACTCAGCTCGCAGGGCTTTGTCACCCGTGAAGATCTGCGTGCGTCAGAGCAATCAGAATCTATTGAGTACAAGATTTACTTCGAACGCAACAGCACTGATATATCGGAAGACGCAGCGTCTGTGCTTAACTCGTTTATTGCGCAGGAAAAAAACCGCACAACAGGGGTTTCTATTTTCGGCTTTACCGATCGCGCTGGATCCGCAGCATACAATCAACAATTGGCTCTGCAGAGGGCAACCAAAGTGCGTTCGTACCTAATACAAAACGGTTTGGACTTCACCAAGATCAAGACACTCAGCGGATTAGGTGAAGACGCCGCAGCTACTGTTCTTCCAGATGATTCTGCCGATGCCCAGCAACGGGTCGTTGTTCTCTACGCCGACCAACCCTGATCAAGGCCACTTGTAAGCCATGCAAATACGTGACGATGACTGCCTGCTGATCATTGACGTGCAAAACGATTTTTGCGCAGGTGGCTCGCTTGCGGTGCCCGATGCAGATAGCATCGTGCCGCATATCAACGCACTGGCTGTGCAATATCAGCATGTTGTCCTGACCCAAGACTGGCACCCAGAGGGCCACAGCAGTTTTGCATCGATGCACAGTGGCAAGGTACCGTTCGAGAGCATCACCATGCCTTATGGTGAACAGACGCTCTGGCCTGATCACTGTGTTCAAGGTAGCCACGGAGCGCAGTTCCACCCAGAACTAAACACGGATGTGGCTCAGCTAATCATACGAAAAGGCTTTCGTTCCACGGTCGATTCATACTCAGCATTTTTCGAAAATGATCACAGCACCGCCACAGGGCTGGCTAGCTACCTGACCGAACGCAGCATTCGACGGGTAATTTGTGTGGGCCTTGCATTCGATTACTGCGTACGATTCTCGGCACTGGATGCAAGGAAATGCGGGTTTGAGGCTGTAGTCATCGAAGCAGCATGCAAGGGCATTAATGTTGACGGCTCTAACGATGCAGCACGCTTTACCCTGCGTGAAGCGGGAGTGACTCTGCTAGACGACGATGTCTAGAGAGTCTGTGCTTTTTTTGGTTGCGCTGTTCGGATCCCCTCCTAAGCTGGCTTATTGTAACCGCGCCTAGCGCTTAACGTGACACAAAGCTGTTACGACGCATTAGCCTCTAACGCTGAATTCACATCAGTAAGGTTGGGCAAATCAGCGCCACGCCGTGAACAGGTAATAGCAGCGGCTGTTGCAGCAAAATCAACCAGTGCTTGCAGATCAACGCCAGCGCCATCCAATACGTTGCCTTTCAGGTGACCATTTGCCTGCAAATAATGCAGGCTAGAGCTTTGAAAAGTATCTCCTGCACCCACAGTATCCATGACTTGGATACTGATGTGAGCAGAGCGCGCGCGTCGGCCATCGCTTGAATAAACCGTAGCTCCCTCTGAGCCCTCCGTAACAACGACTATCTGAGCGCCTTGGCTTATGGCATCAATTGCGAAATTCTCAAGTGAGACTGAATCTCCCAAGAGAGCGCGGATATCTTCATCGCTTGCTTTCAGAAAGCTTGCACACGCACCGAATTGGCGAAAGCTGTCACGCCAAATATCCATGTCCGGCTCTATAGACGGCCGCAAATTAGGATCATAGGCGATAACACGCTTGTCTTTTTCTCTAGCTGCTAATGCGAGTAGCGCCGAGCATGTCGGCTCAACAACAGTGGAGTAAGATGCAAAATTCAACACTGATAACTCATCAGGCAAAGCCTCCGGAAGCTCGTTTATGTGCAAAGAAACATCGGCTGTGTTGTCGGTGTAAAAAGCATAGTTAGCAGAGCCATCAGCATTGGTTTGCACCATGGCCAGTGTGCTGTTTAGATCGGTAGGCACCACCCAACGCGTGTCAACACGATTGGCTTTCAGATAGCCGGCAATTCGCTGGCCCATGAAATCGGATGAATTTTTGCACAAGTAGGCTGCATTGTTGCCCAACCTTGACAAACCCACGGCCACATTCAAGGGCGACCCGCCCACATGACCACTTAAAGCAACATCGCCCGGCGAGCGCTTTTCTGTAGTTGAGGTTTGGCTGAATAAATCCACCAGAGCGTCGCCGCAAGACATGAACATGGCACGTTTCCTTTGCAAACTGAGCAGTTAAAAGTATCGCCTTTATGATACCGACTTGCGACCATAGAGAGTGGCAACTGTTACCATAATGTAGATATTTTCTTAACGTACACTACTTTCTCGCTACAACTTTGGCGCAAAGCACATGACTCAACTCGCTGCGGTAGATTTCCGTTCGGTAGACGCCGAGCAACTCTTTGTGCAATCTCTCAGAGATACCGGCTTCGGCGTCCTGCGCAATCACCCTATTGCCGAGGGTACGGTCACAAGCATCTACCGCAACTGGGCAGGATTTTTCAATAGCGATGAAAAGTCTCAATTTGTCTATGATCCAGAAAAATACGATGGATTTTTTCCACGTGCACTAGCGGAGACTGCCAAGGGCAACAGCGTAAGAGACATCAAGGAGTACTTTCATTTCTATCCTTGGGGGCGTTGCCCAGAAGAACTGCAACAGGAAATCAATCAGTATTACGAAGAGACCATCGAATTCGCTGCCACATTGCTAGGCTGGATTGAAAGGCAGACACCGCCAGATGTAGCCAAGTTATATGCTGAGCCGCTATCCAATATGATCAAAGGAAGTACCCAGACACTTCTGCGAATACTCCACTACCCCCCCATTGATCACAGCAACACGGAACCTGGCGCTATCCGTGCTGGGGCTCATGAAGACATCAACCTGATTACCTTGCTGCCTGCAGCCAATGAGCCAGGGCTACAAGTAAAATCACGTGATGGTAGCTGGCTAGATGTGCCTTGTGACTTTGGCAATCTCATCATCAATATTGGCGACATGCTGCAAGAGGCATCAGGTGGCTATTTTCCATCGACCACTCATCGTGTGGTTAATCCAGAGGGCCATGATTCGAGCAAAGCGCGAATCAGCTTGCCTATGTTTCTGCACCCACGCCCTGATGTTGTGCTCTCAGAGCGGTACACCGCAGGCAGTTATCTGCAGGAGCGGTTGCAAGAACTTCAAAGCTCCAATAGCACGTAGTTTGCTGCACGTAGTTTGCAGTAAGTAGTTTGCGACTAATAATGAGCAAAAAACAGCTTAGCTATAGAGGCTAACGTTGCCTCGAACACGTGCTTTGTTAAATTCTTTTATGCGCGAGAACACGTCCACACCTAGCTGAGCATAGAGGTCAAGCAGGTCAACCAGCACCCAGTTTTCGCGAATCAAACCATTCTCCATTCGCCAGAAATCCAGGCTGCGCAACAGCACTTCTTTGCCAGCGGGTGCTATCCCCATCCAGCCATCGTCGCTCAGAGTAAGCCGCATATTTGGCCACCCGGTTTCGCACACATACTCGCCTTGTGCAAACCAATGAGACATCAGGCTAGCCGTACTATCCAGCTTACGATCAGGCATTGCGTTGAGAAAGGGTATTTGATGCCAGTGTCTGAATCCTGCAATGCCGCGAGATGTCCCAATGCCAGCGGGACCGTACCAGTTGAATGCAGGGTGCCAAAATTTCTCCAACTGCATAACAGCAGGATCAGGATTGCCGGGATATAGGCAAAGCGCTTCCAACATAGCGATAACGTGATCCTGGGTTGCCTGGCCGTCTCCAGAGACGTTTAAACCATCACCCGTCATGGGGCCAGGAGTACATAAAAAGGCACCAAGCTGTGGAGCCATTGGCCAAGCGGAGGCTTGCATCATAAGTTCGGGCAAATCCCAGATTGCCTGCATGCCTATGACTTTGCCGTCTTGCACAGTAAAAAACTCGTGATAGCGCATATGGGCCAAGTGACCACTGGGGGGTATGTCGAGTAAGGGATTGATGAAGGTGCCCATATAATTGCCCATGGTTCCTATCCAATCCTGCCCTTCACTCGTGGTACCCGCGAGCACTATCATGTCGCGCCGCTCAAGATCTGGCATGGCCTCCACTAAGGGCGCCAGACAGGTGTTCCAATAAGCTTGCCCACCGTGCAAGGTGCCGTAGGGGTGACACAAATTCAGCGTTGCATCTTCTGCAAATAAATCGTCCAAAGCCCCACGCACAGCTCCATCTGCAAAATACCGAGTCGCTTGCTGGAAAGGTGCAAACGTTTTCTTAAGGTCGTTAGCTTTCATTCATTTGAGCCTGATATTCCAGTAGGTACCATTACGCCACACATTGCGCTAGACATTGCGTTAAACATTAAACTTGGGATCAACGCCTGGTATTGGGTTGATCTTTTCAAGCGTGTTGAGAGCAAAGTCTCTACCCACATCCTGATACTTGTAGAAAGTCAGGCAACCTAGTTCTTCAAGTTCCGGAGATTCATCTGGGAAACGTATTGCCACGGCCAGAGGATGCTTGAAGTCTAGCTCACGCGCCAATTTTGCCACTCGCACGTTCTCGCGATGATTACTTAGGCTAACTAGAATAAGTTCACAACCTGCAAGGCCTGAACGATCCCAGAAGTCGCGATCGGACGCATCACCGTGAGCACAAGGCCACCCTTCGGCCGTACGTTGTTGCGCTCGTACGTAGTTTTCTTCAATGCCGATGATTTTATCGTAGCCAGCTGCTCGAAGCGTATTAAAAGCACCGCAACCTATTCTCCCCATTCCCAAAATAGCAACCTTGGCGCCATTGAGTGAGTCGATAACCTCTTCAGGTAAGAGTTCAGGCTTTTCAAATATTTTTAGCTCATCAGAATAGTTGATGTACAACTCATGAGCCTTACGGTTAACCGGTGTAGCAAATAAGTAGGACAATGCCATCGCTAGAGCTAGAGTGGTGATCCACTGCTCACCCAACACGCCGTTGCTTTGTGCAATAGCCGCTACTATCAAACCAAATTCGCTGTAACTCAATAAACTTAGACCGGTAAACCAGGCAGTACGTGCGCGTAAGCCAAACAGCACCGACAAACCAAAATAGATAACAGGGCGCAAGACGATGAGTACTGTGAGTACCAACGCGACAATTACCAGCTCAAGCTCGGGTATTCCGTAGTAGCCAATTTGCAGGAAAAACCCAACCAGTAGCAAGTTTTTCAAACCCGCTAGTTGCTCATAGAGCTCTTTGGATTTAGCCTGGTGCGATTGAGCAATCAACATCCCCACCACTAACGCCCCCAAGCCACCTTTAAGCTTGACCAGTTCAAACATCTCCGCAGCCCCGAATGCAAAGATAACTCCAGACAACAACAAGAGCTCACCATGGCCAATCTTAGTCAGTAAAAATCGCAACGCTGGCTTTAGAAAAGGTAGGCCTAAGAGAGCCAGTGCCCACACAGAGGGTAATTTGCCAGAACTGGCAACCAGATAGATAACGGCCAAAACATCTTGAACAACTAAAATGCCTATAGCTATGGATGCGTAAAAAGAGGTTGTTTCGCCTCGTTCCTCAAACAGCTTTATGGCCAGTACGGTGCTTGAAAAAGACAGCGCAAAAGCCAGAGTCCATGGTGCCAGAGCATGCGTGAACGCCAAGGGCTCGTACACGTAACCCACAATGTAGATAACAACGACGGTTAACGGCACAGCAATGAGCATGTGCACAACAGCCGACGCCCAGACGTAGCGATGAGATAGATCTCGAGGGTTCAGCTTTAAGCCGATAGTGAACAGTAAAAGAATAATGCCCGCATCAGCCAATGGCGCAAGCGCGTCCCCTGAACCCCATCCTGCCCAATGAGCAAAAAATCCTGCCAATAGGTATCCCAGCAAAGGCGGATAACCAATCTGCCGGAAGCACAAGCCAGCGCCAAAAGCGATAGCCAGTACTAGCGGCTCCATCAGCAATGACTCACGTTTTTTCGTGCTCCAGCGGCAGCGCTGTGGATACTAGCCGAGTCCAGTAGTTGCACCCGTAGCTTATGGCATCGTCATTGAAATCATATTCTGGGTGATGCAAACCTGCTGTGTCGCCATTACCTAAAAAGATAAAGGCGCCAGGTCGCTCAATCAGCATGTAGGAAAAATCTTCAGCGCCCATCACAGGGGTTTTATTGTCGTCAACTTTGTCGTCACCCACCAGCTTACGAGCTACCTCGACAACAAACCGAGTCTGCTCATCGTGGTTGACGGTAGGCGGGTAGCCATCACGATACTCGATATCTGCAGTTGCATTAAAAACAGCCGCTGTGTTCTTTGCAATATCGAACACCCGCTGCTTCGCCTCTGTCCTCACTGTCTCATCAAAAGCGCGCAGAGTACCCCGCATTCTCACCGTTTGAGGAATGACGTTGTAGGCCTGACCTTCCACTTCCATTGTGGTAACAGAAATAACCAATGGGTCTGTAGGCTTGACGTTGCGAGATACAATGCTCTGCAAGGCCAGCACGATATGTGAGGCAACCACCACACTATCGGTGCACACATGTGGCATGGCAGCATGCCCACCAAGGCCTTCCACAATAATATCGAATTCGTCTGCACAAGCCATGATGGGACCTGCGCAAATAGCAAACTCACCGATGGGTAAATTTGGCATATTGTGCATGCCAAAGACTTGTTGAATGCCAAAACGCTCCATCATTCCATCTTCCACCATAGCAAGACCGCCACCACCGCCCTCCTCTGCCGGCTGAAAGATGACGGCCACCGAACCATCAAACTCACGTGACGCACACAAGGATTGCGCCGCCCCTAGAAGCATGGCTGTGTGACCATCATGACCGCAGGCGTGCATATGACCATCAACCGTTGAGCTCCATTGAGCGCCACTGGCTTCAACAATAGGCAGAGCGTCCATATCAGCACGAAGACCAATCACCTTGCCTGAGCGACCACCACGTCCTTTGATGATGCCGACAACACCGGTTCTGCCTACGCCTTCAACGACGTCGTCTACACCAAATTCACGCAACTTATTAGCAACAAAAGCCGCGGTTTGCTGAACCTCATAGCCCAGCTCAGGATGTTGGTGCAGGTGTCGACGCCAGCCGATCACTTCCGGGAGTTGGTTGTCCAGCGGATCATTTGTTTTCATGTTCAAAAAAATTGTCCTAATGTGGCGCAGCGTGCCTTATGGTCAATAATAGTGTAACTCACAGCTGTAATGCTAGTATCAGGCCTATGACCACTGATCCGCTACTACAGCCTTACACGCTGAAAAATCTAACATTGAAAAACCGTATCATGACAACCGCTCATGAACCGGCTTATCCTGTCGATGGCATGCCAAAAGAACGCTACCGCGCATATCATGAAGAACGCGCTAAAGCAGGTGTCGCACTGGCCATGACGGCAGGCTCCGCGGCGGTGTCAAAAGACAGCCCACCCGTGTTCAACAATGTACTGGCCTACTCCGATGAAGTAACACCCTACATAAGAAATCTGACTGATAGCTGCCACGAACATGGTTGCGCAGTAATGATTCAACTCACCCATCTGGGTAGACGCACCAATTGGAACAAAGGCAATTGGCTGCCGTCGGTATCATCTTCAAAACATCGGGAGCCGGCACACAGGGCGTTCCCCAAACTCATCGAAGACTGGGACATCGAACGTATCATCAACGATTTTGCTGATGCCGCTGAACGCATGCAAGCGGGTGGCATGGATGGTCTAGAACTGCAGGTCTATGGTCACCTACTTGATCAATTCTGGTCGCCTCTAACCAATGACTTGAGCGGACCCTATGGCGCAGACACCCTTGAGAATCGCATGCGCTTTCCAATGGATGTGCTTGCAGCAATACGCAAGCGCGTAGGCAATGACTTTATCGTCGGCTTTAGGTTCACCGCTGACGAGGCGCAAAAAGGTGGCATAACCGCAGCTGACGGTCTCGAGATATCAAAGAAGCTGGCGGCATCAGGGCAGTTGGATTTCTTGAATGTTGTTCGCGGGCGCATTCACACAGATCCTGCCATGAGTGACCTCATTCCCATGCAAGGTGCGCCCTCTGCGCCACATCTGGATTTTGCCGGCGAAGTACGCAAAGCCACAGGCATGCCAACATTTCATGCGGCTCGAATCTCCGATGTAGCGACAGCTCGTCACGCAATAAAAAATGGTCTGCTAGACATGGTGGGAATGACCCGTGCCCACATGGCCGATCCACACATTGTCAGAAAAATAACCCAAGGGCGTGAAGCTGAAATACGCCCCTGTGTTGGTGCGACCTATTGTCTTGATCGAATTTATCAAGGTGGTGAAGCTTTGTGTATTCACAATGCGGCAACAGGCCGCGAACTCACCATGCCGCACGACATACCAAAGGCGGCAACCACTCGCCATGTGCTTATTATTGGCGCAGGCCCCGCTGGAATGGAGGCTGCTCGTGTCTGCGCAGAGCGCGGACATAAAGTCACTGTGTTCGAAGCGCAACCTCGTGCTGGTGGTCAGATAAGAATCAGCGCCATGAATCCACGACGAGCAGAAATGCAATCCATCATTGATTGGCGTGAAGCTCAGTGTCTGGCCAAAGGTGTCAGTTTTCAGTTCAATCACTATGCCGAGCTGGATGATGTGGTTGCACAGAACAGCGACGTCGTTATTGTGGCCACCGGCGGGCTACCTAATTTACAACTGTTTGAAACTGGACAGGATGTTGAGCTTGTCGATTCTTGTTGGGACATGATTACCGGCGATATCAAACCCGCCGACAGAATACTGATTTACGATGAGAGTGGTGATCACCCTGCGCTGCAGGCTGCAGAGGTTGCAGCCAATGCGGGTTCGGTGGTTGAGATCATGACACCAGATCGCACGTTTTCGCCAGAAATCATGGCCATGAACCTTACGCCCTATATGCGAGCGCTTCAAGGCAAGAGTGTCGAATTTACGGTTGCCCGTCGCTTGCTCGGTATAGAACGCAAGGGAAATAGCCTTACCGCGACAATAGGCACCGACTACAGCGAGCACACCCATGAGGTGGAATACGATCAAGTGCTAATCAACTACGGCACCATGCCACTCGATGATCTTTACCATGAGCTTAAACCACTCAGTAGTAATGAGGGCGCTGTAGATTATGACGCGCTGATTGATGGCGTGCCACAAACCGTGCTTCGACACGAGAGTGGCCAGTTTCAACTGTTTCGAATTGGCGATGCCGTGAGTGCCAGAAATACACATGCCGCTATTTACGACGCTCTGCGTCTAGCAAAGGATCTGTAATAACAGATCCTGAAGCGCGGCCCCACTTTGGGCTAACAAACGTTAGCCCTTAAATATCAATGGTAAACATCGAGCACTAGGATTTAGGCACGTACTTGCCACCATTCGCCTCAGACCAAGCCAAGGGATCGTTCAGGAAAGCCTCAACTTGCGTATGCGTCTCATCACTAAAATGCCCTTGCTTGCGCGATTCTGCCAACACATCCCACCACGTTGCAAGGTAATGCAACTGCAAACCAGCCTTATCAAGATTTTCTGGGGTTTGCTTAAAGATATCGTAGTAGAACACCACCAAGGTGTGATCACACGTTGCACCCGCATCGCGTATGGCTTGCGCAAAGCTCAATTTCGAACCGCCATCGGTGGTTAAATCTTCAACCAACAGCACCCGCTGGCCTTCCGATATATCACCTTCAATACGTGCATCACGACCAAAGCCTTTTGGTTTTTTCCGCACATATTGCATAGGTAGTTGCATACGTTCAGCAATCCATGCAGCAAATGGAATGCCGGCTGTCTCTCCGCCTGCTACTGCATCGAACGACTCGTACCCGACATTTCGCACTAAGTTTGAAACCGCGAAATCCATGAGCGTAGAACGTATACGCGGGTAGGAAATGAGTTTCCGGCAATCGATATAAACCGGACTGGCTAAGCCTGACGTAAAAATATAAGGCTCATCTGTACGAAAGTGTACGGCTTGTATTTCCAACAACATACGAGCTGTCAGGCTAGCCATCTCTTCAGGCGTTGCATAAGGCGATGTAAACATAGGTAAGAGTATTTGTCAGTCAAATAATTATTAGGCTAAATTTGATGCCAGTAAATAGGGCGCGCAGGATCAAAGGGTACGACTACATCATCTCCAATGGCGATGGGCTCAGGAATAGGCAAAGGCTCATCTCGTTTCTCCAATGTGATGGTATCTTCGTTCAGCGCAAGGCCATACCAATTTGCACCATTCACAGAGGTAAAACCTTCTAGCATATCTAGGGCATCGTGCTCTTCAAACAAGCTTGCCAGACACTCCATCGTGTTTGCAGCATTGAATATGCCGGCACATCCACAATCACTAAGTTTGGTACTCTTTGTATGCGGCGCACTATCAGTGCCTAGAAAAAAGCGGGGATCACCCGAGCTTGCCACCGCAACCAGCGCTTCCCGATGGGATTCGCGCTTCACGATGGGCAAGCAATAGTAATGCGGCCTGATGCCGCCTGCCAGCATGTGATTACGATTAATCATCAGGTGATGCGTGGTAATGCTGGCCGCCAGATTGCCCGTACTACTGGTCACATACTCTGCTGCCTGTCGCGTTGTTATGTGTTCCATGACGACTCGAAGCTCGGGTAATTGCGACCTCAGAGGATCAAGCACAGTGTCTATAAACCGTGCTTCACGATCAAAGATATCAACCGCTGAATGGGTGACCTCACCATGAACGCAAAGAACAATGTTGTTTTCTGCCATAGCCTCTAGCACAGGCATGACCTTCGAAAGATCAGCCACGCCTGAGGCAGAATTAGTGGTGGCGCCAGCTGGATATAATTTCACTGCTAATACGGTGCCATCCTTTGCAGCCTGTACTACTTCATCAGGCTGGGTGTTTTCGGTGAGATACAGAGTCATACAAGGTGTAAAACTAGCGCCGCCCACAGCCTCCGTAATGCGTGTCCGGTAAGCTATCGCGTCTGCGCGAGTCACCACTGGTGGCACCAGATTGGGCATGATCAAGGCACGTGCAAAACGTGCCGCGCTAACGCCGGCAACAGCTGCGAGCATGTCGTTGTCTCGCAGATGCAAATGCCAGTCATCGGGACGGCGTAGGGTCAGCTTCATTCGGCTTCCTGATTGTTGATGATTCGCTGAAACGCATCCAGCGTCTCTTGCGAGACATGATGCTCGACCCCTTCAGAGTCAATTTTTGCGATTTCTTCACTGACGCCAATACATCGTAGAAAGCGATAAACAAGATCGTGGCGCGCGCGCACGGTGGCCGCCAGCGTACGACCCTTAGGCGTTAGGAATATAGACCTGTAGGGTTCGCTGGTGACGTAACCCTCGCGTTGCAATCGGGCGATGGTCTTGTTGGCACTAGGCTGAGAGATACCCAGGCGTTCTGCCACCTCTACCAGACGAGCCTCGCCTTGCGAACTGATGAGATCGTCAATCAGTTCCACGTAGTCCTCGGTGGTCTCCATGAGATGCGCTTGACGCACCACAGCGAATGCTTCCGCTTGAACATCCGCGTCCTGCAATGGGCGGTCGAGTTTTGCCTCTGTTGCTTTGGAACCCATAAATACTAATTAGTGAATTTCAGTGAATAACTGGAAATATATTATGCCATGATCTTGTAATTTTATTCGAACGATATAAACTAAGCCTAGGCTAAACTTGGGGAATAAAAGTGAGGAAGTTTTTGTGCGCGTGCACGGTGGTGTTAGGTCTAGTGCCTGCATTTTTGTCCCAAAGCGCCTCAGCCGCTGAAAAACTCAAAGTAGTCACCAGTTTTACCGTTCTGGCAGACATGGCCAGCCATGTTGCAGGCGATGCAGCAGAGATCGTGTCCATCACCAAACCCGGCGCAGAGATCCACAACTACCAGCCAACCCCCAGGGATATTGGTCGCACGCGTGGCGCAGATCTGATTCTGTGGAACGGGATGAATCTCGAATTGTGGTTTGAGAAATTTCTCGAACGCCTTGATGGCGTCCCAGCGGCCATTGTTACCGACGGCATAGAACCCATGAGTATTGGCGCGGGTCCCTACGATGGCCTGCCCAACCCCCACGCTTGGATGAGCCCTAGTGATGCGCTCATTTATGTAGACAACATTGAAAAGGCCTTAAGCAGTGCCGATGCTGCTAATGCCGATATTTATAGAGCCAACGCTGAAAACTACAAAGCACAAATCAACGCTGTCATAGAACCATTGCGTGAACAGTTATCCGCTATTGACGAAGAACATCGCTGGCTGGTGACCAGCGAAGGTGCCTTCAGCTATTTAACACGTGATCTAGGTTTGAAAGAACTGTATCTCTGGCCAATCAACGCGGATTCTCAAGGCACCCCGCAACAAGTGCGCAACGTGATAGACACTGTCAGGCAAAACAACATTGCCGCTGTGTTTAGTGAAAGCACGGTTTCGCCAAAGCCTGCACAGCAAGTGGCTCGCGAAACAGGCTCGCACTACGGTGGCGTGCTCTATGTTGACTCGCTAAGCAAAACTGATGGTCCAGTTCCAACGTACATCGACCTCTTGAGGATAACTACCGAAACCATAGTGCAAGGCATCCTTGAAGGCCTCGAGAAACGACAATGAACACCGCATCAAGCAGCGGCAGTAGTCAGGTACAAACACTTGATTCAGTCAGCTTGCGAGGTGAACGAATTGCGCTGCGCGAACGTCAGGCGCTTGAAGCGCCCGGCAGTGGCATCTGCGCAAGTGATGTCAGCGTGGTTTACAGAAATGGCAATGTCGCTTTAAGCGATGCCAGCTTCTCGATTCCAACATCCACCATTTGTGCTCTGGTTGGTGTGAATGGCTCAGGCAAATCTACCTTGTTCAAAGCCCTAATGGGCCTAGTGCCACTGGCTAGTGGCAGTATCACTATGCTAGGTCACGCTACAGGAAAAGCGTTGGCGCGTAACACCGTGGCTTATGTCCCTCAAAACGAGGAAGTAGACTGGAACTTCCCTGTATTGGTTGAAGATGTTGTCATGATGGGGCGCTACGGGCATATGGGTTTCCTGCGCCGAGCTAGTGAAGAAGATAAGCGACAAGTTGATCAGGCACTGGCCAGAGTCAGCATGAGCGAATATCGGCATCGCCAAATCGGCGAATTATCCGGAGGGCAGAAAAAACGCGTATTTCTGGCACGGGCTTTGGCCCAAGAAGGCAAAGTTATCCTGCTAGACGAGCCGTTTACCGGTGTCGATGTAGCTACCGAAGATGCCATCATTGATTTGCTCAAGGAAATGCGTGACGAAGGCCGAGTCATGTTGGTATCAACACATAACTTAGGTAGTGTGCCGCACTTCTGCGACCAGGTAGTATTGGTCAACAATAGAGTGCTTGATGCTGGCAATACAGAAACCGTTTTCACGCAAAAAAATCTACAACAGGCGTTTGGTGGAGCGCTGCGATTTCACGTACTCGATAGCACGCAACTTCACGATGATGATGACCAACGGCAAGTGACAGTCATCTCCGACGATGAGCGTCCTTTCGTGCTTTATGGCGATAGCGAAAGCAATAATAGTGAAGGCCCTGTCACCACGGAAGACAAGCCCGTTGATTGACATCCTGCTTCAGCCCTTCAGTTACTCATACATGGTCAATGCGATCTGGGCCAGTGCACTGGTCGGTGTAATCTGCGCTTTCCTGAGTGCCTACCTTATGCTTAAGGGTTGGTCGCTCATAGGCGATGCCTTATCGCACTCTGTGGTTCCCGGAGTCGCTGGTGCCTATATGCTGGGCATTCCCTACTCTCTAGGGGCTTTTATTTCAGGCGGGCTTGCGGCGGCCTCGATGCTGTTTATTTCGCAGCGCACAGCATTAAGAAACGACGCGGTCATTGGCCTCATTTTTACCGGCTTCTTTGGCCTTGGTTTATTCATGGCCTCGCTTGCGCCCTCCTCGGTCAACATTCAGACCATCGTCTTTGGCAATATTCTGGCCGTTACACCCTTCGACGCTTTGCAGCTAGTTATTATCGGATTCATCACACTCACCTGCCTTCTGGTATTTTGGAAGGACTTTATGGTGATTTTTTTCGATGAAACTCATGCCCACTCCATCGGCATGAAAGTAAAACGCTTGAAAATCCTCTTTTTTACGTTGCTCAGTGCAGCCACAGTGGCAGCGTTACAAACAGTGGGTGCTTTTCTGGTCATCGCGATGGTAGTGACACCGGGCGCTACGGCCTACTTATTAACTGACCGCTTCGGCAGGCTTTTACAGGTGAGTGTGGCGCTAGGATTTTTCAGTAGTGCTGTTGGTGCGTACTTAAGCTTTTTTCTGGACGGCGCAACAGGGGCCGTTATTGTATTGTTACAAACTTTATTGTTCCTTGCTGCATTTGTCTGGGCGCCCAAACATGGCGTGCTTGCTAATAAGCGCCGGGCTCGCCAGAAATTCAAAGAATCCAGAGCTGCACGTGATGTAGACAAATCAGAGGCAAGTGAGTGAATTTTCTCAACATGCTATTTGAGCCATTCACATTGGACTTCATGCAACAAGCACTGCTCATCGCATTACTTGTTTCCGTGACCGCTGGTGCTTTGTCTTGTCTTCTTGTACTCAAGGGCTGGTCACTGATGGGCGATGCGATATCGCACGCTGTGCTGCCTGGTATTGTCGTGGCCTATTTACTGGGCATACCCATGATTATTGGTGCTTTTGTGTCGGGCATGGTGTGTGCCATATCTACCGGTTATCTCACCGAAAACAGCCGACTAAAAGAGGACACCGTAATGGGTGTGGTATTTAGTGGGCTATTCGCTTTAGGTGTTGCGATGTTCACGAAAATAAACACCGACCTGCATCTTGATCATGTCCTGTTTGGTGATGTTCTTGGTGTCAACTGGTCAGACATACTATTAACAGCCTGTTTAACATTACCCGCCTTGGCACTGCTCATTCTTAAACGTCGTGACTTCATGCTGTTCGCCTTCGATGCACAACACGCGCGCGTGGTGGGCCTCAATGTCAAAGTGTTGCACTACGGACTACTCGCTATGTTGTCTTTGGTTATTGTGGCCTCGATCGACGCTGTTGGCATCATTTTGGTTATTGCCGTTTTGATAGCTCCAGGGGCAATCAGCTTTCAGTTGTGTAATCGGTTTGAGCACATGCTGTGGTGGTCAATGCTTATTTGTGTGTTTGCTTGCTTTAGCGGAATTTTGCTCAGTTACCACATCGACAGTGCACCTGCACCCACCATTGTTGTCATTCTCACAGTACTTTTTATTGTCAGCTTCTTGTTCGCTCCCGAAAAAGGTCTGTTGAGATCAAACAAGGCCGTGCACAGGAAATAGAGCAAACAACCTGTCAAACGTATCACCCTATAAAGAATGTGGTTGATAATAGGAATGATTCGTATTACGCTCGTATATTATAAAGATTTTGTCCAACATATAGCTTTCTTGAACAACCCCTAGCCCCCTCCTTCTTCGATAAATCAATCCAGCTACAGGTATGAAATCACCAAAGATTGATTTGTCAGACGCCATTAAAGGCCGTGCAGGTTCAGAACGATCTGCAGCCCCGATCATAGGCCGAGTGAAAACCCCTTGGGGTTCGTCGGCTGACTATAAATCGCGCTCGCCAAGAAACGTTCGCTGGCCAAATCGCCAGTCAAGCGCCGAACTTGGTGCTGAGGCGGATGCCAAAGGAGTGCCCAACTCTCTGGTGCATGAGCAGCCCACGCAGATGTCTAGGCCCATGGTCATGTACGTCAGCGCCAAAACTGAACAAGATCACGTCACCAATCTGCCTGGATCGACTCATCAGCGGCAGACAAGGCAAGCCCCTAGTGTCTGGACACTCATGGCCTTAGCCATTGCGTTCATTGTGCTGTTACCGGTCTTATCGGTGATCTGGCTGGCCTTCAATCCACAAGAAAATATATGGCCCCATCTGTTTGATACTGTACTTGCTGACTATGTGTTAACCACATTGGGCCTGATGATTGGAGTCGCTGTCGGCACTTGTACTATCGGTGTAAGCACTGCGTGGCTGGTTACCCATTACGAATTTCCTGGCCGGCGAATATTCAACTGGGCACTGTTACTGCCATTTGCGGTGCCAGCCTATGTTATCGCTTACATCTACACCGATCTGCTTGAATTCGCGGGTCCTGTGCAATCTTCCCTAAGAGCCGCCTTTGGCTGGCGATTGGCCAGCGATTACTGGTTTCCCACCATCCGTTCGTTGCCCGGAGCCATTGTCATGATGACGCTCGTGCTCTATCCCTACGTTTATCTACTATCACGTGCTGCATTTCTGGAGCAATCAGCCTCCGTGCTTGAAGCCGCTCGGGTGTTGGGAGGGCAATCACGCGGGCTGTTTCTGCGTGTTGCCTTGCCTATGGCGCGTCCAGCTATAGCCGTAGGATTAGCCATGGCGCTAATGGAAACACTAAATGATTTTGGTACCGTTGATTACTTTGCCGTGCGTACCCTCACCGCGGGTTTGTACGATGTATGGCTAGGTATGAATAATCTGGGCGGTGGAGCTCAGATCGCCTCCTTGCTGCTGGTCTTTGTCTTGATGCTGGTGGGGATAGAGAAAGTCAGTCGCAAACATCAGGAAAACTATCAACCAACAGCCACCCGTTTTCGACAGCTAAGTCGAAAACCCCTGCACGGCAAACGTGCAGCGTGGGCTGTGGCCATCTGCTTATTGCCTGTGTTGCTGGGCTTCATCATTCCGGCCTGGGTACTGGTAGGTTATTCCATCACCTATTTCGAGGTTTCATGGACTCCAGACTTTCGACAAATCGCCTTTAATTCGATCACCTTGTCAGCTATAGCCGCTGTTACCGCCGTGCTTATCGGCATATTGCTAAGTTACAGCGTACGTCTGCAGCCCACTAAGCTATTAAAAACCAGCGTAACCGTGGCAAGTCTGGGCTATGCGGTACCGGGCGCTGTGTTGGCAATCGGCGTTATTATCCCATTTGCGAGCGTCGACAACGCCGTGGATGCGTTCATGCGTGAACACTTTGGATTCTCTACTGGCTTGTTGCTTAGCGGTACTATCTTTGCGCTCGTGTTTGCCTATACCGTAAGATTCTTGGCTGTCGCCTACGGCTCTGTCGACGCTAGTATGCGAAAAATTAGTCCGCACATGGATGATGCTGCGCGTTCTCTAGGGCATTCACCATTGACAATACTCACCCGAATCCACGTACCCTTAATGAAAAGTGGCGTGCTAACTGCCGCCCTGGTCGTGTTCGTCGACGGCATGAAAGAGCTGCCCGCAACACTGATATTACGCCCGTTCAATTTTGACACCCTGGCAACGCATGTGTATCAGTTTGCCTCTGACGAGCTCATCGGTGAAGCCGCATTAGGCTCATTGTTGATCGTGCTCGTAGGCTTGGCACCAGTCATTCTCCTTACGTCCACAATAGACCGCTCAAGAGAACTAAAAAATGCAGGCGTGACCACCATTGATCAGTGATTAGTGATCAGTGGCTACCGTTCTGCAATCCTTATCAGAAAGCTCATGCCCTTGTATCGCGACCCGTATTGTATCTAGTACGAATCTGGCCACACAGCCCTGCCGAACAAACCTCCATCAACGCGGATGGTTTCACCTGAGACAAAACCCATGTTATCTCCTACCAGCGCTACCACTGCGTTGGCAACATCGTTAACCGTGCCAACTCTATTGAGCGGCGTTAGCGGTGACCAGCTATCGGAGTAGTTGTCTGTTTCAGCTTGAGTGCGATCAGTTTCTATCGCACCAGGTGCGATGCAATTAACGCGTATACCCTGCTTGCCAAGCTCTAAACTAGCGGCCTTGGTAAACATTTCTACCGCACCTTTTGACGACACATAAGCAGATAGATCAGGAAACGCCAGATGATTGCAACCAGAGCCCATATTAACAATGGCACCCTTTGTTGCCGACACCTCACCTTGGCGACGTGCAAATTCCCGAGTCATTAAAAATGTACCTGTCACATTAACTGACAACGTTCGATTCCAGTCCTCCAGCGACATATCCACTAGCGGACCCCACACCTGCGTTGCTGCGTTATTAATCAACACATCCGGAACAGAGAGTCCTAAGGTTTGTATCTGATCAAACAAGCTGCAAACACTGCCTTCATCCGATACGTCTACCTTCAGGCAATGCACGCGTGCACTGCAGCCCCAATGTTCACGAAACCATGAGGCGCTGTTTTGCGCGTGTAAATCAGCAACCACCACATCGTGACCGGAACACGCGAGTGCCCGCGCAATGGCTAGACCGATACCACGCTGGGCACCGGTCACAACTGCAAGCCTGTTACCCATAGATGGGGAAGCGATCGGTTAATGCGCGCACTTCGGTTTCTACCGCTTTTTCCACCGCTGCATTGCCTTCTTCCCCATTACTGGCAAGACCGTCAATGACACGCAGAATAAGCTCACCAACCTGTTTAAATTCAGCGTTCCCAAAACCTCGCGTGGTGGCAGCTGGTGTACCCAAGCGCACGCCTGAAGTGACAAAAGGCGATGCCGGATCGAAAGGAATACTGTTTTTGTTACAGGTAATTCCAGCTCTACCCAACGCCGCCTCTGCCGCTTTGCCAGTGACGTTTTTAGGGCGTAGATCGACCAATGTAACGTGGGTGTCCGTGCCGCCAGAAACCATATCGAGTCCGCCAGCTGCCAAAGTCGCAGCCAATACCTTGGCATTGCTGATAACGGCTTGCTGATAGATCTTGAAGCTAGGTTGAAGTGCCTCACCGAAGGCCACAGCCTTTGCGGCTATTACGTGCATTAATGGGCCACCTTGCAAACCTGGAAATACAGCGGAGTTGAATTTCTTGCCCAGATCGGCGTCTCTGCTGAGAATCATGCCGCCGCGCGGGCCACGTAGAGTTTTGTGGGTTGTGGTGGTTACCACATGAGCATGATCGAGGGGATTAGGATGCTCACCCGCAGCGACCAAACCTGAAAAATGTGCCATATCGACCATAAACCAAGCGCCCACTTTATCGGCAACAGCGCGAAACCGTGCGAAATCGATTTGTCTGGGGTACGCCGAACCGCCTGCGATGATCAGCGCAGGCTTGTGTTCCAGCACTTGCGCTTCGAGCGCGTCATAGTCGATCAGGTGCGTGGAGGGATCTACGCCGTAGGTCACAGCGTTGAACCATTTACCCGATTGGTTCACCGGTGAACCGTGCGTCAGATGGCCGCCTGCCGCTAGATCCATGCCCATGAAAGTATCACCAGGTTTGATCAACGCCAAAAACACAGCCTGATTAGCCTGCGCACCAGAATGTGGCTGCACGTTGACGTAATCGCAGTTATAGAGCTTGCAGGCGCGTTCGATGGCAAGTGATTCAGCCGTATCAACATGCTCACAGCCACCGTAATAGCGTTTACCAGGATAGCCTTCTGCGTATTTGTTGGTCATAACAGAGCCTTGCGCCTCCAATACCGCAGCGGACACAATGTTCTCAGAGGCGATTAGCTCGATTTCGTGTTGCTGTCGTCCAAGTTCATTGTCGATTGAACCTTGGATTAGCGGATCGACATCGGCCAGCGTGGCACTGAAAAAACCGCTTTCGATGTGTGCCGCGATGGACTGTTCTGCGTTGCTCATGGTAAAACTTCCCCTGAATAGGTTAAACACAATAAAAAAAAACTCATACGCTCTATTATGCCTACCTGATCCCTCTTCTGCGACGCGAAGAACGTAACAGAACCCAATAACTAAGACTTAGTCACTTATGCCCTCTGCCCTTATGGCTAACAACCTTTCCAATCTTTACCACGAAACGCGAACTGCAGACGGCTCCATGCGGCCAAATTGGCAACGCGTGATGGGCGTTCTGGAAGGCTTTAACGAGCTTGAGGTTCAAAAGCGCCAACAAGACATCGCTCGGCAATTACGCACCAACGGTATAGCCTACAGCCCTCTGTCTGATGAGCAGCACGCCTCAAGACCCTGGAATCTTGACCTTGCGCCAATGATCATAGAGTCTGACGACTGGAAGAAAATCAGTTCGGGACTAGAGCAAAGAGCAACGTTAAAGCAAGCGATATTTAATGATATTTACTCCCAGCAGCATCTGCTGAAGGAAGGTTTGATTCCACCAGCGCTGATTTTCGCGCACAAAGGCTACCTGCGCGATGCAGTAAACCTGACGCCTCAGCAAGATATGCCCATGTTCTCAGCTGATATTTCGCGCTCGCCCTCTGGTAAGTGGTACGTCGTTGACGATGTTTGCCAGTACCCGGAAGGAATCGGTTACACACTGGAAAACCGCCTTGTACTCTCGCAAACGCTGCCCAGACTGTTCCGTGAATGTCGAGTTCACCGAATAGCCGGCTATTTCAAGCATTTACAAAACATTATCGGTGAATTATCTGAGCGCGACGGGCGCGCCGTAATGCTAGCTTCCGGGCCTGATCATCCGCATTATTTTGAATACGCATTTCTCGCCAAATACCTGGGCTATACCCTGGTTCAAGCCGGCGACCTCACCGTGCGCGACGATCGCGTGTTCCTGCGCACTGTATCCGGCCTGCAGCGAGTTTCAGTTATTTTCCGCTTTGTCTCCGATGCTGATCTTGATCCAATGGCCAACGCGCAGTCTGGCGCAAGCGGCATAACAGGCCTGTTTCAGGCAGTAAGAACAGGCGGTGTCAAAATCATCAATCCATTGGGTTCAGGGGTTCTTGAAAACCCCGCTTTGAACGCCTACTTGCCTATTTTGTGTCAGCATTTGCTCGGACAAGAGCTTGAGCTACAAGGCCCTCCCACCTACTGGCTGGGGCAGGAAGATCACCACCAACACGTCATGGCAAATCGCGATGAATTATTGTTCAGAGATGTGGATTCTCAAGGACAACTATTTGATCCGCGATTAATGAGCGAGGCGCAGTTAGAAAAACTGCACAACAACATTAGCCTGACGCCGCATCGCTACGTTGCTCAAGAACGTCTGGACAGGTCGGTTGTGCCTGCGTACAACAACGCCGGGCAGGTGCTACAGCAGGTCACCATTCGTTGCTTTTCAGCTAGAGATCAAGATAAATTCTCCACAATGGCCGGAGGCTTATCCCTGCTGGACACACAAACAAACGGTAGCCGGAAGCCTTTTGATGCCCTACAAGGCACCAAAGACACTTGGGTGATCGCCGACGCACCCGTTATGCCAGTATCGTTGCTAGGCGGGAAAAATGCACAGTCAAACTTTGCCGTGCTTGACGGTGAATTACCAAGCCGAGTAGCCGAAAATTTATTCTGGATGGGCCGTAACGCTGAGCGCTGCGAAATGTCAGTACGACTGCTACGGTCGGTATTCCAAACACTCGAAGAAGAGAGCTTCGGTAGCGACACACAAGATCCGGCAACGGTATCGGTGGTGCTGTCGGCCATTCTCAGAGCGACAACTCAGGCAACCGGCACACTTCCGGGTTTCGTCGGCAAAGGTGGTGAAAAACGCCTGCTAGAGCCGCAGAGCGAATTGCTCTCACTGATGCATGAGCCAGGGCGAGCAGGCTCCTTACCCGATGTACTAAACGCCCTTCAGCACAGCGCGTCGAGTGCTCGTGACCGAGTATCAGATGAGTTGCTACGCGTGTTCAACCAACTGGAAGATGTTCGCACTGAGCTCGTTGTCAATCCTACCTCCCTGGCCATGTTTGACGACATCGACACGTTGCGAAAAAACAATGAGTTGTTGAACAATACCTTGATGCTGTTGTCAACGTTTGCAGGGCTTGCCCATGAGAACTTCACACACGGTGATGGTTGGCGTTTCATGATGCTGGGTAGGCGACTCGAACGTGTGCAACACACCTGCGCTGTTCTGGACGTCATGACCCTCGAAGAAAACGATGATGTACTGCTTCTCGAAACCTTATTGAAACTATTTGACAGTGTAATGACTTACCGAAGCCGTTATAGAAGTCAGATCGATACATCGCTCGTTTTGCGTTTATTGTTATTAGACGAATTTAATCCTCGATCGTTAGCATATCAACTCAAGCAAGTTCACCACACCATAGAATTACTTCCCGGAAGACGATCTCTATCACAAGCTGATGAGTTAAGCCGGTTAAGCATATCGAGTTTAAGTCGTGTCCAATTGGCAGAACCCGGGCAATTGCTCAGTGCCTCTAAAGAATCACGACAGACACTCACACGATTACTGAACGTGTTGCAAGCAATGCCAGTGCAGATGGCAGACATACTGACTGCAAATTATTTTTCTCATGTGCAAACAGGGCAACAACTGGCAGATCTAAGCCCGATAGTACAGCCAGGAAACCCGTCAGAATGATACTGCACATCAAGCACCGCACAAATTACAGCTATAGCGAAAGTGCCAGCCAGTCGCACAACCATGTGTGCCTGCAACCTCGACAAACCAATTTACAAACGTGCCTTGAAACACTGGTGCAGGTGACACCTGAACCAGACACCTTCAATGAATCAGTTGATGTTTACGGCAATAAGAGCACGTTGTTTTCACTGAGCAACCTGCATCGGGAGTGCGATATTGTCGTCACCTCACTGGTTGAAACTACCGACACATTACCGCCACTGCCTTCATCATTAAACGTAGCAGGCAACGCAATAGGGTTGACGTCAGCGAAGAGCTCCGATGAACTTATGGCCATCGATTGCCTACTGCCCTCGCCGTTTATTCAAGCCTCTAGTGTGCTCGATGATTTCATCAATGAACTACCCATACAAAAGTTAGGCGTTCTCGAGTATGCACATGCACTGATGGAGCATATCTACTCCACGTTCCGATACGATCCTGGATTCTCAACACTAGTAACGCCGCTTAGTGAAATTTACGCCAACCGCCGTGGCGTATGCCAAGACTTCGCGCATCTGGCTATTGCAGCTCTAAGGCGTCAGGGCATACCCGCTCGATATGTCAGCGGGTATCTGGAAACCTTACCGCCCCCGGGCCAGAAAAAACTACAAGGTAGCGACGCATCACATGCTTGGTTCTCTGTGTATGACGCAAATAATGGCTGGTATGACTTTGACCCAACCAACAATAAACGCCCCGATGCGCAATACATAACCACAGCATGGGGCAGAGACTATGCTGACGTAACACCAATAAAAGGCGTTGTGTACGGGGGTGGTGAGCATACCTTAACCGTAGCTGTTGACGTGACACGAACAAGTGAATTCAAACTGTCATCGGTACCTATTGCATCCTCCTAGTGCATCAAAGAATCACAATAGTGCAATCGATAGCACGAACTTTAGTGCAAATTAAATACTTGGTAACTGTTTGAATCTGCTGTTATAGTTGGTCAGCGGTCGGTCTTTTCGGGCCGGTGTTTACACAGGAAATGTAGGCTCCGTGAGTTTGTCTGCGAGATCATTCGTGAGTTCGCACCGATGTCAATACATCAACTACGGAGCTACCCGTCTATGAGCGATCGCTGGAGTGCGTACGACAGTCCCGGGTTCGACGAGCTTATCACTCAAGATGGCAGCAGTCGTGCTGTTTCAAAAAACCTGACCCACTGGTTCAATTCTTTGAGTAATGAGGAACTGGAAAGCCGCCAACAAGCCGCGCAGCTGGCCATAGAGCAAATGGGAATCACGTTCACCGTTTATTCTGAAAAAGGCAATATTGATCGCGAGTGGCCTCTGGACATTATCCCGCGCATTAT
The DNA here is from genome assembly GCA_023301725.1 of Granulosicoccus sp. Taxonomy (GTDB): domain Bacteria; phylum Pseudomonadota; class Gammaproteobacteria; order Granulosicoccales; family Granulosicoccaceae; genus Granulosicoccus. Next base: position 35,470 of record JALZUD010000034.1, on the reverse strand, counting down.
TGATGCACAAGAATGGGGCGAAATAGAAAAGGGGCTCAAACAACGCCTCCGAGCTTTGAATAAATTCATCGACGATATCTATAACGAACAACACATTCTAAAAGATGGAATTGTGCCTATTGAATTGATTCGGTCATCCAGCAATTTCCGCTCTGAATGTGTTGGCATGAAGCCACCTCACCGCGTGTGGGCACATATCTGTGGCAGCGATCTAGTCCGTGGTGAAGACGGCACCCTCTATGTACTCGAAGACAACCTACGCGTGCCCTCTGGTGTGTCTTACATGATTGAGAACCGCGAAGTCATGAAGCGTGCTCTACCAGAAGTGTTTCGCCAGTCTTACGTTTTACCAGTAAGCACATACACCTCCAACCTCAGATCAATGCTGATATCGCTAAGCGATCTCGAAAACCCCACCATTTGCGTATTAACCCCGGGGGTTTTCAACTCAGCCTACTTTGAACACTGTTTTCTTGCTCAGGAAATCGGCGCCGAACTCGTGGAAGGTCGCGACCTCTTCGTTGACGAAGAAGGCTACGTCAACATGAGAACCGTGCATGGACCAAGACCCGTACACATTATCTATCGCCGAGTCGATGATGAATTCATTGATCCAGAATGCTTTAACCCAGAGTCAACACTTGGTGTTGCCGGATTAATGAAATCGTGGCGTGATGGCAAAGTGGCTATCGCTAATGCACCCGGTGCAGGTGTTGCTGACGACAAAGTCATTTATTCTTACGTACCTGAGATTATTAAATACTATCTGGATGAGGAACCATTGATAAACAATGTACCCACCTACCGGTGTGAACAAGCGGAAGAGCGTGAATACGTAATTGAAAATCTGGCGTCTCTGGTGGTAAAACCTGCCAACGAATCAGGCGGGTACGGCATGCTTATCGGCCCCATGAGCACAGCCGAAGAACGTGCAGACATGATCAAGAACATCAACAACAATCCTCGCAATTACATTGGCCAACCTACCATCACTTTGTCCACTTGCCCGACCCTGAGTAACGGCGAATTCAAGGCACGCCATATCGACTTACGCCCCTTTATTTTGCAGGGTGAAGAACTCAACGTAACCACCGGCGGACTCACGCGAGTTGCCATGGTAGAGGGTTCATTGGTGGTCAATTCATCACAAGGTGGTGGTAGCAAAGACACATGGGTAGTGCAACCGCACGCTCACAACAACGTTACAACGGAATAGAACATTGCTTGCACGTGTCGCCGAAAATATCTACTGGTTGAGTCGCTATCTGGAACGCGCTGAAAACACCGTTCGCCTGATCGATGTACACAGCCGTATGTTACTGGATCATCCCGAGGTAGAAGAACACCTAGGATGGATCCCGCTCATCATAATTAACTCGCTAGACGAGCAATTCGAGCAAAAATACGGCAGAGCAGACGAAAACAGCGTTTGTCAATTTCTACTGGTCGATGAAGACAACCCCGGATCACTGTTCAGCACCTTTCAGGCAATACATAGTAATCTTCGCAGTTGCCGAGATGTACTCCCTCGCAGTAGCTACGAAGCCATCAATGGCGCCTGCAGGTTCGTTCGACAGCACATTGCCGATGCCATCATCAATCCGCGTGAAAGAAGTACTTTCCTCGCTAGCGTACAAACTCGCTTACTGGCTATCGCTGGCAACATCAGTAGCACCATGTACCACGATATTGCTTATCGCTTTATGCGTGTAGGCTGTGTTCTTGAACGTGCTGACATGACCTCACGCATCATCGACGTGCAATCATCGTGGCTCATCCAAACTAACGATGTCACGCTGGTTGATAGACAACAGCGCTGGCTCTGGGTACTACGTTCATTGTCTGGTGTGCAAATGTACCGCCAACATGTTCGCCGCCCCATCAATGGCGAGGATACCCTGCGCTTCCTGCTACATAACGAATCACTGCCGCGCTCTTATGCATTTTGTGTCAATCACCTAGACAGCATGCTTGCCATGTTTGACGGCGCTGATGCGCCTAAAACCAATATCGCAGCGTTGAAACAAGTATTAAATACACAAAGTCTGAGCGAATTAACGCAGAACCCACTGCGCCTACATCAATTTATCGACTCTCTACAAATGGCGATAAATGATGTGGCCATCTCCATCGCCGACACCTACTTTCTACCGCCACAGGATAGTGAATGAGCATCCGGATAGCACTCGATCACACAACGATCTATTCCTACAACAAGCCGGTAACCCTGCACCCTCACGTTATACGCCTGCGGCCAGCACCACATTGTCGCACGCAAATACTGAGCTACAGTCTGAACATTGAGCCTAAAGATCACTTTCTGAATTGGCAGCAAGACCCGTTCGGTAACTACCTTGCGCGTCTGGTCTTTAATGAGCCAGTCAAAGAATTTTCTGTCAAGGTTGATCTACTCGCGCAGATGACAGTAATCAACCCCTTTGATTTTTTCGTTGAGGAGTCGGTCGAGGAATTCCCGTTCACTTACAGCCAGGCCTCTCGAGAAGAGCTCGCACCCTACCTGGCAAACTCCAAGCCCTCTACAATATTACAAGCATGGCTCGAAAAAAACCGACCACCCAAAGGTCGCAGTATCGATGCTTTAATCGCTATTAATCAGGCAGTGCACAACGATGTGGGTTATGAGCTGCGGATGGAGCCCGGCGTTCAAAGCAGTGAGCAAACCCTAACGCAGGCTACCGGGTCTTGTCGCGATAGTGGTTGGCTATTGGTAGAAATCTTACGTCATTTCGGTATGGCTGCTCGGTTTGTATCCGGATATCTGGTGCAGCTGGCTCCCGATGTGAAAGCGCTGGATGGCCCATCAGGCACCAGTACAGATTTCACCGATTTACACGCCTGGGCAGAAGTTTATCTTCCCGGTGCGGGCTGGGTAGGCATGGACCCCACGTCAGGGCTGTTTGCTGGCGAAGGGCACATACCATTGGCCTGCACACCTCAGCCTACCAGTGCTGCACCGATCTCTGGAAGCGCTAGTGCCGCCGCTGACGACTTCTATTTTCATAACAGAATCAGTCGTATTGACGAACGCCCAAGAGTCACTCTGCCTTACGATGACAACACATGGAACAAGGTACTCACATTAGGCAATGCCGTTGATGAAAAACTGCTAGAGCAGGACGTCCGCCTCACCATGGGCGGCGAGCCCACCTTCGTTTCCATAGACGACATGGAAAGTGCTCAGTGGAACATTGCGGCGTTGGGTGAACATAAACTCGAGCGTGCCTGCGTTCTTCTTGAAAAACTCAAAGAAGCTTTTGCACCCGCAGGCATCTTGTCTTACGCGCAGGGTAAGTGGTACCCCGGGGAGCCCACCCCACGTTGGGCACTGATCACGCACTGGCGAACTGACGGCGAGGCCATCTGGCAAAAGCCGACGCGAATAGGTACACCGGGCCAATACACCTGCGATATAAAATCCGCTCGTGCACTGATGCAGTCTGTGTGCAAGCATCTCAATCTTGATGAACAGTGTGTTCGTGGCATGTATGAAGATCCGCTGCAGCACTTGACACTTGAGGCCATGCTGCCAGTAGAAACAGCTCTGGCAGATCTAGACCTAAAAAAAGGCAGCTCGCGTCAGCGCTTACTAGACACACTGAGTCGAGGACTTGATGAACCCGTCGGTTTTCTGCTACCCGTGGAGTTCGACAAAGAACAACAGCAATGGGCGACCGGTCAGTGGCCTCTTCGCCGTAAAGAGGTCTTTCTGGTGCCTGGAGATTCACCTGCAGGTCTGAGATTACCACTCGACTCCTTACCAAAAGACAAAAGCGAAGATGCAGAAGCAGACATCATCCTCGAGGATAACTTCGACCCGGCAGTGCCGCTAAGTACAGCTGCATCGTTGCAACAAACAAAGATTACGGCTACGAGCACACTTTCCGAAAAAATCATCCGCACCACCTTGTGTGTAGAAATCAGAGATGATTGTCTGTACGTGTTTATGCCTCCACTAAAGAGCGCTGAGAGCTGGGTACGACTCATGGCAGTATTGGAGCGGGCTTGTATTGAAGCTGATGTAAAGCCTGTTATTGAGGGCTACGAACCACCTCGTGATGCGCGATTACAATCATTCAGATTGACTCCAGACCCAGGTGTTATTGAAGTCAATATTCATCCATCATCCAGTTTCGATGAGCTTGTCCACAGAACCGAGACACTGTACGAGGCAGCGCGCCTTAGTCGTCTGGGCGCTGAAAAATTCATGGTTGATGGTAGACACACTGGCACCGGCGGTGGCAACCACATGACCTTAGGTGGAAACACACCAGCAAACAGCCCGTTTCTACGTCGCCCCGATATGCTGCGCAGCCTCATTATTTTCTGGCAGCATCACCCTAGCCTGTCTTATCTTTTTTCAGGCATGTTCGTCGGCCCTACGAGCCAAGCTCCCCGCATAGACGAAGCACGCTCCGAATCTCTGTATGAACTGGAGATGGCACTCTCTCGTCTACCTGAAGGTGAAACTAATCGACCGTGGTTGGTTGATCGCCTTTTGCGTAATCTGCTCATTGATATGACGGGCAACACGCACCGCGCAGAAATCTGTGTTGACAAGTTGTATTCACCCGATGGTCCTGCAGGCAGACTGGGAATCGTTGAACTGCGCGCGTTTGAAATGCCACCACATGCGCGCATGAGTATTGTCCAAGCCTTGCTTGTGCGCTGTCTGGTGAGTCGATTCTGGAAGCAACCGTATAAAGGTGAGCTAGTTCGTTGGGGTACAGAATTGCACGATCGCTTTATGCTGCCGCACTATTTATGGCATGACATTAGCGAGGTGATTGCAGATCTCAAAGACCATGATTATCCGTTTGATAAACAATGGCTGGACGCCTTCTGGGAATTTCGATTCCCAGTGCTTGGTACCCGGCAAATTGACGACATCACTCTGGAGCTGCGCGCAGGCATTGAGCCTTGGCATGTACTTGGTGAAGAGGCGTCTGTGGGCGGTATGGCTCGTTATGTGGATTCATCCATGGAACGCCTGCAGCTCAAAGTGACAGGATACAAAGACAGCCGCTACAAGATCACCTGCAATGGCTATGTGTTACCACTGCGCGCTACACACGTTGCTGGCGAGTATGTTGTTGGCGTTCGTTATAGAGCATGGCAGCCTACGTTTGCCTTACACCCGGACATACCAGTCGATACCCCCCTAGTCTTTGATGTTATCGATACGTGGTCGAATCGAAGTCTGGGTGGCTGTTCTTACCATGTCAGTGACCCAGGTGGGCGTGGTTACGAAGATGTACCTGTCAACGCAAACGTTGCTGAGGCACGCAGGCTGGCTCGCTTCGATGAAAATCACCATACGCCAGCGGCCACCGTCAAGAAACCCATTCTTGCCATGGGTAGTGAATTCAACGTAACCGAACCCATGAGTCAGGTAATCACTCATGGCACCATAGAAATTAATCCGGAATACCCCTGCACTGCTGATTTGCGAACGCGTGCAAGCGTTGCACCGAATTAATAGGGTTGGCTAGTCTTGTTAGCATGGTTGGTTAGTCTTGAATTACGAATGACAGGTAAGATTTGGCAAGTATGAATAGCAGGCAGCGCATCGATGCGCGAGCACATATCAGTTCAAAGAATGTGGGTACTACATCGAGCATCGACACGCTCTATCAGCAAGGTAGTGCGCGTATCCGCTTTCCCAGTGTTGCACCTAGCGCACAACCCAGCGCCTTGCAGGCGGTACTCATCAACACAGCGGGCGGCTTAACGGGTGATGATCGTATTCACTGGCAAGGTACCGCCTGCGCTAACTCACATCTGTCCATCAGCACAGCCGCGTGTGAAAAAATCTATCGTTCTCACGGCCCCGATGCCCGCCAGCAAACAACGCTGCAGGTTGACAACAATGCGCGACTGGAATGGTTGCCGCAAGAAGCCATTTTATTTGATGGTTCTAGACTTAGCCGCACCCTCAACGTCGAACTTGAAACCAGTGCAGAAGCCCTATTGGTTGAGAGCTTGGTATTCGGTAGGCAAGCCATGCAGGAGGGCATTGACAACATCGCCATTCATGATCGCTGGCGAATCTATCGCAACGATCGCTTATTACACGCAGAAGATTTCAGATTAAACATACAAGACCAGCGTCATATTCAATCGCCCTGTGTCATGCACCATCATCGTGCAATAAGTACACTTATTCTGGTTAACGACAAAAGCTCAGAATGGCTAGATAATACGGTGCAGCAGATTCGCCAACTGGCTAAACTACACCATCAATGCGTGCAAGTTGGCGCAAGCGCCCTACCCCATAGGCTGGTTGTCAGAGTCTTAGCTACTGACAGCTATCACTTGCGAAATTTTCTGCTACCTTGTGTGGCTGTCCTTAATGATGGACGCCCTGTACCTACAGTCTGGAATGTATAGTTATGCAATTAACACCCCGCGAAAAAGATAAGTTGCTGATTGCAATGGCGGCAGAGGTTGCCAGAAAACGTCACGCCCGTGGTGTCAAACTTAATCACCCAGAAGCCATTGCTCTTATCTGCGACTACGTGGTTGAAGGTGCACGAGATGGCAAGAGCGTTGCCCAGCTTATGAGCGAAGGTGCAAACGTTATTACCCGCGATGATGTTATGTCGGGCATTAGCGAAATGATTCCTGAAATACAGGTCGAAGCCACTTTCCCTGACGGTACGAAACTGGTTACCGTCCATCAACCCATTCGATAAAGGCCACCACCATGATTCCAGGTGAAATCATTACCGCTAAAGGCGATCTAACCCTTAACGAGAACCTACCCGTTCTAACCTTACACGTGGCCAACACCGGTGATCGACCCATTCAGGTTGGTAGCCACTATCATTTTGCTGAAAGTAATCCTGCACTCGAATTTGACAGGAAAGCCGCTCATGGCCATCGACTGGATATTGCTGCGGGTACGGCCGTGCGTTTTGAACCCGGACAATCTCGGGATGTGTCGTTGGTGCCGTACACCGGCAAACGGCGCGTGGTTGGTTTTCGCGCAAGCGTAATGGGAGCTCTGTAATGGCTGTCACCATAAGCCGACACAGTTACGCCAACATGTATGGCCCAACCACCGGCGACAAAGTCAGACTGGCAGATACCGATCTGATTATTGAAGTGGAGCGCGATCTATGCACCTACGGTGACGAAGTCAAATTCGGCGGCGGTAAGGTCATCCGTGATGGTATGGGGCAATCGCAAACCAGCCGCGCAGACGGTGCCGTAGACACCGTGATAACCAATGCGCTGATTGTTGATCACACCGGTATCTACAAAGCCGATGTGGGTCTTCGAGATGGCGTTATTACCGCTATTGGTAAAGCAGGCAACCCCGATACCCAGAACAACGTCAATATCATCATAGGGCCCGGCACAGAGGCGATAGCTGCTGAAGGTCGTCTCCTTACCGCTGGTGCATTTGATAGCCACATACATTTCATTTGTCCGCAGCAAGTCGATGACGCACTCATGTCGGGAGTCACCACCATGCTCGGTGGTGGCACAGGCCCCGCTCATGGCACACTAGCCACAACCTGCACGCCCGGCCCATGGCATCTGGCACGCATGATTCAGGCAGCCGACTCGCTACCTATGAACCTGGCCTTCGCTGGCAAAGGCAACGCATCTGAGCCGGCAGCGCTGGAAGAGATGATACTCGGCGGTGCTGCCGCACTAAAACTGCACGAAGATTGGGGCACTACGCCTGCAGCCATCAACTGCTGTTTGAATGTAGCCGACGAATTTGATGTTCAGGTCATGATTCATACCGACACGCTCAATGAGAGTGGCTTTGTAGAGAGCACAATAAACGCGGTAGCTGGACGAACCATTCATGCATTTCACACAGAAGGCGCAGGTGGTGGTCATGCACCGGACATTATCAAAGTGTGTTCTTTACCCAACTTCCTGCCCTCATCCACTAATCCTACCCGTCCTTACACGATCAATACGATAGACGAGCATTTAGACATGCTCATGGTTTGCCATCACCTCGATAGCAGTATTCCTGAAGACATCGCTTTTGCCGAAAGCCGCATTCGTCGCGAAACCATCGCCGCTGAAGATATCCTTCATGATGTAGGCGCATTCTCTATTATTGCCTCCGATAGCCAGGCTATGGGGCGCGTTGGCGAGGTACTGATTCGCACTTGGCAAACGGCTGATAAAATGAAAAAACAGCGAGGCCGACTGAAAGATGAATCCGGTGACAATGACAATTTGCGGGTTCGTCGTTACATCGCCAAGTACACCATTAACCCGGCCATTGCGCACGGCCTGGATACACATATTGGATCTATAGAAGTCGGCAAGAGAGCTGACCTTTGCTTATGGCATCCAGCTTTTTTTGGCGTCAAGCCAGAGATGGTGATTTTGGGTGGCAGTATCGCCGCAGCCCCCATGGGCGATCCAAACGCCTCTATCTCTACACCACAACCCGTGCACTATCGCCCCATGTTTGCCAGTATTGGCAAGTCACTAACCAACAGTGCCGTAACATTCGTATCGCAAGCGGCTTTGGACAATTCATTGGCATCATCGCTGGGCACAGATAAGAACATGCTAGCCGTCACCAACACGCGCAGTGGCATCAGTAAAGCCAGCATGATTCTCAACAATGCAACGCCACACATTGAAGTAGACCCAGAAACCTATGATGTTCGCGCTGATGGCGAGTTACTAACCTGCGAACCTGCGAAAGAGTTACCGATGGCACAACGCTACTTTTTATTCTAAAAAAACTGATTCCCATGAACACCTGCTACACAGTCGATCACAACGAACTTGATGTCATCGACACGGTAACACTCGATGAAACCGATAGACACCGAAGACGGATACTGCTGAGTACTGACAACGGCATGGAATTCATGCTGGAACTCGAAAAGGCTACGCTACTCAAACACGATGACATTCTCAGACTTGATGATGGACGCGGTATACGCGTGCAAGCTATGCCAGAAGCTCTGTATGAAGTATCTGCTGTTGATCCAGTACACTTACTAGCGCTCACTTGGCACGTAGGAAATCGTCACCTAGCCACACAAATTATGTCAGATCACATTCGCATAAGACACGACCCTGTCATCAAGACGATGCTTGAACAGCTGGGAGCCAAGGTGCACGAAATTCAGGCTGGATTCAATCCTCAAAGTGGAGCATACGGTGATGCCCATGGCGCGCACCATCACGAACATGCCTGATATAAACTCTGGCACCAACGCTGGTGTCACTTCACAAATCAATGCCCAGCTAACGCTTCACACTTGGATGTCTGCCGCATTTCCTATTGGCTCTTTCACCTGTAGTCATGGCTTGGAGAGCGCTATTGCAAGCGTACAACTGAACGATAAGAAATCGGCAGAACACTATATACGCAGTATTATCGAAAATGGAAGCGGCTGGAACGATGCCGTATTGTTGGTCTCTAGCTACACTGCGATCAGTAAAGCGATAGACAAAAAAAGCCACAACCATAAAATTGCACTACGCCCAATAAACGATTTAGCACTTGCATTATGCTCCGGCGCAGAGCGACTCACAGAAACAACGCAACTCGGATACGCATTCACACAAGCCGCTGCTGTAACGTGCGAAAAAATTCCTGCTATTGCCGAACTTGTCGACAATGAAATTGCACTACCAGTGGCCATTGGTGCCTGCGGAGCTTTGGCAAAAATTCCCTTAGAGTTGTTGTTGCCAGCCAGTATCCAGTCAGCCAGTAGCAATCTTGTCTGGATCTGTACGCGTCTTGTGCCCTTGGGTCAGAGTCAAGCACTGTCAATTATTGCCAACTTAACGCCCGTGATAGCGCAATGCGCCCAACGGGCAATTACGAGTTCCTTAGATGATCTGGGCAGCTGCGCATTGTTAATCGATTTGGCATCCATAGAACATGAGGAGCAGCACAGTCGAATCTGCATCACTTAGTCTGCCTAGCCTAACTTACATCACTATTGTGCATCACCCATCTAAAACTCAAAAAACATAAACATGCCACATAAAAACAGAGCCGCTTTACGTGTCGGCATTGGCGGACCAGTGGGTTCAGGCAAAACCAGCCTGGTAGCTCAGTTATGCAAAGCCATGCGAGACGACTACTCGATTGCCGTTATCACCAACGACATCTATACGCGTGAGGACGCTGAAGCTCTGGTGCGCATGCAGGCACTGTCTACTGATCGCGTATTGGGGGTTGAAACTGGCGGTTGTCCGCACACAGCTATTCGCGAAGATGCGTCTATAAACCTACGCGCTGTGGATACACTGTCGAAACGATTCAGCGATCTAGATATCATTTTTATAGAATCTGGCGGCGACAACCTAGCGGCAACCTTCTCTCCAGAACTCGCTGATCTAACGTTGTACGTTATTTCAGTTTGCCAAGGCGAAGACATTCCACGCAAAGGCGGGCCAGCAATCACCCGCTCCGACCTACTCATAATCAATAAAACCGACTTAGCACCCCATGTGGAGGCTAACCTTGGCAACATGCGTAGCGATGCTGCCGCTGCCAGAGTTGACAAACCTGTCATATTTAGTGACATGAAAAATGGCGATGGAGTTAGTCATATAGTGCAGCATTTGGTCAAACATGGCGGTTTGATGGGCGCTGGTCAATAATACTTTTCGACATGTCAATTTAAGTTGACAAATCTAATTGACAATCTTGGTTGACACTTTGATTTCGCTTGTTTACGATCATAGATACGCTGTGAATGTGTTCACAAAAGATCAGTGTAGTCCTTGCACAACGCATTGGGCGCCTGCGTGCAGGTGGTGCACGCGTATTTTGATTGTTCCGGCATTTTGGAGAACTCCCCATGAGCGAACAGGTATTTTCAACAGGACTTACCGTCAACCAATCAGAAGAATTGCACAAGCACGTCATTGACGGCGCTCGCGTTTTCTTCGCGATTGCATTGGTTGCGCATTTTCTGGCATTCGTACTAACCCCGTGGCTCGGCTGAGGTAATACACAATGAATCAAAGCAAAATGTGGCTTGTAGTAAAGCCTTCAATCGGCATCCCTCTATTTTTAGGTTGGGTGTCTGCAATTTCATTTGTTGTGCATTACGCCATCTTGAGCAACACAACGTGGTTTCCAGCCTTCTTCGGAGGCTAGGTAGAACATCAACCCCGTTCGCGAACAGCTTGCGGGGTTGATGCTTTTCATAGTAAAAATTAGCAACCAGACACCAGCAGGAGAGCCATCATGGCGTTACTGAAACTCATCCCCATCGGGCAAGCTTATGCATCAGAAGCTGATGCACTAGAAGCCGTAGATGCCCTGAAGGCTAATGGCTTCGAAGAAGAAGACATTTCGGTTATTACCCCCTCAATGTTTAAAGATGCCAATCCGGAAATGCTCGTACCGGGTGAGAAAGATGGTGTCGATACCACTGAAATGCTGGCTCAGGTCATCATGAGCGTACATGAAGCATCAGAGGTACCTGGCACTCATGCCATGGTTTACGCAGATGCCATGCAGGCCGGCCAATCGCTGGTTTTACTTACTGCTCCTTTCGGAGAAGCACTCCGAGGTACTGACACACTCAACACAGGTAAGCAGGTTGACATTGGCGACATGCCAGAACTTGAATACCACACCTGGATACAACCCGCTCCGCTCTCAGCATTGCTTAAATTGCCAGTGCTTTCACATCGCAAAAGCTGGATATCGCGTGCATTCCCTGAACTAACCAAGCCCGGGTACTTTCCCACTGAACCTGTAATGGGCGGCCTACTTAGTGAAGATAACCCTACGCCTTTGTCGTCCAAAATCGGTATGGAAGTCCTTAAAGACAACCCTACGCCATTGTCCTCGAAGTTCGGTTGGAAACTCATTAAAGATGATCCCACACCACTTTCAGACAAACTGGGTATGGACACTCTGAGTGATCCTGAAAAGCAATCTTCTAAAAAGAACAGCAGTTTCGGACTACCACTACTTTCAAGCAATGCCACGCCATTGTCTTCAAAGCTGGGTATCCCAGTACTTACCCGCGATAAATAAGAACCCTGTGTGACAAGTAAAACCTTGTTAAGGAGTTGAGATATGGCAAGGACGGGAAAAAAAATGCTGGCTTCATGGATCGCCATGGGGCCAAAGTTTTTACCATTTGCAGATGTCGCCACTGAAGATTTACCACTTAGCCGGCTACTGAGACTCTCGCTTTTTCAAGTCTCAGTAGGAATTGCACTAGTGCTGCTAGTGGGCACTCTTAACCGCGTCATGATCGTGGAATTAAACGTCCCATCATGGCTGGTGGCCGTGATGTTGGCCCTACCCTTAGTATTTGCCCCGTTTCGCGCTCTCATTGGACATAAGTCTGACACCCACCGCAGCGCGTTGGGTTGGCGCCGTGTACCCTTTATCTGGAAAGGCACGTTGTGGCAGTTTGGTGGCTTCGCAATCATGCCTTTTGCCTTGCTGGTATTGGGGCAACAGGGTGAATCAACCAACTGGCCACTCTGGGTTGGTCACGTCTCTGCAGGCCTTGCATTTTTATTGGTTGGTGCTGGTGTACACACCGTGCAAACTGCAGGTCTGGCCCTTGCTACAGACCTTACACCACCAGAATCACATCCAAAAGTGGTCGGCCTGATGTATGTCACCTTACTTGTTGGCATGCTAATAAGCTCTCTTGTCTTTGGCTATGCACTGGAATCATTCTCGCCAGGTCAGTTAGTCAAAGTGATTCAAGGTGCAGCAGTGGTCACCGTATTTCTCAACTTTATTGCTATGTGGCAACAAGAAACCATCACTCGCGGAGAAACGCAAAACACAAGTGTTGACCCTACCTTTGCAGAATCTTGGGCAAGATTCACCTCCGGCGCTAATGCTGTAAGGCAACTGGTTATAGTGGGTGTTGGCACTCTGGCCTTCGGCATGGCTGACGTACTGTTGGAGCCTTTTGGCGGACATGTTCTTCACCTGTCTGTCAGCGCAACAACAAAACTAACCGCATTGCTCGCTTTTGGTGGCCTCCTTGGGTTTGGCCTTGCGTCTCGTATCCTTGGTCGTGGTGGCGACCCGTACCGCATGGTGCTCAGTGGTGCCATGGTAGGTCTACCGGCATTTGCCTTTGTCATGCTAGCCGCCCCGTTAGGAATCACTGCATTATTTTTACTTGGCAATTTTATGATTGGCTTTGGAGCAGCCTTGTTTGGTCACGGAACACTCACTGCCACCATGAACCGCGCACCAGCCGATCAGGCAGGGCTTGCCCTTGGCGCATGGGGAGCTGTGCAGGCGACCGCTGCGGGAATTGCTATCGCGTTTAGTGGCGTGGTTCGAGATCTGGTGAATAACGCTGTTGCCGCTAGCAACAGCGAGCTTTGGGGAGTGGCTACTGGCTATGTCGCTGTCTATGCCACTGAGATCGTGCTGCTAGTAGTTACCATCATTGCCGCCTACCCTCTTATGCGAGCCCGCGAACCCGCGCCTGCCGCAAGTCTGGCCTAGTGCGACGACGATGACGAACACCGCTATCGTCGAATACCCTGATCCAATCCTGCGGCAAATTGCCGAACCGGTTATCGACTTCGATTCAAACACACACACACTGGTGGCGCATTTGATCGACACGTTGAACGCCACTTCAGGTATCGGCTTGTGCGCGCCTCAGATTGGACAGGCTCAGCAGGTGCTGGTAATGGATTTATCAGCGGATAAAAGCCAGCCTGAAGTGCTCATCAATCCTGAAATTATAAAGACTGCAGGGTTTGCAATCTGTGCGGAACAGTGTTTATCTATTCCGGGCATTGTTGCCAAAATCATGCGACCCAGTGCTGTGCTTTTCAAAGCTAAAAATCAGCATGGTGAATCACTGGAACGCGAATACACCGGAATGCACGCTATTTGCTTACAGCATGAGATAGATCATCTACAGGGCAAGCTATTTATAGATCGGGTATCCAGAATTCGCTCACTGCTGTTCAGAAATACACTTAGCTCGCTGCAAGCCGGCAAGCCATCACTTACTGCTTCAACTTATAACCCGTCTTAAACATAAAGTAGACAGTAACCAGGCAAGTCAGCATAAAAACGCTGATCATTGCCAGACTGACAGTCACACTGACATCGGAGACTTCAAAAAAGCTCCAGCGAAAGCCACTGATCAAGTACAAAACGGGATTAAACAGCGTAACTTTCTGCCAAAACTCTGGCAGCATGCTAACCGAATAAAAGCTACCACCTAAGAACACCAATGGCGTAATGACCAGCAAAGGTATGAGTTGCAACTTCTCGAAGTTATCCGCCCACAACCCAATAATAAAACCCAATAAACTAAACGAAATACAGGTGGTAACCAGAAAAAACAACATCCAGAACGGATGAGCAATACGCAGTTCTACAAAGAAGCCAGCGGTTGCCAAAATAATAGTGCCGATAATAAATGACTTGGTCGCAGCCGCACCCACAAAGCCCAGAACCACTTCGAAAAACGAAATGGGGGCTGACATGATCTCGTAGATGGAACCCGTAAATTTTAGAAAAAATATGCCAAAAGACGCATTAGAAATACTCTGCGTTAGCAAGGAAAGCATAATAAGCCCAGGCACAATAAACAGACCATAGCTCACATCATCTACTGACTGAATACGTGAACCAATGGCGGACCCAAAAACCACGAAATACAGCACTGTGGAAATCACTGGCGAGGCAATACTTTGTAGCAAGGTTTTGCGAGTGCGGCGCATCTCGTTAAAGTAGATTGCTTTGACGGCTTCAACGTTCATTGTCGCTATGCACCAGATTAACGAATATATCTTCAAGAGAGCTTTGAGATGTATTGAGATCTTTCAACACCAGCCCAGCATTGCTAACTGCCTGAAGCAGTGTGGTAATACCTGTGCGATCGCCTTGTGTATCAAACGTGTACGTTAGGCGATTGCCATCCTCGCTCAGTTCCAGGTTAAATTGTGCCAATGATTCAGGCAACTGCTCAATAGGCGAACGCAGATCAATGGCCAACTGCTTCTTACCCAGTGAATTCATGAGGTTCTGTTTTTCATCAATGACCAGCAAACGTCCATCACTAATCACGCCTACCCGATCGGCAATCTCTTCGGCCTCCTCGATGTAGTGAGTGGTCAGAATGATAGTGACTCCACTACGTCGCAACTTTTCAACCAGTGCCCACATCTCTTTGCGTAGTTCAACATCAACACCCGCAGTAGGCTCATCGAGAAACAGAATTTTCGGTTCATGGGCAAGTGCCTTGGCAATAAGCACGCGCCGTTTCATACCACCCGACAAACGCGTCACGATAGAGTCTTTTTTATCCAGCAATGATAGATCATTGAGTATTTCGTCCACTCTGGCATGATCTGGCGGCAACCCAAAAAGACCCCGACTAAAACGCACGGTATTAACCACCACATCAAATGCTCCCAATGTGAGTTCTTGTGGTACCAGACCAATCAACTTGCGTGTGTGCCGATAATCTTTAACAATATCGTGACCACCAACGGTGATCGTACCCGTCGTTGGTCTGACCAAACCACAAATAGTGGATATCAGTGTCGTCTTTCCCGCACCATTCGGCCCTAATAGCGCAAGAATTTCTCCTTGTTGAATATCAAGATCAATGCCTTTAAGCACTTGCTCGCCAGGGGAATAACTCTTGGTGAGATCGCGTATAGATATTATGGGTGGACGAGGTTCATTCATCCGCCTAGTGTCTCACGATAAAGGCAGTGATACCCCGAACACAACCCACTTATCTTGATTGCGGGCAAATACTTCACCACCTACTCCACGTGCAATGAGGCGCACCATGTACAAACCTAAGCCAAGGTGTAAATCATCATCAGCAGCCTCTGATCCCGCAGGTGTCTCGCGCAGCGAAATCAAGGGATCGAACAGTGTTGACCACTGTTGCTCATCGATGGCAGGCCCCTGATTGGCAACCGCCAGCATGGCATGAGACTCGGCCCTTGTATCGTCGCGAGAAAGCTGCAACACAAGTGAAGCGTTACGGCTAAAACTCACGGCATTATCCACCAGCTTATCCATAGCCTGCTGCAGTAACTCAGGAGACGCCCTAACACGAAGCTCAGGTAGTTCCTGTGGCCTTATTACGAAGCGTACATCAGGGTACAACTGTGAATAAATTTCGCAAACATTACGCAGCCAGCCTCCCAGCTCTACTTCCTGAAGCGATGCACTGCGCACACTATTTTCCAGCCTAGTGGAATCTACCAACGCTTTAATGATTCTACCCAGCTGCACAGCGCCGCCCTCTGCACGCTCAATGAGTACTCTGGACTGTTCATCCAAAGCGTCTACATCCAGATTTTCCAGAGAGGTTCTGACTACAGACAACGGTGTTCTCAGCTCATGCGACAGTCGCCCCGAAAGTGCCTCAAGATACTGCGTGTATTGTGCTGAACGTGATAACAAAGACGATAGCTTGCGCGATAGATCGCCTATTTCATCTTGCGCATCAATGTCGGTTAATCCATTGCCAGACAGAGCATTGACTCGTCCTTCAACACTGACCGCCTGCTGTGTTTCTCGAGATAATCGACGAATGCGTGAAGACAGACCAATAGCAAAAAAGAGCAGGCCGCATCCCACCAGTAAACTGACGAGCAACAACATACTGAATAACCTTGCAAGCTGACTGCCGGCGTACGCTGACGCATGTTCTTCGTTGGCCTCCAACAATAAGTAGGCTCGCAGCGGGTTTTGCCCAATGGGGGCAAGTGTTCCAAGCACGCGATCATTTTCATCAGTCACGTAACGCGTTGTTATAGGCTGATCATCGCCAACAGATAAACGTCGATCCTGGCTCAAGTTTAACCGTACAGCCGCATTACGCTGCTCTGGTAACAAAGGTAGGTCGTCCGCAACCATAAATGAGAAAGCTCTGAACAGCAGAGCATCCAGAACCCCTTCAAAGGAGGCTGCTTCCTCGTCATCAAGATCATCCAATGCCGTGGTGTAGAGCTTGTTCACGTCAGCCACGAGACGACCACGAATATCAAAAAGGCGTGACCTGACTCCACTGTTCGTCCAGCTTTGTAACTGCTCCTGCGCCGATTCACTGGCAAAGAAAATTCGCGATGAGATAGTGCTGTCTGGTCTAGAGTTGCCTTGCCCTGACAGCGGATCAAATGTGCCTAACCATCGTTGCCGCGGCTCTTCAGGAGTATCAACATCGACAATAGCCACACCCACGTGCGTGCCATTCGCAGGCAACGCAATGCTTGCTTCCAATTGATAACCATCAGCAGTTCGTGACCAGAACCCACGCCACCCCGATAAAGTACCACCGGCGGGCCTACCCGGCTGATCAGAGCCAGACACAGCAGCCACTGAGCCCGGTGCTATGGCGCGGAACAAACCATGCTCAACATCTCCCTCTGTTGTCTTCACAGCGATATGTACCGAGTCGCCATTTGCAAGTTGCAACCAGCGATCGGGCACTTCACCCTCTCCCGGATTCGTCTCAAGTTCAGGTACAGAGTGGTAGATTAGCTGTTGATCAGTCACTCTAAGAAACAGATACAGTCGCTGTTTTCTTTTGGCTAGCCGAAGCCGCAAACTGTTGTCGCTTGTTGCTGAGTCGTAAGAATACCAGCCACCCAACAGGTTTCGCCAGTCATCATCGTAACCATCAACAAACAAAGGGTAGCGAGACTGCTCGGCGTACCAGTCAGTCGTCTGTTCTGCGGTCAATGACGGCTCCAGCCAGCTTGCCACCTCTGGCGATTCGGAAAATGCCAAACGCATGTTCGCCACTTTTAGCGTTTGATCATCTATGCGCGTTTGTTGCAATGCCACATACAACTGCTTAACACTTTGCCAGCCCACCAATGGCACCACAAGCATCAATGCTCCTGCTAGGAACATCTGAGATCGCAACCTCACAATACTGGGCTCATATTACTGGGCTCATGATGCTGCTTTGCCACTAATAAGGCAGTTCATCCATCCAGCGATAGCCCGATGCATAGACTGTCTGGATAGAGCTGAATGAGTCGTCCAGAGCGATAAACTTTGCGCGAATACGTTTTACATGAGCTGTGATGGTTTGATCATCAAGTACCAGATTGGCGGCGTCCATCAACTGCTGACGACTTTTAACTTGCCCCACCTCTCTGGCCAGAACATCCACCAGACAATATTCAGTGACGGTGAGATCAACTGTTTGATTGCGCCAGCGCGCCACCAACCTGTCTTTGTCCAGCTCCAGTAGCCCAATTGTCTTGACAGCGGACTCAGCCACATCGCTAGCAAAGGCCTCTACACGTCGCAACAGGGTATTCACCCTGGCGATAAGCTGCGCCAGACTGATATCTTTCGTGAGGTAATCATCAGCACCTAGGCGCAATCCCGAAATGACATCAAGCTCGCTATCTCTTGCTGTCAGAAAAATGATGGGCAGTCGTGCAGACACCTGTCGCAGCGCTCTGCACAGCTCGAAGCCTGCCTCGCTGTCGCGGCCCAGACCGATATCAATAATGGCCAGACAAGGTAGATTGGCCTGCACTGAAGCCAATGCAGCGTCGGCTTCACCGAAACCGGATACGTCAAAACCCGCTTTGCTAAGCGCCAGTGTGTAATTTTCTCTAAGCGCACGCTCATCCTCGACCAACACCACGCGGCGGGGCTCGGATTCAGCGTATTTAGCAGGAGTGTGAACCATCATGGTTTTTGTCGAACGCGTAACACCCAATCATCATACTTGAGTTTATCAATACGTAGTAGGCGTATAATTTCCCGTATGAAATTCTCTGCATTAACTGACCGTATTCAGGAAAAAAGTGCCGCCAGTGATGGTGTCAGCATCGACCCGTGGGCAGTTCATACGCTGGCAACACAGCGTGTGCAAAAGGGCGAAAATATCACAGTTCTCAGCATTGGCCAGGAAGTCAATGAGGTAACCCCTAAACGTATTGTGGATCAGGCCGTAGAAAGCCTGCAATCCGGCAAACATCACTACGCTGATGTCTGTGGTGATGTAAAACTACGAACCGCCATTGCCCACTATCATGAAAAACTGACCGGGCAAAGCGCTAGCTCATCGATGGTCACCGTGTTTGCCGGTGCGCAAAACGCGCTGTTCTCACTGGCTCAGGTCTTACTACAAGCCGGTGATGAAGTTATTCTCGTTGCGCCCTACTACACCACCTATCAGGCAACTTTTGGCGCGCCCGGCCCCACCGTGATAACCGTGCAAGTAGACACCGAAGATCACTATCGGCTAGACGAGCAAAAGCTACTCGACGCCATTAGCCCTACTACACGAGCCATCGTTCTGAATGCACCAAACAATCCTCTAGGGAGTCGATATAGCATTGAGCAACTTGAGCGCATTGTCGCTGCCTGCGTGGAGCGAAAAATCTGGTTAGTACTCGATGCAGTCTATCTGGATATTGTCGAACCCGATTCCATAGACCTGCCGCATCAGCTACCGGGTGCTACCGACATTTTGATTACCGTGGGCAGTCTGTCTAAGTCACATCGCATGACCGGTTGGCGCATAGGCTGGGCCGTTGGCCCTAAAGAGCTACACGCACATTTGTACAATTTGTCTGTTTGCATGCATTACGGCCTACCGCCTTTCATTCAGGACGCTGCAACTGTTGCGTTAGAGCAATCAGCACAAACTCCCATTACCGTGCGCGATGTGATGAATGAAAGACGGCGCATTGCCGTGGCCGAACTCACCGATCTGGCCCCCGTGCGTTTAATTGATCCAGAGCAAGGCATGTTTATCCTGCTCGATGTTGAAGCACTAGGCACCACCGCATATGATTTTGCAATAGCACTGCTAGACGCAGAAAAAGTATCAGTGCTTCCGTGCGATGGCTTTGGTCCGGGTGGGCGCTATCTGGTGCGCATAGGCTTATGTGTAGATGGCGAACAACTACAAAACGCGTGCAAGTCAATAAGCCGCTTTATTGGGGCTACGCGCCCTTAGGCTTTTTTGTTCTACCTTTTTTTGACCCTACCTGGCACCCACTATCTGATCTACCAGTGTGTTTAATACAGCTCCACCTTGATGTCTGTCGGTGAGCTGTACTGATTGCATGCCATAAGCAATGGCTGCATCAACGTTCTCTTTCATGTCATCTACAAACACACAGCTTTCTGCGCTGATTGAGAACTTGTTGCACACATGCTCGTAAATGGCAGGATCGGGTTTGATCAGCCTTGCCTCACACGATATAACAACGTCGGTGCACCAGCTGAAACACTCAAACGTGTTCTGCAAATACTCCCAGGCATGGGCCTGCATATTAGACAAAATATACATGGGCACATTGGCTTCATGCGCACGCTGCATAGCGGCCATGCTTTCGGGCAATGCGGTTAGGGATTTGCACAAGTTATCGTACACACTCTCGATATCCGCTGGCGCAAGATGCGTTCGCGACTGCGCGCGCCAGATGGCCTCATCCACCTCCATATCGCCCTTGTCCAGAGCTAGCCAATCAGGGTTCCTGACTATCGCTCGTAGCGCCTCTTGCTGATCGGCAGGGTCGCTGAACGTCATACCCACGAGGCCATCTGGGTCCCAGGCGCAGATGACGTTGCCGATATCTAGGATTAGGTGTTTGATCATTTAGAGATACCGAGCATAATTTTCCCTAGAACAATACAGGAATTTTATCAGCAGTTTTGCGCACAACATTCAACTCTGAGCATTTTTTGACGCATACTAATTACGTATTGATTGACCTTTAAACTTCATATACTGTATTTTACACCAGTGTATGAAATTACAGCCTAACAATCCTCCACCCTGCGACTACGCCGAGCTGCACTGTGTGTCCAATTTCAGCTTTCTTCGCGGTGCCTCACGGCCCGAGGAGCTGATCGACCAAGCAGTGGAGCTGGGCTATTCGGCATTGGCCATCACTGATGAATGCTCCATGGCGGGCGTTGTGCGTGCGTATGGGCGCATGAAGGAGCTGGCAGCTCAGGAGTTGGCAGCAAAAGCCCAAACAACGGCACAGGACGCCACTACGTCAGCCGCTGATAAAACAGAGGTAGCGCCGGGAAAAACCTGTGAGCACGTCATGACCCTGTCAGGCTTCCAGCTAATCGTGGGTAGCGAATTCGCACTGGATGAAGGTTTCCGGCTGGTGGTTCTGGTACGAGACTTAAGCTCTTATGCCAGATTATGCAAACTGATTACCGAGTCACGACGCAAGGCTGATAAAGGTAGCTACACCATCAACCGCAAGATGCTTGATAACGCGGGTCTGGATGGTTGCTGTCTGTTACTGGTGCCGCCTTACCTGCCTGAACAGCGAGCTAATATGGGGCACTGGTTCGATTGGTTTCGCTCTTTAGGGCCCAATACGTTTCTGGCGCTAGAGCTTCACTACGGTATTTATGATCAGAAGCACCTGCATTGGCTCATTAGCGCAGCCGAAACACACGACATGCCTGTTGTAGCTGCAGGCGATGTTCATATGCACGAACGCAAGCGTCGCGCCTTGCAAGATGTACTCACCTGCATTCAACACAATTGCACACTGGATACCGCGGGTCGTTTGTTGTTTCAGAACGGCGAGCGCTATATGCGAGAAAAACGCACACTGAATTCTATCTATCCTGCACAAGCTCTGCAAAATGCCGCTGATGTTGCTGCCATGTGTTCCTTTGATCTGGCAGAGCTTGATTATCAATACCCACGCGAAGTGGTGCCCGCTGATCTGAGTGCATCGCAATATTTACGTCGCTTAACACTTGAAGGTGCGCGCTGGCGTTGGCCTGATGGCTACAGTGATTCTGTGGCTGCGCAGATAGAACACGAGCTAACACTTATTCATGATATGCAATACGAGTCGTACTTTCTCACGGTGCATGACATCGTGCGCTTTGCCAGAAGCGAAGGTATTTTGTGTCAAGGGCGTGGCTCAGCAGCCAACTCAGCCGTGTGTTATTGCTTAGGTGTTACAGAAGTAGATCCCTCACGTACACGCATGCTGTTCGAGCGCTTTATTTCCAAAGAACGTAACGAGCCACCCGATATCGATGTGGACTTTGAGCATGAGCGTCGTGAAGAAGTCATCCAATACATCTATGCCAAGTACGGCCGACATCGTGCGGCATTGGCGGCCACAGTGATCACTTACCGTAAACGTAGCGCCATCCGTGATCTGGGCAAGGTTATTGGTTTTTCAGAAGATCAGATAGATGCTTTGTCAAAGTCATTAGCCTGGTGGGATGGAGCAGAGATGGTTGATGAAAAATTGACCGATATGGGCTTTGACCCAGACAATGCCATCATTAAACGCTTCACTTGGTTGCTAAAACAATTGCTTGGTTTTCCAAGGCACTTATCGCAGCATGTGGGTGGCTTTATTATCTCCGACAAAGACCTTTCTACACTGGTACCCGTAGAAAACGCTGCTATGGCTGATCGCACGATCATTCAATGGGACAAAGATGATTTAGAAGAACTCGGCTTACTCAAGGTGGATATATTAGCGTTAGGCATGCTCACCGCTATTGCTAAATGCTTCAACCTGATTGAAGGCTATCGCGGCATACGACATACCATGGCCAGCATTCCCGCCAATGACACACCCACTTACGACATGATCTGTAAAGCAGATACTATTGGTGTGTTCCAGATAGAATCGCGTGCGCAAATGTCCATGCTGCCACGCTTGCGCCCGCGTAACTACTACGACTTGGTCATTGAAGTGTCTATCGTGCGCCCGGGTCCTATTCAAGGTGGCATGGTCAACCCTTACCTAAAACGTCGTCAAGGTATTGAGCCTGTCACCTATCCTAATAAAGATCTTGAGCATGTTCTGAAGCGCACACTGGGGGTACCCGTATTTCAAGAACAAGTCATGGAAATAGCGATGGTAGCCGCCGGATTCACAGCAGGCCAGGCCGATGAGTTACGTCGATCGATGGCCGCCTGGCGACGTAGTGGCGAGATCACCAAATTTCATGATCGTGTGGTTGGTGGCATGTTAAAAAAAGGTTATGAAAAAGAATTCGCAGAATCCATTTTCAAACAGATTGAAGGCTTTGGCGAATATGGCTTTCCTGAGTCCCACGCAGCCAGTTTTGCATTGCTGGTGTACGTCTCTTGCTGGTTGAAGTGCCACGAACCCGCAGCTTTTTTATGCGCCATGCTCAACAGCCAACCCTTGGGTTTTTATGATCCATCAGACCTCACACAAGATGCCAGACGCCATGGCGTAATCGTTTTGGCAGTGGACATAAACGAAAGCGAATGGGATCACAAGTTAGTTAAACCAAGTTCAATGACTCAACATCAAGTTAAAGAGAATCGAGTTAAGGAAAATATACCTAACAAAAAATTCGTCAAGCAAAACGAATACGACGCAAACGGATACGACATGGATAAATGCAATGCAGATAAGCCTGAAACAAACAGCACAGAGCAAGGAGCTGTTCGGCTAGGCTTCAGATTGATCTCCAAGCTCTCGGTCTCTGGCGCTAATCGTGTACTTAAAGCACGTGGCAATAGTCCTTTTACCAGCGCAGCCGATTTGGTTAGACGTAGCGGCATCAACCAGACAGACCAGCAAGCACTGGCAATAGCCGGTGCGCTTGAAAACATCAGCGGTGATAGGCATCAGGCGCAATGGGATCTACTCGGGGTGGAAGCACTACCTGAATTATTGCAAGATGCCTCCGCCATAGAGCCTGAATTAACACTACCCGAACCCACTGAAGGCGAGAACACCACAGCTGACTACATGAGCTTAGGGCTAACACTCCAACGACACCCCCTATCTCTTTTGCGAGAGCGCTTAACGCAAAAGCGCATCATGAATTCAACACGCTGGGCAAACGTGCCCAACGGTGGTATGGCAAGACTGGCTGGTATTGTAAAAATGCGCCAACGCCCCGGTACTGCTAAAGGCGTGCTATTTCTGACTATCGAAGATGAAGGTGGTCCAATAAACATTATCGTCTGGAGCAAAGTAGTTGATGCATTTCGCCAAGAAGTACTCAATGCAAAAATGCTATCTGTTTATGGCAAGACACAACGCGAACAAGGCGTAGAACATCTCGTAGCGCGCAAAATTGAAGATCTAACCTGGATGCTCGGTGAACTGAGCACGAGCTCTAGGGATTTTCATTAGCTGTTGAGAGAGCAGCAGTTGTGCATATAGAGACAATTTTGTTTAAAACGAGATATTTATGATCTTTAGATCATATTTTTACTTTATGATTCTTAGATCATATTGTTATTTTATGATCTTTAGGTCATAATTATTGCTTATGACTTGTAGATCATATCTTCGTAACGAGGCACACCATGAATTACTTAGCGAGAACACCGGCTGATATAGGTCATGCGCTGCGTCGAGTACGAAAGAAAAATAGCTTAACGCAAAAAGAGCTCGCCTCAAAAAGCGGTGTCTGGCAAGAAACGATCTCTAAAATTGAAAACGGCTTGCCCGGAGCAAAGCTCGAAACGATTTTCGAACTCTGTGCCGCACTTGATCTTGAGCTTCTTGTGGCCGACAGAAGCAAAGGCACTACCGACTTCCTGGAGGAATAAAATGGGCAGGAAGCGAGCCTACAAGCCGCTCAACGTATTAGTAAATTCTCGGCCAGTAGGCACACTGGAGCGCGAAAAATCAGGAGCCGTAAATTTTACCTATGTAGATAGTTGGTTAGATTGGCAATATGCATTTCCTGTTTCAACCTCCCTACCCCTGCAAGACGACAAATACAGTGGTGCCAAAGTGAGCGCTGTGTTCGACAACCTGTTGCCTGATTATGAACCCATACGAAAACGAGTCGCAGAACGAGTTGGCGCAGAAGGTACGGATGCATTTAGCCTGCTCACCGAGATCGGTAGGGATTGTATAGGGGCGTTACAGTTTTTACCTGATGGAGTTGAGCCACAGCCAAGCAACAAACTCACAGGCAGAGAGCTGTCTGCTATTGACGTAGGTAATATTCTCAATGCGCTTGATGTAACACCGCTGGGTATACGAAAAGAAAGCGATTTTCGTATCTCCATTGCAGGCGCACAAGAGAAAACCGCTTTGTTGTGTCACAACGGTCAATGGATTGAACCCACAGGTACTACGCCAACCACTCACATTATCAAACCTCAAATTGGCAAACTCTCCAACGGCATGGATCTATCCAGAAGTGTTGAGAATGAATACCTTTGCATGAAACTCATGAAGTGCTTCGGTTTGCAAACAGCTCATGTTGAGATGGCTCAATTTGGCAAACACAAAGCACTGGTCATTGAACGCTTTGATCGCAGGTGGAGCAGCAAAGGTCATTTAATACGACTCCCGCAAGAAGACTGCTGCCAAGCCTTATCCATTCCACCAACGCGTAAATATCAAAATGAAGGAGGTCCGGGAATCGTTGACATCATGACCATACTAGGCGGTAGCGATGAACCCGGAAAAGACCGATACGACTTCTTCAAGGCACAAATACTATTCTGGCTAATGGGAGCAACTGACGGCCACGCAAAAAACTTCAGCCTGGCATTATCTTCTCAAGGCAGATTTCGAATGACGCCGATCTACGACGTGCTAACGCTTCAACCTTCATTTGACAATAAAAAAATTCCTCATAAGGATTTCAAAATGGCGATGCGAGTTGGAAATTCGAATCAATACAACGTAGAAAGTATCCTTGGCAGGCATTTTATAGATACCGGACTCAAATCCGGTTTATCGCGCGACACTCTCAGTGAGATTATTGAAGATATAAGCACGACTAAAGATGAAGCGCTACATAATGCCTCAGCCTCTTTGCCTGTTGATTTTCCTGACGAGCTAGTAGACTCAATAGCAATGGCCGTGAACCGCCGAATGATGAAGTTACTTGCAATCAGATAACTGGGTCTTACAGAAATTCGTAAAATGCTGCTCGCAATTTACGAAGTTTTAGTTTTGAATCTACTCCACTTAAAAGCCTTTATTGGTTTTTAGCCATTCAAGCTCGTCAACGGTCGACTTACGCCCCAGAATTTCGTTGCGGTGAGGGTATCTGCCAAATTTATCAATTACTTCCTTATGTCTGATTTCAAAATCAAGATTTGGCAAATCTTTGAAAAGCAACATGGCATCGACGTGAACTTTGCGTGACTCACTGTGCATGTACGGCATATATAAAAATACACGTTGAGAATCAGGTAGCGCTTTGTCGTACCCGCCACGCACGGCCTCTTGTGCTAAAACCAACGCTAGTGAATCATAACGAAACGCTTTGGCTGAGTGGCGAAACATATTGCGTGTGAATTGATCAAGCACGATGACTTCAGCTAAGCGTCCTTCAGCCGTTTCCCGCCACCACGCTGTCTCCCCTGCAATGACTTCATCAAAGGTTTTTTCAAATGTCGCTTTGATCTGTGCATCCAGGCTAGTAGATTTTTTAAACCACTGCTTTGGGGTTAACGTTTCAAACCAGAAGCTTAAGACCGCATCCATAGCGTAGCTCTACACTTCATTAAATTGTTCAAAACCGGGCCAGGCGTCTGCAGCCTGCTGAATAACGCTTAACTCTTCGTCATCAAGGTCCACTGTTCCAGCAACAGCATTGCTTAGCGCCTGTTCTGCCGTTCTTGCTCCTGCAAGCACATGAGTTACTCCACTTTGGCGCAGCGTCCACGCCAGAACCAGCTGTTCAGTGCTGAGATCACGATCGCGTGCTAACGCTTTTACGGGTGCCAATACCGCTTGAATGGCCTCGCGTGCAGATGCAGAAAAACGCGGATTGCCCAAGCGTAAATCGCCTTCATTAAATTGTCGCTTTGCATCCATTTTGCCAGTCAGTAAACCTTGCGCTATAGGCGAGTAGCAAAGAAAACCAAGATCGTGTTCAGCACAAACTGGAAGATTGGCTTCATCGTGTTCACGATCTAAAAGGCTATAGCGTTCTTGATCGGTAGCAAGCTCCCCTGCTGCCGCTGCCGCGTTTAGTCTTTCTGGCGATTCATTGCACAAACCCCATGCTCGAATCAGGCCTTCGTTTTTAAGAGATTGCAGTGTGCTAGCCACAGCTTCTATATCTGTACTTGGATCAGGCCAATGCGTTTGATACAAATCAATGTAATCGGTACCCAGACGCTCAAGGCTTTGCTGCAATTCCCAGCGAATCGATTCGTCCGTTAACGTTCTATGGATCGTTTCGCTATCACTTTTGAAATGCAGCGTGGGAGTTTCTATATCCCATCGAAGACCACACTTGGTAGCAATAAGGATGTCTTCTCGTTTGCGTCCTTCAATAGCTTGCGCCACCAGTTTTTCAGACAAACCGAAACCGTACACTGGCGCTGTATCAATGATATTAACACCAGCGTCTAATGCCGCTCTTACTGCATCAACAGATGCGTTGGCATCAGAGCCTCCCCACTTCCAGCCACCTATTGCCCATGCACCAAAAGCAACAACGGATGCATCCATGCCTTGCGCACCTAAAGATCTTGTTTTCATAGCGAGTCAATGTTGGGAATAAACATAAGATATTCAAGGCGTATGTGATAACTCACTCAGCCCTTTGCTCCACGAGTTTTGGTGTTGTTAGGCCGAGCGTTTTTCTCTAACTCGGCAATAATGATACCGGCAACATCTTTACCACTGGCAGCCTCTATGCCCTCTAGGCCAGGAGAGGAATTCACTTCCATGACCAACGGGCCTCGTTCTGAGCGAAGTAGATCTACACCTGCAACCGACAAACCCAACACTTTTGCAGCACTTACAGCGCTAGCTCTTTCTTCAGGCGTGATCTTGACCAGACTGGCTGAGCCACCACGATGCAGATTGGATCGGAATTCACCCTCTGGAGCCTGACGTTTCATCGCCGCCACCACTTTTCCACCTACCACCAAACAGCGAATATCCGAACCCCCTGCTTCCTTGATGAATTCTTGTACCAGTATGTTGGCCTGCAGCCCCATAAATGCCTCGATAACAGATTCTGCAGCCTTATTGGTCTCGGCTAACACCACGCCGATGCCTTGGGTGCCCTCTAATAACTTCACGACAACAGGTGCACCGCCCACTAACTTGATAATGTCTTTGCTATCACCCGGTTTGTTCGCAAAACCCGTTACCGGCAAACCAATACCTTTACGCGATAGCAACTGTAAAGAGCGAAGCTTATCTCTGGATCGTGATAAGGCAACACTTTCTATTAATGTATAAGTGCCCATCATTTCAAACTGCCTAAGCACAGACGTGCCATAAGCTGTTACTGATGCGCCCACTCTGGGAATGACGGCGTCCACATGCTCAAGTTTTTTGCCTTCGTAATGAACTTCCGGCTTTTTAGAAACGATATTCATATAACACTTGAGCACATCTATGACCCGCACTTCGTGGCCACGTGCTTCAGCAGCCTCAATGAGTCGGCGCGTAGAGTACAGGCGCTTGTTTCTGGAAAGTATGGCAACTTTCATGTCATGAATCCTGAGAAGCTTCTGCGGCATACAATGAGCGCGCGTTTAGCCGTCCCATGGTGTATGAGAGCTGAGGATTGACCACTACATCTGGCATGAGGGACGTTCTCCCCAGTAACATCCTGAATAGCATATCTTTACGCAGTGCTAACGTCAGTTCAATGGTGCGGGTGCGTTCGCCGATTTGCAGCGTTGTTTGTATAAAATATCGCTCGGCGGCATGCCCGCCCGAATCTGTTACGCGCCGAATGTCAATTAAGGGAGCTGTGCATCGTCTTAGTATTGTTTTGTCTCGCTGCACAGGGTTAATCGAGAAATCTATGCAATCAGCGCCGTTGGCGTCCTTGTAACGCTCAATGTCGAAGGCGTCTATGGCCGATGTGCGCGCACCGGTGTCCACCTTCGCTTTAATGGCGAGTATTTTCAGGTCTGGCAGACTGACCCATTCGCGCCAACCAACAACCATAGGTGTATTGGATTCTGCGGAGTCATGCGAAGTCGTGGATGAGCTCATAACGCTTCCGGATGTTGTGAGCGCTTATTATCACATGCTCTTGAGCACTAAGTGAGCATCTCCAGATTCTTCGGCTACTAACCGTGCGTTGGGAATATCATTATTGAGTGCACGCGCACGTGCCGCCTTTGGGTCAAGACCGTGCTCCAACCAACGCTGAATTAAACGCTTCTCAAGCGTAGCCATTGGCACGTCTAAGAAAATACTCAAAGACAACAGCGATGTAATTTCGGTCCACAAAGGATGTTGCAACAACAGATAATTGCCTTCGACGATAACAACTCGGTGATGTTGTTCAACAACATTTGACGCGCTGCGTGCAATATCTGCAGCTCGGTCGAATTCAGGGAAAAACACGGGGCTTGTCGAAGTTCCTGCAGCCAGACGCTGCAACAACGCGATAAAACCCTGTACGTCGAAGGTTTTGGGAGCCCCTTTCACGGCTAGCAACTGCTGAGCTTCCAACACAACATTATCAAGATGAAAACCATCCATGGGAACAACAACGGATTGGGAATCAATAGACCATGCGCTGTTGATTTGTTCGCTCAACCAAGCCGCAAGCGTGCTTTTACCCGAGGCAGGAGCACCCGCCACTCCAACAATCAATCGGTTGTGCGGCGGGCACTGTTTCAGAGCCTCGGCAATCGGACCGAGCAGCTGCTCAGGTTGGTCAAGCAGCTGCATTAGTGCGAAATAGTGCAAAAAAAATCATCTATTCCCTAGTTTGCCTGTTGGTTTAATGACTGAATTAACCCCAGCAGCGGTCCATTCCTTCAGCAGTATCGATAGATTCAACACCATCAACCGGCTGATCTGTTACCAGAGACACGCCTGTATCAAAGAATTCCAAGCCTTCTGAAGGTTCAGGAATTGTTCCGTCAGCCGCGAACGCTGCAATCGCCTCAACACCCAAAGACGCCATCAGTAATGGATACTGTTGAGAAGTTGCGCCGATGACACCATCAGCTACGTTTTGCACTCCCGGGCAACCACCGTCGACTGAAACAATCATCACTTTATCTTCACGGCCAAACGCTTTCAATGCCTCATAGGCACCAGCAGCTGCAGGCTCGTTAATGGTGTAAACCACGTTGATACCTGGGTCTTTGATCATCAAAGATTCCATGGCAGTTCTTCCGCCCTCTTCATTACCTGCGGTCACTTCATTACCGATGATACGAGCATCGTCCTCATCACCCCAACGAGCTGGATCGCCCAGATCTACACCGAAACCTTGCAAAAACCCTTGGTCGCGCAGCACGCCAACGGAAGGCTGGCTGTCTGCAAGGTCCAGCATACCGATTTTTGCATCAGCAGCCGCATCACCTAATTGTGCAGCCGCCCAAGCACCAATAAGCTCTCCAGCTTTAAAGTTATCAGTGGCGAAAGTAGCATCCGCAGAATCAATAGGCTCGAGCGGTGTATCCAGAGCAATAACCAGCAGCCCTGCATCGCGTGCCTGCTGCACCACTGGCACAATGGCTTTTGTGTCAGATGCTGTAATCAATATACCTTTGGCGCCAGAAGCGATACAGGTTTCAATGGCTTGAACTTGAGTTTCGTGGTCGCCATCCACTTTGCCGGCATAAGTTGAAAGATTAATACCCAGCTCCTCCGCTTTTGCAGTGGCGCCTTCTTTCATCTTCACGAAAAAAGGGTTGATGTCAGTTTTAGTAATCAGACAAGCACCCACTTCATCTTGGGCATGTGCTGGAACAACCAACACCGAACTCAACGCCAGCGTGACGGCAATACTTAAATAGGTTTTCACAATTCTCTCCTCGCTTCGGATTATCCAATGCCGAGTACCGGTTGGTCTCGACTTTTATAAGCCCTACAAGACTCTCTCGAATTGCCTATCCGTGTCAACTATCGATTGGCCATCGCATCGTTAAATATCGCCTCGTAGCGATCAATCATTTTGCGCTTGTCGAAATGTTCAAGCGCAAAGCGCTGTGCAAAGCTTGAGTACAACGCGTGTTTTTCCGTATTCAACAATAGATCACGCAGCGCCTCGGTCATCGCCTCAACACTGGGTTGAACCAGTACACCACCGGCTTGATCACCTTCACGGGCGATAGCCTCAGCAGCGCCTCCCGCATCAGTGAGCACGACGGGTGTTCCTGCAGACTGCGCTTCAAGAGCGGTTAATGGGTGGCCCTCTCTGTCAGACGACAAAGCAAACAGATCAAAAGCTGCAAAAACATCAGCTGTATCGTTTCTAGACCCAGCAAGAGACACATGCTGCTGCAGCCCAAGATCATTGATGTGTCCTTGAATGTGAGCGCGCTCAGGCCCCTCTCCAACAATTTTTAAATGGATATCATATTGTTTGGCAATCTCCGGATCGTTAATGAGAGCAGCAGTCGCATCAATCAATCGTTGATGATTCTTCGCACTGACCAGTCTGCCCACTGTCCCAATAAGAAATTTTGCGCGTTCGTCCTCTGCATGACCTGCGAACCAGTCTTTCTTGAGTTGAGTTCCGTTGCCAGAAGCAAAGTGCTTTGTATCAACGCCATTGTTGATAACCTGCACCTTGTCTTTGGGGATGCCTACTTCCTCGGTATAAAAGTTCGCAGTGTCGTGACTCACGGTCACCATACAAAACATGCGTCTGGCAAGTAGTCGATCAACCACTCGAAAGTGGGTAGGTTTCCAGGTATCGCGAGAATGCTCGGTAGCGATGATAGGCAGCTTCTTAAAGAGCAGTGACAGGCGTGACCAAGAGTTAGCGACCCAAAGATGGCTATTGACAACGTCAGGGTTGATCTTGCGAATGCACCGAATTAAACGACAAGGCAATCGCAGATCGATGCCTATATGCTTGTCAAGAACATGAAGTGTGACTCCCTTGTCGAGAATATTAACAAGCTCTCCCGCCTTGCTCAAACAAATCATGTGAACTTGCCAACCACGAGCCAAAAAACAATTGGCCAATGCAACGAGCATGTGCTCAGCTCCTCCGATACTGAGCTCTTCGATAACAAAAGCAACCACTGGTTCGTCCTTGGCACCTGCGACATCTTGGCGTTTGTCTCGTGTCATGTTTATCAGTCAGGGTGCGTTGGAATAAGGAAGTCTTGTTTTGTGTATCTTTGGAATAATGCCAGCAAATCATCGATATTGGCATCTTGATTGAACAGTTGACCAACACGTGAGCGCGCAGCGTGGCTGAAAGTAGAACCTAACTGCGGGTCCGTATGGAAAGCTGCAAGCGCATTGGCAAAAGCCTCCACATCATCCACTTCAACCAGTGTTCCAGTCTCACCGTCGCTCACTAACTCAGGGATAGCACTTACTCTCGTGGTTACAACAGGCACACCGAGAGCCATAGCCTCAGCAATAACGTTAGGAATACCATCCGGCGGATGCCCGGGAATCATACGTGGAGCAAGTGCAAAAATATCTGCAATTTCCAGTGTTTCGAGAACTTGTTCGAAAGCGAGAGCACCAAGAAATGTCACATGCTCTTCTATGCCAAGAGACGTTGCCAATTGCGACAACTCCTCATGCAAAGGGCCGGAACCAATAATCTGCAGATTAATCGCAATGTCACGCGCCCGCAAGATTGCACACGCATTAATCACCACATCAAGACCTTTGGTGGGCACGAGCCTGCCGATGCTCACAACGTTTAGCCCAGCCTCTGGTGAGGCTTCAGGCCTTGCTTGTGTATTCGGGGCTGTGCGCTCAGTGACTTTTGGATCTAGGCCGTGGTAGTTGAGATGGATGTTCTGAGGCATAGACAAGTTAATGTTGTGCTTTAGGTGTTGACAGAAAAGATCACTACACACTACGCTGAAAGTTGCCTCATCCAGCTTATGACTGAGAAATTTATTTGAGGAAAATATATCTTCTCCATGTATTGCTGCAGACCAGCTGTCGCCAAAGATTCGTCCTAGAAACCAGCACGCGGTAGTCGGTATATTCGCCCAATGGCCGTGCCAATGAACGATGCCACGCTTGTGGCCCTGCTCTGCAATGTACAAGCTCACCGGTAGAATAGCCAGATTTTTGACCACATCCATAGGGCGATCTTTGCCACTCCAGACAAGACTTGCGACGCTTTTCATCAGCGGCACTGGATGTTTGAGAAGAGTTCTGGCTAGAGCACCCAGAGTTGCCAATGTAAACAAGCTGGAATAGCTGGTTCTCTCAGTGGACAGACGGATAGCGTCGTCCAGCGTAATGGGATCCCTAGGGTGCTGAAGAGAGTAGATGTGGAATCTCATTCCACGACGCTCAAGAGCAACAAGCTCACGAAGAATGAAAGTTTCGTGCAGTTCTGGGAACATCGAAATAATAATGCCCAGCTCAGGCTTGGGTATCAAGTCTCGGCGATTGGCAGATGTTGTAGTCATGTGAGCATTATCCGCTACGAGGCAATTTAATTGAACATCCCAAGAGACAATACGTGGGCGTGCGTTGCAAAGTCAGTTGAAAGCTGCATCCCTTCAACTCAGCTTGCTTGATCGAACCACTAGCGTGCATTGCTGGCTTAGCAAAGACTACTTATCATCTCCCTTGCGAGCAGTCGATCTTGTGCACGCAAGTGCTGACCAGTTATAGCAAAAAACACGCCGCACTGTAGCTCGCCTCTTACCTCGAGACTTCTAATCTCCATGGGTATGAAACCCAAAATGCCCATGCCAAACAGCAAGTGTACGCCGCCTGAGCTGGCGGATAATGTTGTTACTTCACTGTTGTTACTTCAATGAGTAGTGAAGACGCATCTAGCAACCAGTCACTACCGATCTGCTGTTAACCCTTTGCTCGCTCGATACTTTCCAGAATTTGACGTTTGGCATCAGCGGCATTCGCCCAGCCTTCAATTTCTACCCATTTGCCTTTTTCAAGTTCTTTATAACGTGTGAAAAAATGCTCAATCTGCCTTTTAAGCAACTCAGGTAGGTCGTCGACGTCTTCTATGTGATCGTAAAGCGTTGTTAATTTTTTCTTCGGCATGGCCAAAAGTTTTGCATCTGGACCAGCTTCATCTTTCATGTTCAGCACTGCCACTGGTCTGCAGGCAATAACGCTGCCATGGACTAGCGGGTAAGGGGTATGGACGAGCACATCGATTGGGTCACCATCTTCCGACAACGTGTGAGGTATATAGCCGTAATTACACGGGTAGAACATGGGTGATGCCATGAAACGATCGACTGTCAGTGTGCCACTGTCTTTGTCAACCTCATATTTAACCGGATCACTGTTGGCAGGGATCTCGATGATAACGTTGACTTCGTTGGGCACGTCACTACCGACGCTTAGCGTGTCGAAACTCATTGTAGATACTCTAGATTAATCAAAAAAATATTCGATGTGGATTTCTTAATCGTTTAAAAGCGGCAGCTGGGAGTGCCAACTTGAGCCAATTATCAACCAAATTGATCTAGCGCTCTGTAAACAAAAGGCCTTACTTGAGCCCAGAGGCTAGCTCTTCGGCCTGCTCTTCTGTCAACAAATTGGCCAAAGCGCCTTGTTTGAAACCACTACCTCTTGAATTGATGATGTCAGGCATCTTGATGTCGTTGTCTTTCATTCGCTTGCATGCTGCTGCGACTGAACGACCGCCGCGCGCAGTGAGCGAACCCTTGAGGATACGAACAGGATCACCCATTTCGCCATCCTCCTCTTGGATTGTCGCGTTGACAATTTCATCAATAGTAGCCTGCCAGCGTATTCCATCACCGTTACAACCAATGATTTCATCGCCTACTTCGATAGCCAGGTAATCTTTGGCTAGCGCACGAGTCTCGCACGTTACCGGATTGGCCATGACCAGCCCTCGAACAGTGCCAGCCTCGACGGTATCGATTTTTTGGGCAGTGTTGAGATAAATCAGATAAACGCTCACGAATAGCGGCACTCATTATTAAGGCGGACTTGCAAGTTTAAAGCAAACAGAGTGCCCCGTCCAATGTCCTTGAGTTTGATTCACCGTTGCAAGAGTTGCGATTGTTCACTTAAACGCCGGTAATAGTCAGCAGCAGCCTCAGATATCTCCCCTTGTCGCACTAGCGCATCCAGCTTATCCACGTCAGGACTTGCATTATTTACAATTTGTACTTCCATTTGTTCAATCTGACGCAGTATGTTCCGGAATTCAGCCTCTACCCGGGCTGCATTGATAGCACCTGAATTGTCGTTTGCACGCAATCTATCTGCACTTTCGCGCAATGATTCAATTTCTGCCTCTGTGACACCAGCCGCGTCAAGTCGGGGTGCCAGATTTTCAATCGCTTGAGCGGTTTCATTGAGATCTTCTGCCGAGCGTTGAAAAGTAAGGCCTTCCTGCGGTCCATCAGTCGATCCTGAACTTGAGGCAATCCCGGTGCCCTGCGATCCGCCGGATGATCCGCTGGAGCCTGGCTGCTGACCCTCGCCTTGACCCTCGCCTTGACCCTCGCCTTGACCCTCGCCTTGACCCTCGCCCTGACCCTCGCCCTGACCTTCGCCCTGACCTTCGCCCTGACCTTCGCCCTGACCTTCGCCCTGACCTTCGCCCTGACCTTCGCCCTGACCTTCGCCCTGACCTTCG
>JALZUD010000033.1 GCA_023301725.1 Granulosicoccus sp. | reverse complement strand
TGCTTAGTGCTTAGTGCTTAGTGCTTAGTGCTTAAATTTCCTGATTTCACCACTGCGCAAACGTGACGAATAAGAGGCGAGCTCTGCTTTAACAATACCCATCAAGAAATACAAACCAGTGATATTAACAACGGCCATTGCAAAAATTGCAGCGTCCGAGAAATCAATAACTGGCCCAAGACTGGCAGCCGCACCGATAACAATAAAAATGCAGAAGATGACCTTAAAGACGAGTTCAGCGAACTTGCCTTCACCGAACAAATAAGTCCAAGCCTTCAGTCCATAGTATGACCAAGAGATCATGGTGGAGAATGCAAACAGCACCACCGCAACAGCTAATACATAGGGAAACCAGCTGATTGCGGAGCCAAACGCTGCAGATGTTAGTGCTACACCTGTATTTCCATCAACCGTTGCAATTGCCCCACTTTCAATCATGTAAAGGCTGGTTTCCGGATCGATGAGCAATTGACCAGAGATAGTAATGACCAATGCTGTCATCGTGCAGATAACCACTGTATCGATAAGAGGCTCAAGCAAAGAAACAAATCCTTCAGTTATTGGCTCTTTCGTTTTCACTGCTGAGTGAGCAATGGCTGCTGAACCAACACCGGCTTCGTTGGAAAACGCTGCCCGCTTGAAGCCTTGAATCAACGCACCAACAAAGCCGCCTGCAACACCCAGACCAGTGAAGGCACCATCGATAATCTGACCAAAGGCCCAGCCGATTTGATCGCGATTGATCAATAAAATAACCAGTGCAGCACCAACATAAAGAATACCCATGAAAGGTACAACTTTTTCAGTAACGCGAGCAATCGACTTTACACCACCGACTATAACGGCGAACACGATGACAGCGAAGATCACGCCGGTAATCCAACCCGGATAGTCGCCAACGATGCCAGCAATTTGCGCATGCGCTTGGTTGGCCTGGAACATGTTGCCGCCACCGAGTGCACCGAGGATGCAGAATATAGAAAACAGAATGGCAAGGAATCTACCGCCAAACAAGCCGCGTTCCTTGAAGCCCTTGGAGATGTAGTACATCGGGCCACCTGAAACAGTGCCGTCAGGATATTCGTTTCGGTATTTCACGCCCAATGTACATTCGGTGAATTTTGATGCCATTCCCAACAAGCCCGCGAGAATCATCCAGAACGTGGCTCCTGGCCCACCAATGCCCACAGCAACCGCAACACCTGCTATGTTCCCTAAGCCGACAGTACCCGATAGCGCAGTGGTTAGTGCCTGAAAATGACTAACCTCACCCGCATCCTTCGGATCAGAGTAGTCGCCTTTGACCAATGCTATAGCGTGCCTGAAGTAGCGCAGCTGCACGAAGCCAAAGTACAAAGTGAATATTGTCGCCGCAACAACCAGCCACATGACAATCCACGGGAAATTGGTCCCAGGAATGGACATAAATATCGCATTGACAAAAGGGCCTGTGAAGTCTGCAAAGGCTTCGTTGACTTTCTGATCAAGTGACATCACATCTTGAGCGAACGCTGTTGACGTGAGTGCAGTAGATGAGATCAGTATTAGAACAATTCGCGAAATAAAATTCATGTTATAGCCCTCATCCTACAACAGTGACAGGCACGCTGGCGCTCATCACAAGGTTAGCTGTTGAACTACCAAAAAGGCGTTTTGCAAAACCACCCTCCGAAGAACGACTGACAATAATTTGAGTCGCGTTCTCTTCCAGAGATATCTCATTGAGAATATCAGCTACGTTTCCATGACGAACAATACCCCGCGCCGTAGCGCCTGCGGAGTTGAAAGAAGCAACAGCTGGATCTATAACTCGCTCAGTAGCTGTACTTATTTCTTCGTCGCGACGTTTTTTTCGCATCGCGTTCTCTTCTGCGGTCTGAAAGGAATATGGAGACCACTCAATGACATATACAATCAGCAATTCGCAATCGCCAATCAGCGTGGCCATATGCTTCGCATAGGCAAGAGCTCGATCGCCGGACCCGTGTCCGTCAAGACCGATTACCAGTTTTGTCGACATCAATTATTTCCTCGTGGTTTGAAGGGCTTAGATTCTTAAATTCGAATAGCCTACTGACCTGAATATTTCTCCAGCCGAGGCTGTCAAAACTGTTGCGTCCATGTAGTTCGTGCGGAGTACTGAGCCATTAAACACCTAACCCAGTTAAGTTGCCACATAAAATTTTAAATACACACGATCAAGATGCATCGTGCTCGTAAGATTTCCTTGTCTAGGCACCCCTCGCTGGACGGCACAAATCAGGTGTCGGTAACAAACGAAGCGCTGATAAGCGCTGCTGGATTAGTTATCATCGTGCTAACTTTGTAAAATCTGTTTACAGATTTCTCGCTAGCTAGTCTTTTAATTGACGTTAGCCTGTTCTTCGGCTTTATCAGTGTCAGCGCTTTGCGCCATCAGAAGAAAATCCAGATATCAGCAACAACTCGAGGTGCATCGCTGTTTGGCGTACTGTATCTTCTCTAAGGCTTGACCGAGAGTCGGCTGATTACCTAAGCATTGTTCTTAACTAACGGGAGAGTGTCATCACCACCTTTGACACGATGCAACACCAGCAATACACATGCAGCTATTACAGCTGTAATGTGAATGATTTCCGGCCGCAACATGATTAAAACAGCAAGTGCTAATCGGATAAATACCCAAGTCATGCTTAGCGGATTTACATCAAAGCGTGCCAGGGCACTAGCCACTAAATATAGCGCCAATACTAAGCGCAAGATCAACCAAGTGAATGCAGCTCCACCGATCCCATTTTCATAACCTGGCAGCGGTGCTCCACTGGATGATTGAGGATCAATCAAGGCTTGATCTATCAATAAGAATTCAGGATAGAACGCAAAGATAAAAGGAATCGCAAACATCACGATGCCAGATCTTACCGCACTGAACCCAGTTGCCATAGGGTCGGCTTTAGTGATGGTGGATGCGGCAAAAGCTGCCAGTGCGACCGGTGGCGTGATGGCTGAGGCAACAGCGAAGTAGAAGATAAACATGTGCGCGGTGAGTGTCGCAATACCCAGCCCGATCAACATAGGCCCCATGAGGAGCGCAACATTGATATAAGCAGGCACTGCAGGCATCCCCATACCCAATACAACGGCCAATAACATGGTGATAAACAGCGCTATAAATTTGAGATAGTCAGAACCATCACCACCAAGATCAAGTGAAATCAGGAAGCTTAGGATGTCAACCCCTACAAATTTTGAAAGACCCGTAAAGCTTAAACAAACATCAATAACTGTCACTGCAAGGAACATCAAATACAATGACGAAATTGTGATACCCGCTTCAGCCAAGGCATCCAGAACGAGTCGTGGCTTGGCGCGAAACTCTTTATCAAGAAATAGCAATACAGTGACAAACGCTGCGGCCCACCAGCCTGTCGCACCAGCATCACCCGCTGCATTTTGCATAAGCTCAAACATCCAAGGCAGATTGACAGCCCGACATTGATCGCCATTGATAACTGTCTCGACACCAAATATCCAGCCTAGCCACCCGCAGCCAATACCGTCTTTTGGCGTGAGCAACAGAAAGAGGATGAGCAAAATCGGCAGGAAAATTTGCGCCAAGTGTAAATAGTCGCGTCGCGACAAATGCATATCTTCAGTGAGCGTCCCGTAGGCTTCAATGCCCTGCTTGCGCGATTGAAAAACCGCTGATAGAAATAGACAGAAGAAATAGGCAATTGCGGGCAGTGTTGCAGCAATAATAACGTCACGATACGGCACGGCTGTCAGCGCTGCAAGAATAAAAGCTGCAACTCCCATCACTGGCGGCATGATAGAGCCACCTGAAGATGCAGCCGCTTCGACGCCACCTGCAAACACCCGTGAGAATCCGCGCTTGAGCATCATGGGAATGGTGAGCACACCTGTGGAGAGCACATTGACTACCGGCCCTCCGGTAATGGTGCCGAACATGGCAGAAGACACAATAGCGGCATGCGCGGGCCCACCACGCAAATGTCGCGTCCAACGAAATGCAAGCTTTATCAGCGCCTGTCCACCAGCAGATTTACCAAACATAGCACCGAGGATGATGTACGGAAAAACCACGTTCATGATGACGTTCATAAACCGCCCAAGCATACCGGACGCGTTATTAACCAGAGCGTCGTGCACATTGGGCCGACCATCAAGGAACGATCGTGGCTCACCACCTAGCTTGGTCATGAAATATTTATTGATATCGTCTGGGCCATGGAAGTACCAGACAAGAACGGTGCTTATTGTGTAGAGCGCAATGATTAGCGAGACAAGCACCAATGGCAGGCCCCATACTTTGATGTTGTAGGCCAGAAACACAAGTATTGATACACCCATAATAGCCACCAACCAAACACCAGTGGTTGATACACAGCCGGGGTCGTCGACAGATTGAGGCACGGGCAAACCCATGTCTTGCGCAAATTCAATCTCAGCTTTAAGCGTTTCAGCGATCAATCGCGCACGCTCTCCGCTCACGACATCTATCAGGCAAACGCTATCGATTTCGATGAGGTAGGTAAGAGAAATAGCGCCAGCCGAAAGCACTAGTGCAACATCCATGAAAAGCCCGAACCCCGCTCGGCCTGTGCCCTGCCAGTCGCGCCACATCGAATGCTTGAGCGCAACAATACAGATCATGACAAAGAAGGCTATCGGGTAGAAAAACTCCGTTGCAAAATTGCGAACCCTCAGTTTTTCTATGCCGCTAAAGTCTCGCCACCCTTCGTCCCAACCAGGGATCGTAGGCATGCTGTTAAGAATACCTACAAATACAAAAACCAACGCTAGCGCATAAACTATCTGGTTTGGGAAAAGTGCGTCAGACGGACGTGCGTTACTTTTTTGAGTCATTGAAGAGAGCTCTAACCACCTGAAACGAACACCAACGCCTCACAAACAAGCAAGGGCCATGACCGTTTCAGATTTTTAGCTTAAGACTGGTCCTCTGCACAATCCGGAATGTCATATCCCGCGTCTTCCCAGGCGCGCACAGCACCCTTGTGGTATTTCATTGGATTGTTGCCACACATGCCCCAGGACGGGTTGTCATAGTTCACAGTACTACCAAAAGGTGCCTTTGCTTTGAGATCATCCAGCGTCGCCACATAAGCGCTGACAAGCTCATATACGAGCTCTTCGTCCATATCTTTATGAACAACGTCACCACCAATAGTGGCCAACGCGCGAAAGGTGTCATCCTCAGAGACGAATGTCCAGTTTTCACCCATGGTCTTTTGCAATTGCGCAATAGGAATTTCTGAAGAAGCACTGCCTGGCGCCTTCATGTATTTTTGCATCGCATCGCTTTCATAAACATCTTTTGGCATAGACCAGGCGGTTAACTTTCCTGAAGAGCCAATAGTAGAGATTCGCGTATTGGGGAATAGCTCTGGCAAGACCACTGCATCCGGCTCACCGCCACCAATAGTTGCCGCTGCCTGGCCCCAGTTGGTTTGAATACCTTCGTAGCCCTCGCCATCTTTGAGACCTGTGATCAGCTCGATCATAGTGCGGGCATTGTTCAATGCGCCACCACGTGGTGGGCCATTGAAGATGACTTTGCCTTCAATATCGTCCCAACCTTCCATACCTTTCGCATCATAGGCATACAGGAAGAAAATTCCTAGAGTATAGGGATAGATTGAACGCAGATTAGACGCAAGCTCAGCACCCTTGTCTTTGCCCAGTTTACCGTAGGGCCCAACGCCACGGCTCATCAAAAAAGGCAAGATGTGCGGAGCGCTTGCAATATCAGTCTTGCCTTCAGCAACATTTTGAATGGAATTTGTCAGCGTCTGGCCTTCTGCGAGCTGAATGTTGGCGATGCCCTGTGTACCAACGACTTCCGTCAAGTGTGACGGCGCAAGATGTGTGGCGCCACCCGGGCCTGCAGTTTCAGCTGTAAGGTTTACTTCTGCCATCGCAGGAGCAGCAAATAAACTAACGGTGATAAGTGCACTTGCAAAACATTGCTTCGACATGTATTTCTCCCGAATTCCTTATTGAATCTCACCATTCTGGTAACAAATGAGGTCTAGAGTCAATAGTTTTATTGCA
>JALZUD010000032.1 GCA_023301725.1 Granulosicoccus sp. | reverse complement strand
TTTAGCTTAATCGCTACTAGCTTAGCTATATCGTTTGCACCAGTACCACTCAGATGGGTATTATCTGCTATGCCTTGTGGGTAGTTCGGATGTAAACCAGCTTGCAGATGCAAGTAGAATTTTTTAGATTCATTGACGCCTGTTTGCGTTACTAGGTCACGTGTC
Source organism: Granulosicoccus sp. (assembly GCA_023301725.1). GTDB lineage: Bacteria > Pseudomonadota > Gammaproteobacteria > Granulosicoccales > Granulosicoccaceae > Granulosicoccus. The sequence continues at coordinate 10,323 of JALZUD010000032.1, read as the reverse complement.
ATTGCGTGCAAATCAATGAGCTTTGTTTCTGTGTCTGCGGCTACCAATCGCGCAACAGCCGGGTATTCGCCTAGCGTTTGCTCAAGTTCAGAGTGTGTATTGAACGACCGCCTTGTGATAGAGGTTAGTAAAACGGGTACAGCCCTTTGTGCTGTGATGTGTGTGACAAACTGCTGCAGGTTTTGCTGATAGTTCAGCCAAGGGCTAGCGTAGAGGGCGGGGTTGTCACTCTTTTGATCGTTGTGTCCAAATTGAATCAACACAACATCATTGGGGCGCACTTGCGATAGCAGATCATCCCATAATCCCTCGTCTATAAAGCTTTTGCTACTGCGTCCATTTTTTGCATGATTCAACAGGTTTACGTTGTCACACAGCATGGATGGTAACGGTTCTCCCCAACCCGTTAGCGGACGTTGTGATTCGCGTTGAATCGCCATCGTGGAATCACCAGCAAGATGCACGGTTATTCCAGACGGACTATTTGTAAAGTCGCTGTACACTGCTGCTAGCAGAACTAGCAGCAGACCCATCGTTATGGCAGATTTCTTCACACCTTCTGGTTGAATCGAGATGGCTAGAGAAAACCTCGATGCTTACGTGGGGGCATCTTCACGCAATAACTTCTCGTTCTTAAGGTCAGTCCACAGGCTGGCAGGAATGATTGCCTGGCTAGCAGCCAGGTTTCCTTGCATTTCACTCACGCTCTGTCCACCCGGGATAACTGACAGATGGGCTGGGTGTAACAGTGGAAACTGAAAAGCGGCATCTACCAATTTGACGTTGTGCGATTTACAGACAGCTTCAATAGCATTTACCCGATCAAGAATAGGCTGTGGCGCGGGATCGTAGTTGTAATAGGCACCGGGTTTTGCGCCCGTTGCCAGTATTCCTGAGTTGTAAGGGCCGCCGGTGACAATACTAATTCCACGCTCCTCACAAAGAGGTAAAAAGCTATCGAGTGCCTCTTGTTCCAGCAGTGTGTAGCGCCCGGCCAGAAGAAAAAGATCAAAATCACCACGCCCGGCAAGCGTCTCGCAAATCTGCCATTCATTGACCCCGGCACCAAAGGCGCGTATTGCTCCTTGGTCTCTCAATGAAATGAGTGCGTCGTACCCTCTTGCAGCAAACAATTCGTCTACACGTGCATCGGAGGCTTCTTTAGAGCCATGGCTGAATATGCATAAGTCGTGTAGGTACAGCACATCGATACGATCAACTCCTAAGCGTGCAAAGGAGTGTTCGATAGAGCGCATGATGCCGTCGTAACTGTAGTCAAAGTGCTCTCGGCGACAAGGTACATCAAACCATTTTCCTACACCGGTTCGGTACTCAGGTGCACAAGGGTGAATGAGTCGGCCAACCTTCGTTGACAGGACATAGTCGTTCCGTGGCTTATCGCGTAAAAACGAATTGAGTCTGGTTTCTGACAAACCTAGACCATAGAAAGGCGCCGTATCAAAGTAACGAACGCCGCCATCCCACGCTGCGTCCAAAGTGGCGCGAGCTTCTTCGTCTGAAATGGCTTTATACAAATTGCCCAGTGGTGCCGAGCCGAAGCCCAGCTCAGTAAGTTCTACACCACCGTTGTTGAGTCTGTCCCAGTGTCTTTTTGTGATCACGCTGTGTTCTCGCTTTGTAGAATTTAACTCTACCTGACTTTACAGTTTAAATAAATATCTTTGATACTGTGGGCAATGGCGTTGAAAACTGAAAGGTTCCCACATCTACCGCCATGGCTAGATTAGTTTCAAAAATAGTAAACCCTAGTGATGCATCCCTAGTGGCATAGCGAGTGTCACACGCTGTGGTCGAATCTGGCCCGGCACCGATACAGCCACTCTGAATGTCTGCCAGCACAGGTTCTCTGGCCTCGTGGTCTATTCCTTCTGTGTTGAGTAGCTGACTATACGTCGTGTCAGTACAGCGACTCGTTAAAAATGCGTGCTCTTTCAGAGTTCGTCACTATTGACCCCCATTGCTGTCTCGTAGATCATCGAGCTGAGAGTTGCCGCGCAGAATACAATCATCGAAGCCTTTAGGCTCCAATCTTACCCATGAGCACTGAGCGAGGTCATTCATGAAAGATAAGACGGCACCAGAATTTGACTTTGATGATTGGGCAGGACTGTTTATAGAGAACCCTCAGGAATTTGAGGCTCGTCGCCAAGCCACTTTGATGATAGAGCTCTCCAGGCGTGACGCGCGGCAGCGCGAATTAGGAAAGGCGACATTAGCTGCCTTTGAGAAACGCGTGTCTGGCCGTGATACTCATGAACGTATGGAAGTGGCAGCGCAAATGATGGCTGACTCCGCGTTACAAATGCAAACTGAATTGAAGCTCTTGACCAAGATGCTTGAAGACGCAGTAGATGGCTCAGTTGAGAGTGAGACCGACGCCCGCTAGATGCTGAAGTTGCGTTAGAAATTTGTGAACCTCAATGCGTACAAACGCTTTGCAGCTCACAGATCACTAGCTTCGGCGGATGCGAACTACTTTCATGCTTTCAAATTCAATACCCGCAACGGTTGTTGATTGCGGGTAGTACGTCAGATTGACCGGCGCGCCCTCCAGGCTTTTGTACTTCTTGGTTCGGCTGTATTTGAAGGGAACATCGTAGCCTTCTAGCATGAGTGTATTCAATACCCACTCGCCGCTATCGCGCTGTACGTGGCTGAGCACCTTGGCGCCATCTAGCTGGTTGAGTTGCTGATTTTTTTCGAGCAACTTTTTAGTCTGAGAATTCATGAAAGTCACAGTACACTAGTTCATGCCCAGAAAAACTCGCCCACACACACCAGACGGTCGCTACCTCGTTTCAAGAGGGATTATGAAGCGTTGTACTGACCCTGCATTGGATGACAGTGCAAGGCGGGCTTATCTGAAGCAGTTGATGCAGGCTAGGATGCAGAACAATGCGGAAGCGTCGATGGAGGCAAAATTTGCGTTGGGCGAGGCTGGTCCTGTTTGGTGGGACGACGGCGCAGCCGACTGCAGTGGTCTGGCGCCGAACGACACGCCGTACGCCAGCTGGTGGGCTGAGCTCTCCCAAATCGAACAGGAAGCAGGCTTAGCGCCTAAGCGCAAACGATTCTAGTTGTTGCCGGGCAAGGCTTCTTCAAACTGCGTGGCCATCATCTCGCGCATTGACCACATGGGGATACTCTCTGAAGACATACTCGGAATCATGCCACGGGTAAAGACATCGGCTGGCAGGCGTTCCAGTAGTGCGGGGTTGTCGCTGACAATATGTATGGGCACATCGGCTGTTTTTCCCCAACCCGCAATAATTGAGGCTGGCTGATGATCGCCGTGGATAACAAAAAATCCGCCTTTGCCATATCGTTCTAGGTATTCACCGACAACGCTTAGAGAATAGTCTAGTGACTTGGCGTACATCTCTCGGACGCGTGTCCGGTTGTTCCATGTCATGGGTTCACCAAACCGGTAACTACCATCAAAAATGCTACCGTCTCCAACTGATTCCCAGGGCGCTAGGGTAGGCAATGGTGTCCAGGGAGCGTGTGAGCTGATCAGGGCAATTTCTGCCATAACAGGTGTCTCACTGGGCTGACGAATCGTGTTTTCAAAGTGCGACAAGGTATATTGATCAGGCATAGTGACCCAGCCAAATGGTTCGCCTTTGTACGCTAGGTTGTGGAAGTCATAAATATCATCGAAGCCGTACCAGACACCCTCGGGCCAGTTTTCACGAATTGCAGGTACCAATCCCACGCTGTGCCATCCTGCTTCAGAAAACAGCCCATAGAGTGACGCGCGATCAGAAGCAACAAGTCGATCAAATCGTGCCTGGTTGGTTATTTCCAGGCCTGAGGCGAAGCTGGCATGTGTTAGCCAACTGCGACCACCACGTACTGGCGACTCCATCCAGCCACTGCGCACATGAAGGCCTGCGCCAGCAATGGTTGTTTCAATAGTACTCAAGCGCTCTTCAGCCAAGGGGCCAAAGTCTTTATCAAGCAAAAAGCTCTGGCCATAGGATTCAATGAACACGAAACCGACATCACGCCCAGCCAATGCTGCGAAAGTGGGCTGAGTGTCAGAACTGGTTACGGAATCGCGTTCAAGTTCTACGATAAAGGCTTGTTGGTCTTTTACCGAACGCTGCATAGAACGACTGCGATCAATGAGCTCCGGGATGAAGTTGGCTTGCACAAATGGGTGTTTTTCGTCTGGGCTTTGTTGCCATAGCGCGAACGTGCCTACAGCAAGTGCGATGACGGCTATGCCACCCACCATAGCTTTTGGTGTCCCTGTGAGCTTGCCCAGTGTGCCTAGGCCTTTGAATAGCGCGTAAACCAGTACGGCTAAAATTACCAGAACTAGCACGACAAACAATCCGGCCTCAACTAAGCCAATTTGCTGCGATGCCAGATTCCACCCGTCTCCCAGTAAATGCCATTCAACCAGCGGACTGAAGCGACGGTCGAAGGCTAATCGTGAGCCGATGTCTGCCGTGCGTAGCAAAAACGCAAGCGCAAGAAATATCACCACCAGATACCGCAGTATCGTAAGCGTTACACCTTTAGCCAGCAATAGGGCTAGAACGAGCAGCGGCCATTCAAGAGGTAGTTTTAGAAAATAGCTGAAAGTAAAAGACTGGGGGTGATTTGGAAATACCAGTAGAAAAAAGAGTAAGGCAATGATTCCCAGCGCTACGATAATTCGCATACGGTTCTTTTCAGGTTAAAGGGGTTGCTAATCGAGCGTAAAGATCACCAGATTGAGTGTTAGATGATGCAATGCGTTGTAGTTCATCATTTACGGAACTTGCACTTATCCAGTTTGCAAACTTCATGCTATGTGATTCACCAGAGCTAAGGTTATATTCATAGGTGCCAAGTGCTTCTAGGCGAGTAACACAAGCTAGAGCAATATCAATAGTGGCTGGAATGTATTCGATGGCAACGATGGGAATGGCAACGCTCAATCCTTGAAGTATTTCAGCCTCCATACCCTCGACATCTATCTTGCAAAATTCTGGAAGGCCGTGCTTCTCTATCAACACGTCAAGCGTTGTAACAGGCACTGATACTTTCTGGTCCCAATTAACTGTCTCAAAGCCGCGGCTGTTGTCCACGCGTTTTATCCAATCTCCAGAGAGAGTAGAGACGGTTGGGTGGCGACTAGAAACATGCAATTCGGCAGTGCCGGGTGTACTTCCTACAGCGCTATTTACCAGCGAAACGCGATCATTGTTAGCAAAAAGACGGTGAAGCAATTGCGCAAATTTCGGCTGTGGCTCCACAGCCACACACCGTGCGCCATTGGCAAGCAGGCTCCTCGTACGACTACCCACGTGTGCGCCAATATCAAACACGAGTGAGTCTTCTGGCACCAGATCTTTGTAGAATCGTGCAAGAGCGCGTCTACGCCATGGCTGAGCGTAGTAAATGACGAGTGATCGGACGAGGCCAAGGTTAGCGGCTAGCTGACTCATGAGATTGTTGTATCGTTAATTCCATGAGGTAAATCATGACAGCTTTTTGCGCTTGATCTATGAAAAAAACAGGCTGTGCTTAGAATTCCACAGTTACTCAGACGGTATCTATGCGTGAATGATTCGCGCACGAACTTTTAATTTCTTCACTCGATTTTCATTCAGTATGGAGAGTGCTGTTTTTACCTTGTCTCGGCTAACCGCTACAAAAGAGCTTCGCGCTAGCACTTTGATTTTGCCAATGTCATCTTTCGATAGCGCTGAGTTTGCTGTGAGGGTTCCCACGATATCGCCTGGCCTGAGTTTGTCTTTTTTGCCAGCACTGATTAACAGCGTTTGAGTGGGCGGAGTAGCTCGGTTTCGGCGATTATCGGGAATTTTTTTAATTTCTGAAAACTTGATTTCAAGTTTAAGAAACTCTTCCAGTGAGCGAATGCGGTGCATTTCTTCAGGATCCACCAGCGTAATAGATAAACCCTCCAAGCCTGCGCGCCCTGTTCTGCCAATGCGATGTACGTACGTTTCTGAGTCTTGTGGAAAATCGTAGTTAATGACCGCTGATAGCGCATCGATGTCTAGACCACGTGCTGCAACATCGGTAGCAATCAGCAGCGAGATACTTTTGTTGGCAAACAGTATGAGAGCTTCGTCTCTTTCGCGTTGTTCAAGATCCCCATGAATCGCACGAGCATGAAAGCCATCACTGTGTAGTTGTTCATACAGTTTTTGTACTTGATCGCGACGGTTGCAAAAAACGATAGCATTTTCTGGTGTATAAGAATCCAGAGCACGAAGCAAACTCTCTGTTTTTTGATCATCGCTTGCAAAGGCGAAAACCTGTTTGATTTGTGCACCGTTGCTGGCTGACTCGGTCTTTACAATTTCTGGGTGGTTCTGTATTCGCTTACTGACAGAGTCAATTTCGCTGGTGTATGTGGCCGAAAACAGCAGTGTTTGTCGGTCAGGCTCTGTCGCTCCAAGAATAAACATGATGTCGTCATAAAAACCCATGTCGAGCATGCGGTCTGCTTCATCGAGCACTAGAGTTTGTATATTCTCTAGTCTGAGCGTGCCTTTGATCACATGTGATTTTAGGCGACCAGGTGTGCCAACAACAATATGTGGTTCGTGCTTGAGAGCGGTGAGCTGATCGTGCATGGGTTTGCCGCCGCACAAGGTGATTATGCGCGTGTTGGCCATGGTACTGGCTAGGCGACGTATCTCAGCTGCCACCTGATCTGATAGTTCTCTGGTGGGGCAGATAATGAGTGCCTGCGTTCGCAGCGCCGAATTATCCAGCTTATTTAACACGCCAAGCGCAAAGGCGGCTGTTTTACCACTGCCCGTCTCGGCCTGAGCAAGTACATCGCTGCCTGCAAGTATCGGGGTGGCAGATTTCTCCTGAATGGGTGTCATGTTGACATACTCCACCGCTTGTAGCGCTTGCAGGAGTTCGGGTCTTAAGGGTAGCGTTGTAAAGCTTGCAGGGCTTTCTGATGACATGTGTGTCTTTGGTCTGGGAAAACCAGAATGAGGTGAGCAGTGTATGTGTTGCTCAACGTGATAGATACGGTGTCTGAGGCACAGCGCTTGCGCATGCACCCCAGACACTGATCGATGGTCTTCCTACAGGCCGGTCTGAGGGTTGTGTACTAAAGTTGTAGGATACTCACGCCTTTTTAACATGTTGCGCAATAGCTGCGTTTAGTTTCTCGGTGTTTATTGGCTTACTGACATAGTCATCCATGCCCGCCTCAAGGCAACGCTCCCGATCGCCCTTCACCACATTGGCTGTCACAGCAACAATAGGTAGTCGTGGTGTGCCGTCTCGCTCCTCTTTTTCGCGAATGCGGCGGGTGGCTTCGAAGCCGTCCATTACCGGCATCTGACAATCCATCAACACCAAATCGATATTGCCTCTAGCAAGGCGTTCAATTGCGACTTCGCCATTTTCTGCCAATACCGTTTGGTGACCGAAACCACGTAGCAACTCATCAAGCACTAATTGGTTTACTGCATTGTCTTCAACAATGAGTACATTCAGCGGGTTATCCGTCTGACCACTCAGTGGCGGTAGGCTGTCGTATGTCGCCAATGTATCTGCAGAGTCAGCATCCTTTCCACGAGCAACGGCAACACGTTCCGCGGCAAGATCAGTCACAGCTGTTATCACAGCAGGTGAAGGCTTGCTTTGTGGTCGCCCCAGTGTTTCGTTGATGGCATCAAACAGACGCGTTCGGCGAAGTGGCTTGGTAATACTGGCTGAGATATTCAGTTCAGTACGTTCAGCAGCGCTTAATGCCTGATCGATAGACGTCAGCATGATGACGTGCATATCTTTGTAGCGTCCGTCATTCTGTATGTGAATGGCGAGATCTCGACCATCAACGGCAGGCATTTGAAAATCAATCAGCGCGAGCGTAAACGGCATACCGCTGTCGTGCGCGTGCTCCAATTGCCTCATTGCAGCTTCTGCGCCATCAACCGAGGTCACCAGAAAGCCTTCAGATTCAAGCAGGCCATCAACGATTTCCAGGTTGATCGGGTGATCATCTACAGCAAGTACCCGCAGCTTTTCACTTGATGATGCAGCAACAACCAATTGGTCCACGTTAGAACTTATCTTGGCAGATTCAATAACTTCCAGTGCAATGTCTATTGTGAATGTGGTGCCCCGACCTAATTCACTTTCTACACTAATGCTACCCCCCATGAGCTCGATCAGTTGTCGTGTAATGGTGAGTCCCAAGCCAGTGCCACCATGCTTACGTGTTGTGCTGGTATCCGCCTGAGTAAAGGGTTCAAACAATCGTTCTCTCTCAGCTGCAGAAATACCTGGGCCACTGTCTTCAATTTCAAAGCGTAGATCAGTGCGTCCATCACCCCTAGTGGTTGCTCGACACATCAATTTAACTGAGCCTGTCTCTGTGAATTTGATCGCGTTGCCGAGTAAGTTGACGAATACTTGTCGTAGACGCTCTGGGTCACCCACCACTCGTTCAGGTGTGTTTGTCGGGATGAGGCTTGCAAGTTCAATACTTTTGCTAGCGGCTGATGGCGCGAACATGTCCACCACGTCTGATAGCAACTCAGGTAAAGAGAAAGAGGCTTTTTCCAGTTCGAGCTTGCCAGCTTCAATTTTCGAGACATCAAGAATATCGTTGATGACAGACAGCAAGGCATCGGCTGATGTGCCTGCGATATTCAAAAATCGTGACTGTCGCGTGTCGAGTTCTGTGCGCGAGAGTAGCTCGAGCATCCCGGTAACACCATTGAGCGGTGTACGAATTTCGTGGCTCATGTTGGCGAGGAACTCGCTCTTGGCGTGACTAGCAGCCTTCGCACTATCACGTTCAATACGCAAACGATCATTGGCCATTTTGTCACTGATATCAATGATAGAGCCGAGTACCGTTGTGGGGTTATCGCCAGAGGCAAGTATGCGTCGCAGATCAATCTGCACATTACCGGAACGGCCATCGACGTTGCGTATGAATTCCAATTCGACTTCGCGAGCGACACCTTTTTCATTCAATAGGCGAATCATGCGCTTTAGCTGCTGCTCTCTATCGACACCATCAAGTTTAGAGAACCACTTGCCAGCACCACCAATTAATTCCTCTTCGGATTGAAAGCCCAATAACGCCACTGCGGCAGGGTTTGCCTTGGTGATCATGCCGCTACGTGCAAATTGCACGATGCCTTCATGGGCATTTTCGAAGATGAAGCGAAATTCACTGGCCTCTTCAAGCTGGCGATAGGCTTCTTCGCGTGTTTCTATCTCTAGCCTGACGCGCTCTAGAACGCGATTATATTCTGTTGCTATTTGGCCAACTTCTGTGTGCGGCTCGACGGCTACAGCTGCGTTGAAGTCACCGCCTGCACGGTGCTCATTCATTTCACTAACCAGTTCAACCAGGTCAGTTGATGCGTTGTGCTCGGCAATGTTCAGGCCGATGCGCTCGTGTGCCTCTGAGACGCGCAACGGGAAAATTTTATTAACCACATAGAGAACTGCAAATCCGACACCGAAAGCCCAGGCGGCAACGGTCGCAACGCCTGTTGCCTGAATAGTGAATTGTTCGGCTCGGCCTACGCCTTCAGCGAACGCTGATGGGTCTCCGACCACTGCCACCATTAAAGTACCGGCGGCACCGGCAACGGCGTGAGCAGGCCAGGCACCTATCACGTCATCAATTTTCAAACGATCTAGTAGTTTTGTGGCAAGCCCGCAGGCGGCGGCGGCGGTCACACCGACCAGAATAGCGTCAGTGGCTTCGTAAATGTTTGCACCTGCGGTAACGCCAACAAGCCCCGCAATGGTGCCGTTTATTGATGCCTCAATGTTCGGCTGTTTTTCTTTGATCCACGCCCAGGAAAGCAGTGCAAACCCACCCGCAGCCGCAGACATCGACGTATTGACGAGGATAACGGGCACAGTCTCGTCGAATGCTAATGCACTACCGCCATTAAAACCAAACCAGCCAAACCAAAGGACAAGAACGCCCACTGTGGCCACTGGGTAGTTGCTACCACGTAGTGGCTTGTCAGTGTTGAATCGACCGATTCGTGGTCCGACAATGATAACCGCCGCCAGCGCAAGCCAGCCGCCTGTGCCATGGACCACCGTGGAGCCTGCAAAATCGATAAAGCCCAATTCAGCCAACCAGCCCGGTGTACCGTTGTCTAGCGCACCGCCCCAAGCCCAGTGGCCCATCACGGGATAGAACACCGCTGCTACCAGAGCGCTGATGAGCAGATACGATGAAAGTCGTGTTCTCTCAGCCATGGCGCCACCAACAATCGTGGCAGCTGCGCTGCAAAACACCAGCTGGAACAAGAAAAATGCAGTTGCGCCATC
>JALZUD010000031.1 GCA_023301725.1 Granulosicoccus sp. | reverse complement strand
GTGCGTTTTGATTACCTTCAGTGCCTGCGTTTGACACCGTATTTTGGGGATTATCCAATTGTGCAATAGCCCCCGGATTCCCCAATTGCAAATACAAAGCGCCCGCTGCTAAAGGTACAAACAATGTAACGATGGCCGCCGCACTGACTTGTCCACCAGAGCGGGTATTACCCCCCACTTTTCCCGAGTTCAAATCGGCAGCCAGATCGTACTCAAGCTGCTCTCGCTCGTAGTCATACGTTGGTTGATCAATAGAGCCATCTGCGAGTGCATTGTCTAGTGTTTTACCACGCTCTCTAGCAAGCGTGATGTTGACCGCTTCTTGGTCGGTAGACGCTGTGTCCTCGCGAAAAATGCCTGAGAGCATCCATCCCATAGACAGCAGCACGAGAAGGGCGGCACTTATAAAAAATAGAGTCATGCTTGAATATACGAGGCGGGTTAAGGTGCGTGCATTGCGACAAGTAAGGAAATGTGCATTGAAACACTAGGGCTACACGTCAGGGACGTGTTCAAGTTCAATAAGAGTACCGTTGAAGTCGCCCGGGTGCATGAATATTACTGGGTTACCGTGCGCGCCAATTTTAGGTTCTCCATCTCCAAGAATACGTGCGCCTTTGGCTACTAGCTCATCTCGGGCCTTAATTATGTCAGTCACTTCCATGCACAAGTGGTGCATGCCGCCGCCGCGATGCTTCTCAAGGAACTTGCTCACTGGCGAACCATTGCCTAGAGGTTCCAGAAGCTCGATTCGAGTGTTAGGAAGATCAATGAACACAACCTTTACCCCATGTTCCTCTAGGGTCAAGGTGTCGCTTGTTGAAGCGCCAAACATGTCTCTCCAGCGTGCGCCGGCTTTTTCCAGATCGTCGACGACCAAGGCGACATGATTAAGCCTTCCCAACATGCTCACGATTCGAATTCTATGATGATGTCGTCAACGGCCAAGCTCGCTCCGGGAGTCGCTACGATGTCGGCTATGGTGCTGTTTACAGCAGACGTCAGCTTATTTTCCATTTTCATCGCTTCAATGACTGCTAAATCCTGACCTGCAGTCACTTTATCTCCCTTACTAACTAACACTTTCATCAACAGGCCTGGCATAGGGGAGAGAAGGAATTTGGACATGTCTTTCGATTCTTTCACTGGCATGTGATGCATCAACGACGCGACGTGCGGATCAACTACACGAAACTGCCGTACCGAACCACCTTGCGTCAAATGCCATTGATTCCCTAAGCGCCGCGTTTCTACACGCACTTCAATGCCATCAATGAACCCGTGAAACAGCCAGTCGCCTGGTGCCCAGTTGGTCTCGATGCCCGTTAGGCGATTCATACTTACGTTGATCTGCTCGTCTTTCGTGAAAACGCACAAGTGATCTCCCAGTGTTTCATCGGTGTCAATGTCACCAAGACTGGCCATCACAGAAGACGTTTGCAATGCTGGAGAATTAACCACTTGCCTGTCGCGCAGGCGCGTGCGCCATTCAATCCATGCAGCTACCATGGGCATAACCTCCACGGTTTCGCTAGCGTACTGCATGCTGTCGAATCCGTCTGGGAAATGATCTTCAATAAAGCGAGTGGTCAGATTTCCGCTTTGCAGTTCAGGGTGTGCAAACAGAGCTGATAAGAAAGGCAAATTACTTTGAACGCCTTTGATACGATAAGAATCTATCGCCGCTTGCATATGCTCAATTGCTTCCATTCTACTAGGTGCCCAAGTAACCAATTTGGCAATCATAGGGTCGTAGAACATGGAAATTTCACCACCAGCATCAATACCCGTATCGATACGGGTATACGCACCATTTTTAGCTTCTGTGGTATCAGGTGGCGCGTAATGAGTGATTCTGCCGGTTGAAGGAAGAAACCCACGATCCGGGTCTTCGGCATAGACACGTGCTTCAAAAGACCAGCCGTTGATCCGCACATCGGCTTGCGTTAGTGGCAGTGTTTGTCCGTCGGCTACATGAATCATTAGTTCTACAAGGTCGACCCCAGTGATGCATTCAGTTACCGGATGTTCAACTTGAAGCCGGGTGTTCATTTCGAGAAAATAAAAGTTCTGTTGTGCATCAACAATAAATTCGACGGTACCTGCTGATTGGTAATCCACTGACTTTGCCAATGCGACTGCTTGCTCACCCATCGCCTTGCGCGTGTCTTCACTAATGAATGAAGAAGGTGCCTCTTCGATGACTTTTTGATGTCGCCTCTGGATGGAACATTCGCGCTCACCTAAGTAAATGCAGTTTCCGTGAGCATCGCCAATCAGTTGGATTTCAATGTGCCGGGGCTGCTCAATGAATTTTTCGACGAATACACGATCGTCTCCAAATGCATTGCGAGCTTCATTTTGCGCAGCGATAAATCCGTCTTTCACTTGTTCCAGCGTTTCAGCAACACGCATACCTTTGCCACCACCGCCGGCTGATGCTTTAAGCATCACGGGGCATCCAATCTTAGTAGCAGCTTCGTAAGCTTCATCGGCATTTGCCATGGCATCAGGGCTACCGGGTACAGTATTCACTCCAGTACTTTCTGCCAGTTTTTTCGACTCGATTTTGTCGCCCATTATTTCAATGGCGCGAGTGCCTGGGCCGATGAATACGATGCCTTCATCGCTAAGCGCTCGGGCGAATGCCGCGTTCTCTGAGAGAAAGCCGAAGCCTGGGTGAACTGCATCTGCACCAGTCTGCTTTATTGCACTGAGGATATTGTCGATGCGCAGATAGCTGTCCGCTGAGGCATTGGTGCCAATGCGCACAGCTTCATCAGCTTGCCTGACGTGAAGTGCGTTGGCGTCTGTATCTGAATACACAGCAACAGTGGCTATGCCCAATTGTTTGGCGGTACGAATCACCCGACACGCAATTTCTCCGCGATTCGCTATGAGTATTTTTTTGATCATGAGAATTGTTGGCTCAATGCGGGAGCTGAAGCGTTTTTCTGATAAGTATTCAAAGCGGAATGTTGTCGTGTTTTTTCCAAGGATTTTCTAGCTTCTTGCTACTGAGCATGTCTAAATCGCGGCAAATATGCGCTCTGGTGCTCTGCGGTCGAATCACGTCATCAATAAATCCTAGGCTTCCAGCAACAAATGGGTTGGCAAACTTTTCACGGTATTCCTCGGTGCGGGCTTCAATGCGTTCAGGGTCGTTTTTATCAGCACGAAAAATAATCTCTACTGCGCCCTTAGGGCCCATGACGGCAATCTCTGCACTGGGGTAGGCGTAGTTGACATCGCCACGTAAATGCTTGGACGCCATGACATCGTAGGCACCGCCATAAGCTTTCCTGGTAATGATTGTGATTTTTGGAACGGTGGCTTCACCATAGGCAAACAGCAATTTGGCACCGTGCTTTATGATGCCACCGTATTCTTGGGCTGTGCCTGGAAGAAAGCCGGGCACATCAACAAAGGTGACAATGGGGATACTGAAGGCATCGCAAAAACGCACAAACCTGGCAGCTTTACGACTTGCATTAATGTCGAGACACCCTGCAAGGATCATAGGTTGGTTGGCTATAAAACCAACGGTGTCGCCGTTCATTCTTCCAAAACCGACGACGATGTTGGCCGCAAACTCGGCTTGTATTTCGAAGAAATCTTCTTCGTCACAAACACGGGTTACCAGTTCTCGAACATCGTAAGGTAGGTTGGGATTTTCTGGAATGAGATTGTCCAGTGCCGGAATTTGCCTCGCTGCACTGTCCATAGTCTGGCGTTTGGGTGCAGGCTCTCGGTTATTGGGCGGCAAGAAATGCATGAAGCGTCGCACCTGCATTAAGGTGTCAATATCGTTGTCGTAAGCACCGTCTGCAACGCTGCTTTTCGTCGTGTGCGTACCTGCACCTCCCAGCTCTTCCTGAGTGACCTCCTCGTGAGTGACTGTTTTCACAACTTCAGGGCCGGTAACAAACATGTACGAACTATCACGCACCATAAAAATGAAGTCTGTCATGGCTGGAGAGTAGACGGCACCCCCCGCACACGGTCCCATCACCAGAGAAATTTGTGGGACTACTCCCGAGGCGAGTACGTTTTTCTGGAAAACATCCGCGTAGCCGCCCAAGGAGGCAACCCCTTCTTGAATACGCGCTCCTCCTGAATCGTTGATGCCAATGACCGGCGCTTGGACCTTCATGGCGTGATCCATGATCTTGCATATCTTGCGCGCATGGGCGGCGGATAACGATCCGCCAAGCACGGTGAAGTCCTGACTGAAGGCAAATACAAGTCTGCCATCAATGCGACCGTAGCCGATGACCACTCCATCGCCTGGCACACGATTGTCTTGCATGCCGAAATCGTGGCAGTCGTGCTCCACAAACATGTCCCATTCACGAAATGTATGTGGGTCGAACAATACCGCGAGTCGTTCTCGTGCTGTCAGTTTGCCTTTGTTGTGTTGTGCATCTATGCGTTTGGGGCCACCACCAGCAAGGGCGGCTTTTCGCTTTTCATCCAGTCTTGTGTCTATTGAACTCATTGTTTACTCTTTGCAAAACCCAGTGTGCAAGCTGTTTGTCAAATCGTAGACCTATGAAAGGCGGATATGATTCAGTCTGGATCTGAGGTGGATTGCATTGTTCCGTGGAAATTTTGCGCGGCTTGTGCTAGCGCGAGGATCGTAAACCCTAGGGTAAAGACCCATGCGCCTGTCTGGTATCCCACGGAGTATATAATTTTTGACGCTACTTTGCGCTGAACGCTACGGCACTGGTTTTAGACCGCTTCGCCAAGAGGCCTTGCCGAATTTTCAAAGCGAGGCTTCCTAGCAAAATGGCTAAAAACAAATAACCACTGCTGCCACCGTGCTCTTCTACCCGGACATTGCCATCGACTGTATTAATCGGTCGCTGATCGACGGGTACAAAAACGCCGTCGTTGTCTTCAGATTCAAGAGGCAGTGAGCGCAAATTTCTAAAACCATTTGCCGTTATCTGATCGATTAATCTGTTGGTTCCGTCTTCGGCCAGACTGATGCTCAAATCGTAAAGATCTGGATTGAAATTCTGCACGAGGTCGATGTCAATATGATAGTCATCGGTGATGCTAGTGCTGTGGATGTAGAAAGGGCGGGTTGTGTGTAGGCGCTCACCGCGATTGCTGCCGATGGGAGTGATATCGATAACGAGGAATACACGGTAGGACAAGAAGGCGGTATCAGCGTCAACGTTCAGGCTGATGCCTGAAAAATAACCATCCCCGTCACTATCTCCATAAAGCTGTGTCCCCACGTCGTAAATCCATGCTCGGTCTCTTGGTGCCAGAAAGTCATCTGAGGAGGTGAGCGTGTTAGGGGAGTTTGCAGTCCCGGTTTGAGCAGCCTCGAGTGAAGCGCCATAAAGCATCAGCGGTAGAGTGAAAATCCCGACGATAAGGAACTGACGAAAACCTAACTGCGCGAAATGAGGCATCATAGGAAGTATCTGAGGTGGATATGTAGGGGCAGAATAGGCATTCTCGCCTGAATCGGAACTTAATCGCCAGCAGATTCGCGTGTAGATTGACAGGTCACACCCTAAACGGTGACAATATACACAGT
>JALZUD010000030.1 GCA_023301725.1 Granulosicoccus sp. | reverse complement strand
TTACAACAACTTGACGATGTCGCATCACCTGCCCTTGTGCAAGCTAACAAACCACTCGATGCACTCGTGGCTATCGACGAGCGCTTGCGTGAGGCACTTGATTTGACAGAATCTGCCAGCATTCAAGTAGCAGAAGCAGTACAAGCTGTGCAGCATGCCGTGGGCTCCTTGGAGCACGATAATGCCCGCTTGAGCTGGCTTGATCAAAAGCTTAGCGCACTGCATCGACTCACCAAAAAACACCAGTGCGACCTTGCCTCCCTCGCCGATGTTGAAGCCACATTGCGGGAAGAGTATCAACAGCTACTTGATCCTGCGAATAGCGTAGAGAAGCTGGTTGCAGAGGTTGAAGAGCTACAGAAACACTACGATGAGCTTGCTGGCAAGCTCAGCCGACATAGAAAAAAACACGCCAAAGCCTTGTCTAAAACAGTCACAGAAGCCATGCAAGGAGTGAATATGCACGGTGGCGTGTTCACCATTGACATAAACACCACGAAAGGCGAGCCAGCTGAATCTGGCAATGATGAGGTTAGTTTTCTTGTCAGTCCCAACCCAGGCGTCAAGCCCGCCCCGCTGGCTAAAGTGGCCTCAGGCGGTGAGCTTTCGCGCATCAGCTTGTGCTTGCAACTGGCTACATTGAATAAGTACTCGGTGCCAACGCTCATATTTGACGAAGTTGACTCTGGTGTTGGGGGTGCGGTAGCTGAAACAGTCGGAAAGCTGCTTCGGCAGGTTGGACAATCGGCTCAGGTACTCTGTGTTACCCACTTGCCCCAGGTTGCCGCCCAGGCGCACAACCATCTGCAAGTGAGCAAGAGCATTGAAAAAGGCAAAACCCGCACAGCTATTCAGGCGTTGAATAGCGTCGAGACTCGTAACGAGATAGCGCGCATGCTCGGTGGTGCAAAACTGACCAAAAAGAGCCAGCAGCATGCACAAGAGATGCTCGATGTGGCCAGTGAGCAGGGTTGAATTGGTGCAGTCGAAGCCACTGCCCTGTTTGCTCAATTTTACAAGGCTGTCGTTTTACTCAAAGCCGTGCTTTGAAGATATCACTGTTAGTTCCATTGCTTTATTGTCCTGACTAACACGGCATTTCTCTGCTAGCCTATCCCGTCAACTCTTGTTTTGTGCGAAAACCCAAACCATGCGTGTTCTTGTCGCTTGTCTACTCGTCAGCTTTTTGTCCGCCTGCGGAGGTGACCCTTTCTGGTTGCCAAGAGCCCATAAAATCACCATTCAGCAAGGTAATCTGCTGAATGAAGCGCAAGTTGACCGTTTGAGCATTGGCATGGAGCGCGATCTGGTGAGAAACCTGATGGGATCACCCGTAGTCAACTCGCCCTTCCATGAGGACAGATGGGACTACCTCTACACACGGGGGCCAGCGGGTAGTGGTGTTAGAGCACGTCGCGTTTCAATATCGTTTGAAGACGACAAAGTAGCAAGTATTGACGAGAATCGGGATCTCGAGTCTGGAGAACTTCCACCACAACGCTACTTTTGGGAAAAAGACCCAGACAGCCTTGAGCAAATAGAAGACTTCTGAGCTAGCGCCCCTCAGCCTTTACCTGACTCCTTAGCCACGCGTCGACGGCGCTCCATGGGATCTCTCAACAGCGGCCTGTATATCTCCAGCCTTTCGCCAGAGCACAAAACGTGGTCGTCAGCTACCCTTTCAGCGAACACACCCAATGGTAAATCCATAGGATCAAGGCCTGCATCTGCAGTTTCTAGTGTTACCAAACCGTGCTCCAGCGTGTGCAATAAGGCTTGTCTGGCGGTGGTCCCTGCCGGCAAATTCAACGATATCAGCTGCTGTGCGTGTGCCTGTGCATAAACAACTTGAAAGGTGATGTCAGACATTCAGCTCATCGGCACGTTTAACAAACGCGGCTACCATCGTGTCGCAGATTTTAGAAAAAGCGCCACCTAGCACCATGCCTAGCACTCGACTTTTAAATTCAAAATCGATAGCCAGTTCTACCTTGCAGGCGTTAGCTTCTATTTCCGTGAAACGCCAGACGCCGGACAGCTTCTTGAATGGACCATCGACCAAGCCCATATGAATAGCGCTGTCAGGCTCTAGCCGGTTACGTGTGGTGAATTTCAAGCTCTGCATGCGTTTGTCCATAGACACCGAGGCTATCTGATGGTCGTCGCTCTGTTCGAGCACTTTTGCATCGGCACACCAAGGCAGAAACTGGGGGTACGCCCCAACATCGTGCACCAGAGAATACATGCTGGTGGCGGAATGAGTGACCAAGGCAGAGCGCGAGATACTGGACATATACGAATCAGGTCTTTAGAGCCAGAGAACTTAGCCCTATAATAGTGGCATGGCGAACAAAAATAACAAGAAAGGCAGCAAAGTTCCTGGCAGCACAACAATTGCCCGTAACAAGCGAGCTACGTACGACTTCAAAATTGACGAAAAATTTGAAGCAGGCCTTGTGTTGCAGGGCTGGGAAGTCAAAAGCTTGCGTGAAGGACGCGTGCAGCTGGTCGATGGGTACGTGCAGCTGGTTCGGGGAGAGGCTTTTCTGTATGGGGCTAACATTAACCCGCTGAATTCGGCCTCCAGTCACTATGTGGCCGAAAACACCCGTACCCGTAAGCTCTTGCTCAACCGACGCGAAATCTCACGATTGGTGGGCGCTGTGGAGCGCAAGGGGTACACAGTGGTGGCTATGTCCATGTACTGGAAAAACGGCAAAGTAAAAATCGAAATCGGCATCGGTAAGGGTAAGAAAGAATTTGATAAACGCGCAAGCATTAAAGATCGCGACTGGCAGAGAGACAAGGCTCGGGTTGTGCGTACTCACTAAAGACTCCCGCGGGAGTCTAAATATGCGTACTTACTGACCTTCCATCTTGTCCCAAACGCAACCTGGGCCACCTGAGCGCAAAGTGACTAGCCACTGCTCGTGTGCGGCTTCGTCAGTGGCTCCTGCTCGAATGACTGGCAAGTTGGAAAGATCGACACTTGCACCAAGATCAACACTTACCGAATCCTTTGCTACGTCCTGATCGAGTAGTAAAGCTGTCTGACCACCGGTCATGGCCAAGTAGACATCGGCAAGTATCTCGGAATCTAGCAGTGCACCGTGCAATGTACGATGGCCATTGTTCACACCCAAGCGTTTGCAGAGCGCGTCAAGGTTAGCTCTTTGGCCAGGGAATTTTTTTCGCGCCATGGGCAATGAGTCAGTAACTTTGCACAGCTTGTTCAGGTCCAGCGGCATGCCACACATCTTGAACTCACTCTCAAGGAATCCGATATCAAACGGCGCGTTGTGAATGACTAATTCGGCACCTGCCAAATAGTCGCGCAGCTCGTTTGCTACGTCAGCAAATCGCGGCTTGTCAGCTAGAAATTCATTGCTAATTCCGTGCACAGCGAAAGCGCCCGCATCGATGGCTCTGTCGGGCTGTAGGTAGAGGTGCAAGTTGTGACCTGTGAGCTTGCGCTCTTTCATCTCCACACAACCCACCTCGATGATGCGATGACCGTCTTTGACGTCCAAGCCGGTGGTTTCTGTGTCCAGGACTACTGTTCTTCTACCTGTATTTTGCTCAACCATACCTTTTATTAGTTATCTCCGTATGTCCAGTCTTGCCAACGCGCAATAGAGCTGATTAGCACTGTCAAGCAACTCTCTTTATTGCCTTCCGTGCTGAAGATGGTGAGCACACCATTCTTCGAGTTGATTCCTCAATGGAGTTTAAGGATACACGTTGCTAATCTCACCAATTTTGACACAAATTGTCGCTGGACGAGCAGCGCTAGAACAGATCAAAGCAATCAACTATTATTTCGAACGTATCCGCACCAAACATTGGTACTTCATTTGCGGGAAAATAATTACCTTGCCCAATCAGAAGAACTCTAACAATGAGATCAAATTATTTGCTATCTACCTGCAAGTAGAAATATTTATTTGTCAAATTGCCCAAGAGATGGCCTTTTCATAGTAAATAAACCCCGCGATTTTACGCCCAAAACGGCTAGACCTATATTGATCAGGTAGGCCAGTGCTTTGCGAGTCTCCTTGTGCGCCATGCCTTCCAACTGCATGCGCTTAACCCACATCAGAAACGTCTCCCATAACGGCACAGCTAGACGTTGACGTTCAGCGTATTTCTCGTCCTAAGCCACCATAAGCTCCGCATCAGGCCTAGAGCCTACACCCTGCCTATAAAAGTCATCCAATTTATAGCAATACTCATTCAACACAGGCTCAGAGCAAGATACACGTATATCCTCTGAAGCCGCCATTGAATACTGATGTCCGCCATTAACCGAGCTGTTAACGCTCGATTGGCTACAACGAATATCATTA
>JALZUD010000029.1 GCA_023301725.1 Granulosicoccus sp. | reverse complement strand
GTCGCAAAGATCACCTAAACCGTCGTTGTCTGTATCTTGTTGATCGGTGTTGGCAGTGGTTGGGCAATTATCGACACTATCTTCGATGCCGTCCGCGTCCGCGTCCGGCACGACGATTGAGTCGTCAGTAGCGTCGCAAAGATCACCTAAACCGTCGTTGTCTGTATCTTGTTGATCGGTGTTGGCGGTGGTTGGGCAGTTATCGAATCTGTCTTCGACGCCATCTGCGTCTGCATCGGTGACCAGCAAATCATTTTGGCTATCGCATACATCGCCAATCCCATCATTGTCAACATCGGACTGATCGGGATTTGCCACTAGCGAACAATTGTCGATATCGTTGCTGATGAGATCGTTGTCCGAATCTGTTGTGACAACTGGATTAGTATCGTCTTCGACGACTCCTGATCCATTGCTTGTGCCACCATCACTATTGCCACTGTCACATGCGGCCAAGGTTCCCATGAGAAGGCCACATACGAAAAGCTTTTTTACAGGATGCAGATGCGTAATCGAAAATACAGATTTCAAGCTCAACTCCAGAGTGTGAACCACTCATTAGATATTTTTTTACACATCCCTGTAAGTTGAATTTACAAGCTGCATAGTGCAGCATCTATTCAATGAAATCAATTCAAGATTCGTAAAACCTTGAAAACATTTATACACAATGAGTCAAAGATATACGTTTGACATTTCCCACAAGCTTACGTACCGCATGAAAGTAATTGTCACGACTCCAATCGGCATACGTGAGTTTGCGTTGCATGGAGAATCTCTCTGGGAGCAGACTAAGGAGCTCGCTAGGGAGCTGAATAACTAACGCCGCAACATTCACTTATCTAAAGGCATGGTCAAAAGATCATTTTTCATGCAAGCTTTGGTTTTTCTCATTTGCAAGTTTGGAGTGGCCTTTAGTGAAGCAATTGCCTTTAAATGCGCTCAGAGTGTTCGAATCAGTTGCCAGATGCGGCAGTTTCAAACAGGCAGCTGAGGAATTATCGGTGTCACAATCCGCTGTTAGCCATCAGATAAAACATCTTGAGAACTGGTTAAACAAACCACTTTTCGACCGAACAGGAAGCCGACCTGCACTCTTGCCAGAAGCGCGTTTACTCTCAGACACGATACACCGCTCATTGAGCAACATAGATATAGCTTGCGCCACCCTCTGCGCGCCTAACAATGCCAGAAGTCTGGTAATTGCTGCTGTGCCTTCTGTGGCGGTTTGCTGGCTTATTCCTCGACTAACAGATTTCAATTTTCTGCATCCTGATATCGCCACTCGCATTGTCTATAACCTTGAAGACAGGCAGATGGATTTCAACAAGATAGATTTGGCTTTCACATTCTCGAATGTGCCGCCCACTATGCCTGACCATGATGTGAAGGTTTTTCAAACTGGCATCAGTGTACCCGTGTGCAGTCCCCAACTGCGCAACGCCATAGACCAGAGCAAGTTGCCTGAGACCATCGTTGCAGCCGGATTGCTACATGACTCAAATGTTGATGGCTGGGCAGACTGGTTAATACGCGCAGGCTACCAGCCCTCCCCGCCTACTTCAGGCCCAGTGTACGAAGATTTCAATCTTCTACGTACCGCCACACTCGCTGGGCAGGGAGTTGCGTTGTGTCCACTTGCCCTCATCGCAAACGACCTTGAATCTGGACAGTTGGTGCAACTGTCCAGCATAGCGATTAACGAGGACTCAAACTACTATTTGATCAAGCGACGCACAAAAGATATTGACTCTGCCTCTGAACAGTTCTCAACTTGGGTTTCAAATACGCTCAAGTAAGTGCTCTTACAAAGTAACAATCATACCTTTGCATCAGCGGCAATCGCATGATCTTGCTTGTCTCGTAGACTATCCCGAAACAATGCCTTACTTAATGCAATCACCATCAACACCATAACAACAGTAAAAGGCAGAGCACCAATGATCATGGCGTTTTGCAAAGCGCCAAATGGATTTGATTCTGCACTACCGTTGCCAGCGATGATCAAGGCGGCGATAACAGCCGTGAGAATCACCCCCCAAATGATGCGATGCTTTATTCCTGTTTCCTGCTCGCCACCAGACATAATGGTATTCATCACCAGAATTCCTGAGTCAGCAGAGGTAACAAGAAACGTCATTATCAGAACAACACACATGATGGTGATACCTGACAAGAAGGACCCATCGATCATATAGCCTAAGGTTACAAACAGCTTTGCCGTATTACTTGCACCAATAATGGCGCCCTCTGCCTCGCCACTTAATTCCAGATTAATAGACGTACCGCCCAGAATCGTCATCCACAGGAAACACACGATAGCTGGTGCAATTACACACCCAAGAATGAATTCACGAATGGTGCGTCCTTTAGAAATACGCGCTAGAAACAACCCAACGAAAGGCGAAAATGCAATCCACCAAGCCCAGTAGAAGGTAGTCCAACCGGCTTGCCATTCAAATTGCCGACCTTGGCTTCCCGCCGCATAGAGGCTGGCTGCAACTTCGTTAGCATTGCCTAGTGACGTCACAGATGCTGGCAATGCTTCTTTAAAACCATCAAGAGAACCCCAAGCGCTGGTCGCACCGCTGTAAATGGATGCAACATCTTCGGCCGCCAAAGCACCTATCGAGGCCGGCAATGAGCTTGAGAAACTCTCAACAGATTGAGGTCCATAAGCGCCAAAGGACAATTGCGCAAAGTGCAAAATGTAATCAACAAGGCCGCTTCCAAATTGCGTCATGGAAAATAGAAAAGAGCCGAATACCACAAAGGTCATCAACAAGATGATTGATAAAACGAGATTTAGATTAGACAGATATTTTATGCCACGCCCAACACCCGAAACCGCAGACAATATAGACATGGTCATGATGGCAAACAAGGCCGCAAGTAATCCAACCGTACTGGGTTTTGGAGCTTCAGTATCTCCATTCATTAACCATTCGAGACCCGACACAGCGTATATCCCATCGACTAACTGACTCACTCCAAAGCCGATAGTTACGGACACACCCAAGATAGTAGCAACTACGCCCAGCACGTCGACAAGATGTCCCAGAGCACCATTCGATGCTTTACCAAACAATGGGGTTAATGCCGTTCGGATTGTTAATGGCATGTTACGTGTGTACGCGTAATAGGCCAAAGCAAGTCCTGTGGTCACATAGATTGCCCATGCGTGAAAGCCGTAGTGTAAAAACGTGTAGCGGTACGCCGACTGCACGGCCTCTGGCGTATTAGCTCCTACAACACCATCAAGTACCAATGGGTTAGAACCCCAAAGTCCCAAAGGCTCAGCAGTTGCAAACACCATCAGCCCCACACCTAGACCTGCTCCAAACATCATTGAAAACCAGGAGAAATTAGAAAATTCTGGTTTTTCACCTTCACTACCCAGTGTTTTTCGACCTACACCCGGCAGCAAAGCCAGAACGAACAAAAAGAACGTAAAGCACCCGACAGCAATAATGTAAAAACCATTGAATGAATTAAGAAGATCACCATTCACTTTAGCCAGAACAGTGCTCGCGTTGCCGGGCCATATCAAGGCCCAAAGTACCAATAGCACCATGATGCATTTACTTGCAAGTGCAATTGGCAGGCTGTAGCCTTCGTAGAAGCCCTGTGGCTGCGTCTGAATATCTAAGTTGGTAAAAGGGTCTTTAATCGCCATATTCCACTCATAAGTTATCGTGTTACGAAAATGCGCGGCATCCGTGCCATGCTGTCGTGAATAAAAACGAAAGCACTGTGAGTCTTTTGGGTCAAGGCGAATAGTATGTGCACAACTATCAATTCAAGTCAAATTATAGGTGGCATGTTCTTGAAGTCGAAGGATAGAACCACAGCCTATTTAAGAGCACTATCACGCACTACAGTGCAACATCACTCAGTATGGTGCAGATTTTCATAGATCATGTAGCAACAAGCTACACACGCCACTATTGAATTGAATAACGAATTGGCACTGTCACAGTATAAGTCTTAGCGTTTATTGAATCCGGAATAGCCGGCATAGGCTGAGCATCACGCAACAGTTTCATCGCCACATCGTCGAGTGCTTTTTCTCCACTACCGCTCGCAACCTCTTGCGCTAACAATCGCCCAGAAGCATCCAGAGTAAATTTCACTAACACAACGCCCTGCACCCCTCGTCGTTGCAGTCTGCGCGGGTAATTTTTATAACGTTGCAACCATAGCTGTATCTCCTGCTGATAATTCTGCTCAGCTAGCGGGTCACCACCGTCTTGTGCACTGGACTCAGATACAACACCGGCAAGCTGCTGCTCGCCTGCAAGATCCGTTGAATCTGCCCCCTCTCCTCCACCAGTATCCGGAATAGACTCTAACGCAGGTTCAGGCTCAGGCTCAGGCTCTGGCTCTGGCTCTGGCTCTGGCTCTGGCTCTGGCTCTGGCTCTGGCTCTGGCTCTGGCGTCGGCGTCGGCGTCGGCTCTGGTGTTAGCTCTGGTTCTGCTTCGGACTCAACCTGATTCTTCAGCGCTCCGCTTAAACCACCCGCTACAGAAACATCATCGTTTATCAAACTCAACACAACGCTGCCGCGGCCCTTGGGCAATGCAGATTCAGTAGTAACAACTCTGACCAGCCACCAACCCATTGCAACATGAACAATGACTGAAACAGTAAGAGTTAACAACCACGCAAGCTGACGCGACATATTGATGCTCAGCGCTCAGTCGTCACAGTTGGAACCAACGTAGTTAATAATTCTAGCTCTACTACACCTGCCGCACGTATTTTACCCAGCACAGATTTCAGTTGTTCAAATGTCACGGCTGCATCAGCCTGTACCGCTAACACCAGCACATCTTCTGCTTCTGCGTGCGCGTCTGCTTTGAAGCGAGCATTAGTCTTAGCGCCTTGCCCCTCATCACTCAACAACCCGTCATCCACCGCACCTACCAATAGTAGCCGTAGCCTTGTTTCCAGATCAATAAGCGATACGGGCTCTTGGTTGATGACAAGTGAACCATCAGCAGCAAGGTATAAAGTATGTGTACCTTGCGGTGGATTTTTCAATACCGACTCAGGAGATTCTACAGCTAACGGGGGAAGCGACTTTATTGTTCCCGCTATCATGAAAAACACCAGCAAAAGAAACACAACATTAATCATAGGAATGAGCGAGTTTTCATTCCATGATTCAGACCGTTTCTTAGCTACTGTTAATTTCACTTTATTACAAGACCTGCATATTGATTTGATCAAAACCAATACTTGAAAGCCGATCTATAAAACGGGCTAACAATTGCAGATTTACGCTATCTTCAGCTCGAACAAAAACGACAGCTGCCTGACTCAGCGAATCAGCCACAGCATCGAATGACTCGAGCTCAACACTATCGATGGTAACCAAACCATTCACAGTAATACGGCCATCACTTAACAAGGCCAGCCTTAGCTTATCTGTAGCTTGACTAGGCGATACTGAAGCGTCTGTGTCTGGCAATTGAATGCGCATCGCCTGCTGCTTACTAAACTGCGTGGTGAGCATAAAAAATAGCAGCAAGATAAACACGACATCAATTAATGGCGTAAGACTGACCTTTACTCGCCGACTACCTGAAAGTTCAAGCCGCATGCAGGCTATCCTTTGATGCCGTTGTTGCGCCCTGAACACTTCGCTGCAAATCTGCAGTGAATACTCGCGTTACCATATCTTCAAGCTGAAGTGAATAAACCTCCACACGTCGTTCAAGCCACTGATGAGCCACAACACTTGGAATAGCAACGGCCAAACCAACACCAGTTGTCAATAGTGCTTGCCAGATTCCACCAGAAAGTACTGAAGGGTCGATTTGCGCACCAGCAGCCTCCATACCTTTGAACGCTGTAATCATCCCAAGCACAGTGCCAAACAGACCTAGCAGTGGGCTGATCGATCCAATCAGCTCGAGTATTCGCAAACGAGAGCGCATGCGTTCTAAAAGTCCTGTGGCAATTCTTACAAGCTCCTCGCGCGCAAGCGCGTGCGATAGCTGTTGAAAATGTGCCTGCATGGCGACACCAACAACGTGCGACATACCTTCGCGCTCATCTGATACTCGCAAGAGCGCATCCGATCGGTGACCACTCTCCCACAGATCTAGAGCATCGTTGGCAGATCGTCTGCCACGACGACAAGCGACGCTGATATCCACCGTCTTGTAAATAATCACAGCTAATGACACCACGGATAGCAACATCAACAACAAAATGACTACACCACCAAGATCGTAGAGATCTCTGAGCGAAGATAGCCCAAGCATTACAGTGTTATTTTCGAGCATTAATAGCTGCCATCGCTGCAGGGCTGATTACAGCTTGCAATTTTATACTTGTTTGCAGGATCTTGTTACTAACAGCCCTTCGCAATCAATAATCAATCGTTATCACTTCGAGAGGCACCTGCATTTTCCCTGGAAGCCGCAGACGAAGGCACCGTTGTTAGCAAAGCCAATTGTTGCAAAGATGCCACGTCACTGGCGAGTACAGAGACAGCACCTGAAAAAAGCTGCGCTTCAGCATCATCATGGAACAGCAAGGATTGCCCGTCAATGGGCTCAGGACCAGTCAGAGAAAGACAGACAGCCGCCACTTCAATCGACAACAAAGCGTCGAGATCACCATAAACACGAAGGCCAATATCAACACAAACACAGACCCCATGCGTCTGCACGCGAAGATATAGAGGTCTGTGCAAATCTTGCACTACCCATGCAAGAAACGGCAAAAGCAGATAGGGGAAGTGCACGTTCGACGTATTCAAACCCTGGCCTTCAAAAAGCGCAGGCAGAACACTCACGTAGTCACTCAGAGTTGCCCCGAGCACTATGGGGCAAAGTGATTGCTCTTTGGAGGATGCTCGCCACAGCTGTTCATGCACAACAGGAAAGCAGTCAGACCAATCCTGACTTTGCATTAAATGCAAGTACACAGCTAAGGCACCGCTGGCATCGATTCCACGGCCCGATAGCCACCCACATGCATGGCCCGCCTCTTCGGCCAAACCCCAGCTCATGCCGGCACCCCGAGCAGCCTTAGAACACAAGGCTTCTAACTCGCTACGCGAAAATTGAACACTTGCCTCCAGATCAACTGCTGTGATCTCGGCAGTGTCAGTTGATTCATTCAACGCCTATCTCGCGCACTGGAATACTTTTGAATTCATCAGGGTACGGCATCCCTTGAAACAAACTGATGCGTACCCACCGGTCCGAACGCGGATCAAAATGCGTGGCACCAAAAAAAGCCAGCTTGTATCGCAACAGGTCAATGGGCAACATGTCTTTGGCGATAAGGTTGTCACGAATTTCAGCGTAAGCATGCCGCGCACTCATTTGC
This sequence comes from Granulosicoccus sp., assembly GCA_023301725.1. Taxonomy (GTDB): domain Bacteria; phylum Pseudomonadota; class Gammaproteobacteria; order Granulosicoccales; family Granulosicoccaceae; genus Granulosicoccus. The sequence continues at coordinate 10,766 of JALZUD010000029.1, read as the reverse complement.
GCACGGCGCACCATAAGTCTGGCGTCAGGGTGTTGCAGAACAAAACTGGCAACTGGCATCTCGTCTTCCCAGTGAGCCAACTGATCAAACAAGGATTGTGCAAGCCGAGCTATGCACAAGGGCTGCTCAAGCTCTGCACCCATCTCACTGGCACGCTCACCTAGCCGAGGCTCCAGCTTTTCCTCTGACACATACCAGAAGCGCGCTGTATTTTCGGCTTGTGTAAAGTCAATGGACAAAGCCCACGCGTAATGATTTTGCAGCAATGCCCGCAAGGTGCCTACTTTCATAGCACCATCTAGGCGAAACGATTGTCTTTCCTTAGCACTAAGGAACTGCGAAAGGTCATCAACCAACTCACCATAGGGCTCCAGTAAAACCGCTAGCAGCGCCTCCTGCCCTTCTAGAGACAAGGTGCTCTCTGCCCAGAGCCAAAGCGTGTTCCATGGCCTGAAAGCGGTCAAGTCCATGCAATTCAATTGTGTCGTCACTTTAGCCAAATCGCCGCGTAATTGTTCAAGCTTGAACACCTGAACAGGGTGCTCTGACGTCCAGCTGTCGGCATTAATCACGGCACCTTCCAAAGCTGCATGCATCGCCTCTATTGCCGTCGCACTGGCCTGCTCACAGGATCGCACTCGCGACAATGCTTCTTCGCGCACCATCATCCAATTGTGTAATAACACCGGATGGCGAACAATGAACGGCGCCATCCCCAAGCCAGTAGAATTTCCAACACCCAATAGGCGACGTAATTCTGGAGCAAGTTGCACAGCTTTATCGCCACCACGACTCTTTGCAATATGCTCGACAATATCGATAACAAACTGACGCGTTAACCAGACCGACAGCATCTCAGCTTGAAAGGGGCCGAGAAAATGATCACGATTTTCAAGATTACGTCGACCAGCCGAGCCAAATTTACCTGTGCCATAAACGGCCGTAGTGCGCATTAGATAGCCGACATCTGCCAGTTGCTGAGCATCTGGCTGCAGCCCCTGAGACAAACAATCCACCACATAGGCAAACAGACGCACCGAACGATTGGCCCGACTCAGAATTAGCTCGGTGGCGCTGATTCGCCCCGCCTCTTGTAATGGCACATTGTTATGCAGGCGTTCTATATCAGACGCGGTAGGTTCGCCATCGAACAGGGTAAAAGTGGCATCCCAGGCGGTTGCAATCACACGATCGGAGCGCAGCTCATCGGGTAAATCATGGGAAAACACGACCAGAGAATAGGTAAGGTCCGGCCCTCTCGCCTTATAAATAGCAACCCCCACACCCGCTGAGTCCATATTCCACTCAGTGCGTTCAAACTGCCACTGTTCGCGCTTCATGCGTCTCAGCAATATGCGCAAGAAGGATAATCGCGTGGGATGAGCAGAGCCTAAGCGTGCCAGCCGCATAACTTGCTCTGGAGCTCGTAGACCAATCGGCGCATGCTGCGATACATCCATGGGAGTTGGTGGTTTGCTCATTAAACTATTCCTACTCCCATCGCCGATACAGCGTTTATTTTTTTGCGTTAACTTGCGTTATGGTTATGCTCAGCTGCCGAGACAAAACTGGCCTCAAAGAATCGGTACCAGTTTCCACCCATGACCGCATCCGTATCATCGGCGCTCATACCTGCAGTTTTTAGTCCTTTGGCGATTTCACCAAAATGCCGATTATCGCCAAACCAGCTTGGCATGGTCGGAAAACCTGGCGATGAGGCACTCCCCTCTCCGTAGTCCATAGACTTGGTCCAACGACCCACACGCATCCATTCAACAATGCTATCCGGCTGATCTTGGCACAAATCAGTGCCTATACCAATATGAGCAATACCCATGAGGTCCGCTGTGCGACAAATCATGTCGCAAAAACTTTGTAAAGTGCATTGGGTGCCGTTTTTCAGGTGATGCGGATACACTGAAAAACCAAGCATGCCGCCACTTTGTGCCAAGGACTTGAGCACCATGTCAGATTTATTACGCCCTGCTGGGTGCCAGCTAGCAGGATTAGCATGAGTGATAACGATCGGCCTGGAGGACAGCTCTATAGCTTCCAAAGTAGAATGCTCGCTGGAGTGACTCATGTCGACCACCAGGCCCACACGATTCATTTCCCTGATTACCTCCTTACCCATACGAGTAATACCAGTGTCGACAGACTCGTAACATCCCGTAGCCAACAGAGACTGGTTGTTATAAGTGAGCTGCATGAAGCGCAGGCCCAGTGTATGCAACACTTCGACTAAGCCAATGTCATCTTCAATACACGACGGGTTCTGTGACCCAAAGAAAATGGCCGTACGTCCTGTTCTACGAGCCTCATCGATATCGCTTGCATGCTTACCTTGAAAAATAAGATGGGGGTATTGCTCAAACCAACGGTTCCACCTTTCAACATTCAATACTGTTTCACGAAAATTCTCGTGGTAAGTGATGGTGACATGTACCGCATCAACATTACCTTCACGCATCTGCTGGAAAATTTTTTCCGAGTAATTGGCGTATTGCAAACCATCAATCAGGAAGTTACGCACAATTTCATCCCCGTAAAAGCAAACTTACTGCTATGTGTTGGCGTTAGCACCAAGCAGTGCTTCGATCACTATAGACGCAATTTCATCTACACCCGTGGCAACAGCTCGGAAAAATTCACGACTACCGGTAGACTCTCCAAGCACTGCAAATTCGAAAGGAATTTGTTGCAATAGCGCCCGACCATCAGCTGATAGTAACTGTATTTGGCCAGAGAAACTTGCTCCACCGTGCTGCTCTCTGAGTAGCCTGCCAAAGCTTATTTCTACTCGGGCTTCGGGCTCATAGTCGCGCGGCCAGGGTTCGCGAAGAACAGTCTGGGCACCACGTTGCTCCAATTGCTTAGCCAACAACCGAGTGATCGCATCTTCCGGCTCTTCTGCCCAGCGCTGATCGCCAATGTGCGAAACCACGCCGCTAGTAGACATCGTCGCTATACGCTCATCGGCAGCATAGCTAGGCAACGTCACCTGACTAATACCCAGCGCCTTAATCGAATTGGTGGCACGAGCTGATGCGTCACTCTCAACCACAGGAGGCACCAGTAAATAGAGTTTGGGTGGCGGACCGCTACCACACGCTGACAGCGCGACTAATACTAGGCCCAAAAGGGAAGTCACACCTGCACGATTGTAAAACATGATTTATCTTCCAGTAAGAACAGCGCTAGGGTTTTCTTCCAGCACGGCAGCAAACGCTGCAATAGATTTGGCAGCCTCCGTCAGCTCCCTTGCGGTTGCAGAAAGCTCAATATAGATTTCAGAATCTGGCGACAAACCCTCCAGCACTTCGTTTGCATTCTGTGATGCAAGAGTCAACGATCGCATCATCGCAGGCAAATCAGCACTCGCCTGGTTTATAAATTCCATTGTCGTAGCAACCTGCCCTGGCAAAGACACGACGTCTGGACTGGCAATGAGACTACGGGTATCGTTAAGCAATCGAGTCGCAGCCACGACCAGTGAATCCAGTGGCAATTGCGACAAGTTGTTAACCAACACCTCTACATCAGCGGTTAGCGCATCCGTATTACCGTCCATGACTGGCAGCACAGGATAAGGTTTCGCGGCAAAATTAATTTCATCCCTTGGTGCTTCGGGTTTAGAAACCAGTTGGACGATAAGCGATCCTGTTAGCAGGTTGCCAGAGGCTAACTGCAGGCGCATGCCACTGGCCACTAACGACTCGAATTTTTCAAACCACGACTCTTGAGAAATACCTTCAATACCTAGCCTCAATGGATAAAACTGCATAGTGACAACCGCTTTGCCGTTATCGTCAGGCCCCTCGGGTAGCGACACTGCAACAGCATGCACCTTGCCTATTTTTGAGCCGTTATAGTCAATGGAGGCCCCCTCGCGTAATCCCTTCACCGAGCCATCAAATACAGCCGTGAAGCGAAATCGCTCATCATTATCACCATCGGACATATTGTCACGAGCAACTGACCGAGAATCAAATAATGTAAATATCTTTGCATTATCGCTCACAGGCGAGACTTCAGTATCCTCGGGAAGAGTCTCAAACGCCAGGCCTCCAGTAAGAAAGGCACTGATAGATTCCATTCGCACGTTAGCGCCTTCTGGACCAACACTTCCCTCCACACCAGACACGCCAAAAAAGCGCGTTTCTGGATAGACGCTCAAATGGTGTGGTGCTTCTATAAAAATGTCGAACATCACCTGTGTCGCATCTGGCGAAATAGTTCGACGCTCCACACGGCCAACTTCTATCTGCCGGTAAAATACAGGCGAACCGACATAGATGTATCCCGCTTCGTCAGCGCTCAATGATAAGCGCAAGCCCGGCTCTCCACGCTGAGTGAGGGGTGGCTCCGTCAAACCGACATACTCCTCAATGCCCTCACCCTCAAGGCCGTCCCAATCAACCTCGATGTAGGAGCCCGACAACAACGTGCTGAGCCCCGAAATTTCAGTGGTGGTAAGACGCGCATTGATAATCCAGAATCGAGTCTCTTTATTCAAAAAAGGACCCACCTGTGGAGACATTCTGACGCCTACCACAACCGAATTCAGATCATCGGACAATTTGACTGACTCAACACTGCCTACATCAACATCATTACGACGCACACGAGTTTCGCCAGCAGTTACTCCACCGGCATTTTCAAATGAAATTTCAATCAGAGGGCCGCGCTCGACATAGCTCTGCCAGAGCGCCCAAAGAGTGAGCAATATGGCGACTAATGGCAAAGCCCAGACGGCCGACACACCCACGGAGCCACGACGTTCATTAACCAGGTGTGATTCTGCAGGCGACGGGGTGCTCATTAGCTTGGTACCTGAATTGTATTGTAACTGACGCGTACGCTAGATTGAGCCATGTTCATGGTGTTATCCGATGTGGCTCAACAATGCCATCAAAGCTTGCGATGTTTTCGACTTCATCTTGCTTGTCCCACAAAAGTCGTGGATCCAACGAGCTGGCAGCCAGCATAGTAAAAATTACAGACACAGCAAACGCGTTGATACCCATGCCGGGGGTGACCGTGATTATAGCCCCTAGCTGAATCAAAGCCACGAGCACCGCAACCACAAACACATCAATCATAGACCACCTACCGATTAATTCAGTCAGGGTGTGCAATCGATGTTTAGCGTGATCTGACATGTTCCAGGAATACTGCAGGCTTAAAGCCAGTCCCGCTATAGCAATGAATTTCACTAAGGGAATGACAATACTGGCAAAAAATACAATGAACGCGACGGTGTGACTGCCCGAATGAGTTAGGCTAATCACGCCACTAATGATGGTATCGGAGGTATCACCAACAAAAGACTTTGTATTCATAATGGGCAAAAGGTTCGCAGGAAAATAGGCGGCAATACCTGCAAATAAAAACACCCAGGTTCTTTTTATACTGTGAACACGTCGCGAGTCGACTCGAGCGCCACAGCGGGAGCAACTCGTGTTGTCATTGATTTTTTGCATGTTCGAGCAGCTTGTACAACGCTTGAGGCCCGCTTGCAGCGCGGTCAAGCTCTGCATGTGAGCTTGTCCCAAATCGTGTCTTTGCACAACACATAATTAAGAAACAACGAGACGGCAGTTAGGCCTAACAAAGCCCAAAACGCTAGCCCAACTTCCAGATTGGCCAGTGAACTGATTTTTACCAGCGACACAACCACCCCAACTATGAAGATATCTACCATGGCCCAGGGCTCTAATCGAATAGACCAACGAAAAGCTGTGAGCATGGAAGGTTTAATCCGGCGCCGGAAAAACAACCTACCAAGCACCCAGCACATCATTGAGTATCGAGCCAAAGGCAACAAAACGATTAATCCCAAGGTAAGGCATCCTAACCAGCGCATTTGCGAGTTCCACAATGCCTCGGCAGCATTGAGCATAGTCATACTACTTTGCAACCCAGAACGCGATAGAGACAAAAATGGCGTACAAAGGCTAACCAGCAAAAGAAACAAAGCCGCTAATGAGGCCGCTAACGATCGATCAATGGTTCGTGGTTTTCGAGTTTGTATGACATCGCCACAGCGCGCACAGCGCGCAGCCTCTCCCAATTGGAGATCGCGCTTGTGATACAGAAGATCGCAACCTTGGCAGGAAATGAGATCTTCAAGTAACTCTGGTGGATGGGTTGGAGCAGATTCCATTGGCAAGCCGGTGACACTCGAAGGAACGACTAAGCAACATTGTACCGGATAGGGAAGCATGGGCCGACAACACTCAGGCCTCTTACTCACGATGTGCGTGTTACAACACAGCAGTGAACTAAAACTGAATTTGTAGGTCGCTCGGCAATTTAAGGAGCCGAACGACCAGCAAATTCTTCAAGCAAAGCGATAGCTTAGCTATACAAAGAAGGCACACCTAGTTGCTGGTGAATAGCGTTTGCATCCTGCTCGCTCATGTCTACACCCTTACGTAGCTTGTCCAGATACTGAGCTTCTGCAGGTGTATCAAGATCGATAGCGAGCACAGACATCATGTAGACCTGAGGACCCGCGCCCGCTGGAATGCTCTTGATAAAAGCATCTGGCTCGAATGGCGCCTGCATGGCAGTCATTACAAATTGACGCTCTTCTTCACTCACTTCGTCACCCAAATTCGAGACGAGTTTCTGCTGTTCAGTTTCGTCAATCTTTCCATCAGATTTGGCAGCATTAACCATGGCCAGAATCAAAATAGCTGCTTGATCTTCCTGAGCAGGCTCCGGCTCCGGGATTTTCTCACCGTTCAGTGCACCATTGAGCAAATGCCCGAGACTTCCACTTGATGGTGCCTGAACCTGAGCATTGGCAGCCGGAGCTGCACCACCAGACATACCTTCGAGCAAACCCCCTAGACCACCGGAAGACCCGCCACTAGCACCACCACCGAGCAGAGATCCTAAGCCGCCAGCTGCGCCACCGCCGAGCAAAGATCCCAAGCCGCCTGCAGCGCCACCGCCACCGCCGAGAACACCACCCAAAAGACCACCAAGGCCGCCTCCAGCACCGCCACCGCCGCTCTTATTCATCAAACTGCCGGCGCCCTTTGCTAAGGCCAAAGTTGCTGCCATCGTTCCTAGTGTGCTTAAAAGACTCATTTTACTCTCCTCTTAACTGAAAAATTAACGCTACAAGCGTAACGCGATACCATCGATTGTAACCGATAAGCGGAAATTTCAACTGTTAACCTCTATGACAGCTCACCCTAAAAACCTCAATAACCTGCAAGCAAGACACTTGTGGCTACATCTCCAAGGTTTGCTGCTAGCACCAATAGACGCAGAAACTGATAAACAGTCCATCTTGGCTACGGTGCAGCAACTGGGCATGGTACAGCTAGATTCAGTCCCCAATATCGTGCGCGCACATCACCATATATTGTGGAGTCGACACTCAAGGTATCGAGAGCAACACTACAATGAGCTGCTAGGTTACTCGCCTGCAGTATTTGAGCACTTCAGTCACGATGCGGCCATCTTACCCCTTGATTTGTATCCCTACTGGCATCGCCAGCACCAGAGAAGGAGCAGCGCTTTCACACGTGGCACCCTGGGCGAACAACTGCCCGATGGCAGAGTGCGCAAACGGCTGTTGGCATTAATTCGCAAACAAGGCCCCATGTGTTCACGCGATTTTGCAAGTATCTACACAGCGCCTGCCGACAAGAGTCGCCACGCGTGGATGCGACCTCCACACAAGCAGGCGCTTGAATATCTGTGGCTAAAGGGCGATCTGTGCGTTTCTCATCGTAAGATTTTCACCAAATACTATGACTTGGCCGAGCGCATTCTTCCAGTAAAAATCAAGCAAACACCGCTTGATGTTGATACTCAAATTGATACGTTGTGCACATCAGCACTGCACCGCCTAGGCTTTGGCTCTGCGCGTAACATTCAGGCTTTTTATGATGCCTGCACTCTGGAAGAGGTAAAACTATGGCTCAAAAAACATCCTAACAAGCACTGTGTCGTCACTGTAGAAACTCACGATGGCAATTCCCTTGAGCTTATTGCAAGAGCCGATATTGAAGATGTTCTTGATAAGCTGCCGCCACCCGCTGGGCGAATGAGAATAATCAATCCGTTTGATCCAGTAGTGCGTGATCGCCAGAAATTACGCTGGTTATTCGGCATGGACTACAAGATCGAAATCTATGTGCCAGCAGCAAAAAGGCGCTATGGGTATTACGTGTATCCACTCATCGAAAATGCCAAAACAATCGGCCGGATCGATGTCAGTGCTGACCGACAGGGGAATGCTCTGGTGGTTAAAAACTGGTGGTTGGAACCTGGCGTAAAAACTAGCCAAAGACGTACTGCAGGACTACGCAGCGAACTCAAGCGCATGGCAAGGCTCGCCGATGTGCAGTACGAGGGAGATATTCCAGACCCTATACAGTTGCATAGTGATGCCTAGATAGCACCGTATGCACTGCGCGTTTTGCAACTATAGAATCAAGCAGGCTCGCCAGCGATGTACTTGGCCATCTCGCGACGCTCGGCTTCAGCCTCTCGAAGGCGCGCATTAACGATATCGCGAATACTCACAACGCCTGTGAGCACGTTATTAACCGCAACCGGCACATGTCTTATACGTTTGTCGTCCATAAGCGCCATCACTTCGGAGACAGTTGCATCAGGAGCGCAGGTATGGACACCGCGCGTCATTAGATCGCTTACTTTGAGCTTGTTGAAGTCGATGGATTCATCGGCAAGCGCTCTGACAACATCCCGCTCACTCAAAATACCGTCAATTGAACGACCATCCTCGCTGACGAGTAATGCACCGATTTTTTGTGATGCTAGCAACTTCACTGCATCTTTAAGCAAAGTTGAGGAGGTGGTGGTTTGTACGTGAGCGCCTTTCTCACGGAGGATATCTGCGATGATCATCGTCTAACCCTTTAGCTGTCTCGAACAGCTAGTGTATACGCTTCACAGCATTTGTGCGCCATCGTCTCTACTCAGCCACCTCGCCTTGATGTTACGCGGCGAGGGGCTAAGAGCAGAGCGCACTGCCTGCGACCGACGAACGGCAGCAGGCAGATCTTTCTAACTACTGAGTAATACCGTACGACGAGCTACCAACAAACTGATCACGCTGGTAAACGCGAATGTAATCAGCTTCGAACTGGATCGGGAACAATGCCTCATTGGTGACATCTGGTGTTGGCGCCCAGCTACTGCCAGTTACCAGATAATTGACGATGTTCATTGGTCGGCGCGATACTTGTGGCCCGAACATACGAATCACCTCTACACCATCGATGTACCAGATAACCAACTGTGGTTCCCACAACACACCAAAGGTGTGAAATTCGCCATCAGCATAGAGACCTGAAGGCTCGTTCGGGTCAAACATGGTGGGTGCCGAACGGACAATAGTGCCAGAAGGTGTATTCGGAGACTCATAGTGGTAGGTCTGAAAGGCAAACTCGTCACCGAACGGGTTCTCTCCCAGATACTCTAGTATGTCGATCTCAGGCGCGTGGAATGAATTTCCAGTGCCTTGAAAACGGTGGAACAAGAAGAAGCTAGACAGTGCACCCGCCGCGCCACTCACTTTAAATCGACCTTCGGTATAGCCGTAGAGGAAGCCATAACGGTCGAATGAAGACAGTGCGCCTGACAGAAAGTCGCATTGCTCTACTTCCGGGACACCAACAGTGTCGCAAACTGCAGGCAGGTTGGCACGCTCATTATCCGGAGTAGGAATAGCTTCAATGATCAGCGACGAACCAGTGAATGTAAACGGGTCGTAATTGATAGCAAGATCTGGGTCTTGTGTATTTACGAACAGCTGCTTTTCATCATTGATGATTGTCTCAGGCCCGAAGGTGAGCTGAGTCTGCCACTTTTCAAGATCAAGAGAGTCTTCATTGAATTCGTCCTGAAAAACCAACTGAAAGCGTTCATCAAGGAAGTAATCAACTGCTGACAAATCTGTTGTCTCCACGAAGTCATCAGTGTTGCTGTCACGATCCAGATCGTTGTAACGAGGAACTGGAGCGTTCTGGTCAAGCAGGTACGTGATTGACAATGGCTCGGACGCCGCTGACTCTTGCCCTGCGTTATCTACCGCTGTAACCGTATAAATGTACGTTGTTCCAGGTATTGGTTGATTGCCAGTACCACAAGCATGAACTTCCTGGTCAAAACGGGTGAAGTTACAATCCAAAAAGGAGGTTGTACTCCAATACTTGTCGATTTCAGCTTGAGCGCCGCCATTGGCAACGAATTGGTCACCGCGCACGATGTATTCAACACCATCGTCTCTTCTTATTGTGTATTGCACTACTTCGCCATCATCATTTGACGGAGCCCAGTTGATCTCAGCCCAGTTGTTCGAAACCAGCTCGGCTCGAAGATTCTTCGGCTGCGTTGGAGGGCCACCTGGTACGGTTGCTTCCCCATCAAACTCCAGACCAAATCCGAACGGATCAGCACGATTTGGAGCTGGTATGGTGGCAGCAGCAGGGTCTAGCGTAGGCGGTTGGGGCAGTCCAAGCCCGGGAGTAGCTGGTCTTTCTACAGCCACCAACGGGTAGGGCGCGTTAGTGGAGACTCTAGGCTGACCTTCAGCGACGAACGTAGGCTCGCTGTCTTCGCCGCCCGCGTTCCCTTCAGGATCTGCACCCGCTGTATCACCACCCGCTGTATCACCACCCGCTGTACCTGCACCGGCAGTATCACCGCCCGCTGTACCTGCACCGGCAGTATCACCGCCCGCTGTATCTGCACCGGCAGTATCACCGCCCGCTGTA
>JALZUD010000028.1 GCA_023301725.1 Granulosicoccus sp. | reverse complement strand
TTATTTTTTTTACTATTATTTTTTTTACTATTATTTTTTTTACTAATTGACACTTCAAGTTAAGCATTGTAAATGGCGGGAAATAAGTTGCTAAGTTGATAGATATGAAAGATTCATAGTTGTATTATATGTTCGCTAAGTTGGAAGAAAGACCTGTTTTAAATTTTTTCGTGCTATTTGCTTCTTATTTTTTTATCAATTAATTCAAGGTATTTGCGGAGATATATTATGTCGTTCAACATTGTAGACCTAATTAAAGATCAGGTTAGTGATCAGATTATGGGTAGCATCGGAGGCGCTCTGGGTGTTCAGAAAAACGAGTTGTCTACCGGACTCTCTGGAGCGTTGCCTGGATTGCTAAGCGGTCTTGCAAGTTCTGCGGGAACACAGCAAGGCGCAGGTGCATTGTTTGATGCAGTTCAGCAACAAGACGACGGAATGCTGGGCAATATTGGCAACCTACTGGGTGGTGGCGAGTCATCATCTTTAGCCAATAAAGGTACATCCGTGTTGAGCTCACTGTTAGGCTCGGGTGCAGTCGGATCGCTGGCCGGTGCAGTATCGAATCTTGCTGGTTTGGGGCGCGGCAACAGTAGCTCTTTGCTGGGTATGCTAGCTCCTATAGTTCTGGGTGTTTTAAAGAAAAAAATACTGGATGGCGGTATGGACTCTAGTGCGATGACCAGCATGTTGACATCTCAGAAAGACAATATTAGTGCTGCTATGCCACACGGATTTTCAAACCAGTTGCAGTCAGGTGGATTTTTTGACAGCATTGCTGATGCTGCTAAAAATGCCAATGTATCAGGTGCGCAATCTGCTTCTGCAAGCATTAGCGAAACCACGCAACATGTTGAGCAAGCCACTGCAGAGACTGCAAAGTCTGGTGGTGGTTTTCTAAAGTGGCTCATTCCCGTGGTAGTTATTGCTGTACTTGGCTGGCTTGCAACACAGTTTTTTGGCGGTAAAGACGTTGAAGAAGTAGGCAGTGGTGCGTTGGAATCCGTTTCCGAGGCAGCAGATTCAACAGGCGCAGCTGTTGATGGCGCTGTGCAATCGGCTAGCGATGCCTTGCCAGAGGGTGTCAATCTTGATGAGATCACTGGCGGTTTAGACGGTATTTTTAGCTCGACCACTGAGGCTTTAGGCGGTATCACCGATGTTGAATCCGCTACAGCAGCAATTCCTGCATTGGAAGAAGTAGGCGGAAATTTGGGTGGATTGAGCGAGACTATCGGTAGTTTGCCTGACGCTGTTAAAGGTCCGATAGCATCGGTTGTTGGATCTGGTGTAGAAGGTTTACAGCCGATTATCGATAAGGTTACAGCTATCCCGGGTGTGGGTGATCTGATCACACCTGTTATTGAGCCCATAATGCAAATGCTGCAGGGTTTAGCTGGCTAACATCGATTCATCAGCGCAAGGTTGAAAGGGAATTTAACTACGCGCCATCGCACCATTTTTGCGGAAAGCGGATCCGCGCGTTAAGTGGTAGCGTTCACTACAAAGACGAACCAGTATTTAGGTTCGTCTTTTTTTGTGCTTGTGTATTGGCTCTTTACACGTACGAAGGAGTATCAATTTTGGTATAACTTAGGTGCAAACAGCGCTAGAGAAAACCAATGACAGATTTTTTTCAAGACCAGCAGCAACTGCGTTTCGATCCCCACGGCTCAGACCTGTGTTTTCGTCATTACAACCCAGACGAAATTCTGCACGGTAAACGCATGGAAGAGCATTTACGTTTTGCTGTTGCCTATTGGCATTCTTTTGCGTGGCCAGGGGGCGATCCTTTCGGAGCCCAAACGTTTGAGCGTCCTTGGTTTGGGGACACAATGGAGCATGCACGACTGAAGGCAGATGTAGCATTCGAGCTGTTTGACATATTGGGAGTGCCGTTTTTTTGCTGGCACGATGCCGATATTCGCCCAGAAGGCAAAACGTTTGCGCAGAGTCGTCGTAATTTTGAAGAAATCATTGAATACTTCGAAGGCAAGATGCAGAGTAGTAAGGCTCGTCTGCTTTGGGGAACTGCCAATATGTTCAGCCATCGTCGGTTTATGAGTGGTGCTGCCACCAACCCCGACCCTGACATGTTTGCGTGGTCTGCAGCAACAGTTAAGCTTTGCCTTGACGCCACCAAAAGGCTAGACGGACAAAACTATGTGTTGTGGGGTGGACGAGAAGGTTATGAGACATTACTGAACACAGATCTGAAGAGAGAGCGAAATCAGGCTGGACGCTTTCTGCAGATGGTTGTTGATTACAAGCATAAAATCGGTTTTGAAGGAGCAATTCTTGTAGAGCCTAAACCGCAGGAACCCTCAAAGCATCAATACGACTTTGATGTCGCCACTGTCTACGGCTTTCTCAAGGAATTTGGCCTAGAAGGCGAAGTGCAAATGAATATCGAACAAGGGCATGCCATTCTGGCGGGCCATTCTTTCGAACATGAATTGGCACTGGCCAGCTCCCTCGGGCTGCTCGGTTCAATAGATATGAATCGTAACGACTATCAGTCGGGTTGGGATACAGATCAATTTCCTAACAACGTTCCTGAAGTAGCACTGGCTTATTACGAGGTTCTAAAAGCAGGTGGGTTCCACAAGGGTGGTACTAATTTTGATGCCAAGTTGCGCCGCCAATCGCTTGATCCCATCGATTTAATTGCAAGTCATGCAGGTGCAATGGATATCTGTGCTCGCGGTTTGAAAGCTGCGGCTGCAATGCTTGACGATGGAACTCTTGAGTCCATGCGCAGCGAGCGATATGCGGGTTGGGATTCTGCGTCTGCAAAACACATGCTAGCGGGTGATCTGGAGAGCGCCGCAGCCAAGGCAACCGCGGAAGGATTTGATCCGCAACCGCGTTCAGGCAAACAGGAAATACTGGAGAATATCGTTAACCGTTTTGTCTAGATACTGTATGCGACTGGTTCAATTGCTGCTCGCTATATGTTGTAGACTCTTACTGGAAATTGTTCTTAGATTAAATCTGTAGAGAAAACATGAGTATTGAGCGTAGCCATACCAACGAACGTGCAAGCAAAATAGTCAAACACAACGGCGTGGTGTACTTAAGTGGTCAAGTTGGCGATGGTGAAACATTGTCCGACCAGTCTCACGATTGTCTTGGTCGTGTAGATAAACTGCTCAAGGAGGCTGGTTCGTCACGCGAGGATATTCTTCAGGCCACAGTATGGCTTTCAGATATGTCGTACTTCGCCGAGTTTAATACGATCTGGAACGACTGGGTGCCATCTGGCCATGCGCCAGCACGGGCTTGCGGCGAGGCCAAACTAGCCCGAGAGATTCTTAAAGTTGAAGTTATCGTCATAGCTGCTTACCAGTAGCTAGCTTGCCGTGTGGGGCCTGTATATTTTACGTTAATGTTCTTGTTCATCGTTTGAGCCTATCGTGAAATTTGCAACCCTGATTGCAGCTGTTTTTAGCTTGCTAGCGATTGGCTCTTTGCTTGTTCGTTCGCAGCTGCCTGTATTCCCTGACTGGACTGGGCCTGCGCATTTTTCAAGCAGTGTCTTGCTAGCTGTAGTGTTCGCTGCTGTTTTAGTCACCTGGTGTAAAATAACCACTGTAGAAACCGCTTGGTTAACGGTGGTGTCTGGAAGCGCTTTGGTTGTTATTCTTGAAGTTGTGCAGCGGGTGAATCCCGTTAGAAGTTTCCAGCTTGAAGATATCTTGTTTGGTGTTGCAGGTATTAGTACGGGGGCTGTTGTCGCCTACTTGTTCATCAGTGCGCTAGGGAAAATCAAATTCGCAGCTTTGGCCATTATAAGCACAGTGGCTGTGGGTGTTTTTCTACATCATTATTCTACGCAAGGCTTTGCAATAGCTAAAAATTTGAGCTGTGGCATTGAGGCATCAACAGCTTCAAGCTGGGATTCAGTTCTGCTCGATGATTTTTCGCAACAATCCGGTATTGCTACTAGCGACAAACTCAGGTTTTGCGCGGATCAAGGTGACATTGTTACCATCGGTGGCATTCGGTATACCGCTGATTTAAGAATAAGCCTCGATGGTTTGGCGGATGCTGTGCGTGAACATCGACGCTTTGTCATGGGCGTACAGTTTGAAACTTCTCAGCAGAGCGCAGTTAGTGAACTTTTCAGCTTAACCTGGTCTGCTACTGCGAATCGATACTTTGCCAGAGTCTATCGCAGTGCTAAGCATCTAACAGCACTGCTGCAGTTCAACAGTGGTGAGCGTACTGTCAGCTCCCTAACAAATAGAGTAGGGCGTGGAAAGGTACAAGAACTATTCATGGTGTACGACGGCAAACAGCAAACCACCTGGCTGAATGGAGAAATCGTCAGCATGGAAATTAACCACCTGAACATACCCACCAACAATAACGCGGAGTTAGTGTTGAATATCCGTCAAACCGCTGACCGGAAAGGCTGGGTACCGTTTAAAGGAGACATCATGGGCATCTATCTGGGCACTCAGCCAGTCAACGAGGCCGACATGCGCTCTATTTTTCCAGACTGACGATCTTCAGGCACACAGCCTGCTCGCACATATCCAGAACATTCAGGCCCCCATGTAACGCATAATGCAGCTTATGATCATTGAAATTAAAGTTCTTGTGCTCGCCGCTTTGTGGCAATACGTACAGTACATCTTGATGGCTGTGCCGGTTAATTTGCAATTGGGTGCAGCTAAAACCACATCATCCAGAGATCCGGACAAACTGGGCGGCTCTATTCAGGGGCAAGTAGATGTGCGCACCGCACGCTTAATTCGTGCATTGAACAACCATTTTGAAGGCTTGGCACTTTTCACCATTGCCGTGGTGGCCGTTGCTTTATCTGAGCAGTCAACCGTCGTCACAGCAACTTGCGCGTGGGTATATCTCTTGAGCCGTATTGTTTATGTGCTGGCATATGCATTTGACTGGGTGCCATGGCGATCAATAATCTGGGGGTGTGGCTTCATGGCTACCGGCATCATGCTAATCGTGGTGCTGCTGGCTTAGCTGCCGCTAACCGCCATGCTCTGGTCAAATCTCATTTGGTTTCTGTTGCCCCTAGCGGCGGCTTGCGGTTGGTTCGCAGCGCTTGGTCGTGACATGGGTGGCAACCGCAAATTCTGGAACTACTCGCAACGTTTTCACGAGGAGATTAATCAGCTGCTATCAGAATCTGAATCCGATAAGCAGGTGTTTGACTCATTCACTGACGGAGGGCGAGACGCAGCCGAGACGCATATTGCACTGGGTAATCTTTATAGGCGGCGAGGTGAATTTGACCGGGCTATCCGCATCCATGAAAGCATCATGGCCAAGCACACACTAGATCAAGATGTTCGTGTGGATGCACAGTTCGAGGTGGCACGCGATTATGAGGCTGCTGGCTTGACGGATCGCTCTGAGGCTCAGTTGCGAGAGCTCATCCAGTCTGGTCATCGATTGGTCGAGGCCTACGACAGTTTGCTAAAACTTCATGAAAGCGAGCAAGACTGGCCTCAAGCTGTAACCATTGCTTTGGAGTATAAAAGCGCCTGTGATGTGTTGTTTGCACAAAAATCGGTTGCGCAGAAATCAGTAGCGCAAAAACTGTCCCATTACTACTGCGAATTAGCCGAACTTGCCAGTGCAGACGATAACGATAGTGAGGCTCGTCGGCTATTGACGCAGGCTTTACGGCAGTGGCCAGCAAGTGCAAGAGCGCACGCGCACTTGGCCGACATTGCTTTGCGCGAAAAGAACTACAAGCAAGCGGTTGCCCATTTCACAAAGGTTGAGAGCATCGATGCAGCCCTGATGCCAGTCATCATAGAAAAACTTTTTGCAGCTCTTCACGGCGTAGGTGACAAACATGCACTGGAGCAGTTTGTACGGCGCATTCAGCAACAAAAAAATGCGTATTCGGTTATTCAAAAAACCCGGCAGGTGATTGCAGAGCAGGCTGGAGAGCAATTAGCTGATCGCTTCTTTAAGGACCAAATTCTGAAACGGCCGTCGCTGAAGGGGCTTCGCGATTGGGTGCATGATCAGATTGCGCTAAGCAAGCCTGATGAAAA
The DNA here is from genome assembly GCA_023301725.1 of Granulosicoccus sp. Lineage (GTDB taxonomy): Bacteria > Pseudomonadota > Gammaproteobacteria > Granulosicoccales > Granulosicoccaceae > Granulosicoccus. The sequence goes on along the minus strand of JALZUD010000028.1, from coordinate 48,385 downwards.
AGCTAAAGTACAGATTATTTGTAACTTGCTTGATCAAGTAATGGAAGATAAACCTGCCTACCGCTGCCGCTCGTGCGGATTTCAGGGTAACGTTATGCACTGGCGATGTCCTAGCTGTGCAAGCTGGGACTCAGTTTCAACCATTATCGGTGTGGAAGGCGAATGAACAGAATAATTACAGCGTTGGATTTTGCAGATGTAGCTAAAGCTCAAGATTTCGTTTCCAGAATCGACCCCTCGTTAACGAGGCTGAAAGTAGGCAGTCAACTGTTCACGCTAGGCGGTCCAGCCTTGATAGAGCAGCTGCAGAACCAGGGTTTCGATGTGTTTCTTGATTTGAAATACCACGACATACCCAATACGGTCGCCAGTGCATTGCAGGCAGCATCCGCATTGGGCGTCTGGATGGTCACATTGCACGCTAGTGGTGGCCCGGCAATGATGAATGCTGCCAGAGAGGCTGTTAACAAATACGATACCGACGCGCAAACTGGAGGAGGGACGCGAATTGTTGCGGTTACTGTACTCACCAGCCTTGATCGTGCTGAGATGGCGGCTGTTGGTTTGGATAAGGAGCCTTCAAACCAAGTGGATAAACTGGCGCGACTTGCGCATTCAGCCTCTATGGACGGGGTAGTGTGTTCGCCGCATGAAGTTGCTCTCATTCGACGTATCGCCGACAACAATTTTCTCATCATTACTCCGGGCATTCGTCCCGATAAAGATGGAGAAGTGCCTGTGAGTCAGATAACCAGCCACGGAGGTGCCCCAGACGATCAGCGCCGCACGCTAACACCCTATGACGCTATCGTTGGCGGTAGCGATTACTTAGTCATTGGTCGACCCGTAACTCAAGCCACCTCTCCGGTTGAAGTGCTGCATGCCTTAAATGCCGAAGTACAAATAGCCGCTAGTCAAATATCACCTAATCGTCCAGCTTAGAACAATGAGTGCTAACACAAAAATTTATATCTCCGCCCAACAACTTCTTGAAGACTCACTGGAGTTGGGGCGGCAGATTCTTGCCAGTGGGTTCAGGCCTGATTATATTGTGGGCGTTTGGCGTGGCGGTACGCCCGTTGGCATCATGGTGCAAGAATTACTGGATTTTTACGGTGTTGAAACCGATCACATTTCGATCCGCACCTCATCTTATTCAGCCATGAATAAGCGCGAGAACAAGGTCAGGGTGCATGGGCTCAGTTATCTGACATCAGCCATGAATTCAGAAGACTCGCTGCTTATCGTTGATGATGTTTTCGATACGGGCCTCAGTGTGAGCGCCATATTGAAAAAATTACGGGAAAAATCTCGCAAGAATCTTCCACACGACATACGAGTCGCCACAGCGTACTTCAAACCCGAAAAGAATCGCACTGACTTTGCTCCCGATTTCTGTGCGCACAAAACCAATGATTGGTTGGTGTTTCCTCATGAGATGGAGGGTTTGTCCCGATCCGAAATTGTTCAGAACAAGCCGCACCTTCTCGAAGTTATGAATTCGCTGGAAGGGATAATAGAGCCAGCAAAGCTGCGAGAAGAGTGAATTTTTCTGTACTGAATAGCTTTTTGCATCGTTGTTTGCCATAAAGTTTGCCCGATGAGGGCAAACTTTTGAACTCACGCTTGTTCTTGCGAAGCAAAGTGAATACACTAGCGCCTTGCAGAGCCTTGGTGGTGGAATTGGTAGACACGCCGGATTCAAAATCCGGTTCTGGTAACAGAGTGCGAGTTCAAGTCTCGCCCGAGGCACCATCTGCAAACGCTTTAAATATATAAGCCAGCTTTGATTTAGCATTGAGTTAGCATTGAGTTAGCATTGAGTCTACTTAGCGATTACCATTTCGACTTGCCGCCAGAACTCATAGCGCAAACGCCCCTACCTTGCCGTAGTGACAGTCGACTTCTCTGCCTATCAGGCGCTCATTGCGACCACAAGACCATCCGTGACTTGCCAAACCAACTCAGGTCAGGCGATAGACTCGTTTTCAACGACACGAAGGTTATTCCAGCGCGCGTGTTTGGACACAAAGCGTCAGGAGGCAAGCTTGAACTTATGCTGGAGCGGATCACTGAGCGCGGCACTGTGCTGGCCAAAATACGCTGTAGTAAATCGCCCAAGCCTGATTCTTTGATCACGCTGACAGGGCGCGATGGTGGCGCCATAGTCTCGATCACCGCCAGAGTGATCGCTCGTCACACTGATCTTTTTGAACTACAGGAAAGTGAGGGCGAGTTAAACAACAACCGTGTTGAGACACTGCTCAACAACACAATGACACTCGGCGATTTTATAGCGCAGTACGGCGATATACCTTTGCCCCCCTACATTGAAAGAAAGCCCGACAGCACAGATCTGGAACGTTATCAAACCGTGTTCGCACAAACCTCAGGTGCGGTTGCAGCTCCCACGGCTGGGCTGCATTTTGATGAAGTCTTACTAAGTCAGTTAGCAGCGGCGGGGATTGATCGATCGTTTATCACGTTGCATGTGGGTGCTGGCACGTTTCAACCCGTACGCGTTGATAACATCCAAGATCATGAAATGCACGCAGAACGCGTTGACGTCTCGCAACAGTGCGTTGATGAGATTGAAAGTACGCGGGCGGCTGGCGGTAGAATAATCGCGGTGGGTACAACCTGTGTTCGCTCGCTAGAGGCCGCTGCGCAAGCAACAGGTCGCTTGAGCAAATTTAAGGGTGAAACACAATTGTTTGTTACCCCGGGTTTTTCATTCAACGTGATAGACGCGATGTTAACCAACTTCCACTTGCCTGAATCTACGCTATTAATGCTGGTGTCGGCCTTTGCCGGCAAGGACAATACGTTAGCGGCTTACTTACAGGCAGTCGAAGAGCGCTACCGGTTCTTCAGCTATGGAGACGCCATGCTTGTGTGGCCAAACTCAGGACTAACAACATGAGCGCCACAAATCAGAGCGTCGACACTGCCATGAATTTTGGTTTTAAGCTTTTGGGCGTTGATGGCACCGCCAGACGCGGCGAGTTGGATTTTGGTGCGCGCGGCACGGTGCAAACCCCGGCATTTATGCCGGTGGGCACCTATGGCACGGTCAAGTCTGTGAGCCCTGAAGAGATCCGCCAGATAGGCGCTGAAATATTATTGGGCAACACGTTTCATTTGTGGCTGCGCCCTGGAACTGAGATTATCAAGCTGCACGGTGATTTGCATGACTTCATGCACTGGTCTGGCCCGATACTCACTGATTCTGGAGGGTTTCAAGTTTGGAGCCTTGCCAAGTTGCGAAAAATAGATGAAAGCGGTGTACGTTTCAGATCACCGGTGGATGGCTCGGAAGTATTTTTAAGTCCGGAGGAGTCGATGCGTATCCAGACTGATCTGGGTTCCAATGTGGTGATGGCATTTGATGAATGCACTCCGTATCCAGCGACACATGCGCAAGCTGCTGATTCCATGGAGTTGTCCATGCGTTGGGCAAAGCGATGCAAGAGTTCGTTTAACGATCTTGGAAACAACAATGCCTTGTTCGGTATTGTTCAAGGCGGAATGTACGAAGACCTGCGGAAAACTTCTTGCGAGGCTCTCACAGACATTGGTTTTCCGGGGTATGCCGTAGGTGGTTTGGCAGTAGGCGAAGAAAAATCGTTGCGCGATTCTGTGCTTGAGGCCACGACACCGTACTTGCCTGATAACTCGCCTCGTTATCTGATGGGGGTAGGCAAACCTGAAGATCTAGTGGCCTCTGTAGCCAGAGGTGTTGACATGTTCGACTGCGTATTGCCAACGCGCAATGCCCGAAACGATTTTATCTACACAGCTAGAGGAGATATCCGTTTACGCAATGCCAGATTTAGAACCGACACAGCACCGATCGACGATAGCTGTAGTTGCTATACCTGTCAAAACTACAGCAGAGCTTATCTTTACCACTTGTCAAAATGTAGCGAGATTTTGGGTTCAAGGCTTAACACTATCCATAACCTGCACTACTATCAATCGCTTATGCAAGGTATTCGTAAGGCGATAGAGACAGGCACATTCAAAAGTTTCACTGATGACTTCGCTTATCTGCGTTCTCAGGGGGCGTGACTTACCCTTAAGGCTAAATCTAATGGCGCTGTCGTGAGCTCGTCATCCCCGCGAAAACGTGGATCCGTGCGGCTATGGCGTTTGAATTCTCGTATTCGCGGGAATCGTTTTCCACTATTTTCGCTCAACTATTTCCGCCTAGGTATTGCCGCTCAGATTTTGCCGCTCAACTATTACCGCTCAGGTATTTCCGCTCAACCATTGCCGCTCAACTGACGGCCATTCGGGCTTATTTCAAATACTGTCGCAGTGTTTTCAACCCGATGGTCTTTTTAAGTCGAGTTTTTATCCCCATGAATAGTTCTGTCCAGTGCCTATGGCATAATCTAGGGCGGTTGATCGTTCCTACAATCAATCTTTCGTATCAATAATAGACAAGGGTAATCACCATGGACTTCTTTATTAGCAATGCCTACGCACAGGGCGCAGGTGCAGGCGGCTCCATCATGGGCATTCTGCCATTACTACTCATGCTGCCTATCTTCTATTTTCTTATGATTCGCCCTCAGCAAAAGCGTATGAAAGAGCATAAGGGCATGGTAGGTGCTTTGAAGAAAGGCGATGAAGTAGTCACTAATGGCGGCTTGGGCGGCACAGTCACAAAAGTTGGCGATGCGTACCTTTCAGTGAGGGTTGCTGAAGGAGTCGAAGTCAACGTCCAGAAGCAGGCAGTGGCTGCATTGCTACCCACAGGCACTTTGAAAAGTATATAAGCATGACAAATTCCAACCCGATCTGGAGGCCGCTACTGCTGGCACTCACTGTTTTGACGGGCCTTTTATATGCACTGCCCAATGTTTTTGGCAGTGATCCCGCCGTACAGGTATCGGGAAGGAATGCCGACCTGTCTGCTCAAGATATAAAAAACCTCACAGAAGTACTTGCAGACGAAGGCTTTGCTGATTCCGAAATTCGACTGGAAAACGGTCGCTTTCTCGCACTATTTGGCTCTGAAGACGAGCAAATCAAGGCACGTGATGTGGTCGCTGCCGAATTAGACCCTAATGAATACACCGTAACGCTTAATCTCGAACCTGCGAGTCCGGAATGGCTGCGTGGAATAGCAGAGCCCATGAATCTGGGGCTAGACCTGCGCGGTGGCGTCCATTTTCTGATGGAAGTGGATATGAACTCTGCTATCACCTCGGCTGAAGAGAGTTATGTGCCGGCGTGGAAGCGTGAGGTTCGCTCAGCAAGAATTCGTGGTACGTCAATATCTCACGATGACGGTGTGTTGAGTGCGCGATTTAACGAGGTTGCTGATCGGGACGCGATGTTTGCAGCTTTCAGGGAAGATAACTTCGATCTGTTCTTTGAAACCCGCGAAGAAGATGGCTATGCGTACATAACGGCTAATTTGCTGGAGCAGGCTGCACAAGAAGAACAACGCAGCGCTCTACAACAAAACATCACTACGCTGCGTAATCGTATCAACGAGCTGGGTGTATCAGAGCCTGTGATACAACAGCAGGGCGCTGATCGAATTGTGGTGCAATTGCCAGGTGTGCAAGACACTGCCCGCGCCAAAGAAATTTTAGGTGCAACAGCGACTCTTGAATACCGTTTGGTCTCAACGCGCTCTGATGGACGGGCTTATAGGAATCGTACGGATGGCTCAACCATCACGCTTGATCGGGACATCATTGTCACCGGCGATCAAATCAAAGGTGCGTCCTCTGGGATAGATCAGAATTCCGGCACCCCTGCCGTTTTTGTCAATCTGGACAACGCGGGCGCCCGGCGCATGCAGGAAGTCACCCAAGATAACGTGGGTAATCCCATGGCTGTTGTCTACATAGAAAATCGCATAGACACAAAAGAAGTCGATGGAGTACCGGTTAAAACGGTGACCAAAATTGAAGAGGTGATCAATGTAGCCACCATTAATGATGTCCTTAGTCATCGGTTCCAAACCACTGGATTGCAGTTGCAAGAGGCTGCTGATCTGGCCTTGCTACTCAGAGCGGGTGCGTTAAAAGCACCCGTGCAAATTGTAGAAGAACGCACTATTGGCCCCAGCCTTGGAAAGGAAAATATTCGTCAGGGCTTTCTCTCAGCAATCGTTGGACTTGCACTGGTTGTCGTTTTCATGGGCTTTTACTACCGCATTTTCGGTTTAATTGCCGGGGCTGCGCTGATCATAAATGTGGTGATGATCATCGCTGTACTTGGCATGTTGCAAGCAACCCTAACGCTTCCGGGTATTGCCGGCATTGTGTTAACAGTGGGTATGGCGGTGGATGCCAACGTACTTATATTTGAACGAATACGTGAAGAACTGCGTGCCGGTAGTGCTGTGCAATCGGCCATATCCGCAGGCTATGACAAAGCATTCGTTACCATCGCCGACGCAAACATTACTACCTTGATTGCGGCGGTCGTGTTGTTCAGCATGGGCACCGGACCTATCAAAGGTTTTGCCATTACGCTTTGTCTGGGCATCCTGACGTCCATGTTCACAGCGATTTTTGGTTCGCGGGTGTTGGTCAATGTGCTGTACGGCGGTCGTCGTCTCAGCACGTTGCCCATCTGATCGTCTCACTCAAGCTCTAGCGGATACCGTACACATGCGAAACCTGATTAGTGACGTCAAGTTCGATTTTATGGGGCGATACCAATTCGCCGTAATTACCTCTGGCATTTTGCTGACGGTTGCCGTGCTCGCCATAGCCATTCGTGGATTGAGCCTAGGGGTGGATTTTACTGGTGGTTACACTATCGAGGTGGGGTACGAAGTTGCCCCCGACCTGAATGACATTCGAGCAGCATTAAGTTCCGAAGCATTGCCAGATTCTATGGTGCAAACATTCGGAACCAGCACTGACGTATTGATTCGAATGGCACCACGTGAAGGTGCCAATAGTGCGGAGATAAGTACCGATGTACTCAAAGTCTTGGCTGAGGCATCCGAGTCAGAAGTCACTATGCGTCGAGTAGAGTTTGTCGGACCTCAGGTGGGTGAAGAGCTTCGCGAGAAGGGTGGGATAGCGATTTTAACGGCGCTCTTCGGCATTATCATGTACGTCTGGTTTCGTTTTGAAAAGAAGTTTTCGGTAGGTTCTGTATTGGCTCTCGCGCATGATGTCATCATAACCGTTGGCTTCTTTGCGCTATTTCAGATCGAGTTCGACCTTACGATATTGGCAGCGATACTAGCGGTTATTGGCTATTCCTTGAACGACACCATCGTCGTATTCGATCGCATACGGGAGAATTTTCTTTCCATACGTTCAGGCACACCCGCCGAGATCATGAATACCTCAATAAGCCAGACCTTAACGCGTACGGTCATTACATCGGGCACCACGTTGCTGGTGTTGTTGTCTTTGTTTTTCCTAGGTGGAAAAATCATTCATGGTTTCTCACTGGCGTTACTACTGGGTGTGGTTGTAGGAACTTACTCGTCTATCTTCGTTGCAAGTCTCGCAGTGTTAAGGCTGGGTATCACCAAAGAAGATCTCATGCCTGTTGAAAAAGAGGGTGCTGAGTTTGATGATGCAATGCCCTAGATCTGGCAGCGTTACAACCGCGGAGGATTCTCATCCCCGCGATTAAACGTTATTCCTGCAATTAAGCGTCATTACATCGATTAAGCGTAATTCCCGGGAAGGTGGGAATCGAGGCTTTTCGCAACGTGGATCCCCACTTTTGTGGGGACGAAGTACGAAGTACGAGGGGCGCGTCATTCCAGCAATTTAAACGTCATTCCCGTGATTAAATGCCATTCCCGCGAAGGCGGGAATCCAGGGCCAACTATCGGTTAAGAGCTCTTCCTGCTTGTAAAGGCTTCATAACCTCAAGCATCTTGTGATGAATCTTTGGAGCTGCTGCAATAACATCGCCTTGCGTCATCCAGCTGTCACCACCATCGAAATCGTTGACCAACCCGCCTGCCTCGCGCACGATGAGGGCACCTGCGGCAATATCCCAGCTTTGCATGCCGATGAGCCAACAACCTTCAACTCTGCCGGCAGCAACATAAGCCAGATCTAAGGCCGCTGAGCCCAAGCGTCTGACACCGGTAGAATTTTCGGTGTAATGACGAAGAGTGCGTTGAAAAAAATCCAGATCTTTTCCTTCGCGGTAAGGAAATCCCGTGTTTAGTAGCGCATCTTCCAGCCGGCCTTCACTGGATACTCGCAATCGTTTGTTATCCAGAAATGCACCTTCTCCTTTGCCAGCTGTGAATAACTCCTGGCGCATAGGGTCATAAACCACAGCCTGAAAAGGGCGGCCATTTTTAAGTAGTGCTATTGACACACTGAAGTGCGGTAGCCCATGAATAAAGTTCGTGGTGCCATCCAATGGGTCAATGACCCATTGGTACTCCGCATCACTGTCGCCGATCTGGCCAGACTCTTCACAAAGCAGGCCGTGATCAGGGTAAGCCTTGCGCAGTATGCCGATGATATCTGCTTCTGCTTTACGATCGACTTCAGTAACAAAATCGTTGCGTTGTTTTTTCTCTATTGAAAGAGGATCGTAACGATCCAGATTCTGTGTGATGACTTTACCGGCGGCGCGTGCTGCTCGGATGCCGATGTTGAGCATCGGATTCATGACTGTTCGCCTTAGTTATGGAGGAGCGACAGTGTAGTGCTAAAACCGATCGCAAGTGGCAACTCTATGAAGGATGTATGACATCATTCAGCTATGAATGTTGAAATAGTATTTGTCATGGTGGGCACAACCCACACAGGAAATCTGGGTGCGGCCGCGCGCGCAATGAAAACCATGGGCTTCACCAAGCTTCGTCTGGTAGATACCTGCTCGCATCTATCCGATGAAGCACTTGCCAGATCGTCCGGCGCAAATGACGTTTTGAAGGATGCACAAAAATTTAGTAGCTTGAGCGATGCCATTGCAGATTGCCGCACGGTCATAGGCACTAGCGCCAGAGCGCGTCAAATGGCGGTGCCTCTGAAGTCGTGCCGTGATATCGCAAACGAACTGGCTGAGCTAGCTGCCTCAGATGCTGCGCAGAATCATCGAGTGGCCATGGTGTTTGGTCAAGAGCGTTCAGGTTTGAGTAACGAATCACTCGATTTGTGTACTCGATTGCTGCGAATTCCGTGCAACCCAGATTTTTCTTCACTCAATCTGGGTAGTGCTGTGCAGGTGGTGTCGTATGAGTTATCTCAGGCGATTGTATCGGTGCCACAAGGCGCGCCTGTACCGATGCCCGGGAAGTGGAAAGGAGGCAGCTCAGAGCAAGCAGTGGAGCTCGATGATGATGAGAAGCCGGCGACCAGTGCAGCCATGGAGCATTTCTTCGAACATCTCGATCGTGTAATGATAGACACAGGTTTCTTGAATCCTGAAAATCCGCGACTACTCAGGCGCAAGGTGCGTCGTTACTTCGAGACTAATCGTCCAACTACCAATGAGTTATCGTTGTTCAGAGGAATTCTGTCGGCGACGGAAAATCCAAAGTCTCGCCCTTGATTGTGCGTAGTTGGATCTGGTTGGCAGTCAGCTGATGACTAACAACGTACAATATGCGTTTTAACTGACGGGCGGTCGTGATGTCTATCTGGCAACTGATCAAAGAAGACGTACAGTGTGTTTTCGAACGAGACCCTGCGGCTCGCCACGTGTTTGATGTGCTTACCTGTTATTCCGGAGTTCACGCTTTGTTATTTCATCGCGTTAACCACTGGTTGTGGGGCAGGGGGCTGCGTTGGCCTGCGCGCTTTCTCGGCAATATAGCGCGCTGGTTGACGGGTATTGAAATACACCCGGGGGCCACTATCGGTAGGCGTTTCTTTGTCGATCATGGCACTGGCGTAGTTATTGGCGAAACCGCCGAGATTGGTGATGATGTGACCTTGTATCAAGGGGTAACCTTAGGTGGCAGAACACTCAATGAGGGCAAAAGGCACCCAACGCTCGGCAATAATGTCGTGGTTGGTGCTGGTGCAAAAATTCTTGGACCATTTTCAGTAGGTGATGATGCTCGCATTGGTTCAAATGCCGTAGTGCTGCACCCGGTTCCTGCTGGTGCCACTGTTGTAGGCGTGCCTGGCAAAATCGTACGTTGCCAAGAGCGGGATGCGAAATGTCTCGAACTGGTTCGTGAGAAGGCAAAGATCCAAAGGCAGCAGTTCGATGCTTACGGTGTGGCTGGTGAAATTGACGACCCTCTGGAAAATGCTGTTGAGATTCTCCAGCAGCAAGTGGCCGATTTGCGGGCCGAACTTGACAGGCTCAACAAAAAAACCGGTTAAGGGTGTCGCAAAGGTTACAGGTATTTGCGTATCCCACCGTGATTAGAAATTTGTTTGCAGAATGTGCTGAAAACATCTGTCGATGCTCTTGAAATTGATTTCGACAATAACCAACCTTTCAAGTAGGATATATACTTGACTAATTTAGTTGGTTAAGTGATACTCAAACTTCAATTCGGGCGGTTCAGCACATGAAGCTAACGACCAAAGGCAGGTACGCAGTCACGGCAATGCTCGATCTGGCTTTGCACGGGCAGAGCGGACCAGTTTCTCTGGCAGAAATCTCTACAAGGCAGGAAATTTCGCTTTCCTACCTCGAGCAGCTGTTCTCAAAATTAAGGAAGCAGGGTCTGGTCGCAAGCACACGTGGACCTGGCGGCGGTTACTCGGTGGCTCGCAACTTGTCAGAGGTTGCTGTATCCCAAATAATCAGTGCAGTAAACGAATCAGTAGATGCGACACAGTGCGCAGGTAAGGAAAACTGCCACAGTCATGGTCGATGCCTTACCCATGATTTATGGGAGGGTCTAAGCGAACAAATAGAAGAATTTCTTAGCAGTGTGTCTTTGCAAGACATGATCGATAGGCATTGTGTCAAGCGAACGCCATTGCCTCAGGGCATTGCGCAAGAGAGCATGCTTGTGCAGAGACGTCTCGCGTAGTGTTGAACGTTCCTTCTTTCTCTTTCTTAGCTGGCGCGTTAGTTGGCAGATTGGTCGGCACTTCGGTCGGTAAATCGGCCGGTAAAGATAAGCCACTGTTGCACAGTCGCCGGTACACGCTCATTGACGTACATACAAAGCCCGTTTTAGCTCGTACAACAAGTTCAGTAATTCCAGATAATGCAGCCCACTAGGCTGCTACCAACTTTAACTTCTGAGGTCCAAATCGTGAGTTCACTTAACATTCCAATTTACATGGATTATTCTGCTACTACGCCGGTAGATGAGCGGGTTGCAGCGAAAATGGCGGAATGTCTGACTAATCAGGGGCATTTTGGTAATCCGGCATCGCGGTCACACCCATTTGGCTGGAACGCTGATGAGCTGGTCGAACAAGCTCGTGACAACGTTGCTAATTTGCTGGGTGCTAATTCCAAAGAGATCGTCTGGACATCAGGCGCTACAGAGTCAGACAACCTAGCAATTAAAGGCGCTGCCCGCTTCTACGCAGAAAAAGGCAAGCACATCGTCACTTTAAAAACTGAACATAAAGCAGTGCTCGACACATGCCGTCAGCTTGAACGAGAAGGCTTTGAAGTAACGTACCTCGACCCGTTGGAAAATGGTCTTCTCGACATGGATGCGTTCAAAGCTGCACTGCGCGAAGACACCACACTGGTTTCTATCATGCACGTGAATAATGAAATTGGTGTTATCCAAGACATTGCAGCAATCGGCAAAATTACACGTGAGCGGGGCATCGTTTTCCACGTTGACGCTGCACAAAGCCCAGGTAAGGTAGTTATCGACGTTAATGAAATGAACGTCGACCTGATGTCACTCTGCGCTCACAAGGTCTACGGCCCTAAGGGTATCGGTGCACTCTACGTGCGTAGAAAGCCGCGTATCCGTCTCGAGGCATTGATCCACGGTGGTGGTCACGAAAGAGGCATGCGCTCCGGAACTCTTGCTACCCATCAGTGCGTTGGCATGGGTGAGTCATTCCGCATTGCACAAGAGGAGATGGGTGCAGAAAACGAGCGAATGAGAGTACTGAGAGATCGTTTGTGGAATGGCTTTTCTGACATGGAAGAGATCTACCTCAATGGTGATCTTGAGCAGCGAATACCCGGTAACCTGAACGTGAGTTTCAATTTCGTTGAGGGCGAGAGTCTCATCATGTCAATGAAAGATATCGCTGTTTCCAGTGGTTCTGCATGCACAAGTGCTAGTCTTGAGCCGTCCTACGTGCTGCGCGCCATCGGTCGAAACGATGAGTTGGCACACAGCTCAATCCGCTTCACCATTGGACGTTTCACGACCGAAGAAGAAGTTGATTTCACCATCAAGCAAACGCGTCAGGCAGTTGAAAAATTGCGCGATTTGTCGCCACTATGGGACATGCACAAAGATGGTATAGATATGGATAGTGTTGAGTGGGCGGCACATTAACCACCAGCGAAACAATTTTCAGTCGTAGTAGCAATACTCTGACAACGTCATTACAATCAGTAACAAACAGCACTGGAGAACATCATGGCTTATAGCGACAAAGTACTAGATCATTACGAAAACCCGCGCAACGTTGGCGTGCTTGACAAGAACGACCCGAATGTCGGTACTGGAATGGTCGGTGCTCCGGCTTGTGGAGACGTTATGCGTCTTCAAATCAAGGTGAATGACGATGGCGTAGTAGAAGACGCAAAATTCAAAACCTACGGCTGCGGTTCTGCGATCGCTTCTTCTTCATTAGTGACCGAAATGATGAAAGGCAAGACTTTGGAAGAAGTCGGTCAGATTCGTAACAAGCACATTGCTGATGAGCTGGCTCTGCCACCTGTGAAAATTCACTGCTCTGTGTTGGCTGAAGACGCTATTGCGGCGGCTATTGCTGATATCAAAGCAAAGCGTGGCGAAACAGAAAAAGACGCTGCAGTAGCCAGCTAAACAGGATAGTCCTTGGAGGCCGTCGTCATGGGTGTAACGTTTACAGATCGAGCTGCTGCTCATATCAAAGGGTTTTTGGATAAGCGCGGCAAGGGAATTGGCTTACGTCTGGCAGTTAAGACAACAGGGTGTTCCGGCTTGGCGTACGTGCTGGAATTCGCTGATGAGGTTGCTGCTAATGATGAGGTTTTCGAGGACAATCAGGTAACTGTTGTTATTGACAAAAAGAGCTTGGTCTATCTTGCTGGTACCGAGCTTGACTATACGAAAGAAGGTCTTAATGAGGGGTTCAAATTCAGGAATCCCAATGTTAAGGACGAGTGTGGTTGTGGAGAGTCGTTCACCATATAAATCAGTTCCTATCTTAGAACAGGTTTAAGCTCGACGGCACGTACCTTTGCTAGTCAAGCTTGTTTTCGTCATCCCCCCGTAGGTGGTAATCCATTGCAACCAGTAGTGGATTCACAGCTTCCGCGGGGATGAAATTGCCCTTGCAGTTGTGACATTTCCTCGCGGTAATGACGTTTCATCGCGTGAATGACATCCCCCAGCATTTTCTCTCCATTTTCAACTCAGAACCCTTTTGTGAAGGTTTGCCCAATCCATCATGCAGATTGACTTATCGTCCGATTTTTTTGAGTTGTTTGGCTTCGAGAGCACGTTCATCCTCGATCAGGGAGTTCTGGTAGCCCGTTTCAACGAGCTACAAAAGCATTTGCATCCTGACAAATTCGCCTCAAGGCCTGACAGTGAGCGCCGTTGGTCGATGCAGGTAGCAAGCTTTGTAAATCAAGGTTATCAGACACTCAAGGCAGATTTGCAGCGTGCTTCATACCTATTGCAGCTCAATGGTATAGATGTCGACGATGAAACTGATACCCGCATGGATCCTATGTTTCTGATGGAGCAAATGGAGTTGCGCGAATCGCTCGAGCTAGCCGAACAATCGCCTGATCCACTTGCTACGCTAAGCAGCACGCGTACGCAAATTAAAGCGCTGGTGGCAGAGCATGCGCAAGCCTTTGGGGCTGCCGCACAGGCGGCTGACTGGGAACAAGCTCGGGTAACGACACGGCAGTGGCAATTTCTCGATAAAATGCTCAGAGAGATCAAACAGCTAGAAGAAAGGCTGGATGTGTGAAACTATTGTCAGGAAGCTATTGTTAGGGAACTATTGTTAGGGAACTATGGCAAGGCTAGACAATTGAGTACCTTTTGAAAGCTTCTTGAACATATTGCTTACTTGCTTTCATTCGTAATATCAACTTTAAAAACCATAAGGAAATACAGGCGTGGCACTGCTGCAAATTGCTGAACCCGGCCAATCAGAGGCACCACACCAGCACAAACTGGCTGTAGGTATCGATCTTGGGACGACCAATTCGCTGGTCGCTGCAGTGCGCAGTGGTTCGGCAGATGTGCTGGCCGATCAGCGAGGTCAACGTTCGGTGCCATCTGTGGTGGCCTATCTGTCTGAATCTGAACCGTTGGTTGGCATCGACGCCCACAACAGCGACGCCGATTCTAGGAGCGTTGTTCGCTCAGCTAAACGCTTGATGGGCAAAGGCGCCAAAGACCTGGATGGTTCGTGGCTTGCAGATCACTACGATTTCGATGTCAGCAGCGGTCCACTGCCAGCTTTCGTCACACAGGATGGCAACAAAACTGCCATTGATGTATCAGCTGACATTCTTTCAACGCTGAAAGCCACTGCCGAGCAAACCTTGGGTGGCGATCTTATTGGTGCGGTTGTCACAGTGCCAGCCTACTTTGACGACGCTCAGCGTCAAGCTACTAAAGATGCGGCAGCCCTGGCCGGGCTCAACGTGCTAAGGCTTATCAATGAGCCAACCGCCGCAGCTGTTGCCTATGGATTGGATAACGAAGAAGAGGGGATAGTCGCTATCTACGACTTGGGTGGTGGCACCTTCGACGTGTCGTTGCTGAAAATGCAGCGTGGAATTTTCGAAGTGTTGGCAACAGCAGGTGATACGTCTCTGGGTGGCGACGATATAGACAATGCACTTGTACACTGGTTAATGCAGCAGGTCGGTGTTGAAAAGCTAGAAGACGAGCAAGCTCGCGCTGATGCCAAGCGGTATGCGCGAGTACTCAAAGAGGCACTGAGTGATCATAAGTCAGTAGATGTCGAGTTCAGTGTTGGTGGTTCACCGAGCTTTACAGGGCAGCTCTCGCTAGATACGTACAACATGATTATTACGCCACTCATTGCCAGAACTCTTAAACCCTGTCGTCGCGTCTTGCGAGATGCTGACGTTGAAATTGACGACCTGCGAGCGGTGGTTATGGTGGGAGGATCTACTCGCATTCCACTTGTAAGAACGAAGGTTGGCGAATTTTTCAATATGCCCGTACTTACCTCTATCAATCCTGACGAGGTGGTCGCTGTCGGAGCTGCCATTCAGGCAGATATGTTGGTCGGTAACAAATCGGACAACGATTTACTTTTACTTGATGTCACTCCGTTGTCTCTGGGTTTGGAGATCATGGGCGGTATGGTTGAAAAGGTGATACCACGCAACACGACTATTCCAATAACTCGTGGGCAGGAATTCACCACGTACAAGGATGGTCAAAGCGCTATGTCTTTGCATGTGTTGCAAGGAGAGCGGGAACTGGTTGATGACTGTCGCTCACTTGCGCGGTTTGAGCTAAAAGGTTTTCCTGCCAAGGTTGCAGGATCGGCTCGCATACAGGTGATGTTTCAGGTTGATGCAGACGGCTTACTTACAGTGAGCGCACTGGAAAAACAAAGCGGAGTTGTAGCCAGTGTTGATGTGAGGCCGTCTTATGGGCTCAATGACGGCGAAATCGAACAAATGTTGCGAGAGGCAATGGATAACGCTGGCGAAGATATGCAGAAACGTCTTCTGCAGGAGCAAAAGGTCGAGGCCTCTCGAGTCATAGAAGCAATTAATAGCGCCTTGAATGCTGATGGCAGCGTGCATCTGTCTACGCAAGAATACGCATCAATTCAAACTATGATTGAGCAATTAGAGGCAGCTAACCAAGGCGATAATCGAGATACTATTAAACAGGCTGTCGAAAAGCTCGAGCGAGGCAGCAGCGAGTTTGTTGAACGACGCATGAACGCCACGGTAAAACGTATGATGCAAGGGCAGGGAATAGATGACATCGATAAAGCGTCTATTTCTCGTAAAGAACAAAAAGCAGACTGAGCAACGCGATATCAGCGTGGTTTATCGCAGTAATAGTGCGTCCATTAGTAAACCAATTTATTTTAAATTTAATTTTTAATCAATAACTCGGAGTGACTGGCAGCATGCCTACCATCAAGGTTGAACCCCATCCAGAGATGTGCCCGGAAGGCGCAGAATTCGATGTAGATCCCGGCATGTCTGTTTGCGACGCTCTGCTGCGCAATGGGGTGCACATAGAGCACGCCTGCGAAAAATCCTGTGCTTGCACGACGTGTCATGTGCACGTTAGGGAAGGGCTGGAAAGTATTGACGAGGCTGATGAGCTGGAAGAAGACTATCTGGACAAAGCCTGGGGGCTGGATACGGAATCACGATTGAGTTGTCAGGCTATTGTCGGAGACAAAAATCTGGTCATCGAGATTCCGAAATATACGATTAACATGGTTTCAGAGGCACCACATTGATGAAATGGGTAGATGTTCGTGAAATTGCCATTGAGCTGTGTGATGCGCATCCAGACGTTGATCCGCAGTACGTTCGGTTTACTGATTTACACGCTTGGGTGTTAGCGATCGAGAAATTTGACGATGACCCTGAAAAATCCAATGAGGGGATTCTGGAAGCTATTCAAATGACTTGGATCGACGAGCAAGACTAGTTGTTAGCGAAAGCTATGCAGGTTTATAAGGGTTGATCGTTGAAACATAGCGAAAGTCACATTCAGGCGAAAAGATTTACGCAAATGTCAGATCTGTTGTTGACCTAGCGACATGATGCCGTTATCATTGCGCGGCTCGACAGGTAGTATTCGGGGTATAGCGCAGCCTGGTAGCGCATCTGCTTTGGGAGCAGAGGGTCGTAGGTTCGAATCCTGCTACCCCGACCAAACCTTCGAGTTGTAGTAATTGCTTCAGATAGTCAGTTTTAAAATAGTTTGCTTTAAAAATTTTGGCGGTTCGGACCGTTTTGTTCATCAGCGGCATGAGCGCCCGTAGCTCATCTGGATAGAGCATCGGCCTTCTAAGCCGAGGGTAGCAGGTTCGAGTCCTGCCGGGCGCACCACCCCTTCTAGGATGTGCTGGCGCTGGATTCAAACGTAAGTAAGAAAATTCTGCCGTGGTGAGCGTAGCTCAGTTGGTAGAGCGCAGGATTGTGATTCCTGTGGTCGCGGGTTCGAATCCCGTCGTTCACCCCACCAGAATAAGAGGTCGGTATTCGTGCCGGCATTTAGTTTCTACACCAGTTTTAGATCGGACCCCAGCTTGGCGTCCTCGAAGTATCTAGCTGAGTTTAGTAATGAGCACTAATTAGCCTATCATTTCCGTTATAATGATTAGCTTAAGTTTCACCCTGCGAGAGTGGCGGAATTGGTAGACGCGCTGGTTTTAGGTACCAGTGTCATTGACGTGGGAGTTCGAGTCTCCCCTTTCGCACCAGAATTTGTGCCTTCCAAGCGGGCACTTCACCTGACTTTTGACGAACAACGAAGCGAGCCCGGTAACATCGGGGCTCCTATAGGTGATTCGTTGGAAGTCATCAGAGGCAAGCATGCAAGTATCAGTTGAAACCACTCAGGGTCTAGAGCGTCGGATGACCATTGCCCTGCCGTCTGAGGACATCGATGAGGCAGTTGCGGAGCGTCTGCAAAGCCTGAGCAAGACAACACGGATGAACGGTTTTCGTCCTGGCAAAGTGCCTTTCAAGGTTGTCAAAAAGCGCTACGAGCCGCAAGTGCGCAGCGAAGTACTCGGCTCAATGATCAATCGCTCCTACTACGATGCGGTGCAGCAGGAAAATTTGCGGCCTGCAGGCCAGCCAAATATCGAGCCGAGTGCGCAGTCTGAAGGCGAAGAGAGTGGCTTTAGTTTCGTGGCTACTTTCGAGGTCTACCCTGAGTTTGTGCCTGTATTTAACGACACCATCAAGGTAACCCGACCACAAGTAACCATCAATGACGACGACATCGGTGAAATGGTGGATAACCTACGCAAGCAACGTGTCGAGTACGCAGAGGTAAGTAGGGCAGCAGCGAACGACGATCAGATCGTCATAGATTTTACGGGTCGTATCGATGGTGTTGAATTCGATGGTGGAAAAGCTGAAAAAGCCCCTTTGGTTCTGGGTACTAATCAAATGATCCCCGGATTCGAGACTCAATTGCTCGGATTATCCAAGGGTGAGGAAAAAACGATAAAAGTCAGCTTTCCAGAGACTTATCAGGCAGAACACCTTGCTGGCAAGGAGGCTGAATTTGATATCACGGTGCACGAAGTAAAGGAGCCCAGCCTGCCAGAACTTGACGAGGCCTTGGTTAAAAGCTTTGGTATCGAAGACGGCACGGTGGAGAGCTTGCGAGCAGATATCCGCAAGAACATGGAACGTGAGCTCAATCAGCGCGTTGATGGTCAAGTTAAAAATCAGATAATGGATGGCCTTGTAGAGCTAAATCCCATTGACGTTCCTGCCGCTTTAATAGCTGAAGAGACCGAAAGACAGAAAAAACAGATGTTGGAGCAAATGCCTGAAGGTACTGATGTGTCAGCATTGCCCAGTGAACTATTTGCAGAGCAAGCCACTAAACGAGTGCAATTGGGCTTGGTTGTAAGCGAAATTATTCAAAAGCACGACCTCAAGGCAGATGCAGCGGCAGTAAGAAGTCGTATCGAGTTACTTGCATCTTCGTACCAGGATCCCCAACAAATAGTTGATTACTACTACGGTAATGAAGAGATGTTGAAAAATATTGAGGGATTAGTTCTGGAAGAGGCCGTAACTAGCACAGTTCTTGAAGCGGCAACCGTTACCGACGAGCCCAAGTCTTTCAAAGACATCATGAATCCACCAGCACCTAACGTTTCAGGTGCGGACGACAACGAGAACAGCTAACAATGATTTCACAACCTCAATGGGGTAACACTGCAATGCACTCAAGCGCACAGCCAATGGGTTCTGCAGGCTCTAGTCCTTCTGCTGCCGGCGGTTTGGTACCCATGGTTGTGGAGCAATCATCAAGAGGCGAGCGCTCTTACGACATTTACTCACGGCTTCTGAAAGAGCGTGTCATTTTTATGGTAGGCCAGGTCGAAGATTACATGGCTAACCTGATCGTCGCCCAATTGCTGTTTCTGGAGTCCGACAATCCAGACAAAGACATCTCCCTGTACATCAACTCCCCAGGTGGTTCTGTTACTGCTGGCATGGCTATTTACGACACCATGCAGTTTATCAAGCCAAACGTCAGCACCCTGTGTATTGGACAGGCGGCGAGTATGGGCGCTTTTCTGCTAAACGCGGGTCAGCCGGGCAAACGCTTCATTCTGCCTAACTCTCGGGTCATGATTCACCAACCTTCGGCTGGTTTTCAGGGACAGGCCACGGATATTGACATTCATGCGAGAGAGATTCTGTCGATAAAAGAAAGGATGAACAATTTGATGGCCCATCACAGTGGTCAGAGCGTAGAAAAGGTCAAAGAAGATACGGAACGCGATCGCTTTTTGACTGCGGAAGAGTCAGTGGACTATGGATTAGTCGACAGAATCGTTCAAACACGAGACGAAGAAGCCAGTGTTTCATCGTCGGGTGGTAAAGTAGTTTCAGTGGATAAGGATAGTTCGCCCAAAATTGACTGAAAACTCTGGCACTTGCATACGTACAAGGCTGGAGGTTTCACGCTACAGGTTTTTGTCTGCAGCGGTTTGCCAAGCGCGGCTTAGAAGCGTGCTTGGCAAAGTCCGCGGGTTGTTCGTCACAGGTATGCCTAATCTGTTCAACAGAGAACAGGTTGGCACTCGGATTCAAGCGGCAGTATAGTGCTCGAATTGATTGAGAAAACACGGCAATGTGTGCTTAGCCAGAGGTAAGTGAAGAAAATGAGTGACCACGAAGACAAGAAAGACGACGGCAAATTGCTTTACTGCTCGTTTTGTGGCAAAAGCCAACACGAGGTAAGGAAGCTGATTGCAGGTCCGTCTGTTTTCATCTGCGACGAATGCGTTGATCTGTGTAATGACATTATCACAGAGGAGATGCAGGAGCAGAGCACTGAGGAGAACAGTGCGCTTCCCAAGCCCCACGAAATTAATGAGCTGCTAGACCAATATGTTATTGGTCAGTCAAAAGCCAAGCGCATTTTGGCTGTAGCTGTTTACAATCACTACAAGCGCCTGGAATACAAAGACAAGAAAGGCGACGTAGAGCTGGCAAAAAGCAATATATTGCTTATTGGCCCAACGGGTTCGGGTAAAACCTTACTCGCTGAAACTCTGGCTCGGACTCTGAACGTGCCATTTACCATCGCTGACGCTACCACTCTCACTGAGGCTGGATACGTTGGTGAAGATGTCGAAAATATCATTCAGAAACTTCTGCAGAAGTGCGACTACGACGTCGAGAAAGCACAAACTGGTATCGTTTATATTGACGAGATCGATAAAATTTCCCGCAAGTCAGATAATCCGAGTATCACTCGTGATGTCTCTGGAGAGGGTGTGCAGCAGGCGTTGTTGAAGCTGATCGAAGGCACTGTCGCCTCCGTGCCTCCACAAGGAGGGCGCAAGCATCCTCAACAAGAATTTCTGCAAGTCGACACATCGAATATCTTATTTATTTGTGGCGGTGCTTTCGCTGGTCTTGAAAAAATTATTCAAAATAGAAGCGAGAGGGGCGGAATCGGTTTTGCTGCTGACGTAAAGTCAAAGGATGACAGGTCGAATATTGGCGAACTTCTGCACGATTGTGAAGCTCAAGATCTCATCAGTTTTGGCCTGATACCAGAGTTTGTTGGACGCCTGCCAGTGGTTGCGACTCTCGAAGAGCTGGACGAAGACGCGCTAGTGCGAATTCTCGTCGAGCCCAAAAACGCAATCACCAAGCAGTACCAAAAATTGCTGGCGATGGAAGAAGTCGATATTGAGTTCCGTGCAGATGCTTTGTTGGCTGTGGCGAAAAACTCACTGGAGCGTAAAACTGGAGCTCGCGGTTTGAGAACCATTCTTGAGAACGTTCTGCTCGACACCATGTACGAGCTGCCAAGAATTGAAAACGTAAAGAAGGTCATTCTTGACGGAGCAGTGGTTCGGGGTGAGGCAAAGCCATACTTGCTGCTAGAAGGTCAGGAAAAAGTCATGGAAGAGGAAAAATACAAGAAAGCGGCTTCAGATGATTAGCATTAAGTACAATAAGTGTTAGTTTACTGACGCTGACGGTCTGAAAAGACGCCAATTTTGGTGTTCGAAACCACAGTGATACAACAAAGCCGGCTATATGCCGGTTTTGTCGTTTCTGAATAGTCTAATCGTGTGTGTTTCTCAGGGAGGATTTATTCTTACTTGAACTGTTTTTTGCTCGTATAACTAAAAGTTCAACGATTAATTTGAAAGGTAAGGTTGTTTATCTTGTATGTTTGGGGTGAGGCCTTATATTTCGCATTGAGCACAAGCGCAGCGTCGCCATTTATTAACGGTAAAGTGTGACTGCTCGGTTTGTGCAAACAGTTGTCAGCCCCTTATCCAAGAGAGCTCTTTAACGTGTCAGATACTGAATTTACACCGCCTGAGTCAAGTGAAGTCCCAAGACTCCCGGTTCTACCTTTGCGCGATGTTGTTGTCTACCCGCACATGGTTATTCCTTTGTTTGTGGGGCGTGAAAAATCCATTGACGCCCTAGACGCTGCCATGTCTTTGGACAAGCGTATCTTGTTGGCAACGCAAACCAGTGCGGCTGTTGACGAGCCTGCTGAAGGCGACATCCACAAGGTTGGCACCATCGCCACCATATTGCAGCTGCTCAAATTGCCGGACGGCACGATCAAAGTGCTAGTTGAAGGTTTGCAACGAGCTACCATCGATGTGGTAGCCACTGCTTCCGAGGGATTTTTCGTTGCTGAGTACACCAGCGCAGTTGCTACTAAAGACAGCGCAACGCAGGCTGGAGACAAGGAAGAGGTTAAAGAGTTAGAGGTTCTGGTTCGCTCTGTTACCAGCATGTTTGATCAGTACGTAAAGATGAACAAGAAAGTGCCACCGGAGATTCTCAGTTCATTAACTGGGGTTAACGATGCCGATCGCCTAGCGGACATGATCGCGGCTCAAATGTCCTTGCGGGTTGATGAAAAACAAAAAATTCTAGAGCAATTTAACCCCGCTGAGAGGCTAGAGCATCTGCTGCATTTGATGGAATCAGAGTTGGATATTCTGCAGGTTGAAAAGCGGGTTCGTGGTCGCGTCAAACAGCAAATGGAAAAGAGTCAGCGCGAGTACTACTTAAACGAGCAGATGAAGGCTATCCAGAAAGAGTTGGGGGATATGGATGATGTTCCCAATGAAACTGAAGAGCTTGCGCGAAAGATAGCGAAACGTGGTTTGTCAAAAGAAGCCAAAAAGAAAGCCACGGCTGAACTTAACAAGCTCAAAATGATGTCACCGATGTCTGCTGAAGCTACAGTGGTTCGTAACTACGTAGATACACTGGTGGGTTTGCCTTGGAAAAAGAGATCAAAGCTCAAGAAATCGTTATCTGAAGCTGAAGCGATTCTTGAAAACGATCACTATGGTCTAGAAAAAGTTAAAGAACGCATCCTTGAATATTTGGCTGTGCAAAAACGTGTTGGTCATGCTAAGGGTCCTATTCTTTGTCTTGTTGGCCCGCCAGGTGTGGGTAAAACTTCCTTGGGTAAATCCATTGCCAAAGCTACAGGCCGTCGGTTTAGCCGTATGGCGTTAGGTGGTGTCAGAGACGAAGCTGAAATTCGTGGCCATCGACGTACTTACATTGGTTCAATGCCAGGCAAAATTGTGCAAAACCTAGCCAAAGTAAAGCGCAGAAATCCTCTGGTATTGCTCGATGAAATCGATAAAATGTCCACCGATTTTAGGGGTGATCCATCATCGGCTCTGCTTGAAGTTCTCGATCCAGAGCAAAATCACACATTTACCGATCACTACCTCGAAGTGGAGTACGACTTGTCTGACGTGATGTTTGTGGCTACCGCTAACACCATGAACATTCCAGAACCTTTGCTGGATCGGATGGAAGTTATCCGTATACCTGGTTACACGGAAATGGAAAAAGCCAATATTGCAGAGCGATACTTGCTACCTCGCAAAATGGTGGACAACGGTCTTAACGATGAAGAACTTAGCGTTACTGACGGTGCCATTATGGAAATCATCAGAAGCTACACGCGAGAAGCTGGAGTCAGGAACCTTGAGCGTGAAGTGTCCAAATTATGTCGTAAGGTTGTCCGAGAAGTGATAGAGCTTGAAACAACTGACAAAAAGCCATCTGATGGCAAACAAAACGACAAACAGAGCGCCAGTAAATCTGACACAAGCCAAACGAACAAGAAGCAATCTAACTCTATCGATCTTGACAAACCGGTAGGCGTTACTATCGACAAAGATAACCTTGCAGATTACTTAGGGGTTCAGCGTCACCGATATGGCCGCGCGGAAACCGAAAATCAGATAGGGCAGGTCACTGGACTTGCGTGGACACAAGTGGGAGGAGAATTACTCACTATTGAAGCCACAGTTGTGCCAGGTAAAGGTAAACTGAGCTCCACTGGTCAGCTAGGCGATGTCATGCAAGAATCTATTCAAGCTGCAATGATGGTTGTCAGAAGTCGTTCAGAATCATTAGGAATTAACGTCGATTTTCATGAAAAACTCGATATCCACCTCCACGTGCCTGAGGGTGCAACGCCTAAAGATGGTCCGAGTGCCGGGGTTGGCATGTGTACGGCTATGGTTTCTTGTTTAACAAAAGTGCCTGTGCGCGCAAACGTCGCGATGACGGGTGAGATAACCTTACGTGGCGAAGTGTTGCCAATCGGTGGCTTGAAGGAAAAATTGCTGGCAGCTCAACGTGGTGGAATAGATACCGTACTCATACCTAAAGAGAATGAGAAAGATTTGTCTGAAATTCCGGATGAGATCAAAGCTGGGCTGGATATAAAGCCAGTTCAGTGGATTGATCAAGTATTGGAGGTGGCGTTGGAGAGTTCGCCAAGCACTAGTGGCGACAAACAATCTCATCCAGAATCGGTGAAAGGCGCTGAATCTGAGCCTGACGGTAAATCTGGTCGCGTGCAAACGCACTAGTCGTTCGTGAACAGATAGTTCGTAGACAGACAGTTCGTAGACAGACAGTTCGTAAACAGATAGTTCACAAACTAATGGTTCGTAAACGAGTGGTTCGTAAACAAATGGCTCGTGAACAAATGGTTCGTGAATTAATAGTGTGTGCACCAATGATTAGTGCATCATTGGCTCGAACACTAACGATTTGTACGCACCCAGTGAGTGTAGGGATAGATAAAGCTTGTTGAGGATAATGCAGGGCTACGCATCGCGTGTCCTGCATTTGTTCTGCTAATGAGTAAGACTTTTTCAATTGATTCCTGAATACCGCTACAATTTTCCTGATTTACACGTCAATATCTATTAATTAATGTTTCATATTGCTGCAAACCGCGTAGCTAGTGGGTTTTTCTGCAATTTTCGAGTATCATTCGCGGGTCGCGTGGTCTTTGACGCAAAGACTGGGCAAATTGATGCGTAGCATCAAACACCCTAGAACTTCACATTACCTCTAAGAGAAAGCATTTCATGAATAAAGGCGAATTTGTTGATGCCGTTGCAGCGAAGGGCGAAATGACTAAGGCAGATGCAGCAGCTGCGGTCGATGCTGTGCTTGACAGCGTTACTGATGCTATGCAGAAAGGCGATCAAGTAACACTTGTCGGCTTTGGAACTTTTCTAGTTCGTAAGCGTGAAGCACGAACTGGCCGTAATCCACGCACTGGTGAGCCATTGCAAATAAAAGCTTCAAATGTTCCTAGCTTTAAAGCTGGTAAAGCATTAAAAGATGCTGTAAACTAAGCCGCTTGGGTGCTTAGCTCAGCTGGTAGAGCATCGCCCTTACAAGGCGAGGGTCGGCGGTTCGATCCCGTCAGCACCCACCAAGTTAGGCCCATCAGTTTTGATGGTATGCAGTAACGTATTAAATAGGTACCAGTGACAAGAGTTATCTCCAACAGTTCTTAACCTTAACGGGTGTATACGTTGTAGAATTAGTAACTCTGCTTTGCAGTATTGGAGCGGTAGTTCAGTTGGTTAGAATACCGGCCTGTCACGCCGGGGGTCGCGGGTTCGAGTCCCGTCCGCTCCGCCAACATTATTTAAGCGAGAAATCGTCCAAAATGTGCAAAAGCATATTTGGGACGATCTAACGTGAAAATATCAAGAATTCAAAGAAGGGTGCCTCGGCACCCTTTTTTTGTGGTGTTGTCTTAGTGGTTCTGGCGAGTGGCTTGCTTAGGTTTACGTCAGTAAGCTTTTTAAAAGCACAGTACGTCTAAATCGGGTTCAAACGTGTAAGCCTCGGTCGTGCTAACCAGTCAGTCGTGTATTAGAATATTGCCTGAGAGCCTGACACGGGCTAAACATAGTTACCGAGAATTATCATGTTATTGGATCTGCGCGAAAAGATCAGAAGCTCAAAGCCGATCAAGTACGGCATCATAACGGTCATCAGTATACCGTTTGTACTAGTTGGAATTGGTCCGTATTTGAGCGGTGGTTCGGCGACTGCACCTGCCGAAGTTAATGGTACAGAGATAAGTCAGCAGCAATTGGAAAGTGCCTACCGGCAGCAGCGTGCACAGCTTGCGAGAATGTTCGGGGGGCAGATTCCTGCAGGGTTTGAAAATGAGCAGATATTGCGCGAGCAAGCACTCGAGCAGTTGGTCACTCAAAACGTCATTGAATCCGAGGTTGCGAAGCAGAAGTTTGCTATCGGTGATGAGACTTTGGCGCGCGCCATAAGAAGCCTAGAAGTTTTTCAGGTAAACGGACAATTCAGTTCCGAAGCCTACCAGCAGCAGTTGCGTGGATCTAATCAGTCTGTGCCTGAATTCGAGCAGGGTTACCGTGATAACACTGCCATGATCCAGTTTCAGGCAGGCATCAGTGAAACTGCATTTGTATTGCCTCAAGAGGCCGAACGCCTCGCTAACCTTGGGCGGCAGATAAGAACTATTGATGCAGTGAGATTTAATTTCGAAGAGGCTAAGTCAGTAATCGAAGTTGCAGATGAAGAAGTCGTTGCCTACTTTGAAGAACAAAGCGGTAACTATTTGTTTCCTGAGCGAGCGAAAATCGAGTACATCGAACTTGAGAGCAGCGTTGTAGCCTCTGAGATTGAGATTAGTGATGCGCAAGCCCAGTCTTACTACGACGATAATAGAGCTCGTTACATGACTCCCGAGCGGCGTGAGGCTTCACACATCTTACTTGAGTCAGGTAACGGTAGTGAAGACGATCAGATTGAGCAGCTCAATCAGATTAAAGAAAGAGTATTGGCGGGTGAATTGTTTGGCGATCTAGCTAAAGAATTTTCAGACGATATTGGATCGGCAAATTCTGGTGGTAGCTTGGGTTTCATCACTCCTGGCGCGATGGTGCCTGAGTTTGAAGATGCAGTATCAGCATTAACAGAAGAAGGTGAGATGTCTGAGCCTGTGATCTCAGATTTTGGTGTCCATCTTATTATGCTCGACAGGATCACTGCGGAATCTGGACAGGCCTTCGAAGAAGTAAAAAGCGACATTGTTGAAACTATGCAGCAGGACGAAGCAGACAGAGAATTTTTTGATCTGCGAGACCAACTTGCGGAACTGGCTTTCGACAATCCAAGCTCACTTGAACCTGCGGCTGATGCCACCGGTCTTGAAATCAAGACCTCTGACTGGTTGAGTTCTGAATCAGATGCTGGACCTGTGTTGTCTAGCCCTGCTGTTATGTCAGTAGCATTCAGCCCTGATGTGCTAGAAGATGAAAATAACTCTGACATCATAACTATTGAAAATCGTCACATCCTAGTGTTGCGTGTGGTCGAGTACGAAGAACAGAGGCCTCAAACGTTGGAAGAGGTTCGCGAAGAGGTGGTTGATGCGTTGAAGTCCGAGCGTACAGCGGAGCAATTGAAGGAGCTGGCAACGGCTGCACTAGAAAAATTTAAACTTGGAGAAGCCTCTACAGCTATAGCTGATGGCAGTGAGCTGGCCGAAGCACTTGAATCAGAAGTTATAACTAGGCGATCAACCGTTTTTGGCACAAGCGCTATTGCCAGAATTTTTGCACTTCCTCGCCCGGATGCCGAACCGTCTCTTGCAACTGTTACGCTTGCCAATGGTGATGAGCTCGCCGTGAGCTTGAAGTCGGTAGAAATTCCTGCAGCTGATGCAGTGGCCGAAGTTGTAGCAGAGGCGTCGGTTGAAACATCAGTTGAAACGCCAATTGAAACGCCAATTGAAACGCCAATTGAAACGCCAATTGAAACGCCAGTCGAAGCTGCGTCGCTGAGTCCGGTGGCAGGGGTTGTTGAGGCTGGAGCTAATCCCAGACTTGGCGCTGCTGAGTTTCAAGCTTTTCTGGCAAGTTTACGAACCAAAGCAGACGTTAAGATCAATGATACGTCTGGTAACGCTCCAGGCTATGGCTATTAATCTGCGAGTTGGCATTTAATGAACGCACGCTCTAAACGCATCTAGCGTACTAAAAACGTTAGGTGCTGGCTTTTTAGTGCTTGCTGATTGTTAACAGTGAATTGAAAAAGGGAAGAACGACCATGAGCATGATCAAGGAATTTAAAGAATTTGCGCTCAAGGGCAGCTTGATTGATATGGCGGTGGGAATTATAATCGGCGCCGCTGTGGGTAAGTTGGTAGGCACGCTGGTAGACAACATCATCATGCCTCTTGTCGGGGTGTTTGTCGGGGGCGTGGATTTTTCTAAGCTGTCGTATCAAGTGGGTGATGCGGCGATTGGATACGGTGCGTTTATTCAAGCACTCATCGACTTCACTATCATCGCGTTTGTCATCTTTATGATTCTTAAAGCAATCAACAAGATGAAACAGAATGCAGAGGCTGAAGAGAAGGCAGAGCCAGATTCTGCCGACGTTGCTCTGCTAAAGGAAATCCGAGATCTTCTGAAAAAATCCTGAGATTTGATCATCGCTCGACTCATGGCTTCATTGCGGCTATGAGTTCACTCATAGCAGTTCACTCATAGCCTGTAACCCATAGTCGGTAACAGACGGTCGAATGAATGGCAATGATTCAGTTTTTCAACGGTGTTTTTGCGTTGAGCTCTGCTATCTTCGAGCGAGATGACAAAAGCACGGCCCGCAGTTTTGCTCATGCGGACCCTGTGTACTGCTATCGCACAGTACACAGTACACAGGCTCAACGAGGCAGACTTCTCTAGCTCAAGTCAGGCATAGAAACGATGTTGAATCCGCCATCGACATAGATAGTCTGGCCGGTAATACCTGACGATAATGGTGAGGCAAGAAATGCTGCGGTATTGCCTACTTGTTCTATCGTGGTATTTTCACGCATGGGTGATACAGCAGACACATGGCCAAGCAATTTTTTGAAATCACCAATTCCTGCTGCGGCCAAGGTTTTAATAGGACCAGCTGAAATGGCATTCACGCGAATTCCATCAGGCCCTAATGATGTTGCCATGAAACGGGTATTAGCCTCTAGCGATGCCTTGGCCAATCCCATAACGTTGTAGTTTGGCATGGCTCGAACAGCCCCGAGATAAGAAAGTGTAAGCAGTGAGCCTCCTGGTCTTAATTGCGGACGTGCAGCTTTGGCAACTGCTGCAAAGCTATACGAACTGATATCGTGAGCAATACGAAAAGATTCACGGGTAACAGAGTCTAGAAAATCGCCATCCAGTGCCTCGCGTGGGGCAAAGGCGACCGCGTGCACAAGGCCATCAAAGCCGTCTGACCATTGTTGTTTTACACTGCTCATCAGTTCATCAATCTGACCATCTTCTGCCACATCGCAAGGCAGTACGATGTCTGAGTCACAAGCGGCAGCCATATCGATGACCCGATCTTTAAGTCTGTCGTTCTGATATGTGAATGCAAGGCTGGCGCCTTCCCGGTGCATGGCTGAGGCAATACCCCAAGCTATTGATCGCTTACTGGCCACACCAAAGATGATAAATCGCTTGCCGTCTAGCATTCCCATATTGTTATTCCTCTTGATAATGTAATGGCCTGGCTGGTACAAGCAGCCAGTTGATCAGTTACTACGTTTTGCCGGATTATTGGCAAGTGTACTGGAGCCTTGAAAGCATTGGAAAAGAGAGCTTTGGTAGGCGCTCAGCAATTGACAGTACTCTAACGCGCTAACAGTGTAACTAAAGTCGCTTCATAGATAGAGGATAACGTTTTAATGTCATCACATAAGACACGCTCATCAATTTGATGAATTGTTTTATTGATAGGCCCAAATTCCACCACCTGTGCCCCTGTGGGCGCAATGAATCTCCCGTCTGAGGTGCCACCACCGGTATCCAAGCGTGCACTGCTGCCGGTATGCTCTTTAATCGCTGTCTGTAGAGCATCGCACAGCGTGCCTTGCTGGGTGATAAAGGGACGCGCACTGTCGCGCCACTCAATATCGTAGTTAAGATTATGCCGTTTAAGCAGGCCTTCTATGGTTGATTTAATATTCTCAATAGTGATGGCGGGGCTGTAACGTAAATTGAGTTCGATGCTTGCCAAGGCAGGAATGACGTTAGTTGCGCCGGTGCCCGCATTGAAGTTCGAGATTTGCAATGTGGTGGGAGGGAAGTGTTCGTCACCTTCGTCCCAGACGATATTAGTAAGCTCACTTAAAGCGGGCATAGCACGGTGAATCGGGTTGTCAGCCAAGTGAGGGTAGGCAACATGACCTTGCGTCCCGTGCACATCAATGTGCGCGCCCAGAGAGCCGCGCCGTCCGTTGCGGATGATGTCGCCAAATGTTTCTGTGCTGCTGGGCTCACCAACGATACAGTAGTCAATTTTCTCCCCACGATCGTTGAGTTTTTCAATGACCTTGGTGGTGCCGTGAATAGCAGGACCTTCTTCATCGCTGGTTAATAAGACGGCAATAGATCCATTGTGATCATCATTTTCAGTGACAAAGCGCTCCACTGCGGTAATAAACGCTGCAACGCCACCTTTCATGTCGGCCGCGCCGCGACCACACAAATAGCCATCGATAATTTCTGCGCTAAAAGGTGGCGAGCTCCATTGAGTTTCATCGCCTGTTGGTACTACATCAGTGTGTCCGGCGAACACCATCAATGGCGCAGCGGTTCCACGTCGTGCCCAGAGATTGGTTACGCCACCACTATTTACCCACTCAATGGTGAAGCCCAATGACTCAAGGCGTGAGGCGATTAAAGGCTGGCATCCGCCATCTTCTGGTGTGACACTTTCACGCTGCACCAGATCTATCAGTAACTCGATACTGTCGTTTGTTGAACTGCGGCCTTTTGCGTTCGTCATTTTTATAGTCTGTCTGTAAGCATGGCCCGGATGTCAGCCTGTTGCTGAGCATTCAGTGGTTGCTGTTTGCTGTTCGAGATTAGGAATACATCGTCGATGCGTTCACCAAGTGTGGTGATGCGAGCTGCATGCACATTGATGTGGCTACGCAGGAATGCGCGTGCGATAGATGACAGGATGCCCGGGCGATCAGCTGCGGTGATTCGCACTTCGCTAAGCCCCGATTCGTGATGGGTGAAATCTACTTTGGTTGAAATGGTGAAATAGCGCAGGCGTCTGGCAGTAGGTTGTGCCCCCAGAGAGGGGATATCACGTGGCACGCCCAGTTCGTGAGTCAGTGTGTAGCGAATCTCATCGATCTGCGCGCTGTCTTCAATAGGCTGATTTGATTTATCCAGAACGCAAAAAGTATCAAAGGCATAGTCAGCATCGGTAGTGTTGATGGTTGCCGAGAGCACGCTGAGTTGGAGTCTCTCAAGTACCGTGGCAATAAGTGCAAACAGCGCTTCATTGTCTGGTGTGTAAATGAGTAACTCGGTTGATCCTCGTGAGGCTGAGTAACGCAGCGATACCAGTGGGCCTGTAGCATCCTCGTTTGCCAGCAAAATTTCTGAGTGCCTTGCAATTTCGATAGCCTGATATTGCCTGAAGTAATCATCGCCTAGGGTTCTCCACAGTGCGATCAAGCGTGGATCTTCAGCCAGATCATCTTCCATCAGCGTTAGCGTATGCGCCTGGCGCCGAGCAATCACATCTTCCTCTTCCATCGGGTTATCCAGCCCGCGTTTGAGAATCAGTAAGGTGTGTCTGTATAGGGACTGAAGCAGCGATTGCTTAAATGAATTCCAAAGCTCCGGGTTTGTTGCTCTTATGTCGGAGATGGTCAGTAGGTACAGATGGTTGAGTTTTTCGATAGTGCCCACTCTGCGAGCAAAGTCCAATTGCTCTTTGGGGTCATCAATGTCTTTTCTTTGGGCTGTTATCGACATGATTAAATGATGTCGTACCGTCCATTGCATTAATTCGCTATCGTGATCACTTAAGCCATGAGTGCGTGCAAATTCTATAGCGTCTTCGGCACCAAGCTCACTGTGGTCGCCGCCGCGACCCTTGGCAATGTCATGAAACAGCGCAGTAAGTATGAGTATGTGAGGCCTTTTGATCATTGAGGCCACCTCGCTACCATGGGGAAGCTCATCAGAGAATCTGGATAGCATGAGGCGCCGGCAATTTCGAATCACTCCCATGGTGTGTTCGTCCACGGTGTAGATATGAAATAGATCGTATTGCATGCGCCCCACAATTTGATCGAATGCAGGTAGGTACGCAGCCAGCACGCCATATCTATTCATTAGCCGAACGGTGCGCGTGATCTTGCTACGCATACTGAATATGTTGAGGAACAATTCTTTAACGGCTGTGTCGCTTCTAAAATTTTCGTCAATTAACGAGAGGTTGTCCCTAACCAGTCTTACCGTATTAGCCCGGACATTGTTTGCTTTTGGCAAGGTGCCGAACAGTAGGAACAGTTCAAGCAGGGCAGGTGGGTGCTTCGCAAACACGTCATCGTGTGTGATTTCCAAAAATCCGTTACGCAGTTGAAACCGTTCATTAATGGGGACAACATCACTGGCAGCTGTTATGCCACTGATGATTCCACTCATGCCCTGAATCACAATCTCGTTGAGTCGCTGCAGCGTCATGACAGTGCGATAAAAGCGTTGCATCAGGGTTTCGATTGATAGGTTGTCTCTGTCGTCGCGGTACCCGAACGCGTGTGCAATGTCACGTTGATAGTCAAATAGCAAACGATCCTCGCGCCTGCCTGCAACACGATGTAACAAATAGCGAATCTTCCACAACAGTTCCAGGCCTTCACGCAAGGTGTGTAGCTCATCGCTGGATAGCAGGCCGTGTTCGACTAAAGGATCGAATGTGTCGCTGCCGAACTGTCGCTGGCAGATCCATGCAATGGTCTGGAAGTCGCGAAGCCCTCCTTGGCTTTCCTTTATGTTGGGTTCTAAACGGTAGGCGTTGGTCTGGAAGCGCTGATGGCGCTGTTCCTGTTCGTCAACTTTAGCGGTGAAAAAATCAGCAGAGTTCCACATGTGAGAAGGATCTATCTCTTGCCTCATGGTCTCGAACAGCGCTTCATCGCCACACAGCAGGCGTGCTTCCATCAGATTGGTGATGACGGTAATGTCGGCTGCGGCCTCGCGTTTGCAATCTTCAACTGTTCGGACGCTATGACCTATATCCAGATTGAGATCCCAAAGCGCAGTAATCCAGCGACTCAGTGTTTCATCGCGTGCCACACAGCTGGCAGCCTCTGGCTGAGAGGGCAGTAGTATCGCAATGTCGATATCGGAGTGAGGATGAAGTTCAGCGCGACCGTATCCTCCTACCGCCAGCAAGGTGAGTCCTGCAAACGCTGCGTGTTCGCGATTCCACAAACGCAACAAGATGTCGTCCAGGAGCGTAGATCTGAGTATGAGCAGTTCAGACGCTGTGGCACCAGCCAGAAATTGATCGTGAATGAATTCGTGACCCGCCTTGAGTGCCTGCTTGAAAGCAGGAGTCTGGACGTCAGGTGCATCAAGGAGGTTGCTTGTCAGATTACCCAGTTCTGCTTGAAGAACTCGCAGACTAGACGCATCAAGCAGTGTTGTTAAGGGATAGGCAGAGCTGACCTCATCCTCGGTCATAGCGCTTTGCCGTCACCCAGTGTTAGTAACTCATAGCCGTCCTCGGTGACCAGAATCGTGTGCTCCCATTGTGCAGAGAGTGATCGATCCTTGGTCACAACGGTCCAGCCGTCTGAGAGTACGCGGGCATGTCGTTTTCCTTGATTGATCATCGGCTCGATGGTGAACGTCATGCCCGGGCGTAAAACAGTGCCCACACCTGGTTGTCCGTAATGCAGCACCTGAGGGTCTTCATGGAAATTTGAGCCGATACCGTGGCCGCAGTACTCGCGCACAACTGAGTAGTGCTGACTCTCTGCAAACACTTGGATTGCATGGCCGATGTCGCCTAGAGTAGCTCCGGGTTTCACACACTCTATGCCCAGCACTAATGATTTGTAGGCCGCTTCGCAGAGTTTTTGCGCATGTGGTGCTACCTCTCCCACGTAGTACATGCGGCTGGTGTCTCCGAACCAGCCATCCTTGATGACAGTGACGTCTATATTGACAATGTCGCCCTTTTTCAGCTTTTTGTCTTTCGGGATGCCGTGGCAGATCTGTTCGTTAATTGAAGTACAAATGGATTTTGTAAATCCCCGGTATCCCAGGGTTGCAGGAACGCCTTTCTGGATATTCACGATATGTTCGTGGCACAGCGTGTTCAGCCTCTCGGTGGTGACGCCCGGAACCACGTATTCGGTGATCATATCGAGCACTTCCGAGGCAAGCCTTCCGGCAATGCGCATCTTCTCAATTTGCTCTGGCGATTTAAGACTGATGGGCATGAGGCAAAAGCTATGATCTGTTTGGACGCGCAGTTTACATTACTGGCCCGCATTGTGATATAAAGTCGGGCTAACTTGAGTGAGATTGTTCTCGCTCGAGATTTCACACGCAAGCTGTTCAAACCCCGACCGGGTGCCTGAGCTAGTCCAGCGAGTTATCTGTGAGTCGTCAGCCATTATTTGCTTATTCGAATAATGCTGATGAATAACAGGTTCTCTTGGTCTAACAACGGTCTGTCGAGGTGGGCTTGCGGAGGCCAAACCCATACAGAGGATATACCATGGCTGATGTAACCATGCGCCAGATGCTTGAAGCAGGCGTGCATTTCGGACACCAAACCCGTTATTGGGCCCCCAAGATGTCACAGTACATCTACGGTGAGCGCAACAACATTCACATTTTTAATCTTGAGCAAAGCTTGCCTGCTTTGCATGATGCGGCTAACTACGCCGGCAAAATCGCATCCAAAAACGGTAAAATATTGTTTGTAGGCACTAAGCGCGCTGCCCGTGACCCACTGCGTGCCGCTGCTGAAAACTGCAACATGCCTTTCGTCAATCGTCGATGGTCAGGCGGCATGATGACCAATTTCAAAACAGTTAAGCAGTCTGTAAAGCGGTTGCTTGAGCTGGAAGCTATGCGTGAGGACGGTGGCATGGAACGTCTGAGCAAGAAAGAAGCTCTTGGTCTGACGCGTGAATACGAAAAACTCGACCGCGGCATGGGCGGCATCAAGCACATGGAACGTCTACCCGATGCGCTATTTGTTATAGACGTCGGCCACGAGCGTATCGCTATCACCGAGGCCAAAAAACTGGGTATTCCTGTTATCGGTGTCGTTGATACAAACAACTCGCCAGATGGCATCGACTACGTTATTCCGGGTAACGATGATGCTATCCGCGCTATCCAGCTGTATGTTGACGCTATTGCATCAGCTATTCAGGACGGTAAGCGATCTTCTGGCAAGATGGACGAAGCAGAAGCTGCGGCAGCTGATGCGCAAAGCGCTCCAGCAGTAGATGCGCCTATCGAAGTCAGCAGCCCTGCTGTTGAGCCAGCGCCTGCGGCACCTGCAACGGCCGCTCCTGCAGCAGTTGAAACGCCAGCACCAGCGGCTACTCCAGAAGCTACTGGCGACGCGCCTGCTAGTTAAAGTCAGCACGATGGGCTAGCAGCGCGGGTTACGGTCAACACATTGGTACTGGCCGTGATCAGCCCCTAGTCTTTGTGATTGGTTGTGAGTCAATGGTTGCAAGCTTGTCGACGGTTTACATATAACCGTCGGCAAGCTTTCATAAGTTCAGCGTATTGCGGTAAGTAGCGTAGCTGAGCTCGCCTAATTTTTTAGAATACACGTTGGTATACAGGGGATAAATATGGCCATTTCGGCAAGCATGGTTAAGGAGCTGCGAGAGCGCACTGGCGCCGGCATGATGGAGTGCAAGAAAGCATTGACCGAGGCTGACGGCAATATGGACGCCGCCATCGAGGCTATGCGCATTTCAGGTCTCGCAAAAGCAGACAAGAAATCAGGTAATCAGGCGGCAGAAGGTGTCGTGGTTATCAAACTCAGCGCAGATGCCAAAGAGTTCGGCATGGTTGAAATAAACAGTCAAACTGACTTTGCTGCAAAAGCTGAAGACTTTATTGCCTTCTCTGGCAAAGTGGTAGATTCAGTTTTAGCTCAAAAGCCCGCTTCGGTTGATGGTCTAACTGTTGACGGCCAGCCAGTAGAAGAAGCCAGAAAAACTCTGGTGGCAAAAATTGGTGAAAACATTCAGGTTCGTCGTTGCGAATCCGGAACAAGCGCTGCTGGAACCTATGGCGAATACCTGCACGGTGGACGGATCGGTGTAGTGTGTGAATTGTCGGGCGGCGACGCTGCTCTTGCCAAAGATATTGCCATGCACATTGCTGCTAGTAACCCAATGTGTGTAGACGAAACTCAAGTTCCAGCTGATGTGCTCGAAAAAGAGAAAGGCATTTTGCGTGCTGAGGCAGCTGAGAGCGGCAAGCCACCTGAGATTGTCGAGAAGATGCTGGTGGGCCGAATGAAGAAATACTTGGCCGAGATTACTCTGGTAGGTCAAAATTTTGTCAAAAACCCTGATCAAACCATAGCCGAGTTGTTAAAAGAGAAGGGCGCCTCGGTGGTGAGTTTCCATCGCCTCGAAGTGGGTGAAGGAATCGAAAAGAAAGAAGAAAATTTTGCTGAAGAAGTCATGGCGCAGGTGCGTGGAAGTTAGTTTCGGATCCATTTCGAGTCGCGGTGGTTTCGGTAATTCAGCGTGTAACTGATAAAACCTGTGCATGTCGACGCACAGGCTATTAGAATTGTGTTGATTGAAAGCCGGGTTGCCCCGGCTTTTTTGTACCTCCTTTGTACCTCCCCTGTGTGGAGCGCATTGCCACACGAGGGTTTCAGTCGCTATAATTTCATTACAGGTTCTTTCTACTATGGAAAATGCACGCCCGGCATTTGATCGAATTTTGCTTAAGCTTAGTGGTGAAGCGCTGATGGGGGAAATGGATTACGGTATCGATCCCGTGTACATCAGGCGCATTGCAGGTGAAGTCAAGGCCGTAAGCGACGCAGGTGTTGAAGTGGCTATGGTAATTGGTGGCGGAAACATATTTCGAGGAGCCGGACTTGCCGAAGCGGGTATGGATCGCGTAACTGGTGACCACATGGGTATGCTCGCTACGGTCATCAACTGTTTGTCTATGCAAGATGCACTAGAAAATCATGGTGCGTATTGTCGTGTCATGTCAGCACTACCCATAAATTCGGTGTGCGAAGATTACATAAGACGACGGGCAGTGCGTCATTTAGAAAAAGGCCGAATTGTACTGTTCGCTGCAGGCACCGGTAACCCATTCTTTACAACCGATTCAGCAGCAAGTTTACGCGCTGTAGAAATAGGTGCTGACATCATGATAAAAGGCACCAAGGTTGACGGAATTTACGACAAAGACCCCATGAAACATGATGATGCAGTCCGCTATCAGACGGTAAGCTTTGATGAGGCGATTGCTAAAAAACTTGGTGTCATGGATCAAACAGCCATAGTGATGTGCAGTGATAATAATTTGCCCGTTAAGGTGTTCAACATGAATGAGGACGGCGATCTCATGCGCCTCATCATGGGTGAAGACATAGGCACCACGGTCAGGCGCACAGCCTGAGTTTTCAGCCAACGGAATTTTTTGCAGGGTGATGGAACAATGATTGACGATATTCTCAAAGACGCCAAAATTCGTATGGGCAAAACAGTTGAATCGCTGGAAGGCGAGCTGTCGCGCATGCGTACTGGACGTGCTCATCCCAGCTTGCTGGAGAGCGTTAAGGTGGACTATTACGGTGCAGAATCTGCGCTAAGTCAGGTTGCCAACATCAGCACCGAAGACGCCCGAATGCTGACCGTGACTCCTTGGGAGCAGTCCATGGTAAAAGCGGTTGAAAAAGCAATCATTGATTCTGATCTTGGACTAAACCCGAATACCGCTGGTACGGTGATACGAGTGCCTGTACCTCCGATGACAGAAGAGCGCCGGCTCGACATGGTAAAAAAGGTGCGTGGCGAGGCGGAAGGTTCACGCGTAGCCGTGCGCAATATACGACGCGATGCTAACGGTGATCTGAAAGAGCTGGAAAAAGAGAAAGAAATTTCCAAGGACGATTTACGCAAAGGTGAAGAGTCTGTGCAAAAACTGACAGACAATGCCATCAAGGAAATCGATTCGGTACTTGGAAAAAAAGAGACCGATTTGATGGAGGTGTAAGACCCCCATTCTTCTGCAACCTGAATCGAGATCCTGCCTGTGACAGAACTCCGCGAAAGTTTACCTAGGCATGTTGCCATCATTATGGATGGTAACGGTCGCTGGGCACGCCAACGCGGTAAGCCGCGTGCTAGCGGGCACCAGGCAGGCTTTCGCACCACCCGTGACATCGTGGAAGCGTGTGGCAAACAGCAAATCGAAGCTCTTACCATGTTCGCTTTTTCCAGTGAGAACTGGAATCGACCACAAAAAGAGGTCGGGTTGCTGATGGATTTGTTTTTGCGGGCGTTAAAGAGCGAAGTGAGTAAGTTGTGCGAAAACAATGTGTGTATCCGTTTTATTGGCGAACGCTCTGCCTTTCAGCCTAAGCTTCGGCAGGAAATGGACAACGCTGAGAAACTCACGCGTGACAATACTGGATTAAAACTGGCTATTGCAGTGAACTATGGTGGTCGCTGGGACATCGTTAATGCTGCGAAACAATTAGCTGTACAGGTTCGCGAAGGTACGCTTGAGCCGGAACAGATAGATATCGATACTTTCTCCCAACACGTGTCCTTGTCTGAAATTACTGAGCCTGATTTGTTTATTCGAACTGGAGGGGAGAAGCGAATCAGCAATTACTTGCTGTGGCATCTAGCCTACACAGAGCTGTATTTCACTGATGTTTTATGGCCAGATTTCTCAGAAGCTGAGCTTATCAACGCTCTGGATTTTTTTGCTGGACGCCAGCGACGTTTCGGGAAGACCGGTGATCAAGTGGTCGGAGATGCTGTCTAGATGCTACAAACCAGAATCATTACAGCAGCTGTTTTGCTGATTATTTTTGCTGCAGACCTTTTTCTTGCCTCTGTACATGTTTTCGCGCTAATACTTGGGTTTATCGTTGCAGCCGCAGCTTGGGAATGGAGTCGGCTTTGCCAAGTTCACAATGAACATTTGCAAACTGCGTTTGCGGCGCTTGTTGGCCTGCTTGCGCTTATATTTCTCTACATACCGTACGATCAGAGCTTTATGCGATGGATGTTACTGGCGGGGTTTTTATACTGGCTGAGTATTCCAGTGTCGTTTTACATGGTGCCCAAGTTGCAGCGGTTTGCGAGCGTACAAACTAGCTTGTTATTGCTTGGTGTGTTCACGATGCTGGTCACAGCTGTTGCTATTCAATACCTGCGCACGTACGCCCCAGCCGCGTCATCGTATCTGTTGCTGTATGCCTTATGTATTATTTGGATAATGGACATCGGCGCCTTTTTCAGTGGTCGCCGCTTTGGTAAGAGCAAGCTGGCGCCGCTTATCAGCCCAGGTAAAACCTGGGAAGGTGTCTACGGTGGTGCTGCTCTCACCTTGCTCTTCATGCTTCTGGTTATGTTGTTCGCAGATTTTGCCAATGGTAATGTTCTAAAGTTGTTAGTGGCTACTGTGCTTGCTGCGGGCGCCTCTGTTGTTGGCGATCTTGCCGAGAGTCGTATTAAGCGCGCCGCTGACATGAAAGACAGCAGCAGCATGCTGCCTGGGCACGGAGGCGTTCTGGATCGTATTGATGGCGTGCTGGCTGCTATGCCTGTTTTCGCGTTTGTCTGGGTCTGGTTTTGAGTTTAATTCAAGCCTCATTGATAGATAAGCCTCAGCGCATCAGCATACTGGGCTCAACAGGATCCATTGGTAAAAGTACTCTAGATGTCGTCTCCAGACATCCTGAGCGCTTCAGTGTGCAAGCACTATCAGCGCATACACGGGTGGACGAGCTGTTTGAGCAATGTGTGCGCTTCAAGCCTGAGGTTGCCGTGGTGGGGTCTGAGGAATCTGCACAACGCTTGCAGGACCTTTGTCGCGAAAAGAATCTGTCAATAACGATTGATCACGGACCAAAAGCTCTGGAACAGGTTGCTGATTCTGAGAGGACCGACATCGTAGTCGCGGCAATCGTCGGCGCAGCGGGCTTGCTATCCACTCTGGCGGCTGCCAACGCCGGCAAAAGACTGTTATTGGCCAACAAAGAGTCTTTAGTGATGAGCGGCGAGTTGCTTATGCACGCGGCTAAGTGCTCGGGCGCACTGATAATGCCAGTAGATAGTGAGCACAACGCCATCTTTCAGAGCCTGCCAAGCGGCACATCGGGTGTCAATACGGAAGGAATCGTAAAAATTTTGCTCACTGCATCAGGTGGGCCATTCCGACAATTCACGCTTGAACAGCTCCGTGTTGTAACGGTGCAACAGGCCCTAAAGCACCCAAATTGGGTGATGGGACCGAAGATTTCCATTGATTCTGCAACCTTGATGAACAAGGGTCTTGAGGTGATCGAAGCTTGCCAGCTATTTGCTGTTTCGCCTGACGATATTGACGTTGTTGTGCACCCGGAAAGCATTATCCATTCAATGGTTAGTTACAAGGACGGCTCAGTGATTGCTCAAATGGGCCGCCCAGACATGCGCACACCCATTGCACATGCATTGGCATGGCCTGAGAGAATCGACTCTGGTGTTGAGCCACTGGATTTTCTAAAAGTGTCTGGCTTGCATTTTGAGGCGCCCGATATGCACCGCTTTCCATTGCTGCGTTTGGCCTTCGAGGCACAACGAGAAGGGGGCACTGCGCCCACTGTACTCAATGCGGCAAATGAGGTGGCAGTGGATGCGTTTTTGACTGGAGATGTTGCTTTTTTACAACTTGCAGAAGTTGTAGAGCAAACATTGAGTCGATCAAAAATATCCCCTACAAGCGATTTGAGCACTATCATTAGCGCTGACGAACATGCTCGCGTCATCGCTCGGGAGCTTGTTCAGTCTTTTGCATAATCCTTTTTTCATTCGTTAGTTTCACCTTGTTTAAATGTGAGCAGGGTGTTTGTTAATAACGCGCTTTTTTGTAACTGCAACTAAATATGATGTTTGTATGTTTGGCAACGTAATATTCAACGCTGCGGCTTTCATTCTGGCGCTCGGCATCCTGATCTCGATTCACGAGTACGGCCACTTCTGGGTTGCCCGTAAAGTGGGTATCAAGGTGCTGCGGTATTCTATCGGGTTTGGTAAAGCGCTTTACAAGCGAACGGGTAAGGTGGACAACACCGAATTTGTGCTTGCTGCCATTCCATTGGGTGGCTACGTCAAGATGCTCGACGAGCGAGAAGGGGCTGTACCTAGCGCGGAAAGGCATAGGGCGTTCAATCGTCAGCCTTTGTGGGCCAGAGCTGCTGTCGTGGTGGCTGGGCCGTTAGCCAACTTCCTGTTAGCCATCTTCGCCTATTGGATTGTCATGATGATGGGCATCAGTGGCACGGCTCCTCTAATTGGTGCACCTGTTGCCGATTCGGCTGCTGAGCGTGCAGGGTTTGTTTATGAAGATCGTATCGTCTCGGTCAACGGGCAAACAACAGCGACCTGGACAGATGCTCGCATTGCCTTGCTCGAAGCCTCCTTCGACGCGTCAGCGCCCTTGCAAATCGAGGTAGAAACAGCGAACGGCAATCTTACTGTCCGTGATTTGCCATTAACGCAAGAACAAATGCTGCAGTCAGACGGTGATGCCGTTGCGAACCTCGGATTTCGTGCCTGGTGGCCAGAAGTGGAACCTGTGGTGGGCGATCTAGTGGCAGACGGTGCAGGTGACCTTGCCGGGTTGCTGGTGGGCGATAAAATTACCAGTGTCGATGGCCAACCCATGTCGACATGGAGAGATCTGGTCGAAAAGGTGCGTCCCAGCGCAGGTCAGGCACTTGAGCTGACGGTTGCACGCAACAGCGAAATAATTAATCTGACACTAACTCCCGAGCCCGTGCAGGTTGGCGACCAATTAATTGGACGCATTGGCATTATGGAGACGCAGAGTCAGGCGTTGTCGGCAAAGTCACAGATTATCGTTAAACATCCGCCCATAAATGCTCTCGGTGAGGCAGTCGCTCGCACCTGGAATATGTCGGTGCTTACCTTGCGCATGATGGGTAAATTGATCGTCGGCCAAGCCTCACTGGATAACATCAGTGGTCCAATTAGCATTGCCCAATATGCAGGTGAATCAGCCAGCGTGGGTATCGACCACTACATCAATTTTCTTGCGCTGATCAGTATCTCTCTGGCGGTTCTTAACTTGCTGCCTATCCCCATGCTCGATGGTGGTCACCTCATGTACTTTGCGGCCGAAGCCGTGCTCAAAAAGCCCGTATCTGAGCGCGTTCAGATCTGGGGACAACAACTGGGTATCGTTGTGCTGGGCTGCTTGATGCTTCTCGCGTTCTACAATGATATCGGGCGACTGATTCAATGAGTCCTTCAGCGCTGAGCTGCAAACAAGCAAGGATCTCTGGAGGTCTGCTTTCTACGCGATCAGGCAGACTGCTAATCATGCTTCTGGCATTGGTCATTACAGG
This sequence comes from Granulosicoccus sp., assembly GCA_023301725.1. Classification (GTDB taxonomy): domain Bacteria; phylum Pseudomonadota; class Gammaproteobacteria; order Granulosicoccales; family Granulosicoccaceae; genus Granulosicoccus. The sequence continues at coordinate 6,304 of JALZUD010000028.1, read as the reverse complement.
CGTTGCCGTTAATGCCCAATCGCAGGCGCTACCCTCTGGAGTGTCTCCTCTGGCCGCTGTGCAGGGCTTTGTGGTCAGCGATATCGTGGTGGAGGGCAACGCGCGCATCGATCTTGGCACAGTTTTGAACTACTTGCCCGTGCGCAACAGAGATCGATTTGATCCAACTCTTGATAGCGCCAGAGTGATGAGATCGCTGTACGAATCTGGGCTGTTCGACGATGTGAGTCTCAAACGCCGTGGCGCTGGAACGCTCGTAGTGAGCGTCAGAGAGCGGCCAACTATTGGCACTATTTCCATTGACGGTAACCGTAAAATCGAAGCAGATGAGCTGCAAGCCTCGTTGCGACAAGCAGGTATTGCGCTAGGACGTGTTTACAACCGTTCAATTCTTGAAACTGTAGAGCGAGAATTGAGGCGTGTGTATTTCAGTTCGGGCAACTACGGTAGCGAAATAGATATCAAAGTAAGTGAGCTTGAGCGCAATCGAGTGTCGCTTGATATCGTCATCAGTGAAGGGGCGGTTGCCAGAATCGAGCATATCAACATTGTTGGCAACGATTCTTTCGATGACGAGACCCTGCTGGGCCTACTGCGCTCCAGTGAGAAAACAATTAATCCGTTTAGCAGTGCTGATGAATACTCGCAGGTTAAATTAAGTGCTGACATCGAGACCTTGCGTTCCTTTTATCAGGACCGTGGCTTTATTCGTTTCGAAATCGACTCAACTCAGGTATCTATTTCTGCTGACAAGCGAGATATCTTTATCGTCATCAATATTCGAGAAGGTGATCGTTATACCTTGCGCGATATAGAGCTCGACGGTGAATTCGAAATACCTGAAGCGCAATTGCGCTCACTTGTTTCGGTCAATGTGGGTGACACATTTGCCCGCAAAGATATCGTTGCTAGCAGCAACGCGATTAGCGATCGACTGGGCGAGGAAGGATTTGCCTTTGCCCAAGTAGATGTGCTGCCTGATATCAACGACGAGGATCGAGATGTTGGCTTAACATTCGCGATTAATCCGGGTAAGCGGGTATATGTACGCAGAATCACATTTAGTGGTCAATACAAAACACGTGATGATGTGTTTCGGCGTGAAATGAGACAGATGGAGGGTAGTCGCTTTTCGCCGGCACGAGTGAATCGTTCGCGGATTCGTTTGCAACGATTGGCGTTTCTGCAGGCCGTGAGTATTCGTACCCCTAGAGTCCCTGGCACTGATGATCAGGTAGATCTGGAAGTCTCGGTCGTGGAAGGTCAGTCTGGATCGTTTAGCGCAGGCTTCGGCTTTGGCAGTGACGGTGGTTCAACGATCAACTTTGCTTTTCAGCAAGACAATCTGTTTGGCACAGGAGAGAGCCTGCAGTTTTCGTTCGATCGTTCTCAGGAAACACGACAACTATCTTTATCATTTCGCGATCCGTACTTCACTGATGATGGCATCAGCCGCTCTATCGGTGGTTTTATTCGAGAGACAGACACAGGCGACTTTACGTCAGCGTCACGATTCCTATCCAGTACACGAGGTGCCAATATTCGCTTTGGTGTGCCTTTGAGTGAATTCTCAACATTCAGTGTGGGAGCGGGCTACGAGCGCACAGAGATTGGTACCACCACAGAGACCCCGGTGCGCATCTTGGGGTTTCTTGATGAAGAAGGCGACACGTTCGATATCTATAATATCAATCTGGGGTTTGTGTACGACACGCGCAATCGAACCGTTTTTGCAACTGATGGCGTGTCTAATCGCTTGTCGCTGGAGGTGACCAGCCCAAACAGCGACATCACGTACTACAAATTAGGCTATAGTTTTGAGTTCTACCACGCCATAACTCCGCGCTACACGCTTTCGGCCAATTCAAGAATTGATACTGGATACGGGTACGGTGATTTCGATAACCTGCCTTTTTTCGACCGCTTCTTTGCTGGCGGAGTGAGAACGTTACGAGGCTATCGAAATGGTAGTCTGGGTCCAAGAGATTCGAGCGGTAATGCTGCCGGTGGAGATTTTAGAACCTTGGGTACTGTCGAGTTGATTTTCCCACCTCCGTTTGTGGAAACTCCGGGAGCCACTCGATTTAGTTTTTTCACCGATTTTGGTAACGTCTTTGAAGACGATGATGAGTTTGATATTGACGAAGTTAGAGGCTCGTACGGTGTTGCCTTTGTTTGGCTTTCTCCTGTCGGACCATTAACATTCAGTTGGGCAAACCCCTATAACGACAGGGAAGACGATAGGAAGCAGCGATTTCAGTTCACTATTGGATCTATTTTTTAGCCATGAGTCAATATCTGAAAATTGTTTTGCATTTGCGAAAACGTGTCGTGTCGCCCCGTGGTTTTTTTCTGGTAGCAATCTTGCTTCTGGCGTTTAACCAAGTTGCACGGGCAGATAACGAGGCACTAGGCATTGGTAAAATCGGTTTTGTAGACATACCTTACTTGATCGATCGGGCGCCACAAGCTCTGGAGGCTGAGCAGCGGCTTGAAGCTGAATTTGCCCCTAGGCAGCGCGAACTGGAACAGCAGCGATCTGATCTTGCTGAGCTTGTAGCCATGATGTCTGATGCCACTCTGGAACTTACTGAAGCTGCTTACGCGCAGCAAGATAGAGAGTCGCGTTCACTGGAGCGGCGGATTAAGAGAAGTGAGCAGGATTTTCGCGAAGAGCTGAACATCCAGAAGAACACAGAATTCAAAAATGTAAGAGTGCTTGTGCTTGAGGCGATCGCACAGTTTGGTGAAATGCACGACTACGATCTTATTGTTAGTGATGGCGTCCTCTATGCCAACAAGCGCATAGACGTTACTGAACGTATCCTTGAATCCTTGGTGAGTGAATACACCAGCCAACAATCTTCTAATTGAGTGATATCACTACACGAATTAGGTCGTGAGCTTGGCTTGTCAGTGCATGGCAACCCGGAGCACGTGGTATCGCATCTTGCGCCGATAGAGTCAGCAGGAGTATCAGACCTCAGCTTTGTCGTTGGACTGAAGTATGCCACTGCGCTGAAAAATAGTAAGGCGGGTGCAGTGATTATTCCTGCAGCTATGCTAGACGACGCGCCCGGTAATTTACTGGTAAGCGCTAATCCATACGCCAGTTACGCCAAGGCGTCCTGGCTACTGCAAGCCCCCAGGGTACCTCCTGCAGGAATTCACAGCACCGCACTGGTGCACCCTGAAGCGCAAGTGGCGCCCACGGCCAGTATTGGTCCTTTTTGCGTTATTGGTCCGGGTGTGATCCTTGAAGACTCGGTAGTGGTTGGTTCGCACTGTACGGTGGGTGCAAATTCCACCATCGGCCAGGGTAGTCAGTTGTTTGCCGGGGTCAGAATTTACCATGAGGTGACGTTAGGCAAACAGTGTCGTGTGCAGTCAGGGGCCGTGTTGGGATCTGAAGGTTTTGGCTATGCTTGGGCCGACGATAGCTGGAGTCAGATTCAACAGACAGGCGGCGTACTGATAGGCGACGCTGTCCATATAGGGGCGAACACCACCATAGATTGTGGCGCTATTGAGCCCACTGTAATTGAAGATGGCGTTATTCTGGATAACCAGATTCAAATTGCTCATAACGTCCATATCGGGCGCAACACGGCTATTGCTGGTTGTGTTGGCATCGCTGGCAGCACACGAATAGGCAATCATTGCCAGATTGGCGGTGCGTGTAATATTGTGGGCCATTTGGTCATCTGTGATCAGGTCACTATTAACGCAGCGTCACTGGTTACGCGTTCTATTAACGAGCAAGGGCGTTATGGTTCAGGCATGCCGCTGCAAAAAGAAAAAACGTGGCGACGCAGTTACGTGAACTTGGGTAAACTTGAAAACTTGTTCAGGCGCGTTCGGCAACTGGAACGCCAAGGCAATGCCGACGCTAGTGGTGCCGATGATAGTAGTGCCTCTTGAATTGGCCCATTACCGCTGCATCTCTCAATCGATCTCAGGAGAATACCCGTGGATGATATTCGCGAAATACTGAAGTATTTACCGCATCGGTATCCCTTTTTAATGATCGATAGAGTGACGGCATTCGAGCCCAACACATCGCTTTCGGCCATCAAGAACGTAACTATCAACGAGCCCATCTTTACTGGGCACTTTCCACAATCACCCATTTTTCCCGGTGTGTTGATTCTTGAGGCCATGGCGCAGGCAGCTGCCTTGCTGGGCTTCAAAAGTATGGAAGGCTACCCTGATGAAAAGACCTTGTACTTGTTAGTTGGCATCGACAAGGCGCGCTTTAAAAAACAGGTGATACCCGGAGACCAACTGGTATTCGATGTTGAGCTGAAACAAGAGCGAAGGGGTATTTATAAGTTTGCCGTTGTAGCAAAAGTCGATGGCATTCTCTGCGCCACCGCTGAGGTGGTTATTGCACGCAATGAGATAGACGAGTGATTCATCCAACAGCCATTGTCGATCCGGGTGCTCACATTGCAGATGACTGCGACATTGGTGCCTACAGCATTATCGGTGGCGAAGTCACCATAGGTGCGGGGACTACAGTGGGTCCTCATGTTGTTATCCGTGGGCCAACGACCATTGGCGCCAAAAACTCTATCTTTCAGTTTGCATCGGTGGGGGACGACCCACAGGATTTAAAATACGCTGGTGAAAGAACGTTCCTCGAGATTGGTGATGGGAATACGATTCGTGAATTCACCACAATCAACCGAGGCACTGAAGGCGGTGGAGGCACCACACGTATAGGCAACAACAACCTGTTCATGGCGTACATTCATGTAGCGCACGATTGCCAATTAGCCGACCATATCATCATGGCCAATGGCGCATCTTTAGCTGGGCATGTGACTGTTGGCAGTCATGCGATTCTTGCAGGCTTTGCTTGCGTGCATCAGTTTTGTGAGGTAGGGGAACACGCTTTCGTTGGGCTTAATTCAGTTGCCAATAGAGATGTTGCACCATTCACTATGGTGGTAGGAAATTATGCTGAGGCTCGTGGCATCAATAAAAATGGTTTGCGACGCAGAGAATTTAGCGACGCTACCATTAAAGCTTTGCACCGCGCTTACATGGTGCTCATTCGTGGCCATGCAGAACGCGAAAAAGCGATTGCGACCTTAACTTCAGATATCGACAACTTCCCTGATGTGGCGCGTTTTGTAAGCTTTGTGCAAAACAGCCAAAGAGGAGTTGTGCGTTAGACGGGACTGACGGCGTTCATCTCCCGAGCCAAGCACTACGATTGTTCTGCGGCTGCCTCGCGGCTAGTGAGCTGCCTAATTAAAGTAGCGACACGACCAGAGGCGCCACCATCGCCCATTTTTTGTTTTACCAACGCAAGATCTTTAAGCATTTGGTCGCGTCTGTCCTTATTACTCAACAGAGACACAAGATCATCAGCCAAGTCTTGTGGCACAGCTTCATGCTGGAGATACTCAGGGACCACCCTCTTGCCCGCCACAATGTTGACCAGAGAAATATCGGGAATTTTGATTAGGCGCTTCATAATGGTGTAGTTAATGGCATTGACGATATACATCACAACCATGGGTGTGCCAATTAATGCCGTCTCAAGTGTAGCTGTGCCAGAGGCCACCAGACACACATCTGCACTGCGCATGACATCACGAGCATCTTTATCGCTTAACACCAATTTACTCGTATCAGTAGAGCCCAGAATTTGCTCGATGAACGCTTTGTCGAGGGTGGGCGCCACCGGTAGGATAAATTGCGTGCTGGGCTGCTTTGCAAGCATGATTTGCATGCTCGCCAGCATGATGGGTATGTGTCTTGTTATTTCGCCTTTCCGGCTGCCTGGGAGTAGGGCAACTACCTGCTGATCTGGATTCAAGCCTGTCATAACGCGCGCTTGCTTTTGCGTGTAGTCGCTGGTGGCATCGTGTACCACCGGGTTCCCGACGTACGTTACTGGAATATCTGCTTGCCGATAAATATCAACTTCAAAGGGAAAGAGAACTGCCATATGATTAACCAGTGAGCCGATTCTGGGTACGCGTCCCGATCGCCAGGCCCATACTTGGGGGCTGACATAAAACAAAACCGGAATGCCGAGCGCTTTGGCAGTTTCAGCTAACTTGAGATTAAAGTCGGGGTAGTCCACTAATAGCAGCAAATCGGGCTTGCGCTGCTGCATTGTTTTTCTTAGGTGGCGCAGTCGTTTAAGGAATTTATGGTAGTTGAGTAGCACATCGACGATGCCAATGACCGCAAGATCACGGCAATCGACGATGAGCTCAGTACCTTGTGACTGAAGGGCACCTGCGCCCATACCAAAACTGGTAAACGACTGACCGGTGCTGGCTAA
>JALZUD010000027.1 GCA_023301725.1 Granulosicoccus sp. | reverse complement strand
ATTACAGATGCTACTCGCGGCGCAGGCCCACCCTCCGCACCAACAGGGCTTACCAAGCTTTTGGCAGGTGAGAACTGGATACAGTTTACTTGGGCGCCTTCCACTGATGACCAGTCTGTCGAAGCTTATGAGATTTATCGTGATGGCCAGCTTATCGACACGGTTGTGTTCGACTCCTCCTACGAATTCGACATCGTGAACTGGCAAACCACGTCTTACATGGACTGTAACTTCACGCGCTTTGATTGCTCTGCACCGAACCGGCAGCCGCTAACGGGTACAAGCTACTCTTACAGCGTTGCGGCTGTCGACGGTCAAGGACAGCGTTCAGAGAGATCTGCAGCGGTTGTCATGACTACTGCATCAACGGGTGGAGTGTCAGTCGATGTATCGTCTCTGCGTCAGGTATTTAACGAAGACTTCAACGATACAAAGGTTGATAGAAGCCGCTGGAAAACATCACTCCCTTGGGGCCCTGACGACATCATTAATCGTGAAACCCAGTACTTTGTAGACACGTTTGGTACCAATAATGCGGTGACATATGACCCGTTCACTTTCACTGGGGAGACGCTGCTGATTACAGGTATCGAGACACCTCCAGATCAGCTACAAGTGGCTAATAATCAACCCTATCTTTCAGGTGTCCTGACCACGTCAGATCATTTCGAGTTCACTTATGGATACGTTGAAATGCGCGCCAAGTTGGCTTCAGGCTCAGGTTTACTGTCCACCTTTTATCTGTTCAATCAGGATTTTTATAAAAACAAGCCGGAAATTGATATCTTGGAATATCAAGGTGAGCTTCCTGATAAGGCGTTACAGACTTACCACTACCACGACAGCAACTTGAATCGCAGTGGCTCTGGTGAGAGACATTCGTCGCCCACGATGCAATCCTCTCAAGGTGTTAACTTGAGCGATGACTTTCATACTTACAGCGTGCTCTGGGAGCCGCAGCGGGTAATCTGGTTTATCGATGGTGCAGAGGTGCGGCGCATAGAAGGTGTTCGTGTCGCTGATGAGCCGATGAACATCATTACGCAACTGGTCGTTGGAAGCCAGTGGGTTGGTGCTGTTGATTCGAGCGCTTTACCGGCTACTTTAGAGATCGACTACATCAAAGCATGGCAACAGTAATTAGCGTGTAGTTTGCCGTTTGTAAAATCAGCCAACGCGGTCCTTCTGTAGAAGGGGCTGTGTTGGCTTTTGATCTGTCATAGCGAAGTACTTTCAATAGTGGCGTTTAGTGTTCGCATGGTGTACCAGTACGCAACTATGGAGGCAACCACTACAACGCTTACTATTGTGTAGAACACGCTCATCATGGGGTAGTTTAGGTACACAATCAGTAAAACGTTAATAGATACTGGTACCACTAATTGCCGGGCAATTGCCAGTACGGTAGGGAACAGTGGCTTCTTCATGGATTGCAACACGGCTGTGCTTAAGAACAACACCACATAGGCATAAAATGCTATGGCATCAAGTCGCAAATAACTTGATCCGGTTGCTTGTATTGACGAATCATCGCTAAACAACGCCATGAGAGTGGGCGAGAGAAATAACATAATGGGCACCGATACGATGCTCATCGCCAGTCCCACTTTCAATGCAGTGGTGTAGGTGTCCAGAACTCTTTGTGCGTTTCTAGCTCCATAGTTTTGCCCGGCTATTGCCATCACGGCTGCGTTCAAACCAAGAGCTGGAAGTAATAGCACTTGTTCAATGCGCAGTCCTACAGAATAGCCTGCAACGTGTGCACTGCCGAAGCGCCCAATCAGCATTACCGTGATGAATCCGCCTAGCACAATGGTGATCATGTTGAAGCTGGCAGGAAGGACTTGGCGAAGCAGGTTCAACCACGGTTCGAGTGCAAATCGTGGTTTGCAGATCCTGCCGGTTTCTCGCACTAAAATTTGGTAGAGGTAGATCGCGGAGGCGGCTTTGATCAGCACAGTTGCCCAGGCCAGCCCGGATACACCCATGTCTAGTGTGAAGGTGAGTAGGGGGTTGAGTAGTATGTTGGCGAAAAAGCCGACGACTAGGGCATTGCGATTAGCCTTGGTGTTACCGAAGGCCATGAGTGCACCGGCTGCAGCGAAAGTGAGTATGAACGTCACTGCCCCAGAGAAAGTAATGGTGGTGTATTCAAGAGACAACGGCGCCACATTAGGTTCTGCGCCAAGCAAAATTATTAGCGGTTGTGCAAGAAAAAAGCTTAAAAGGCCAATGACAAGGCTAAGGACCAACGATAGGCCAAAAACATGATCTGCCCAGTCTGCTGCTTTGTTTCTATTGCCAGCACCGATCTCTGAGGCCATGACAGCTGAAGCGCCCGTTTGGATACCCAAACCGATTGCCAAGAGCAGGAAGAAAACACTGCCGGCGATGGATACACCCGCTAAGGCATCGTTGGATACTTTTCCCGCAAACCAGAAATCGGTGAGATTATAAAGGGTGTTGAACAACATACCTATTGACGCAGGTATGGACAGCCGTAAAAGATGCCCGAGTATAGGGCCTTCAGTGAGAGTAATTTGCGATTGTTGACTCGCAGCTGATGCTTTCACCCTGATCCTCTCAAGACTAAAATGGAGAACAAGGTCGATACTACGACCGAACTGCTGTTAACAATTACGATAACGATGCAGTTCGGTCGCAACAGTCTAGTAGACCTGCTGTGGTTGCATGTCGTCCTTACTGATTCCAGCAACCTGATTAGGTGCCTTCATAGCATCTCTGCGGAAAGGCTCGCCCAATTCCTGGTTTAGAACCACTTCGATAAACGTTGTGACGTTATCGTTCATTTGCTCTTTAACAGCGGTGTTGAGTGCTTCAGTGAGTTCTTCTGTCGTGAATACTTTCACGCCCTTCGTGCCACAAGCCTCTGCAATTTTTGCGTACTCAACACCTTGATTCAGCTCTGTGCCGACAAAGTTATCGTCGTACCACAATGTAGTGTTGCGCTTCTCCGCGCCCCATTGGTAGTTACGGAAAATTACCATGGTGATCGGTGGCCAATCGTTTCGACCACAAGCTGTCATCTCATTCATTGAAATACCAAATGCACCATCACCCGCAAAGCCTACTACTGGCACATCTGGGCAACCAATCTTGGCACCAAGAATGGCAGGCAAACCGTACCCACAAGGGCCGAATAGGCCAGGTGCGAGATATTTGCGGCCTTTCTCGAACGTAGGGTAGGCGTTACCGATAGCGCAGTTATTACCGATGTCGCTGGAAATAATGACTTCATCCGGCAGTGAATCGCGGATGGCTAACCATGCGTGTCGTGGTGACATACGATCTGGCTCACGCTTGCGTGCACGCTCGTTCCAGTCGATGCCCGGATCGTTGTCTTCCTCGTGTTCCATAGACACAAGTTCTTGTGCCCAACGATCTTTAGTGTGCTTGATTTCGCTGCGGCGTTCTTCACGTCCAACATTACCCGCAGTTGCGCTGAGCTTTGACAGGATCTCTTGCGCGACCATTTTTGCATCGCCTTGGATCGCCACGTCCACCCGCTTGGTTAGGCCGATTCTGTCTGAATTGATGTCAACCTGGATTAATTTGGCATCTTTTGGCCAGTAGTCAATCCCGTAACCCGGTAACGTGGAGAATGGGTTGAGGCGTGTGCCTAAGGCCAGAATCACGTCTGCTTTGGCGATCAGCTGCATCGCAGCTTTCGAGCCGTTGTAGCCTAGAGGGCCAACTGACAGCTCGTGTGAGCCAGGGAAAGCATCGTTGTGTTGGTAGTTGCAGCAAACGGGAGAATCTAGCTTCTCAGCCAATGCAGCCGATGCTTCAATGGCACCACCAATGACAACGCCTGCGCCGTTTAGCATGACAGGGAATTTGGCTTCTGATAGCAGCTTGGCCGCCTCGTTAATCGCAGCCTCTCCACCACGAGGACGCTCTAAACGAACTACTTGAGGGAGTTCGATATCAATTACCTGAGTCCAGTAGTCTCTGGGGACATTGATTTGAGCTGGGCCAGACAAACGCCATGCCTGCTCGATAACGCGATTAAGAACTTCAGCGATGCGTGAAGGGTCACGCACCTCTTCCTGATAGGCAACCATGTCTTCAAACAAAGCCATTTGCTTGATTTCCTGAAACCCACCTTGACCAATGCTTTTGTTAGCCGCTTGTGGCGTCACTAGCAAAAGAGGTGTGTGGTTCCAATAAGCTGTTTTGATAGGGGTAACAAAATTGGTGATTCCGGGGCCGTTTTGCGCAATCGCCATGGACATCTTGCCAGTGGCGCGGGTGTATCCGTCAGCACTCATGCCAGCGTTGCATTCGTGAGCGCAATCCCAGAATTTCATGCCAGCTTGTGGGAATAAATCTGAGATAGGCATCATCGCCGATCCGATTATTCCGAATGCATGTTCAATACCATGCATTTGTAAGACCTTGATAAAGGCCTCTTCAGTGGTCATTTTCACGGTGAGGTACTCCTGACGAATTGTTGATTGGTTGAACTACTGGTTAGGTGCAACATAATAGGCACCTGCAGTGAGATGTGGAAGGGCGTTTATTGGTACAGCAGCTTACGATGAGTGGCACCAGAGTACCCATTGTAGGAGTAGGTATTACTGGGCGATACGAACGAATTCTCGACCTTCACCATCGGTAAATGCGATGAGTCCAGCCAGCCTGCCAACAACTACTTGACGCACGGTATCACTAGCCAGTTCAACAATGGCTTCTGCGCCGTCCTCTGTCTCAGAATCTGGAGTTGGTTCTCTAGTGTCTGAGATCACAGTTTCTGTTTCTCCTTCGTCATTGGTCTCTTCAACGAAGAAAATACCAGGTGCGTTGATACGAACCACATCCTGATAGGACACGCCGCCCACAACTTCCATGTCCGCTTGGGAATCCAGGTACAGGATTCTCGACGCGCTGAGTATGAACCGAGTGTTGACCACTTCATCGTCATCTTCGTCTCTGTCCTCGCTGCTGATCGCATCGCTGTCGACGCTGATGTCCGCCAGGAAGCTTCCGTCTAGTATGTCGTTTGCAGGGGCCTCGATAACATGGTCTACAGCAAGGATCTCATCTGCTGATTCGAGCAGGGAGCGTTCGCTTTGTATGTACACGCTGCTGATAGCCAGGCCGTTGTCGCTGGATTCGTAGCGAAAGGTGGCGTTGAGCTGACAAGTAACGTCTTCATCGTTACTAGAGCCGTCAGTGCCTAAAAAGGGTTCGTTGAACGTTACTGCACTGCGTGCGAAATCAACAGTGATCCCTTCCTCACTCATGAATTGGACGTTTGTTGCACCCAGTGTCGATTCCCACGCGCTCAGATCAGGATGGTCAAAAACACCACATTCTCTCTCAGAAACGTTGTCGCACGCTGACAGTATCAGCGCGACGATAGGCAAAAGAACTACAGTTTTTTTCACGATCGGGTACCGGAGTAGCGAGATGATGAATAATGGCATGAAAAAGCGGATTGCGGTGGTTGGCGCAGGACTTATTGGGCTGCGTCACATTGATGCTATCCGATCCTGCAACACACTGTCATTGGCGGCTGTGGTCGGTCTTGATGCTCAATCCAGTGTGCTGGCAGCGCACATGGTTCACTAGCGATGTCCAATCTATGGTAGTGCACACATTCTAGGCTGCGAAGCTCGTGGGCACCTATCAGTGTCTTATTGGGTCTTTCTGGGCTGGAGAAAAATGGCTTAAAGCTTAATGATCTTTTGCAAAAGCTCTGCTGTGATTGGTTTTACTTGATAGCTTTGTACTTGGTACTGTTCGGCCAGCGCGATATCGTTGGAATACGTCGATGTTGTGAGTATGTGAACAGTTAGTTTGGACCTCCATGGCGCATTTTTTATAGACTCAAGTAGTTCGAAGCCGTTCATACGAGGCATGTTCAAATCCAGAAAAACAATAAAGTGAATGTCTTCATTGCTATTCGAAAATGCGTTTTCCAAAAGCTTTAGCGCGTGTTCTCCATGCTCAGCCCTGATGATTGGCAACGGTGTGCCGGTGCGTTGGTGATGAAATTGAAACAGCTCTGCATCCAGCTCGTTGTCCTCAACGAGTAGCACTGTGTTTTTTAGTTGCAAAGAGCCTGAGGGCATCTCACTGGGCATGTTGTGTTGATTTTCGCTCGGCGGTTTTCATCGCCAAGGAAACCGTGGCAATTCGTGTTAACTCTTGCGAAAGCGCTCTGATCAATCTGGATAAGTTTGACCTTACGAATAGCTTGAGGCACCAGATACTATAGCGGCCGTGGTTGACTATACAATCGCCTAACGCGGTTCTAACGTGTTACGAATCACTCGATGTGAATGCAATTGCAGGATATTACGTGCATTTTCTTGTGCATCTCAATCAGATCGTTCCAGCTGTAAGACATTGCCTTAAGTACAGCCAAGACCACTAGGCACGACGGTATAGATTTTTATTTCAGTAGAAAACAATACAGTTACCAAAAATAGTTCTTTTGACGGTTTGTAAGACGGATAGAGCAAATGAAGCCCACCGTTACTTAGCCATCAGTTGCTCAAAACTTGATAAATCTGTCTTCAGTCAACGTAAAACATCTGTGTCAATTTTGTCAATTATTACCAAAATGTTTGATAGCAGTGGGTGGTACGTGTTATTTCTAGGCATGTGATCTCAGTTGTTGTGAGCTTTGCATAGATTTGACCTATCTCATGGATGAGCGAATTAGCAATTAAAACCTATTACACATTTAGGGTGGAAAAGAGTTCCATGTACATACCAAATTTTTATAGTTCCAAGCGACTCACCATACTGGGCGTAGCTGGCCTTGTATTGTATTTTTGTGGATTTGCCAGTGCATTGTCGGCCCCACAAGCTCCTGAAGAATTGAGCATTGAACGTTATTCAAATACCAGTGCAGAGTTGTTCTGGAATCGCTCCGCAGAGCCAGCACTCAACTACGAAATCTGGCGCAATTCACGTCTGGTCGGGCGTACGGACGGTGTCAGCTTCTATGATCCGGAATTACAAGCCTCCCAGTTCTATCAGTATCAAGTGTTTGCGGTTGATGCCAATAACGAGCGGTCTACGCCTTCCGCTGTCAGTACTGGTGATGGTACTGGTGACGGTACTGGTGTGGGCGCTGATGACGGTACTGATATGGATACTGGTGACGGTACCGGAACCGATGATGGTACTGATGATGGTAGGGCGGAACAGCAAATCAGTCTCAATGCGCCGAGTAATCTTCGATCAACCTTGTACTCGGGAAGTGCTGCTGAACTCTTTTGGGACAGAGCTGATGTTGTGGGCCTTAACTATGAAATTTTTAGAGACGGCGTTCTTGTGGGTAGCACCCAAGGCATTAGTTTCTATGATGGACAGGTAAGCGATGCGCGCTCACATGTCTACGAGGTTGTTGCCAGTAGCGCTGATGGCGAACGATCGGCACCCAGTTCTGTGCGTCTGGTGGAGCAAGAAGTATCGCCTCCTGATAACTCTTCAACGCTTTCACCACCCAGTAATTTCAGGCTGGAAATTTATTCAAGAAAAGCTATTGAATTGTTTTGGGATCGTGTTGATGAGCAGGCATTGATGTATGAGATTCGGCGCAACGGCGTGCTTTTGGCTACCACTGCCGGTATCAGTCACTTTGACAATGACTTGATCACACAGAACTCCTATATTTACGAAATTGTGGCAATAGATGGTACGGGCACGCGCTCTGATACTGTTGAGATTCAGCTCATTTCGCAATCACCAGAAGTACCGGACAATAATCCTGAGGCGGATCCTGAAGTAGATCCTGAAGTAGATCCTGAAGTAGGGCCTGTCGCAGTGCGCTTTGATTTGTCAGAGGCTCCAGCCGCTGACATAGCAGAGCCGTCCGATTACTACCAGCGTGATGGATACGCTGTTACGGATGTTATTCGAGTCGATGTACGTACAGTGACAACGCCAGGAGTGTGCACAGCTGACGATCTGTCAGGTTGTACCTTGGATGATTTGCTTGCTGATATCGATAAGACTGATGAATTGAAGGTAGAGATTGAAGTGCACGTGAAGGCTGATGATTTCGCTGACGATGGGTCTGTTAGCAATGCAACTATGCGTATACGGGGAGGCGGCAGCAGATTAGGTGCGCAAAAGTCTTTCCGCATCAAACTGGATAGCAAGCAAGATCTTTGGCGCAACGAGCGCTTTTGGCAATTGAACAAAACGCCTTTTAGCTCGAGCCGGATACGCAATCCACTATCATTCAAAATCATGAGTGAAATTCCTCACCTGCCAAGCGTTCGTACCCAATTTGTTAATTTGTGGATAGATGATGGTGAAGGGCCAGTGGATCAGGGGCTCTATCATCATGCAGAGCGCATAAACGATACGTACCTTGATAATCGTGGCCTTGATGATGATGGTAATTTATATGATGCAGAGGATTTTACTTTTAGTCTCAGTGATCTCAGCGACGTCTCTGTTGATGAAGAAGGTGAGCCGCTTAACGAAGATTTCTTTGAAAGTGCGCTTGGCATCTCTGAAGGCAAAGACCATCGGCCTTTAGTTGCCATGCTCCAAGCTTTACACAACCCAGAGCGTAGTTTTGAGTCAGTTCTTGATCAGTACTTTGATAAAAATAACGTCATGGCCTGGATGGCAGTAAACATGCTGCTGCGACAGAACGATTCAGTGAAGCACAACTATTATCTGTTCAATCCATCGGAGAGCGATAAATTCTATTTTCTGCCCTGGGACTATGATCAGGCATTAGGTGCTTGGAATGAACTTGATAACACCTACGAGGACGAAGCAATTCGAGAGCGACTGGCCTACGGATATGCATCAGGTGAGTCCAATGTGTTTATCTCAAACTTCTATCGTTTGCCGGGTATTCATCAGCAAATATTGAATGCTGTTGACTATATTCGACAGAATCACATCAGTGACGAATTCATGGAAACGAATGCGCAGGAGCATATTGATATTGCTGAGCCATTTCAACTCCGGCTACCCGATCAGGAGTTCAATCCATTCTTCAATGCTTATTCTGCAGGAGCATACGCCAGAGGCATAGGAGAGAATGCGCAGATAATGCGTTCATCGTTCAGTATTCCCTTGCCTCCGACGTTCAATGCACCGCAGCAAGTTGGGGAGTCTTTTGTATTCAGTTGGAAGCCGGCTTTTGACGTAACGGGCCATTCAATAAGCTACGATTTGTTGATATCAGAAACACCTGGATTCAGTGCTTCAGATATTGTAGTGAGAGAGACTGGTATTCGGGATGCAGACGACATAGTGATGTACCCAGTCGACGCCAGCCGGTTCGAGGAACGTGACTACTATGCACGGGTAACTGCCAGGGTATCTACTGACCCTGACAGGTTCTGGCAAGTGTCCTTGAATCGACTTACTCAAGGTGGCGAAACCTACAGAGGTGTGATGCGCTTCGACGTTAATTGAGTAAACATTGCGTGCTGCGTGCTGCGTGCTGCGTGCTGCGTGCTGCGTGCTGCGTGCTACGTGCTGCGTGTTGTTTGTTGTTGCTTCTGATTGGGCTGTTTGAATCAGAAGCAAGGGTAGGCAATTGTGTCAAAACCGGGGGCAAGAGCCATGAGAGCATCCCAGTCGCCGCTGCTTTGAACTCCACCCATTCGTTGTGCACAATCCTCATCAATCCAGGTACTGCCTAACTCACCTGCAGCGTTAGTTTCTATCCAACGAAACTCTGTCGTGTCAGTGCGCGAAAATGCAAACCCGTCAGCTTGCGAAGGGGCCGCTGTTGGCGTTTCAGAGGATCCTCCATTGATGCAAGGATTTTGAACCGTATCAAATCCTGGCGCCTCTGCGAGTAGTTCACTCCAGTTTCCAGATGCACTCGCACCACCGAGTGAGTTTGCGCAGCTCTCACTGATCCAGGTACTGCCGAGCTCACCTTCGGAATTTTGTGCAATCCATCGGTATTCTTGTTTGTCGGAACGTGAGAAAACATAACCGCCGGTTGGTGATGCTGACGAACTGGAATCTGCGCTGTTGTCGATCGATGTGCCTGACTCGTCACGGGCAGGCGGTGGCGAGGTGTTATTGCCTGAACGCGATAATGTAAATTGATCAGGAACTGCGCCATCAATGGCTTTGAAGTAGCAATCAGCTGTGGTGCTTTCAAAGGTACAAAACAGCGCACCTGCTTTGGCACCTTGAGACGCTGTGTAGATAGACGCAAAATGATCCCCCGAGCGCTCCTGTGGAACGGCATCGCGACCGCCCAAGCCAGAAACAAAGGCAAATGATTGTCCAGGTTGAAGCGCCATATCTTGACCTTTATGCACAATTTTTTGAGTGGGGTAATCACTTAAAAGAAACGTGCGTGAATAGGCATGGCTGTGTGCGAGCGCCACCATAGCTCCGGCATCGAGGCAAGAATCATAGATGTCCCAGTCATCAGGGCCTTGCCGGTCGCTGGTTTGTAGTTTGCGGTGTGGTTTGTGCCAGCTACATATTTTCCATTGGTTGTCACTGCTCGAAAATGACGAGTCAATAAAATCCGCGTAATTGTCGTCTGCGCTAACGCCTGGTACTTCATAAATGCCTGGCGCAATGTGGACAACATCAATATTGCCGAAACTACATTTCGCTTTTACACCCGTATTCCCTGAGCAATTCAAACCGTCGATTCTGTCAATTCTATTATTGATGAGTCGCTGGTACGCTGGCCACTCAAAGTTCTCATGATTACCTATTGCAACAATCACTGGAAAATCTGATCCCAGCGCTTCGTCCAGTCGTTGGTTCCACGTATTGGCGGTATTGTCGTCATAACCAAGATCACCCTGAATCAGCAGTAGATCTGTGCCTTCATTCGCAATCAACGATAGCACTTCTGCTGATTGACCCCTTACCCCTTGGTCTCCAATGAAGGCCACTTTAATCGAATCTGCAACGGCGACTGTGGATGAAAAAAATAAGATACCTGCAACAACATATTTAGCGTGTAGAGGATAGGTTTGGTGGTTGGACGTCATGCTCGGTGCCGCTGCAGTAATGTGAGAGAGCGGACAATGTAGGGCTGTTCGAGCGTGAACGTGGGTTACAGACTGGAATGCTTTCTGGCAGTTAATGATGTCCGGGAAGTATATGTGAATGGTGTCACACGATTGCTGGTTTAGATTGAAATTCGGCACAATATTGTCAACGTCGCAGAGCAAAAAATGACTACCGGTGGGTCGGCTTTAGTGTTGCATTTTGGCCGGCAGCAGCCGCTCTGAAGAATATTTACGCGTGCAGAGCATTGCAATTCGAGCTACGCTCATCCCCATCAACAGACTCTTGATCTATTTAATGCTGCAACTCATACGAAATGCTTTTTGGGCACTGTTGCTGGTTGCAACACTTACAGGATGCGCGACGCTGTCGGGTAGAGAGCCGCCGAGTGCTCGTCTGGTTGGGCTGGAGCCCATTCAAAGTGAGGGTCTGGAGGTGCGCTTTTCTTTGTTTCTTCGCGTGACTAACCCCAACGACACCGCTCTGTCTTATGACGGGATGTCCGTCAGCTTGGAACTGGATGGGCGAGGGTTAGCCAGTGGTGTCAGTGATGTATCGGGAGAGATTCCCCGATTTGGTGAAGCCGTGCTCAGTGTCCCTGTGAGTATTTCCGCTTTCAGTGCGGCCAGGCAAATTTTGTCAAGGGTTGGCGATGTGCAGGGTGGTAACGGCGAGCTTTTCGATAAACCGCTGGCGTATTCACTGAAAGGCAAACTGGGAGGTACGGGTTTTACTACGGCGACGCGTTTTTCCGACGAGGGAGAGCTGAATCTTTTCTCAACAGATGTACCAGCCGAATAATTGAACTGTGGTAGTTACTGCACGAGGAGAATACTAAATATGAAAACCATGACATGCAAACAATTGGGCGGCGTGTGTGATCAAGCATTCACCGCATCAAGTTTTGACGATCTGGCGCAGCAGAGTAAAGCACATGTTGCAGAGATGTTTGCGCAAAATGATCAGGCTCATCTAGATGCTATGCAAGCCATGAAATCGCTCATGATGAAAGAGGGCGCCATGCAGGAGTGGTTCGATGCTAAGCGCGCTGAGTTCGACGCACTATCTGAAGACTGAATTTTTTTAGATGACCGGCTAGTGCGTTTCTGTGCAAGCGTGTGTGCTGTGCGTTTATATGTGGTGCCTAGCGTTGATTGTGCAAACAACAAGGAAGTATGGCTTTACAGCAAGGTCGGCGACTTACACGCGTTACAATTTGCGCCCTACAGCCGCTATAACACTTCATGCGCCTTAAATACCAACTGCTACTAACGCTTCTTCTTTTCAGTGTTCTGCTGATTGCGTTGATGGCTGTTTTAAACAGTTGGAGTTTCAATCGCGGGTTTACTAACTATGTGGTAGACATCGAAAAGCAGCGTTTACGTTCTCTGGGAGAGCAATTTGCGGTGGAATATGATCACAATAAAAGTTGGGAATGGATAGACAGTAATCCGGAAATTTTGCGCTCTATACTTTTATCAGCTCGACCAGATGGGCGGCGTTCAGAAGGGCGCTCAGAAGAGCGCTCAGAAGGACGCTCAGAAGGACGCTCAGAAGGACGCTCAGAAGGACGGCGTCGCGGGTTAAGCGACGATGCTCCCAGGGGGCGGCTGCGCAGTAGAATTCTATTGGTAGATAGCGACAAGAACTTACTAGTGGGTCGAGAGGTTCCACAGCATAATGTACAGTGGGAACCCATAATGTTGGCAGACTCACCCATAGCCTATTTTGGAATTCGAGAACCTCGAGGGTTACCAGGCGAGCTTGCAGATGTGTTTATCGCAAGCCAACTCAAGAAATATGGCTATGCTGCACTTGCCACGGTTATCCTTTCAGCGTTACTAGCCATGGCATTGGCGTCTCGCATTGTGAAACCCATACTGCGAGTCAACTCTGCCGTTAAACACATCACCAATGGGGAATATACTCACCGTATCAATTCGAGCAGCAAAGATGAGCTAGGGGATGTAGCGCGCAATATCAATCAGATGGCATACACGCTTGAGAGCAATCAGAGCGCGCGGCAACAGTGGATGGCTGAGATATCCCATGAGTTGCGAACGCCCGTAGCGGTGCTTCAAAGCGAACTGGAGGCCATGCAAGATGGTGTTTATACCCCTGATGCCGCGGCTATTGACTCTCTGCATGCAGAGTCGGTTCGCTTGGGACTGCTCATTGATGACTTACACGAGCTGACGTTGTCTGATGTGGGGTCACTTAATTACCGGATGGAGCCACTTGATTTTTCAGAAATACTGGATCAACGGCTATTTTTGGCAAAGGCCACGTTAGCGCAGGCGCAACTGTCAGTGTCATTTAATGATAGCCACGTATCCAGCACCATAAATGGAGACGCTCAACGGCTCTCTCAGCTTATTGATAACTTACTGCAAAACTCAGTGCGGTATACCGATCAGGGGGGAGCCATAGAGATCAGCCTACTGGTCTCTGATAACGCTTTCACACTATCGTGGAGCGACTCCACGCCGGGTGTTAATGACGATCAACTGCCGCATTTGTTTAACCTACTTTATCGCACAGAAGAGTCACGCAATAGAGAATTTGGTGGTTCAGGGTTGGGTTTAGCCATTGCTAAAAAAATCGTATTAGCGCATCAGGGCACCATTGAAGCCTCTCATTCAAGCTCTGGTGGTTTGCGCATACAGGTACAACTACCTCGATAACGTCGGGCCAGGATTATTCAATGCGTATAGCAATTGTAGAAGACGAGCAGAAGCTCTCAGCCGTATTAGAAAGCTATCTGGCTAAAGAGGAATTTGATACAACACTTTATAGCGATGGTAACGCGGCACTTGAGGGCTTAATCAATGCACCACCCGATCTTGTATTACTGGATCTCATGTTGCCAGGTCTTGATGGCTTAAGTATCTGTAAAGAATTTCGTAAACACTCTACAGTGCCTGTCATCATGTTAACGGCAAGAGTTGAGGAAATTGACAGATTGTTAGGACTTGAGATTGGCGCAGATGACTACATCTGCAAACCGTATAGCCCGCGAGAAGTGGTAGCGCGTGTTAAGGCTGTATTGCGCAGAACAACAGTGACAAGCGATGCGCCCGGCAATCAACGTCTTGTGCTTGATGAGTCAACTGCCCGAGTGTTGGTTGATGGCGACGTGTGTGTTTTAACAGCCGTAGAGCTTCGTTTAATCAAAGTAATGATAGATAAACCGGGGCAGATATTTAACCGCTCTCAGCTTATGTGCCGAATCTATCCTGATGGCCGCATTGTTAGTGATAGAACCATCGATAGTCATATCAAAAAGCTTCGGCAAAAGCTGAGTGCTGTTTGTGCGACTGATGAGTTTATTCATTCTGTTTATGGGATTGGGTATAAATTTGAGGTGCCCTAGGACATTTCTTGGCAATATTGACATTACCAGTCACGATCTGTAGCCTAAAAACGTAATGAATACAGTGACTGAGCCAATGGAATGGGATTGATCAAACGACACCTTGCTGTGTTTTCAGTCATTGTTTTTTCAGCTCTTGCTGCCGGCTGTGGGGAAAGCCCCCCTGAAAACAACGTGCTCGTATCTTTCGAGGCTACAAGGCTGGTGATTAATGAAGGCGAGTCTACCTCTTTGCGATGGGAAAGCATTGCCGCCGAAACTACCACCATCTCGCCATCCATCGGAAGTGTTGCAAACACAGGCTCGATAGAAATCACGCCCACCCAGAGTACTGAATACACACTAACGGCACGAAGTGGTGAGTTTGTTAAAACTGCATCACTAAGCATTACAGTTCGCGCCTTCGCCGCAGTCAAGTTAACTGCGAACAGCACTGAGGGAGATGCACCGCTAGTAGTTCGCTTTGCGCCTGCACTCGACTCGCTAACCGCTATTAATAGAGTCTATTGGGACTTTGAAGGTGATGGTGATGTTGATAGCATTGAAGCCATTTCAACAAGTCGCACTTACCAACGCGCAGGAAGCATTTATCCTACGCATAAATCAAAGGCATGAACCAATACAAAAAACAGTTGTGGTTTTTAAGGTTATTATTTGGAATTGTTCCACTTCCACTTCCACTTCTTCAAGCGCTTTGGTACGCGGGAGTCAACGACTATTTAGCGTTGGGAATATTTATGCTAGTTGGACTCTCAATATCGTCGAAAGCAAATCATTTGAAGTGTCCGGATTGTGACCAACGAGTTGGTGGACGTCCCCCAAAAGACAAAAAAACAGTTTCACGCAACTGCCCTCACTGTGGCTTGAAACTACTGTGAATTTTACTTTGGCAGCACTTTCTGAGGCATGAACAGATGATGCGAAAATCTGACCAACGTTATGTGCTTGATAAATAGATGTACAGCATGAACCAACACAAATTAGTGAGACAGCTACTATGTAGGTGTCTCACTAACACAGCGATTCTCCGATTCACAAAGATTGCAGGTTGGTATAACTGGCTGGTAGGGGCAAATGACCCATCGGGTCCTTGTAGGTGACATATGAAAGGCATGAACCAATACAAAAAACAGGTGTGGTTTTTAAGGTTATTATTTGGAATTGTTCCACTTCCGCTTGCTCAAGCGCTTTGGTACGCGGGAGTAAACGACTATTTAGTGATGGGAATATTTACGCTAGTTGGCCTCTCAATACCGTTGAAAGCGCATTGTTTGAAGTGTCCGGATTGCGACCAACGAGTTGGTGGACGTCCCCCAAAAGACAAAAAAACAGGTTCACGCAACTGCCCTCACTGTGGCTTGAAACTCCTGTGAATTTTACTTTGGCAGTTATTCGATTGGTATGAACAGATGGAACCCATGAATACAGCACTAAACATCACCTCGCGTGTCAGCATGTATCTGACATTGATTTTTTCGATACTGTTCTCCTCCGCTAATGGCAAAGCTCCAGTTTTCTCCACAACTCCTGGTACAGGTCCTGACAAGTGGGCGTCAGTCTGGCTGCTACGTCGGTATGTTTCGCCCACTCCAGTGCTCATTTCGCTCAAGGACAAGCCGGTTATTAAAAGCCGATTGGAAGGTGAAGTACCTGCCCACGTAGTTCGCTTCGACGCGCCTGGCGCGATCTATGATCGTACTGCAACTTCAACGACCTACTCAGAAATACAAGAAGCGTTTACTATCGACGATAACATCGCACAGCGAATGGGCGAGCTAGTACATGATATTGAGATAGACGCCTGGCGGGCAGAGCCCTCGCTCGAATCGCGTGTTCTAGAGCAAGCTTTTAGAGGGATGCAGCTTAAATTTGGACGCGAAGAGGTTACGCAAGATTGCTACATACGCCTTTTCAACGCAGTGGCCCTGAGTTTGAGCAAAGATGAGCTGGCAGTAACTTTGCCTTCAAGTCTGATACCCGGAAGCGAATGCCTAGACGACGTTCCTTTTGTGGGCGAAAAAAATCCCACTCGCACCATCGTTGAGACACTGTCACTTGATGCAACCCTACGTCATGTTGACGATGGTGCGCGTGTAGTTTTTCTGGATACACGAGAGCGCTCAGAGTTTGAAGAGGGTCACATCCCGGGAGCAATTAATCTAACCCTTCGACACATTGATGAACAAACTGCTAAACGCTTCGCTGATGCAGATCTCGTGATCGCTTACTGCGTAAAAGATTTCCGTGGCTACGAGGCTGCGAAGGCATTGACAGGTTTGGGTGTGCCTACAGCCATTATGAAGCCATACGGAATGCGTGGTTGGGTTGATGCAGGTCTGCCAGTAGCTGGTGGAGTGCATCTTGACGAGAGCTCCGGTTTGGTTGCATTGAGGCAACGTGCGAGACAGGCAGCTGGGCGGTCGGTACAAGTTGAGCCTAACGAGAAAATCACCCGTTCAGATTTAGCTCCTGCACAATGATCTTCTTTTTTGCCATCTTGGCACTTACGCCAGCGTTCCTGCTTTGGCTGTCTGCTATCGGGAACCCTTTTCACTACCTTGACCCTGCAGTGCCCGAAGGGCAATTGTTGTATGTGTTGTCGAAGCTGGCAGGGCTGTGTGCAGTCTCACTATTTACTGTTCAGTTAATCGTTACCGTGTTGCGTGGTACGCCGTTTGGTCCGTCAATGCGGGGCTGGCCGACAGCGGCACACGCGATATTAGGCGCAGGTGTTCTGTTCGCTGCTCTTCTTCACGTAATACTGTTTGTCGCGGCGGCCAGTATTCGTTCGGAACATTTAGTGACCGCGTTGTTGCTACCTCGCTGGAGTACAGGTTTCTATGACTCTATGACTTCACTGGGCGCGCTTGCACTCTATACGTTAGTGTTCATTGCTGTTGCAGGGGCACTAGGAAGGCGGTTGGGTATCATCAGGGTCTGGTCAACTACACCTCGATATCTGCAACTTAAAGCCCAGCGCATCCACCGTGCTTTGGTTTTTTTGAGTGTGCCCCTCATCATCATCCATAGCTACGCTATTGGCAGCGAAACGGGCACGTTACCGTTTATCATTTTTTACGTTGTGTTGGGTATTGCAGCACTCATCGGTCTGTTACGTTTTGTCATTGGAAACCGTTCCTGACATGTACACTCGTATAATCACTCTATTTGTAGTCGTATTACTGTTGTGTCAATTTTTGTATGCCGCTGCAATAGCTGCCGATGGCCAATCCAATGCTAACCGTTAATTCGAACTTCCAGATGGCCTATCAGTGGTTGCTCTGATTGATGATTCGTGGCAGGTATTGGTAACACACGACGGTAAGTTTGTTGCTTTAAATGACATACAACACCCAAGAAGTGTCAGCTATCATCACGCTACGCGGCGACTAGCCTGGGTCGGACCCGATAACCGCCTGCGTGAACGGAACCTCGTCAGCGGCGCTACTCGCATCTTTGAGGGTGTTGAGGGCAGCAGCTATACCCAGCCCGCCTGGTCATTCGATGGCACACGTTTGATCGTTGTGGAGCTACCCGAGGGCAAAAGTCGCCGAACCCTTATTGTGTCTTTTGAGCTTGAGTCCGGAGAACGCCATTATCTGGTGCGCAAGCGTACGGCACAATTTGAGCCGCAGTTGTCTGATACTCGCAATCTTTACTACACAACAGCGATATGCGTAGATGATTGTGAAGGTATGATCTGGGAGTTGTGGGTGCGTGACCTGCAAACTGCCCAACAGCGTCAGCTCACACTGGGCAATGCGGTAGCTACCCAGCCACACCTTGGCCACGATGGCTGGCTGTACTACAGCTCAGATGCTGGTCGGGCTGGCTTTCATATTTGGCGCATGCGGCCAGAGCCGGGCGCACCATCCGAACAGTTGACCCAAGGGGAGGTTCGCGACAGTGATCCAGTGCTTGGGGCAGATGGATTCATGTATTTTTTGCGCAAATCCAGAGAAGGCACAGCGTTAATGCGTATTAGTGCAACGCTAGAGCAGGTTTACATAGATGCTGATGTTAGTGATCTTCGAGATCTTGAGGGAGGACCATGATTCCACGTGTCTATGTTTACCGTACGAATCTATCAAAAGCCTTTATAACGTTATCGCTATTTTTCCTGAGTTGTTTGCCGGCACTTGCTTCAGAGACACACTATCTCGATGCGGTGCCTGATAACGCTGTGAAGCCAATAGGATTGCTCTTGGTCGAGACAGAAGAGTTCGCTCCTGCTCGCGGTGAGTCGTTCACCGTACCGTTTGCGCTTGATGTGGATGCGCGAGTGACACTCGACATTCTTGGCCCTGATGGTGATTTGATTCGCACGCTTGTTGATGATGAAATGCTAGCCGCAGGGCGTCATGAGTTTAGATGGGATGGGCAAGACCTTGATGGCATTCTTGTGCCTGACGAGGCGTATTTGCCGCGTCTTACGGTTAACGTTGCGGACTCGGGAACGGTCGTCACAACAATTGACGACCCCGCTCGTTATTCCGGTGGCGAGATTCTCCCAAACATAGAATGGACACGTCGTCGCGATACAGAGATCTCATACAATCTGCCAGTTTCTGCTCGCGTGTTGATCCGTAGCGGTGTTGAGGAAGGGCCCATGGTACGTGAGCTGATGCACTGGGAGCCAGTCGCAGCAGGCCGTGCAGTTTTGCGTTGGGATGGTTATGACGCTGACCAAGTTGATCGCTTTGCCGAAAGAGATGACACCTGGACAGTTGTCATGGCATACCGCTTACCCGAATACGCCATTATCACAAGTGGGAACCCGTCGCTTGACTATCGAGCTTACCGAAAATTAAAAGACTGGGAACCTGCGCGTCCTGTGTTAATCGACACGCCCTTGGAACGACGTGGCCAGCGTCTTTCGCGTGATTACTTTCTGCCGCGTGGTTACTTACCACGCGTGTCACTCATGTTTGTAGAGCAACAACCGTTGTCGCGCTTCGGCATGCCAATAGTCACCGATGAAGTTCTGTTGCGAATTGACGTGCCTAAGGAGGATCGTTGGATACTTGACTCGTCATTTTACGAAACAGGTTTCTATGTTAACTACCAGTTCAACTTTGAAGAAGAGCAGGGATTCTTGCCGATGGTCTGGTCGCTGGATACTTCAAACCTCATCCCGGGCCGTCACCTTGCCACTGTGCAGTTATTTGGCTTTGGTGGATTCATCGCCTCTGCCACCATCGAATTCTTAGTAGAACCCGATTAAGGTAAGTGAGATGGCAGCAATCAATTCTTTCCCGATTGCCGTATCGTACGCATCTTGATCTCAACAATCCTCTAACTAGTGAATCTGTCTCAGTCCTTACATACCGCGCGTGCTGTTCTATTTGAATCTTTTGCAGTCTTTGGCGTACTGCTCAAAATAATGATTCCGGCTCTGATTGTGGTGAAAGTGCTGCAAGAGCTTGGGGCTATGGAGGCAATCGGCTCCGTTCTGGCCCCAGTGATGTCCCTCACGGGATTACCGCCAGAGCTGGGCATCGTATGGGCCACCACGCTGTTGACCAACGTGTTTTCGGGCATTGTGGTGTTTGCAGGCCTGGCAGGTGACCTGTCCTTAAGTGTGGAACAGGTAACCGTGCTGGGTTCTATGATGCTGATCGGTCATTCGATACCCATTGAAGGTGCGGTTGCTCGGCGAGCAGGCGTTCCTTGGTGGGTCACCATTGTGTTGAGGGTAGGAGGTGCGTTAGTACTTGGAGGCTTTCTGCATTTCGTCTATACCAAGTTCAATGTGCTGCAAGAGCCGGCATCCATCGTTTGGAGCACAGCAAACACCGATGATTCTCTGTGGTCGTGGATCCTCACGCAGCTTGAGACGCTAGTCGTTATTTATTTTGTGATTCTTGCCTTGGTGGTTCTGCTCAATACACTTCGCGTGATGGGGCTGGAACGTATTATTCATATCGGCCTTGTGCCGGTGCTACGGCTATTGGGTATAGGGCGCTCGGCGGCAAATGTCACTGTTGTGGGAGTGGCGCTTGGCTTGAGTTATGGCGCAGGCATACTCATTCGAGAGCTAGACAAAGGTGTGATGGGTAAGCGAGATGCCTATTTGGCGCTGTGCTTTCTGGGGTTGTTACACAGCGTTATTGAGGATACTTTGCTTATCATGGCAATGGGTGCTGATCTGTCTGGCATTCTGTGGGCGCGGATAATTTTCGCGTTTGTTGTAGCCGCTATTTTGGCCAAATTACTTATGCCTGCTGATACGTCTACCGTTGAATAGGCCGAGAGTGGAGATGTACGTGCAACGTCTGATTGTCACGTTTCAAAGACACTAAATATAGTGATACAGTGGTGGTCAGTGTACAAAACTACTGACAGTATCGCGCTTAATACCGTACCTGATGACCTGCCACACGAGAACATTACACTGTAGCTCACGCTGAAACCAAGGCCACTTGTTCATCTATGAATACCATCTCTGAAGTCACAGGCTTTTTCGATCAAGCCACCAATACCATCAGCTACGTAGTCAAGGATCCAGCTTCCAGCTCCTGTGCTGTTATCGACTCGGTTATGGATATTGACTATGCTGCGGGTCAGATTACACACGACAAGGCCGATGAAATTATCGCGTTTATTCAAGATAACGCGCTAAGCCTTGAATGGCTAATCGAAACCCATGTGCATGCAGATCACCTGTCAGCTGCGCCGTATATCCAAGGGAAGCTAGGCGGCAAGTTAGGTATTGGCGAAAAAATTACTCTGGTTCAGGAAACGTTTGGCAAGATATTCAACGAGGGCACAGAGTTTCAACGAGATGGAAGCCAGTTTGATGCCTTGTTCAGTGATGGGGATACTTACAATATTGGATCTATGGAAGCCAAGGTAATCGCCACACCTGGGCACACGCCTGCATGCATGGTGCATATCGTTGGCAATGCAGCGTTTATAGGCGACACCTTGTTTATGCCGGACAGTGGCTCTGCCAGAGCAGATTTTCCGGGCGGCGATGCTGGCCAGCTGTACGATTCAATTCAGAAAATATTGTTATTGCCCGACGAGATGCGTTTGTTTATGTGTCACGACTATGGTGCTAATGGCCGCGATATACAGTGGGAGACAACGGTTGCCGAGGAGCGCGCTCGCAACATTCACGTCGGTAATGGAAAAAGCCGAGAGGAATTTGTTACGTTTCGCACCGAGCGCGACGCCCAGCTTGCTGTGCCGAAATTAATCATCCCTTCAATTCAAGTCAATATGAGAGCCGGAGTTATACCGTCTGACGATCAGGGTCGGCCTTCCCTGAAGGTGCCGTTGAATGCGTTAAAGCAATAAATGACATTTCACAGTATGTTCGCTGAAGAAGATGTTAATCGGCTATGGCTAACTCGCCGTGGTTTCCAGCGTGTTCTCTAGGTCACCAATGTTCTCTACATGGCACACAACCGTATCGCCGTGTTGCAAGTACTGAGGTGGGTCCATAGCGTAGCCAACGCCTGAAGGGGTTCCAGTGGCTATCAGATCCCCTGATTCGAGTGTCAGGCCCTCTGACAGAGACGCTATGAGAGTGGGGATGTCAAATATCATAGAACGCGTATTGCCGCTTTGGCGCTGCTCACCATTGAGCGTCAAGCTGATGTTAAGGTTTTGCGGGTCGCCTATTGCATCGGCTGTGACAATCCATGGACCTGTGGGGCATGAGCCGTCAAATGTCTTGCCTTTGAAATATTGGCCACCATGGCGACGTTGCACATCACGCGCAGTGATGTCGTTGATGATGGTGTAACCAAAAATATGATTGAAGGCGTTTTCTTTGTTGATGTTGCGCCCCGGTTTTCCAATGACAAGAGTTAACTCCACCTCGTAGTCAATATTTACCGATACGGTCGGGAAGATTGGGATCTTGGCGTGGGGTCCTATTACTGCGGTGGGGGTCTTGGTGAAATAGACAGGATACTCGCTCACGCCTATATTCTGCTTTTGTGCTCTATCCCCCTCGGCAACATGTTCAGCATAGTTACGACCTACGCAGAAAACGTTTTTTCGTGGCACCGGTATCGGTGCAAGTAGCGTCACATCAGTCAGTGCGTGCTGTGCGTTTTTATGTTTGCCCGCGTGCGCCTCTGTGACTAGCGTTTTGATGGCGGATACAGCTTCGTCGCCGAGATCAATAATGTGTAGCATGCTGCCCAACTTCAGTGCATCAGCCACATCACCGCTGAGAGATGTAGCTGCAGCAGCGATGTCTAAAATGCTGCCATCGTCCATCAGTGCGGCGGTAGTGGACTTGGAATTAAGAAGAACGGTACCCAAATGCATAAAAAATATCCTAATGTGCGTTGCAGACGATTAATCGGATGTGGTTTTTAATATAAAGTCGAAATCTACAGTAAAAAACGACTCATCTGCCAGTTTTGCTTTAATGACTAGCTCATCTGAGAGTGTTTTATGGTTAGTGCCAAGCTTGTACTCCATGATTAGTCTCTGCCTAACACCGAAAACAGCATCTTGATCCAGATAAGGGTCGTCACTCGGGAATACTTCAGTCACTAGTGTCTTGTGGCCAGGAGCTGACACAATAAAGTGGAGGTGGGACGGGCGCCAAGGCTCACGTCCCGTGGCACGGAGCAGCTCTCCCACAGGCCCATCGTCAGGCACGGTGTAAGGCGCAGGGCGAACGGTGGAGAACAAATAGCGGCCATCTGATTCAGATGTCATGCGAGCTCGTAAATTGTATTCTGCCTGGTTAGCATCCTGGCCTGAATACAGGCCGTTCTCTGCAGTTTGCCATATTTCCAGAGTGGCACCTGCGATCATGCTTCCATCAGTGCTTAACACTTTGCCTGACACGACAACAGCATCGCCGTCATTGTCTCCGCGCATATCTCCACCGACAGCCAAGTCTGGAGCGCCTAGCACATGGAACGGGCCGAGAACGCTCGATGGTGTGGCATCTTCTGAGGAATGCATCATGTCTACCAGTGAAGACATTCCGAGCACGTCTGAGAACAGTACAAATTCATTACGCTCAGGTGAGGAAATATTGCCCGCTGCGAACAACAACTCAAGGCCACGTCGCCACTCATCGTGGGTAAGTTCAGTTTCCCTTGCAAAGTTATGCAGGTGTTTAACCAAGGAGGTGAGTACCACGCGTGTGCGTTCATCCGTCTGTTCGCCCATATAGTCAATGAACGACTGAGTGATTGTGTCAGTGCTTACTGTGCGCATGTGAGCAACTCGGTATTTATGGGGTTAAGAGCCGGGGCATGTGGAATGGCGGTAAATAAGTGCATTGAACTAACCCAGAATGCCAATGGATAAAATCGGAAAACGTATCAGAACAATCAGCACCAACAGCATGATGAATGCGAAGGGCAGTGCGCCAAGAAAAACGTCCTTTAAGGAGATCTCTGGATCATTCAGGCTGGTTTTAATCACAAAGCAAGAGATTCCCAGCGGCGGGGTCAATAGGCCAATCTCTGCTCCAATGACGGTAACGATACCAAACCAGACAAGGCTCATACCCATGGACTCAACAAGGGTAATGAAAAGAGGTACAACAATGAGAATAATAGAGGCAGTATCTAAAATGGTTCCAAGGAACAACATCAGCAATACATAAATTGTCATCACTTCAACAAAGCCCAGGTCATAGGTTTGCAGCACAGTCTCTAATGCATTGGGCAATCCGGCATAACCCAGCATACGGCTATACAGTGATGCCATAGCAATCAGAAACAAAATGGCAGCTGTGATATGGCCTGTCTCCAGTGCTGTTTCCCACAACCCTTTCAAAGAGATTGAGCGTCGCATTAAGGCTATAACAAATGCGGCTAAAGCGCCTGTGGCACCCGCTTCAACTGGCGTGAGCCAGCCGGTATAAATGCCGCCAAGTACAATGGTGATCAAGCCAATGGTAGGTACCGTCTTGTCCATAATTTCAAGCCAAGACAATGCTTTGCTCTCGTGCGAACTAAGGTTAGTGCCCAGATAAGAGGGCCGTATTTTTGAGGCGATAAATATCCAAGCGATATAGGCTGAGGCTAGTATAAGGCCGGGCACAATACCTGCCAGAAACATATCGCCAACAGATTGCTCGGATACAAACGAGTAGATAATTAGCATGGCACTGGGCGGGATGATCATACCCAGTACCGACGAGCCTGCAACCACGCCCACGGCAAAACGCTTGTTATAGTTAAGTTTGCGCATCTCCGGCACGGCTATGCGAGTAAAGACAGAGGCTGAGGCTATCGATGATCCTGTGACCGCTGCGAAGATAGCATTGGCGCCCACCGTGGCCATACCAATGCCACCTGTTACCTTGATGAACATGCGGTTAAGCACGGTATAGATGTCAGTTCCAAGGCCCGCTTTCGAGACAAGCAATCCCATCACTGTGAACAGAGGAATGGTGGCAAATGGGTATTCGGTGACACCGTCACCCACTGCCACTTTCAAAAAATTGAACGCTAAAATAGGCTTGTCGCTGATTAACCAGATAGAGGCAAAGGAGACAAGGCCCAGCGCAACAGGTATGTACAAGCCAAGGTAGACCAGAAAAATGATGGCTACAACAGACAGCGATCCCACTTCTACTGGCGTCATACTGTTTTGTCTCTGACAGAAGCCGACTCATCGTCTAATGGGCTTTCAGTGGGTATAGCGTGCTCACCGATGATGGCTTTCAGAAAAAACAGAATAGAACATAGCGCCGTGCTAAATGTTATAGCAAGGTTGGCAGGCCACCAAGGCGCTGTAAATATTCCCGGGGTACCAAAATAATCGCAGCGTGCTAAGGCTATTTTGAGATCAGCTAGCAACTCGCCAGTCGGTTCTGGCCCGAATTCCGGAGCAATAAGGAAGTGGCAGGATTCAAACGTTTCAACAAACTCTGGCCACATGGTCCAAGTAATCAATGCCATGAAAATGCCAGCGCTCACATCGATTGTACGATCCAGTATGTTGGTAAACGCTGGGAAACGGGTTCGCCCCAAAACAAGGAAGCCGTCTGAGCGAGTTAAACGATTTTTGCGCACCACATCAGGTAGTTGAAGAAACACAATGAGCACCAATGAAAAAATAACCATCTCGACAACACCACGAATGGGTGCGTCGAGAAAGTTACGGGCAAAAACGTCAGCGTTCATCACGGCAATCAGGCCAAAGATCACCAATGTGCCCAGCGCGTTTGAAGCCATGGCAAGCCTATAAAACGTGGTGCCTATTGTTTTTGCCATTTTCACTGAACGTCTCGATTCATGCTAAGACTCGTATTTGCTGGCCGTAATTTTTCTAAAGCTCTGCAGCCCAATCTCTAACCGGTGTAAATCCGGCGGCCTTCAACTTGTCCATGTAGGCGCGCAGCATGTCGGAGCCAGGTGCACCGGTTTGATCGAGATTTTCGGCCCAATCTTTTGCAATATTGGGCATGGAGTTCGCCCAATCAGCACGTGCTTCAGCAGAGAGTTCTATCACCTCACCACCTGATGCAATAAATGCCTCTAGCGACTCAGCGGCCGCGTCCATCGCTATTGATGCAATATGATCACGATACTCCACAGCCACTGATTGCAGCACTTGTTTTACTTCATCAGGCAGTTTCTCCCAGACATCTTTGTTAACGGTGACTGTTTTGGAATTCACCGCGCCAAGGTCAACCTTGAGCATATAAGGCGCAACTTCGCCAATCTTGAACGTCATTGCTGATTCGGGCCAGAGCATTGCCGCATCAACCAAGCCTGTTTGTAGCATGTTGTAGAAATTGGGTAAGCCACCGCGCACGCCGGCAGCACCTTCAATTCCCTCAAGGTAGCGAAGGTTGTATCCAGCGCCTGCTACTTTTTTACCTTCTAGATCGGTTAGTGAGCTAATGGGTGTTTTGGAGAATACCTGGTAGGTGTCCAGTACCACACCTGTGGCCAGATACACTTGATTTTCAGCGTCCAGTTCCTTGTTCATCTGGGGGAACTCGCGTGCTATTTCATCGACTGCCGTGGCCACCACTCGCGCATCTGCTGCAACAAAAGGCGTGACGGCTGAGATACCTTGACTAGGCAGTGCCGAGTTATGAAAGATCGTAGTGACGATACCAATGTCGCCAAGCCCCAGTTTGATACCTTCTAGAACACCTCGAGGTTTAACAATCTGACCGCCGTAGGCTTCTTGCCAGTTAATACTGAAGTTGCCTGATTTTTCCAGCTCTTCATTGACTCTTGGGATAAAGAAGCCAGAAAATTCTCGTACCCACATGGATCGATCAGGATAGCCATCGATGGCTATCATATTGATTGATTCGGCAGCGCTAACGGTTGTTGGTAGCGTGCCTGTAAACAGAGTTGTTGTCGCTAAAGCCAGTATTCCTAATGTGTGTCTTTTGTAAGTGATCGTCATGCAAATTCCTCCGGGCATTTAATTTGTCGGTTGCCAAAGCGGCATGAGGCAGGTTTGGCTTGATTCACCGTTCTTCTATTTTTATTGGTGTACTTTTACAACCTCAATAATAGGTACTTGAAAATTTAGAATTGCGAACGCTGATCAGGCAAATGCTCGATCACTTCACTAGCGCTAGCTAGGCAATTGAGCAAGCTTGATCAAATTCAAATCGCGGCAGACGCTGAAATAGTGCGCTTTCATCGGCAACGCCTACGTTGCATAAAAAGTTTGAACGGACGGTGGTTCCTGCAAAAAATTCATCGTCGATAACTTGATTTGAAAAACCACTCATAGCGCCGATGTCAAATCCCATTGCACGAGCGGCAATCATGAGATAGGCACCTTGCAAGGTGGAATTGCGATAAGCCGTGTCGACGCTGTATTCCTCATTGTTTGCAAACATAGGACGCCGATCTTCATGTGGGAAAAGATACGGCAGTTCTTTCCAGAATTCGAGGTCGTATCCGATGATGACAGTGAGTGGTGCACCAACCACTTTCGCAAGATTTGCAGGCTTCAGTGACTTAGCCACCTTTGCCTTGCCTTCGTCACTGGTGACAAACACGAAGCGGGCGGGGCAGCCGTTCATACTGGTAGAGCCCATTTTTACAATGTCGTACATCGTGCGAATCTGTTGCTCGGATATTGGCGCGTCTGTCCAAGCGTAGTGTGATCTTGCCTTGGAGAGTATGAGTTCGATTGAGGCATCATCGAGTTGTGTGATGCTTTGTCTCAGGTCTCGAACGTCTTGCTGTGCTTTTGCCCTCAGCTGCTCTAGGTCTTGCTCAGTGTCGCTTGCGCTCACAAAAACTACTCTCTCGTATTTGGTGACTTCAAAATACCCACATTTTCATCGTATATCAATAAAAATCCATTTTTTTTATGATTCAATTACTATTGAGGTCCACTAGTTGATCAGGAACGTCGTCAATGCCGGATTGGAATGCTTATAAATCACATGCAAAAGAACGCGGCGCTCTGGCGCTTGAACTGTTTGCCGTTGAGAGCACACCCGTAGCAGATGAGCAGAAACTAAAGGCTGTATTGCCACGTCATCTTGAGTATCAAAAAGAGCTTGAGGCTGCAGGAAAACTTTTCCTGGCAGGCCCTTTGTCAGACGACACGGGTTCCTTGATGCAAGGTTCTGGTCTGGTCATTTACCGATGCGAAAGTTGGGATGAGGCTGTAGCTTTGGCAGACAAAGACCCCATGCACTCTGAGAATGTTCGTAGCTATCGACTTCGTCGTTGGCTTGTTAATGAGGGTTCTCTTCAGTTTTCTGCCACGCTTTCATCGCAAAGCGTAGCAGTGTCCTAGCGATAAGCTAAGTACCCATAGTTAGTACCCGTACTTAGTACCCATAGTTATTCATGCTTAGATCCCAAGTAGAGCGTGAATACAGTGCTTAATCCACAGTCTACATTCGGCACTTAACAATGCAACGGAGCACAAAACACAATGGCTAAAAAATTCTACCTAGCACCTCTTGCAAGTTTGATGGCGGCGGTACTGTCTTTTGCTAGTCCAGCTGCTAATGCTGAACCCTGCTTAATAGTCACTCTCACAGGCACGCAAGGAGGGCCACCTGTTTTTCAGGGCTTGGCCGGTGCGGGTACGTTAGTGCAATACGGGGATTCTGAGTCAGGTTGTACCGATCTTGCTTTACAGTTTGATGTTGGTCGTGGCACAACACAGCGTTTGTCTCAGGTTAATGTGCAGGTGGGCAAACTGGATGCTGTGTTTGTTACGCATTTGCATTCTGATCACACTGAAGGCTTAACAGAGCTTATGCAGCTTCGTTGGCATTTCAATTCGCAGGGACCAAAAATCGATTTTGTGGTTAGTGATGATAAGAAGTCGCCTGCTGGCCATACGTTGAGCGGACGCGGGTTCGCAGAGCATATTGGTGATGCGTTGCTTGAGTCTGGAGAGATTGCGCAAAGACTATTAGAGAATCCGAAGCGACTCGTTGAAGGTCCTGCAGGTTTGTTCAATGTTATGACGTTTGGTGATCTTGAACAGCCAGAAGTTGTTTGGTCATCAGGCGACGTCACTGTTCAGGCTATTAACACTCGCCACATTCCAGGACACGCCTCGTACAGAGTCAATACGCCTGCTGGCAGTGTTGTCATTGGTGGCGATGCTGGTAACGACAAGAACGCACCACCGCGCGATACATCGACTTCAGCGCAAGTTGAAGAGTTGTCAAAGGATGTGGATATTATTGTTCATTCCACTATTCATCCTGTAATGGGCCCTGATCAGGACAGCGGATTTCCACCGCCCGTGTATTTTCGTCAAAGTACTGCCACCGATTTGGGGGCTATGGCAAAGCGTGTAGGCGCTGATCATTTGATGCTAACGCATTTAATTCCCTCTTTGAATGCTAAGAGACAAGGTCCATTTCCAATTCCCGGTGGTGCTTTGTCTGAGAGTGACTACATCGACGCAGTGTCTGCCAGCGGGTACGAGGGCAATACGATTGTAGGTACTGATCTGATTTCTCTCAAGCTACCAGCAGAATAGCTTTGGCTTTAAACGATATAGAACCGCAACTTAGCCTTGTGCCCGAAAGTGGCACAGGCGAATCGATAACCCGGCGCGTATACCTCTCCTTACGGCGTGACATTATGTGCGCCAAGCTTGCACCGGGTTTGCGTCTGAAGATCGAGGAATTAAGATCGATTTATGGCGTAGGGTCAAGCCCGCTTAGAGAAGCACTAAGCTTACTAACCTCTGATTCGTTGGTTGAGCGAATAGATCAAAAAGGCTTTCGCGTTTGCCAAGTCAGCGAGCTTGAGTACTCAGAGTTGTTGCGAACCCGTTGCTGGTTGGAAGACAAAGCATTGCGTGAGTCGATGGCTAACCGAAGCGCGAAGTGGGAAGAACAGCTGGTGTTGGCAAATCATCGTTTGTCACAGCTATCACGTTCGATTGAGCAGTCAGACTCCGATACGCATTCTGATTGGGAAGTCCTCCACAAAATTTTCCATGAAACGCTGTTGAGCGAATGCGCGTCATCCATTTTGATTAAATTTTGTTCCCAGTTGTATGATCAAAATGTGCGGTATCGCCAATTGTCCGCGCGCACCGCCTACCCGGATCGTGACGTCAATAATGAGCACACTATGATTTGTGATGCGGTACTGGCGCGAGATGTTGATCTTGCCGTCTCGCTTTTGTTATCCCATTACATGTGCACTGGTGAGTTCGTCGCAAGTGAGCTCAAGTCTCAAGTCTTAATGCCGTAAAGCAGTTTCCCAATAGATCATTCATCAATAGATTCGGCAATAGGCCTGTGTTCACTTGCGAGGGCTAGTAGGCGTACGATACAGCTTTCGACATTTTAGTAAAGAGTGCGTTGACTTGATGAAAACGTGTCGAAGCATGTTCAATATTCTTCAATATGTGAATCAGTTAGTAATAACTATTTCTCTTGTTACTTAGTATTCTCACTTTTAAGATGTGGAGGTTTAGCAAGCGGGCAACGCGCCGAAACTACCCCCATAGGTGACAGGCATTGTTTTTATGAGCAAGTGTTAGTCATGTTCTGTAACAACGGTTGTTTCTGGTTTTAACACGGAAAGCACGGGTTTAGCCCGAGGGAGTCTTGGATGGGGTCGCATGCGATAGCATATTCGCTAGAAACAAACGATGATGGAATGCCGGGCCCTGAAGAGGAGCAGGTAGAGACAACAGAATTACAGAATTTGCCGCTAATCGAATTTAAGCCAGGTTTTTACACCCGTATGTTTAAACCCGGGTGTGATCGATTGGCAGCCTCTATAGGGTTGGTGGTGCTGGCGATTCCGATGTTGGCAGTTGCAGGATTAGTTCGACAGTCAATGGGCAGCCCTATATTGTTTCGCCAGCGTCGTATCGGATTAGACGGCTGCGTTTTTGAGGTACTGAAATTCCGCTCAATGAATGCAGATAGGCGTCACAACAGTGAGGATGTTGAAGAAGACAGTAGGATTACTCACAAGAGCGAAAAAGATCCCCGGCACACCGCTGTGGGGCGATTTATACGCCGCTACAGCCTTGACGAGCTTCCTCAGCTGATCAACGTTGTGCGTGGAGATATGAGCCTTGTGGGTCCGCGACCAGAGTTGGAGTCAGTTGTTCAGCGGTTTTACACTGACGCGTTGCATCAACGTCACCAAGTCAAGCCCGGTTTAACAGGTTTGTGGCAGATATCTGCTCGCGGTGAGGGGCCAATGCATGAAAATGGCGAGTGGGATATTGAATACGTGCGTACAGTATCTCTAGCAACAGATCTGCGCATTTTGTTAAAAACACCCACGGTTATATTTGGCGACAGGGCGGGGCAATAGTTGTTTACGCCTAGAGACTAATTGCCACGATAAAATGTGGGGCGATAGATTATCCTTGTCCCCATGGTCCAAGCAATCGTAGAGTACTTCTCGTCGTTCACGGCAATGCATTACATCATTATTGCGATGAATGTATTGCTGTTGCTGCTTGCCAGGCCCATTATTCTTAAAACGGCGGGCAGCTTGTCTGCACGGCAGATAGACTTCAGAGTCAGTGTGCTGCGAGTCTTGAATTTAGCGATACTTGCAGCGATTTGTTATAACGCTGATTACACAAGCGTTTTGCAGAGCGGCAGTGAAGATCAAGGCTTTGCCGTCAAATTAATTTCTATTTTAGTCGTGTTGTATCTTGCGTATCTAGCATCCAATATCGCTAGTTATGTCATGCGTAGTAAATACGGTAAGACCAACAATAGTGGTGATGGTGTTCAGATATCGGACACCTACCGATCGCGCATGCTCACCCTGGTGGCGAGCACAGTTATAACCATTATTGTTTTTATCGCTGTTATACGAATTGCCGGGTTCAGTAGCATGCTGGAGGCGGGTGGCGCGATTGGTTTTGTTGGTGTGTTTCTGGCGTTGACACAACAAGCGTGGGCCCCAGACATTATCAGTGGACTGGTTCTTTTGAATAGCGAAATGCTCAGCGAAGGCGATCTAATAGAGATTGGTGACTCAGATCCGGTACTGGTTCGGGTATTCAAGACTAAGATATTTCATACTGTCTTGATCGATGTGGTGAATAACCATCGCATCATGATGAGCAATGCCAAACTGCGCGAGCACACTATTCATAGCTTGTCGAAGTTTGCATCAGCAAAAGGTCTTAGAGAAAAACTCACTTTTAAGATTGGTTACGACATAGATTCCGCGCACGTCAAAGCAATGTTACAGGAGGCCTTCGACACCATAGCTCAAGCTTCTGAAAGCAGTATTGATAATTCGCATCCCCTAGAAATTCGAGTACTTGACACGGGAGACCATGCGGTAGAGTGGGGCGTGTTTTATTACATAAAAGATGTTGGCGAAATTATCGCCACAAGGCAGCAATTTTCTGAAGAAGTTTTAGAGGCATCGCACAGGCATGGCATTTCCCTGTCAACGCCCAATACGCATGTTGTTGCGGTTGCCTCCACTGAGCCGGCAGATTTTCCCATCGGTTAAGTGCTGGTTCAGTTGGTGCGCGTTAAAGTAGGTTTCGTTGAGTAGGTTTGTGTGTCGAAGTATGCATTTTGATGCCCTGAACCGCCCGATAGTTGAACTAATGACTCAATGAAGAGTACCAACTTAAGAGTCCTAAACACTCACCGAGTACATCAGGAGCATTTTGATGAAAACGATATTCCAGAAAAAGAGATCTTCTGCAGCACCTTTGCTTCATCGCTTAGCCATGGCAGCTTCGATTGGCCTGCTCGCATTGAGTTCTCAGTTCTCTCACGCAGCTATCGCCGGAACAGTCCAGGGCCAGTTTAGTGACAACACAGATAGCTCGTTTGATAGAAATAGTGGAGTAGAGGCAGAACTTACAGATATATCTTTGCGCATCAATCTGAATCCCTACGGCCACCGAGGCAAGAATAGCCGCCGGATACAAAGAGGCTATAGATATCAGCCTAGA
The DNA here is from genome assembly GCA_023301725.1 of Granulosicoccus sp. Classification (GTDB taxonomy): domain Bacteria; phylum Pseudomonadota; class Gammaproteobacteria; order Granulosicoccales; family Granulosicoccaceae; genus Granulosicoccus. The sequence continues at coordinate 10,701 of JALZUD010000027.1, read as the reverse complement.
CGCTCATACTCTCGTCAATACCGATACGACAATCGATACAACGCGTACGATCGGTACGGTCGACCCATCTATAAAGAACATAGGCGTAAGTCGAATTCAAACAGGCACAGCTATCGACACAACTATCGCCGTCACTAGTTTTCACTAGAGTGTCTTGCAGATACTGAACATCCACAACGCTAGTGAGCCACTAGTGCCGTGTGTATTTCCGCTCCTTGCCATTGAGGTAAGGAGCGCTTTGCGTTACAGCGTCTGCACGCTTGGCCCGCTAAGTCTGTACTAAGGGGCGTGACCTGTGAGGCCCGACCTTGCGAGGTTCGGCCTGTGGCTAGACGCGCGAGGTTCGACCCGCGAGGTTCGAGCTACGAGGCCCGACCCGCGAGGCCCGACCTGCGAGGCCCGACCCGCGAGGCCCGACCCGCTCAAGGTCGGCTAAAATATTGAATAGAAAACGCCACTTGACCCCAAAGTATTTGGTTGACGTGCACACTAATGGTAACTCCCGCCTAAGAGAGAGCTATACTCAGCTGCTCACCCTCTGCTTGTGTCATCGATGTCAACACTCAATCAACCCTCAATAAGCCGAATAGTACTGGCATTACTGGTGCTGTCTGGATGTTTGCTCTTGTGGACCGATTCAGCAATGGCGCATGCTGTCACCCAAGGGGACAAGGGGTACATTCAAGAGATTACTGGGATAAAGATCATCCCGTTTATCTATCTTGGCGCGAAGCATATGGTTACTGGCTATGACCACATTTTATTCTTGCTTGGCGTCATATTCTTTTTGTACGGCATGAAGCAGATAGCCGGCTACGTCACTCTATTTGCGATTGGGCATTCCACCACAATGCTTATCGGCGTCTATTTCGAATTTGGTATCAACAGCTATATCATTGATGCCATTATTGGTTTTTCAGTGGTGTACAAGGCGCTAGACAATTTGGGCGCTTTCAGACTCTGGTTTGGTTTTCAACCGGACACAAGAGCCGCCACCCTGATCTTCGGGTTTTTACATGGCTTTGGATTGGCATCAAAAATTCTCGAATATGGCATATCAGCTGATGGCCTGGTCCCGAATCTATTGGCATTCAACGTAGGGGTAGAATTAGGTCAATTATTGGCTCTGGCAGCTATTCTGTTGGTCATGAGGCATTGGCGAGCAACTGCAGGCTTTGCAAAGCAGGCCTACGCGGCGAATGTTCTCATGATGGCCGCAGGCTTTACTTTGATGGGATTTCAAATTGCCGGGTTTGTGGTCACAGAACTCGCTCACGTACATTAGTAAAACGACAAAAAAACAAGACTAACCATTATGCAATCCAATACACACGGTAGCGGTTCAACATCGGCTACCTCTATTCAAGGTGTAAACGCCAGCTCCGGCGGGCTTGTTAAAGCCACAGTGGGCGCAGGCGTTGTTGCTGGAGCCATTCTGACATTTATCTGGTTGCCATCGGAATACGGTATTGATCCCACGGGCGTTGGGCACGTGCTTGGCTTGACAGAGATGGGACTGATAAAGGAACAGTTGCATCTAGAAGCTGATGCTGATGTGGCAGCTGCCCTTGCTAATGAGGTGGAACAAAACACCGTGAGTGCGGCCAGCATGGCCAACACTGACAACATTAATCAGAAGCTGGATACCATTCAAGCGCAGCTTGTGTCGCTGACTGCGTCAGTGGGTGCGATATCTGGCACGCAAGCGACAGCGAATGCTTTGGCTGAGCCTGTAATTGAACCCGCGCCTGATGCTGCGGCTGCAATTGAGCCCGCACCTGATGCTGCAACTGTTGCCGAGTCTGCACCTGATCCTGCAACTGCAGTTGAGCCTGCACCTGTTGCCGAGCCTGCGTCTAGCGTTGTGCAAGTCCCTGTTGCCACATGGCTCGACGAACTCAACTACACGCTGGAGCCTGGAGTGGGTATCGAAATCAAGTTAGTTATGGAAGAAGGTGCGGTTGCCGAATTCGAGTGGACGGCCAATGGTGCTGTAGTCAATCATGACACGCACGGTGATGGCTCTGGCGAGAGTATCTCTTACGAAAAAGGACGATCTGTACCAGAACAAGCGGGAACATTGACGGCAGCTTTTACAGGGAATCATGGCTGGTTCTGGCGCAACCGCACAGACGATGATGTTGTGTTAACACTGCGTACTCGTGGTAACTACACCGGTATGGTTCTGCCCTAATTAGCCCTGAACCCGTTATCTGCACGTGTACCCTATGTTTTTCGGGAAGTATTATTTTAGTGGGAGAATGATACAGATGAGCGGTAACTTTCTGATATTCATGGAGCTGTTATTGGTGTTTGGTGTAGTTTTTGGATGGGGCTTCAACGAATTGAGGCAGTTAAAAAAATACAAACAGAACAACACGGCATCACGCGAGAAAGACAAAGACGCACACCAGTAGGCGATGGTTTGCGGCTAGTGGCAAAATGTTTTACGCTCGTTGCTATACCCAGTGGAAACAGCTTGCTCAATGAACGCTTCTTTGCGTAGGTATCATTGTATTTTCCGTAGGCACTGTCTGGTGGTTTCGGCGACTCAAGTGGCTATGAATTAACTACTGCCAGTTATCAGCAGCACTCCAGTTTTTGATTGTAACCCTGTCATAACGAGGCTATAGATTGACGCGTTTAAATTCGAGCGAACCTGACTGGTGGCCAAGCGACTATTTTGCTAGTCGAGATCACTTTATACACACAGGCAAAACTTGTGGTGCACAAATGGAGTCGCATTGTGTAGCGGCTGTTGGCCCCGCTGGTGAGCCACTGAGCGTTGATGTAGCTTCAATTACCTCAGAGGCTGATGAACACACCATCATACTGTGCAGTGGTGTCCATGGCATAGAGGGTTTTATAGGCGCAAGCGTGCAAATCCAGACATTGCATATGCTAGCGAACAATGGCGGTTTACCGGAAAAAACGGGCATTGTGATGATTCATGCAGCTAATCCTTGGGGCTTTGCACACCTTCGACGAGTCGATGAACACAATGTGGATGTGAACCGTAACTTCTACAGCACTGTGCCTCAATCACACCCCGGATATGCAGGTTTAGATTCTGTTATCAATCCACCCCAAGCACCTGATACCCGTGGTGATGTTAAGTACTGGATGAATGCGGGTAAATTGATTGTACAAAATCGTGGTGTTGCCAAACTTTTCAAGCCCATTGCTGAAGGGCAATATGATTTTCCTCAAGGTGTTTTTTTTGGTGGAGAGCAGGTAAGTGAATCGTGTACCTTGCTACAAGATCTAGTGCTAGAGTATTCAAGCAAGGCAAGGCGCGTATCGATTCTGGATGTCCATAGCGGCTTAGGCCCGAAAGCTACGGCATCGCTCATAGGCAACAGCAACATCGGTTTGCAAGAGGGGCAGCTGGAGTGGATAAGCGATCACTATGCGCAGCCTTTCTACATCGACTCGACAACTACGAATGCGTACAACGCCAACGGTACGTTTAGTCAGTGGTGCTCACGTTCGTTGAGCGATAAAGAATTTATGTACCTGTGTATTGAGATAGGCACGGTTAATCCGATCAAATTGTTCTCTGCACTTCGACGTGAAAATCAAGCCCATCACTGGGCTGATGGTGAATCTGCGGTGTACCGGAAAACCAAGCTTGCGTTGTTGAACGCGTTTGCACCAAAATCACAAGCTTGGCGAGATAAATCCACTGATCAAGGGTTGCACGTGGTTAGAAAAACACTTGAGCTGCCAGCGTGAACCCTTGATGGTGACTCTACCTCTTGCGTAGTCGTCGTATTGCCAGCAAAGCAAATACTAAGAACAGAGGTGCCTGCAGCCCTCCTGAGCCGCCGGCTATGCTGCAACCAAACAAGCCACCACTACTGCTGCTGCTTGAACCGCCCGTTGGATCATCTATCGGATTGACTGCAGGCGGTGTGGCCACTGGATCAGTTTCAATGGGATCCACGACTGGCTCATCAGTATCATTGCTCACTACTACTGTACCAACCAGCGCTTGCGAATCTGCGAGTGGTACGGCATTGGCAGTAAACGCTAAATCGTCGGCAAAGGCTACGATAGCGGAGCCGTCACTAGAATTAGCGCGTATGCCCTGAAAGTAAGACGATGGTGTGAATATGCCTGTGCTAATTGGATGCTCTCGTGTTTGATCGTTCAGGCCAAACACTATGACGCCCCTTTCACGATCTAATGCAATAGACATTCGGTAGGGAGTGTCCAGCAATAGCGGTGTGTCAAAGCGTGGGCAGTTTTCTGTATCACTGCTGACAATTTGCGTGGTATCGCTGAAATTATCTGTGTTTGATCGTATTCCGCAGTATTCGATGAACGATTCTCCGTCTCCATTAGCTACTAGACCCGCAATCGCAAAAACAGCGCCTTCATCACCATTGATGCCGCCATCTGCAATGTCATTGTATAGATGACCACCCACAGAGACGTCCACTGAGCCGGTACCCAATCTGGATTCGCTCGAGATCTCCAGTGTTGCCGCGACAAATTCAGAGGGGCTACGTGACACAAACCGCGGTCGGTTATCTGCATTAATGGCTGAATCATGAGTTAAACGCAATCTTTCATCAACAACAGTAACTGTTGCGCCATTTTGCTGCGTGGCAAACAAGGGTCGATAGGGTGCGATCAACGGTACGGTGCCTGCAAAATCATCCGTGAAATTATCAGTGCTAATAGCATGCACTAAGCCTACTGCGCGCCCCGAGCTACCCTCGTGCCGATTGCCAACTTCAATGCGTTGTAAATTGGGAAGAAAGGCGGTGCCACCAATATCAACCTCAACCGCTTCCTCATTAATGGACAAGCTCAGTATCGATGTCTGGCGATCAATAGACATTGCCAAGGTGTATTGCTCATCAAACTGTGGAAGGGTTGCAAAACTTATGCAGTTGTCACCATTGAACATATCAAGCTGTTCGTTGTTGTCATCGGATGTACGAACACGGGCACATGCTTCTGCATTACGCTCGCCATCGCCACGTAGCTCAATCGACAATTCAATAGACACATCCCCGACCTCGCCATCGAACCCAAAATCCTGTGTGTTGTTCCATAGCTGTGATTGCACCATCACACGAGCACGTGCTGAACTTTCAATTGGTAAGTTGCTTTCACTGGAGATGCTGACGCGTGCCGATACGCTATCGGAGCGACCTGAAGATTTGAGCCTGACATCTGCACAACAATTGGGCTCACCTTCTATTTGTGTGGACTCAAGGCGAATAGCACCAGGAATAGAAGCCACTCCGTAAGTGCCTTCGTCGTCGTTCGTTTCAAGTCCAAAATGTGTGACTGACGGGTTTGAGAAATCATCAACGAAATCCAGTGCGGGCGCCTCATCGGGTAGTGGGTAGGTCAGCGTGCTATCAGCTGGTGCTGGTGGTCCTGCTGGATCTGGAAATGCGGGCGGCGTTGTTATCCCTGTGGCAGTTTCAGTGTTGGTGAGAGAGGCCTCCGAGGTTCGTAAATCGTCGACCAATATCACTGCATTGGCCAAATTACGAGGCGAGGCTGCTACTACTGAAAATAACTCGCTGGGTTGGAAGAACGGGCCATCAACGGCCTGTACATGCACTTGATCGTCAACGCGGAAGGTGACTGTGCCATTTTCGCGATCAAGCGCGATAGAGGTTCGTAGTGGTTGATCAAACTGCACAATGATAGGGAAGTTATCGCAATTTTCGCCATTATCGAGTAAACCACGTTCGTCATTTCCATCAGGAGTTTCACGTCGAACTAGGCAGTATGTAAGACTGGCACGCCCCCTTGCGCCTATTTCAGCTTCAATGAAACCGCTAACATCACCCGTTTGACCATCGGTGCCACCATCGGCCAGATCGTTGTACAAGAACATATCAATGCCTGCTCTAGCACGACCGTCTACATCAAGAGTAGACTCTGATGAAAGGGTGAGTGTGGCCTCGAGATAATCAGTGGGTTCTGCCAACTGTAGGCGGTTACGGAAATTATTCTCTTCGGTGGCCCGTGCGGTTAGGCGCAGCATGCCATTTTCTACGCTGGAAAAGCGCTGAATGTTATCAACATCAAAGAGCGGTCTGTATTGAGTAAATGTGGGTACCGTGTCTGCGAAGTTGATCGTCTCATCAGCTATGCGCATGGTGTGCAATGTGCCGCGTACCGTGCCTACTGTATTGAACGACCAGAGTTGCATTCGTCGATAATTCTGTGCAGGTTCAAACAGAGGTTCATCGCCTGGAATAATCACTGTGCGCGATGTACCATCGATAGAAAAGACGATTGACCTGGCCTCGAGATCAGCAACGATATCTATCGAGCGTCGTATATCAAAACCCGAATCAAGTGACGCCAAATTTCCACAGAACTGCTCATCTCCATCACCAATGGGTTGTGAATTGCCATCGTCTTGCGTTTCGAATACACAGAAATCTGCTGAACTGCTACCTTCGCTATGCACGTTGTAGGTGATTTGCGCTTCAATAGTACCGGGTGGATTAAACCTATTTTCTTGCAGGGTTCTGGTGGAAAATACCTGCGCTTCCAGGAAGACGGTGGAGATACCATCGCCATCAATAATAGTGGAGGGGCGCTGTGTGACATCTATGCCAAAGCGTCCGGGCTCATTGTTGGCCTCTAAGAATAAACTGCCTGGTGCATCGAGGCTATCTGATTCAGCCTGCAGCCCTACGCCATCGCTCCGCTGCTCGAATACAGCGGGTCCTCCTGCATTGTCGAAAGCACCGCCGTTAAGACGCGTGGAATCAATGCTGAAATCATCTGCAAATCCAGCGTTATCTTGCGCATACGTTGAAGTTGTGAAGACTATGCTTAAGGCGGCTAAGCCAAGCATTTTTTTGTATTTATTGGGTAATAAATAGGCGTTGGTTTTGCAGTATATTGCTGTTGTAGTGTTCATATAATCCCTCATAGCGGTTCCAACACTATATAAGGGTTAAATTGATGGCACATCACCCAATAGGGGGAGAGAGTTCGTTTTTTTCAAGTTTTTATTGCGTTTGAGCAAGCGATGTAACAGCAGGTGAGGGTTGAGTCGTTATGTTGGCAGACCAAACAACTGTGCTTGGAGAATCTGATTTTAGTCAGTTTTTGAACCTCTAAACTTGGCAAAGACTGAATGGATGAGCCATTGCATAGTGGTGTTAAACAGTAGTACCCACAATGTAAAACCTGCTAGGTGCTGAGCAATAGAGGCATCTGAGGTTAAGCTCACTCGATCTAGTAGCCGTTCAAGGGTTATTGGTTTGACAACCCATTGAACAGGCAAATCAGTGAATATAAACTGATAGTAGGTGTAAAACAGTTGAGGCGCAATGCTGAGACAAAGTTGATAGACCACGACCGTTAATAGCAGGTTAAACAGCAATACACTGATTTTTAGCACGGCTGTGGAGCTAGCACTTTTTTTGATCAAAAAAATAGTAGCAAACCAACCGGCTATTAATATCAAGAGCAGTAGTGTTGTGGTGATAAGTGCAAGCCCTATTGCTTCGGGTGCACCTAACGTGTAGAAGGAGTCGTTAGGGTACTTGATGCGTATTGACGATCTAACGTCGCTATGTAGCGCAAGGTTTAAACAAGCACTTGTTAAAGTGACTATAAAAAATGTTAACCGGCTGTTCAATCGCATGCTTGGTTGTGTGTCCGGTTGTACTCTGGAGTGAGCGCTGGTGTGTGTACTGGCGCGAGTGTTGGCGTGAGTATTGACTCAGATAGTGTGCCATGAAGTTTCAAGGTGTACGATTTTAGCTGCAAAAGGCCAGCAAGTGGTTTTACAGGTGGTGTACGACTTCATCGAAACCTCCACTGTCGCTTCGTGGACAGGCTGTTCAAGCCTCATTCCCGCGTAGGATTTCTAAGCGTCATTCTCGCGTAGGCTCTCCAACCGTCATTCCCATGTAGGCTCTTTAACCGTGATTCCCGCGTACGCGGGAATCTAGGACGCTGGCATTGACTTCGGCCGACTTGGATCTCCGCCTTCGCGGAGATGCCGTGTCTTAGTGGGCTCTGCCTTCGCGGAGATGACGTATTTTAGTGGATTCTGCCTTCGCGGAGATAGGGCAGCTTTTCCAGTTATAAGCTGCGTGTTGAAAGTTCTATCGTTTCGCTCACTTGCTCAATGCCGTTAACAAAAGGTACTACCGTGTACAAATAGCGTGTGTTCGGTAAAAGGCCTGATTGAAATTGGCTGATCGCCGGGCTGTTTTCTCTAATGATTTCACCGTCCCGAAAAATAGTGTAGGTCACACTGGGTATTGCAGCGCGCTGCCACATTAATTCAAGCGCTGTGGAAGAGTAGACAACGCCCGCTAATTCGATGGGACCCACTTCGCCCTGTTGTGGTCCTGGCGATGGTGGTTGCGTCCCTGATGCAATAGGTTCAGAGACTGTGCCGGTCCTTGTATCAATTACTATCGAACTGGATGCAACCGCCTCGCCATCAAGAAGCGCCACTACTTCATATTGAAAGGTGTTGTTAGGCGGAAGCTGCCCGTTGAATTGGCTTATCGCCGGTGAATTCTGTCGAACCAACTCACCGTCCCGAAAGATGTTGTAGGTCACATTCGGTACTGGGGCACGATTCCAAAATAGCTCCAGTGCAGAGGATGAATACACGGCGGCTGACAGAATAACATTGACATCTGATGCTGGAGCTACCGGCCCACTCCCGTCATCGAAAGTTGTCAGTGTTATGTTGTCCGTAGAAATGATGTTGCCATCAAGCACTGCTTGCACTTCGTATAGGTAAGTTGTGTTCACGTCTAACCCTCCTTGAAACTGACTTGTTGCAGGGCTATTCTCGCGAATGACAACACCGTCGCGCAGGATGTTGAATGTGAGCGTTGAGCTTCCGACTTGAACATTGTTGTAAAAGAGCTCAAGGGCAGTGGATGAATAAACGGTTCCAGTGAGCCCAATTTCACCAGAACCATCACCTGGTATCGTTGGCGTTGTTGGTGCGGGAACTGGCGTAGATGGAGAGGGCTCTGTTGGTATTAAGGAATCGATGGAGCCATCAACATTGACGAACGATGACGTCCCAGCAATAAGGCCACGTGTTGCCCGAACTTCATAGCTGGCATTAGGGTTTGTGCTGCTATCGAAGTAACTTGTAACGACGGGCAAGCGATCGATGAAAACGCCGTCACGGAATATTTCATAACCCGTGGCAAATTCATCAGAAAAACGATCCTGATTAGGCCGTGCCCACATGAGTTCCCCTTGAGTTTCTGAAAAGAGATCTACAGTCAGATTCTGGGGTGCTGTTGGAAATTGATTTTGATCAGGCACTCCACTAAGAGTACAGTTCATCACCTCATCTGTCGTTACATAACAAACAGTGGTGCTGGGCGAAAACAATCGCGCGTCTATGCCAGGTGGAAATAGTGATTCGGCGCTTGTGCTGTCTTCTGAAAAAGACAAAGATAAGCAATCTTTTTCGCCACTTACGGTTTCAAAGCATAAGTGAGTGTCATCAAGTTCGATACTTGAAAAGGATTGATCTGACAAGATATCCGTGTAGCTATTTATCCTACCAAAGCATTCGAGCCTATCATCTATGTCGATAATACAGGCACCGAGACGACCCATTGAGATCTGTTTGGCCTGTCCAATAGTGGCAATGTCAACATCGCCAAACAGACGATCAACCCCATCTGATAGTAGCGTTGGACGGCCCCAGCACAGTACTGCGTTATTCAAATCTATTCCACAAGCACGAAAGGATAGAAGATCAATCTGCTGAAGAAATGCAGCCTCTGGTGGTACGTCTAGAACAGGGTCACTGTTACTACCAGGAGCTCCCCAGCACACAACACGATGATCAGTTTGAATGGCGCAAACTACGGGGCTATCGGTGGTTGTTAGATCTGAAATAGACAGATAGCTGGCATCAGGTTCGGGAGGACTCTGTATTTCGGTAAAGGCGATGATTCGGGGTCGTTCGGAAGCCACGCAAGCAACACCGGATACCCGGCCTATGCCACAAAGGTGGATGCTGTCCAATGTGATGCTCGCAATATCATTATCTAATGCTTCATTCAGTTTTGAAAAGCCTGCTATGTCAGGAAAGAAATTGTCGAAAGTGGTGACTGAGGTCACTCTTCTTTCCCAACAGAACACATCACCCGTATTTCGCAAAGCGCAGGCAGCATTACCGCTGTGTTCTATTTGAACCGTTTCAGAAAGAATTTCTGGTCCTATAAGTGGCTCGCCCAGCTCTTGACCAAATACTGTTATGGGTAACAGCAGCATCGCTACCACCGCAGCGAGTGGCAGTCGCGTCGAACTGGTGTTGTTTGTTTGGTGAAATTTCATCTGATTCAATTTTCCAGTTAACAATGATGCTTTGGCGGAAATGCAATTCTCAGATCGGATATTTTCGTAAATTCTGGTCAGCATAGCTATTTCTCTATAACGGTTCTCTCACTAACCCGTTGCACATGCTTAAACTTCAGGAGGTGAAACAGGTGAGTTGTGAGCATCGACTAGTAAGTGACGAGAGTATAAGAACAACAGGGTTAGTAGCTTTGGTAAAAATCCCATTTGATAGTCTTAATTGTTGTATAGCGTTAGTTTTGCTAACCACTTCTTCAACTAGGGAGTTTGTTTGTCTGCTTGGGGCCGAACAGAAACCGATAGGAGAGCCCTGATCGGCAACATCTGAACGAGCGCTTTCCTGATACTGGTGTT
>JALZUD010000026.1 GCA_023301725.1 Granulosicoccus sp. | reverse complement strand
TTTTGCGTTTTGCGTTTTGCGTTTTGCGTTTTGCGTTTTGCAAACAGAATAGCGCCCGATCACTCATTGGATGACGACGCTTCGATTCACAACTCGACTCTAATTTTCAATACACGCAACCTTTCATACCTGTGAGGCGTAGTTCTCGTTGGAGTAACAAACTACACTCGAAACAGGAAATCTTCATGACCCTTAAGAACCTACCCGTGACAGCTGGGTTGCTTGCTGGCTCAGCTCTAGCGATCACACTAGCCACTTCCAGCTTTGCTGCTGATCATGCAGAAGCACCAGAAGCAACTCTAAATCCTCCTGCAGACATAGCTGATTATTATGCGTGGCATGAAGGCACCCAGTTGAATCTGATCCTGACTTTCGGGCCGGCCTCAGCTCCAGGAACACCAGCAGCTTTTAATTCCAATATTCTGTACACACTGCATTTCGACACCGATGCCGATAATGTGTCTGATGCAGAAATTTATGCGCGCTTTGCACAAGATTCTGCTGGCGACTGGGGCGTTCAGGTCACCGGCGCTGATACGGCAGTAGTTTCAGGCGCTGTGGATACCATTCTGACCCAAGGCGACACCAGTGTCTGGGCGGGACTGACTGACGATCCATTTTTCTTTGACCAGACAGGCTTTAGAGAGACAGTTGCTACGGGCGTATTAGCGTTTGACAATACGCGCAACGATTTCGCTGGACTCAATGTCACCTCAATCGTAGTTGCGTTGCCCGTGACTTCAATCATCGGCGATGGCACCACATTTCAAACGTGGGCAACCACATCAACTCTATAAGGGATACGACAATGAAACAATCAGTTTACAAAACACTCGCTATCACCTTACTCAGCTGTGGACTCATCGCCGGTTGCTCTAGCGACGATGATGACGATGACAGTGGCGCAGCAATACCAGGTGACGGAATTTTTGCGTTCAGCGACGTCGCATTTGACTCAGCTCTGTACACACGTGTTGACAGAATGGGAATGCCAGCTATTGCTACTGCTCTCATTGACAGCGACGACGCCTACAACGCTGCGAATCCAACTGATGATGCTGGTGGCGCATTCGTACCAGAAATAGTCGGCACTCTTAACTTTTTACACGACGCTCTGGACACACAACTAGAAGGCTTGGGCCTAACGCCTTGCACGGTTGACGCAGACGGCAATGGAACCTGCGTAGCATTCGCAGGCCCATTAATTCTTCCTGACACACTAAAGATTGACACAGCAAGCGCAGCAGGCTTTCCAAATGGACGTCTACTAGCTGATCCGATTATTGCTGTCACTTTAGCAGTTGCATTACTTGAGCTGACAACAACAGACGGTAGCGACCCAGCGCATACACCAGTAGATCTAGTAGGTGCTCTCAACCCTCCAAGTGATAGTGAATTCAGGTTAGAGTTTCCTTTCCTAGCTATAGCCAACTAGTTCTTGGCTGAATAGAGACTGCCTGCCAAGGATGGCTCGCAGTGGGTTTATCAGGCTCGGCCTAAACACTTAACCATTCCCGAGCTCACTGTATTCTAGCGTGCATCCACTGCACCTTTATTTCCTCGGTATTCATGCACAACACAACCCACAATTACCCCTTCCTATCGCTACTGGCAAGCGCACTCATCGTGCTTTTTCCAATGCCTACCGTAGCTGACAAGCAGCGCATCGATACACCTTCTGACTTCGCGCAAAAGCTATCTGCTATCGATCAACAAGTTCAGAACAACCGTAAGGTTGCTGAAATACAAGCAACATCCTGGATACGTAAAGAATCGCTTGCTCAGTCTTACCTTGCCCGAGCAAAACTGACGGGCAATTTCAGTGACTATGTTTTTGCCAAAGAGACTCTGGATGAAGCGTTCGCACAAGCTACACCCAAATCAAGCCCCAAACTGGCCCGCGCCGCCTTAAATTTTGCTATCCATCGCTTGCCTTTGGTTGAAGCTGATTTAGTGGCAGCTGAGTCCGCTCTGCGGGTGAGCAAAAAAGAGCGACAAACGATCAGAGAACTCCGGGCAGATGTATTGCTCAACACCGGCCAATACGCTCAGGCCATCGAAGCCTTCGAACTATTCGAAAGCAAGACGCCGTCGGTAACCAGCGCGACACGTCAGGCGAACTACTACCGGCAAACAGCCGATTACGCTGCCGCTGAACAATGGCTAAACACTGCAGAGGAACGCAGTAGCTCCCAAAATCCACACCTTAGATCATGGCTGCAACTGCAACACGGTATTCTCGATCTTGACCGCGGACGGTTTGACGACGCACTGACACATTATGAACAAGGCCTAGGGGAGTTCAGTGGCTACTGGCTTATTGAAGAGCACATCGCTGAGATACATGCCATACAAGGCAAGGACAAGCTAGCTGAAGAGCAGTATCGAGATCTTATCAAGCGCACAAATTCTCCATTGTTCATGAGCGCACTGGCAGACATATTGGCCAATCGCGATGACGAATCTAGCCATACAGAGGCGCAAAGCTGGTTGGATAAATCAGCTGAAATATACCAATACAGATTACAAGCGATACCAGAGCTAGTTGCCGGTCATGCACTTGATTTTTTTCTAAATGATGAGAACACCCAATTTTCACTGCAACTGGCCGTAGATAACTACAAGTTGCGACCCGGTGGCGAGGCAGCGCTGCAGCTGGTACAAGCCCACGCCCTTAACAACCAATTTGAACAAGCAAATACCTTGCTCGAAACAATCTATGACTCGCCTTATCGCAATGCCTCTTTATACGCCACAGCCGCAACGGTTTACCGTGCTATGGGCCAAAATGAATTAGCAGAAACTCAGAAAGCACTCGCCATAGCAATAAACCCTTTTGCTATAGACGACATCGATTGGATGCGCGCAAAACTGGAAGGTGCCCAAACGGGCCTATAGCCTGTAGATAGAATGCCACGTAATGTATTCCCACTGAAACTTATTCAATAGGTTGATGGTCGAAGGCGTGTGTTCGCGGGGAACTACGTTGACCTCATTCCCGACACCACGGGAAACAAGAGCTGACCCCGGCAAAAATCAATCCCAAAAGGGTTGACTTTTGTGGGACAACAAGCCAAAACTAACTTCAGTCGACCACAATACCCAACCTTAAACCAACAAGCAGGCGGAAATTACATTGACTAAGCTAAAAACGATAACAATACTAACTGCAATCTCTCTAACCACTCTGGGTTGTGTTGCCGTCACTAACGCGCAGTCCGACAGCGACATGTCATTCTTTATCACCAGCGATGGCAATGGTGACGGTGCCAACTTTGGCGGCCTTGCAGGCGCCGATGCTCACTGCACCACGCTAGCAGCAGCGGCAGGCTCATCAAAATCTTGGGCAGCCTACCTGAGCACTAGCATGGTCATTGATCGCAGCAGTGGCACTCCTGACGTAACTGATGGTGTCAGCGCACGTGACCGTATCGGTGCAGGCCCTTGGCACAACGCCAAAGGCGAGCTAATTGCAGCTAGTGTTGACGATCTGCATAGCGCAAACGCGAACATCACTGGAACATCAGGACTCGATGAAAACGGCAACCCTATTAAAGGACGAGGCGACAAGCCTAACGAGCACGATATCCTGACTGGATCAGACTCAGCGGGTCATTTTTCAACAGCTGGTGGCGACACAACGTGTGGCAACTGGACAAGTAATGGCGAAGGCTCCGCTATTGTGGGTCATCATGATCGCGCCGGACTTAACGAATCACGAAACATGACAGCATGGAACTCGTCGCATGGTTCAGCGGGTTGCGGTGAAGCTGACCTACCTAAGACCGGTGGCGCAGGGCTTCTTTATTGCTTCGCTACTAACTAGAAAGCGCCTTAGCAAGTCACGTACGAACCTACTTAGCAATAAGTAGGTTCGTATACTTCAAACACCCTGTGCTACAGGGTAGTTTTCATGAATGCGCTTACCGTTGGGTTGTTTTAATTCACTGACTTTGTTCGCTTAGCAATGCATCAGCGCGTCTAGTTGACTGGCGTAATGAGCGCACCACTGTCAAAAAATCCCAACAAATTATCGCGCTGCAACTTACCCATAGCTTTTCTTGTTTCAATGGTTGCGGAAGATTGATGAGGCTGTAGTAGTACGTTATCTAGCGCTAAAAACCGCTCATCAATACGTGGCTCATTGTTGAACACGTCTGAGGCAAAGCCGCGTATTGCCTTACTCTCAAGCGCATTCAAAAGTGCATCTTCATCGACTGTACTACCGCGCGAGCAATTAACAATCAGTCCATCTGATCCAACAGCATCAATAACCTGTTTGGAAATTATCTTGGCTGTATCAGGGCCACCACTCACCGCCACAATCAAAATATCAACAGCTGTTGCAAGCTGAACCACATCGTTATGATAAGTCCAGCCTGGGGTGTCTTTCTTCGCACGAGAGTAATAATGCAGCTCTGTATTAAATGGCGCTAGTCGCTGTGCTATGGCCATGCCTATTCTGCCTAATCCCGCAATGCCCACCCGCACGCCCGATAACGTTCGCTGTAAAGGGTATGCCCCTTTGTTGGCCCAGTTGCCTGAAGTAACCCAATTACTTGCACCCGGAATGTCTCTATTAAGTGCCAATAACATACCAACGGTCAGGTCTGCAACATCGTCGGTCAAGACATCAGGTGTATTGGTCACTTTAATGCCTTTGGAACTAGCGTACGCAACATCTATGGTGTCGTAACCAACGCCGTAGTTTGCTATGAGCTCAAGTTTTGGAAACGCATCGATAATGTCTGCACCCAGACTAGAATGCCCCTTAAACGCAAACGCCCTGATACTCTCGCGCACCTCAGGAGCCAACTCTTGCAGTTTCTCAGCACCCGGAAATTGATGAACATTGAACGCCTCCTGCATGGGCTTCATATCCCATTCATCGAAGGTTTCAAAAGCTAGAATGTCTGGTTTTGCCACAAGCGCACCTTATATGTTGTTTTTCTGAATGACTGAGTCTGGACTAGACGTTTGGCTTCATGATACCCCCAAGCGGCAGGTCTAAGGGTGCATCCGGCCATCGCAAACCGGATGCACACACACGTTTAGACTACTGATTCCAAGTCGCAGTGTATGCTTCGCGGTAAGGCAGATCAGGGTCAAAGGTATTGCTGTCGCCTGATTTTTCCAGCCCTGTCTGTGTCACCAATGCCGGTGAAGTGATGTAGCCCGAACACGTCTCTTCGCCTTGAATCGCTCTGTTAAGCTCGTCCACCAACTGCCAGCCTTGCAAGTTCAAAGGCTCCGCCACGGTGATGGTCTGGTAGCTGCCAGACCGAATGCGCTGAAACGAGGCCTCAGAACCATCACCCGCAGAACCCGCCTGTGGACCATCTTCACTACTGATACCAGCAGAGCCAAGGGCTGGTCCCATAAAGTCAAAGTAAAGATCATTGATTGCCAGAGCATGTGTCCAGCTATCACCGTATTTTTGCAGTAACGATATGGTCAGCGGACCCATTCTTGAGGAAGTATCGGCAATGGGTGTATCCACATATTCGAGCACCGTTCCACCGCCAGCCTCTATCGCCTCTTTAATGCGATCTGCCTTATCAATAGCGATCTGATAAGTACTGTCTGTGAAGATAATGGCACCCACATCAGCGCCTGCATCGTCAATTGCCCAATTGGCTGCAACTTCTGACACGGTCATGGCATCAGTGGATACATTGGCAAAGATGCCACCCGGTGCATCACAGCCTATGACCGGACCAGAGTGCCAGGAAACCATAGGAATGTTCGCGTCCGCAACACCTTGAAGCGCAGCCTGTTGTTCTACCGCATCGAAGCCGTTAATGATAATGCCATCGGGCTGTAGCGCCATAGCCTGACCAATGGCGGCTGTACGACCCTGAATAGAGCCTGCACCATCCAGCACGCGCACGTCCCAGCCAATAATCTGCGCAGCTTCTTCGACTCCACCTGTCACACCTAAGATGCCACCATTTTTCAAATCTGCCGCAAGGACAACAATCGATTTACCTTCAGCTCCTGCCGGACCTGTGGTCGGGCCATCCCAGGCATCTTGAGCAGCAACGGCACTCATCATGGTGCTAGCAATAACGCTTGCGATAAAGGTCTTTTTATTCATAAGTTTTCTCTTGGTTTTTACGTGGTTTGACATGTGCTATGCAGGCGTTGCAATGACCAAGCAGTCATTGGCTCACCATTTTTTATCAGCGTTTCACCGCACCTTTTCGACGCTGGGCGTATCCAGCTATGCCAATGGCCAATAGCAGAGTTACACCGTTAAACATCGGCTCTACCCAGAAAGAGCCGCCAAATTGTTGAATGCCAGAGATGCCTACGGCCAGAATCGTTACACCAACAATAGTGCCCCAGACATTCACACGGCCAGGCTTGATGGTCGTTGAGCCAAGGAATGCTCCTACCAAGGCTGGCAATAAAAATTCAAGCCCAACGGAGGCCTGACCAATACGCAGCTTAGAGGCGAGGATGACCCCGGCTAAAGCTGTCAAAGTGCCAGAGGATATAAAGGCACCGATCACGTATTTACGCGTAGGGATGCCGTTGAGTTGTGCAGCTCGTTGATTGGCGCCAATGGCGTACAGATAACGACCGATGGGCGTGTACTCAAGCAGTATCCACAGCACCAATGTGATGATCAGCAGATAATAGCCGGTAATAGGCAGACCCCAGATAAAGGTGGTAGATATATCGTAAAAGCCCTCTGGCAAAGCTCCAACCATTTGCCGCCCGCCGGTATGCCATAGTGCTAAGGCATACAGCACTGTCCCTGTTCCCAGAGTGGCTATAAAACTATCTATCTTGGCAACCTCTACCAGCATACCGTTCAGAAAACCGCTGAATGCACCCAGCAACAACACCACAATGACCGCTAGAGGCCAAGGAAAACCATAGAGGGTTTGCAGGCTTATCGCCAAAATATGCCAAAGCACAATACCGTAGCCAACGGTTAAGTCGATTCGCCCTGCGGCCATGGGAATCATCGCTCCCAAAGACAACAAGGCAATGATGGCCTTGTCAGACACAATGGCACGCACGTTCAACATAGTGGGAAACGTGTTGGGTAGTAGCACAGTGAACAACCCAATCAACAGAAACATCAATATGACAAGCCCGTACACCGGCACAAAGCGCATGATACGAGCACCAAAACCCAAACCTTTCAGTTCAGCTTTTGTGGGCTCTAGCGCGCCACTTTCAAGAGACTGCATGAGTGTTTTCCTGTAATCGTTGCACGTTGCTCGCCGCTGCACATTGAATGATTTGTTCGGTGGTGAGTTGGTCACCTGTTAGCTCATCAACCACAGCTCCCTGGCTAAAAACAACAGCACGATGGCAAATCATTGCGATTTCTTCGAAATCAGTTGATACCACCAGAATTCCGACGCCTTGATTCAACGCCTTATTGAGCAACGCATAAATTTCTGCTTTGGCACCCACATCGACGCCTGCCGTGGGGTCCTCGCAAATCAAAAGCCTGCGATGGGTCGCAAGCCATCGCCCGATAACCACCTTTTGTTGGTTGCCACCCGATAAGGCCTCAATAGCCAGCGAGGGATCGTTGGGCGACAAACCCAATTCGTGGCCAATCTTTGCAGCTTGGTTTGCCTCTTTTGACGGAGTCAGGAAGCTCAGTAATTTACGCCCAACGCCGCTTGGATTTAAGAATGTGTTTTCGCGGATAGTCATACTCATAGCAATCGATTCCTCAGTGCGATCTTTTGCAACCAAACCGATGCCGCTATCCATGGCATCCTGTGGAGATTGAACACCCAGCTCTTTGTCGTTAAGAGTGACGTGCCCCGAATAAGATTGCACACCAAACAAGGCCCTTGAGATGGCCTCATGACCCGCGCCACGTAGCCCCACCAAACCTACGATTTCACCTTGGCGTAGTGTGAAATCCAAGAGTCCAATCATTCCGGCATTGAACCCCTTCAGCGTTAAAATAGGCTTTCCCACTGGCGCCGATGTTTTTTGCGTGCTGCGCGTTGTTCGCCCTACTATTTGCATCACCAGATCTTCAGGGCTTGTCTGGTCGATAGGATTGATGCCAATCATTTGGCCATCTCGAAGTACTGCCACTCGGTCAGCTATCTGGAAAATTTCATCCAGCCGGTGGCTGACATAAATCATTCCTACACCGCGTTCACGTAGGGGCCTGATGGCGGAAAAGAGTCGCTCAACCTCATCGGCTGGCAATGACGCTGTAGGCTCATCCAGCACCAGAAATTCACTATCAACTGCCAATGCCCGAGCAATGGCGACTAACGATTTTTCGGTTCGAGATAAATTTTCTACCCGTGTTGTAGGGTCAAAATCACAATCAACCAACGCAAGCGCATCGGCGGCAAAGCGCTCAACCTCTTTCCATTGAATCAAACCTGACCTCTGCTTAAAGCCAAGCGCCAGCGCTATATTTTCAGCAACTGTCATCCATTCAATTAAACCCAGATCCTGATGAATGAACGCCACTTTTTGTCGTCTGCCAAAGCCTCCGGGAGTGTGCTCGTAGGGCTCACCATCTATCAATACTTCACCAGCATCAGCTTTATGAATGCCGCCCAGAATTTTTATCAGCGTGGACTTTCCCGCTCCATTTTCTCCAAGCAACGCCATGATCTCTCCACGGCCAACATCCATAGACACATCGCGTAAAGCGTAGGTGCCACCAAAATGTTTTTCGATGTGATCAAAACGCAACCCTGACGAACTGCCTTGCGTCATACCCAGCTGCCCCTCGCGTTGCAAACGTTACTGTCCACAGGTCTCTCCACTTGACTTAACTGCTCAACACCTTCGCGCATGTGACACATACTGTCAAGCAAACTGTTATCGGTAACATTTTAAAACTACTGCTGTCTTTAGCCAAAA
>JALZUD010000025.1 GCA_023301725.1 Granulosicoccus sp. | reverse complement strand
GATATGAATCAGAACCTCGCGACGCCTTTCGCTCAAATTCTGGTTGCGCGTTCTTGTACTCGCATCATCCCGATTCTCATAGGATGCAAATCCTTCTACCTTCCATTTAGTGCCATTGGGGTACTGTGAGAAACGGGCCGTGGATTCAGGGTTCAGAAACGGGACGCCATCACTCCAGTGTTTGCGTCTGGCGGCGGCTTCAGTGCGTGTGCTCTTGGCGTCCTCGGCAAAGTCTGCAATCCGCTTCGGGTATGAGTTGTGGTGTGGCTTATCGAACAAGGTGTAACAATTGATGGTTGTACTGATTTGCCGAGTGGCAACCACGGTGACTGATTCGCCCTCTGCAACACTGACTGTGACGTTATCACCAGAGGCAGAATTCGTCTCGCCCCAGGTCCAGCTAACAGCTCCGAAGGCTGGTTCAAGCTCAAGGGTTGCGCTCTCAGCGCTCTGACTGATCAGCCTGATACGACTGAAGTTTGATGGTGGCATGCTAGTTAATACAACAGGCCTGGCACCCGTAGGGCTATCGCTTTCTATCGCGTTGGCTCTTCGACGAACGGTAAAGCTACGTGTGCTGGCGTGTGATTCTGCATCAGTAACTGAAACGTTGATTGACAGGGTGCCTGACACAGGCGTAACGACGTCGACGCGGTCAGTTGAAACTGGCGTGTTGTCACCGATTGATAGTTGATAGGTGTAGGGCGCTAGTCCGCCGGCGGCATCCACATACAGTCGAGTATTTTCAGGCAATTCAATCGTGCCTGTTTCTGCTGCGTCTACGCCAATCCATTCGCCAGTGAATGTTTGAAAACGCAAACGAATACTAGGAGCTGCACCACGCTGCACTATGTCGACTTCAAACGTGCCCGTGACGCCTGCATGCTCGGCCATACCGATCCACAAGTTGCGAACACCAGCCGATACCGCAAGGCCTTCCATTCCTTGTGGTGCAACGAACACGCGCGCTTCCGGTAAATAAAACCCTTGCCATTCGCTGGGCAAGGCGAAGGCGTCGTTGGGTATTCCCGCTGGGCCTGAATCGCCAGAAAGATCCAGTATGGCAGTCCTGAAGGCAAACCCTACGACATTGCCCGGGCCTATGAGTGCGTAGGCAGGCTCCATTCGCACGAACTCATAGATTTCATCCTGAGATGTTGCCCGGGTGCTGGCTGAGAGAATTTTTACTGATGTGTCACCTGATATCAGTACCTCGGTACGGATGCGTAGTGCAGGTAGATGGAATTTGACATCGGGGTGCGCAGAATCTTCTTGTAGTTGTCCCTTAGTATCTAGTTTTGCTCCACGCAGAAACGGTAAACGTACTATGGCGGTGGGTGTTTCAGTAATCAATTGGAAGCGACCGTCGGGCGATCCTGATGGTCCATCTAGATGCAGACGCAATACAATACTAACGCTTGGATCGGGAAATTCTATGGGCGTTTTGCCGCTTCCTGGGCCGCGATTGAATCTACCCGTAGAGGGGTTTAGTGATAACGGCGTATCGTCACCTAGCGTGAATGCATCATAAACGCGCCAATGATTCTCGCCTTCGGTGATATCCGTCGAACCGGGTGTATCGATAGCATCGAGAAAAGGCTCAAGACTATCAAGCGCGCCTGATTCCTTAACAAAGTCTGGTAGATCACTCCATAACGACATGTATCTAGCCTCTTGCTACTCGCGAATTTCATCCAGGAAAGTTGTCAATTTGGCGAATACACCACTGTTGTACAACATTTCAACTGCATAACGACGCTATAACAGTTGATTACATGCTGTCATTCTTCACAAAAAGATTTGGGCGCGCAACCTGTCCTTTGGTTTAGTGAGGCTCTTACATAAGTTGCAGCTGTAACTACAATTATCAGTACCCAGTGGGCTAACAACGATACTAAGCGCCCACTGTGGCAGTACGGTGTGTTCTCCATACTCATGACTATTGTTGCAGGGCGCTTTATCGTGAGCTATACCGCATGCAGTAAGTAACCACTACATCCATACCCACATAATCATCGGTACCGCAACACTGATAATGACAATATCAAGCGGTAAGCCGACTCGCCAATAGTCGCCAAACTTATACCCACCGGGTCCCATCACTAGCGTATTAGACTGGTGCCCGATGGGGGTGAGGTAAGGGGATGCTGCACCGATCGCCACAGCCATCAGAAAAGGGTCGGGGGGCAGGCCTAACCCTGTTGCGATACTGAACGCAACAGGCGCCATGAGTACAGCTGTCGGTGTATTGTGCACAAGATCAGATAGCACCATGGATACCGCAATAATCAGAGCCAGCAGACCCCACACGGGCATGTCGTCAGCCACACTGACGAAGCCTTGCGCAATAAGATCAGTTGCACCTGTACTTTGTAAAGCTTCCCCGATGGGAATCAGAAAGCCAAGCAGTACGATAACCGGCCATTCAATACTTCGATAGGCAGAGCGTAGCGATATCATTTTCATCAGAACCAGCACGCCCACTACAGTTGTAAACGCTATCTCTACCGGCACCCAACCCAGGGCAGCCACAAAGATGCCCAGTGCGAATGTTCCGGGTATGAGCAATGCCCCACGACGGGCAACGATCTCACGGCCTCGATTCTTGATAGCCAGACATCCAAAGTTCTGACATAGCTCTTCTAAAGCGCTAGTTTCTCCTTGCAGTAGGAGTAGATCCCCTGTTTTGTATTTGATGAGCTTCAGTCGAGTGCGTGCAGCGCGCCCATCACGGGCAACAGCCAGCAGGTTAACGCCAAAGCGTTTGTGCATATCCAGTGAGCGCATCGATAATCCTTCGATGGCTGAATTAGGCATAATCACAGCTTCTATAACGCGTACTTCTGGTGATTTAAGCCATTCCGCATCCACCTTTTCGGCACCGGCCTCCAGCAAGCCCGGGTTTTCAAAAAGAGGTTGTAGAGTTTCGGTATGGCCTTCCAGAATCAATAGGTCGTCAGCTTGTAATCGTTCTATTGCAGGAGGAGCCATGCGTCTCCTGTCTCGACGGATGATCACCATGACAGAGGCTTCGTTATCACAACGCGCTTCAAGCTCACCAACTGTAGCACCTACCAGTGGTGAGGTTTCCGGAATTCGTACTTCCGTGACATAACGAGCGATTTGAAATTGTTCTGACTCTCCATGCACCGGATCAGGCTGCCGACGAGGTAGAAGGCGCCAGCCGATAGTAACCAGATAGACAATGCCGAATATGGCCACCGCCAGCCCAACAGGGGTGAAATCGAACATGCTGAAGGGCTCGCCCACATTGTTGGCGCGGAATGTTGCAATGATGATGTTCGGTGGCGTACCTACCAGGGTGACCAGCCCGCCAAGAAGACTGGCGAATGACAAGGGCATGAGAAGTTGAGACGCTGAGCGTTTGGCCTTGTGCGCATCACGGATGGTCACTGGCAACATCAGCGCTAGAGCGCCGATGTTGTTCATGAAGGCGGAGAGCAGGGCGGTAACAAAAGTGTTGGCAGCCACTTGTTTGGTTAAGGAGCCACGCGCATGAGCAAGATACTTGAGAAAAAGCTCCACAACACCACAAGACTGCAGTGCGTGGCTGATCACCAGCACACTCGCTACAGTGATTACAGCTGGATGTGCAAACCCTTCGAATGCATGCTCGGCTGGTACTACGCCTGCATAGACTGCACTTATGAGTGCTAAGCCTGCGACCACGTCGTAGCGCCAGTGATCCCAGACAAACAGGACCATGGCAACGGCTAAAATAAGAAAGACAGCGGTTTGATCGAAAGTCACGTCCGTGATGCTCAGTCAAAAGCCCAGTATTGTAGCTGACCCTGTAGAAACTAGAAACATGGCGTAATTAATCTCTTCGGGGCATTGAACGCTACAACAACCTGAGGGTTTGATGTACTTCTTCTTTTGGCTCTGTGAAAAATCATCGGAAGTCTTAAGAGATGGCAGGTGGCTTTTAGCGATCCTAATGAATGAGCCTAGGCTGTTAGGTTTTCGCTGTCTGAATTTCAATGCTTGTAAGTTAGGGCTTGTTCGTTAGTAGACGCGGAGGCTGCAGTATGTATTGCCACCAAACTCATACTGCATTGAATGAGGACCTTGCGCTTAAGCTGAGTGTGACAATTTACCGTTGCTCTTGAAAATTTGACTACGTTGCTATTGTAAGCAATCACAGTTATCTTTAGGTACTAGTCTACTGCATCGCAATGGCAATCAAGAACATGAAAACTATAGAGGGGCTCACAACCGTTGCATTGGTCGTTTTCTTCAATGTTGGCTGCGCAACAACGTCAGTCACCAGTCTCGATCATCCCGTCTATTCGATTGCTTGCGACGGTGTCAAAAATTTCGCCTCATTACGTGGTGATGATAGGTACGTAGTTAACTTTCTTAATTCCAAAGAAGAAATTCTCGATATTTTCTGGATAAACTACGAAGGCGAAGAAGAACTCATAGGCTCAATTACCCCTGGAGAAACACTGGGTCAGAATACTTTTCTCACTCACCCCTTCGTTGCTCGTGATAAAGCTGGACAGTGTGTTGCGGCGTTCAATAGTGCGTCTAGTGTATTGGTGGATATACGATAGTTGTTCAGATTAACTTGGCGTAGGTTGTTAATGACTTCTAAGCAGGCAACACTGTATTCTTAAATTGAAATTACACCAAGAAACAATCATAAGTCGCCAGCCAGCCACAGTCTGCCAGATCAGTTGCGTTTTTTATTCTAAGTGATCTAACGAGATCGCCAAGCGCCTATATGCCAATATCGGGTTTACAGAAAAGAGCCTAAAGATGTCTGTACACCTAAGCCTGTAACCCTGCGAATCGTTATCGCACATTGCTACGCATTTCAATGAATGCGTTTGTCCCAAGCTTATGTTACCGCAGTTGGTATATTTCAAGAAGAAAACATTCTCGCGGCATTTTACAAAAAATGCGAAAAACTAGAATGCGCTTCTGATGTTACATGACAGAGGGTATCTACCAAGAATCTGACTGGTACACAGTGTTCATGTATACACATACCGAATCAATGTTGATGGTATGTGGGTATAAATAGGAATATAGTGGATTTATAGCCTTAATTTTATATAGGTACATTGGCACGTGTTGTATGCATGTTCTATTTTTTTTCTCACTTAGATGAAAAATTAAGAAATCGTACACTTGTAGTATGTCATTAGTACTTAATGTGGCTATCCAATAGACAACCGCATAAGCCAACATGTTGGCTTGAAATTATAAGCAGCTATTTGACAATGGAGTAATTCAACATGAAACCTTTAAAGGCAATTCAAAGGGTTTGGAATGTACTAACGCAAGGTAAGGATACAGTTTTAGTTAGAAAGGGAGAGGATGTATTTGAGCAAAAAATTGAAAAAGACAAAGAATATTTGTTTTTGGAATCTTATGAAGGAGTGGAACTGTACGCAGTCTTCTCAGCCTTGGTTTACCATGATTTCGATGATGTAGTAGCTATTCCTAAAAATGTAATTTTGGAAGACGTGCTACAAACTATTCTTACAGACTGGGAATTGGTTCCTCAAACATCTCTTAATCAGATATTACTCGATGATTCAAAAAAGAAGGTATTTTCAGGACTTAAATATCACCTTTGGTTTTCAAAATCTCGTGACGAATTTCTGATCGTATTTCGCGGCACTACCCGTTCGATAGGAGATTGGTGGGCAAATTTGCGGTGGGTAACCAGATTCATTCCTGGATTTGCAGACCATTATGACATTGTGAGGCAAGGTCTTCCTCGTCTAGTTGAGCAAGTGCAATCCGACTACGGTGCACAAGTAAGAATAACTACAACTGGGCACTCTTTAGGTGGCGGACTAGCTCAACAGGCAGCGTACGCGGCAAGTGGGATAGGTAGCGTGTATACGTTCAACACCACTCCAGTGACTGGTTACTATGAGGTTGATAAAGCTCATAGAGAGTCAAATTCAAAAGGGTTGAAAATAATTCGACTATTTGAACATGGGGAAATACTGGCATACCTGCGATTTCCGCTTCGCCAACTATACATGCTTAGCTCAGAAAACCCAGAAATACATGAACTTAGATTTAATCTTATAAAAGGTGGAAATTTTATATCTGAGCATTCAATAAAAGCATTTGCCAATTTTCTATTTGAAGCTTTGCATGTTGGAAAAAATGATTCTAAATCGACTCTTGAAAAAGAAGTAGATACAGAGACAGAAACATAAAGAAAAACAAGAAAATACTATGCTAACAGTCAACTGCAACCATCATTGTAATCCGTAGTATCGGCCTGCTGTCTTATCCATTCGATCGCCCTACATGCGTTGGCTGCGCGTGTGTCTGGGCTCGCTGTAAGTTCGAGCAATGTAAGCAGTTCTGTCGGCGTTAATGATGGTGACAAACTGCGAACCAGTGCAGCCAGTCCTGTAATGTGCGCTGTGGAAAATGAGCTACCATCAAAAAAATCATATTGTGCGTTGGGGCTTGTACTGAGAACACGGCGTCCAGGTGCGGATATAGATTGTGTTTTTTGGCCGGGTATAGCTACAGCGATGGTGCCTTGAATGGACACTGGAAACGCTTTACCCTCATGAGCGGGTAAGGCGCCTATCACTACAATGTCCCGTGACAGCGCTTCTAGTACTAGTCGTTCCAGAACGGGGTCTGGCGGCCCCGTTAGACTCAAATTTATGATGTCTACTTTCTGCTGTATTGAATAATTAAGCGCCTTTGCCAGTGTGAGGGAATTACAGCGCGCTTTGCCCTCGTTCTGGTCAGAGTGCCAACACGCTTTGAGCGCCAATAGTGTTGCCTCTGGTGCGATACCCAGCATGCCGGTACCGTTGCCTGCATTGGCTGCAATAACGCCACCAACAGCTGTTCCATGCGTATCGGAGCGAAATGTTATTTCGTCATTATCGACAAAATTTTGTGTCGTTTCGCTATTTAGCACAAGATCTGGGTGGGTGTTGTCCATGCCAGTATCTATAACTGCAACTCTGACGCCTTTACCTCGTGACCATTGATGAGAGCTCACAGCTTGAATCGAATGTACACCGTGTTGAAGCGATAAATACGAATCGTTAGAATCTTGCTGCTGTACATCAAAGGTTTGTACTATTTGGGCGGTTTCTACACCGGGTTCCTGTCTCAAGGAGGCGACCACAGCTGCCCTTTTCTCAGGATCGTTAATTTCGAAAACGATACAAAAAATATCTATTGCTGGCAACGGCCAGTTGGCCACACGCTTTAGTCCATAACTGGATTCCATCAGATCAAGAAAATCCGAATACCGTGGTGGCAGTTCACCGGTCATTGGAACGGCTTTTAATTCGGTTAGCTCAGCATGTCGCTCTGGCGTCATGGTAATCAGGATCAGTTCCGATTCAAGATTCTCTTGATAGCGTCCGAATGTCTGGTCAGTGACAGGTTTGCCTGCTGTCGATGAAGCAGGGATGGATATGCAACCTGATGTGGCGATACACAGCATGAGCAAAAATAGGTATTTAAACGTGTTAATCAAATTCTCCTATGCAACTTTGGTAATAAACTATGATGCTAACAGCTTGCTGTACATCGTACGTGGCTAAGCTCATATGATCAGTCTACAGGGGTGCCGATTCACCGGTGCCCCTGCGCTGATTGCTTTCTCAACTTACTATGGCATCGTGTTCATTGGATCTGTTGTTGAATAAATTCAGGTAAATCAGCCAACGATGCCAATGTTGGAGGGTTAGTGGTTAAATCCAAGACTTCAACGTTATCGACTCCGGCACCTTCAGCGATCGCACGTGTTGTGCAGACAACGTACTCAACATTGCGAAGACTTAGCGCAACTCGCAGCCCATCGTCATCTGTTCGTACGCCTGCATCGAAGTCATTGGCAATACCGCGTAAACTAAAACGAACCAGATGATCCAGAGATAGCGCTGCTAATTCTGACGGATTGGTTGAACTATCGAGCACCGTACAGAAGCCGGGTGATGTTGAAACACTCACCGTGGGTAGGTACGTATCGGCGTCGAGAAAAATGCCGTCGAAATTTAAACTTCCGTCTGTGCCTGGTGGACTCACATTGAAAAAGGGCGCTCCAGTGGAACTCGAATTGCTGTCTCTCTCCTCTGCCAAGAGGCCAAAAGCAACCACATCGATGCCCTCGCCGCCGTCAAAAAAATCACTGCCATCTCCCGGTGCCCAAATGAAGATGTCGTTACCACTGCCACCAAACGCACGGTCGCGGTTATCAGAACCAAGGCCATCCCCATCAACGTTGGAATTAAAATCCTCTGTACCGCCTATTAATACATCGTTGCCATCGCCTCCCAGTAAAATATCCACGCCCAGTGCACCGATTAATACGCTATCAGTTGATTCAGCCTGGAGAACGTCGCCGCCACGTAGGCTTTGATTGGGTGCTCCACCGGGTCCCTCAGGATTGAGTGACAATAGGGAGCTGCCAATGTTGTTCAGATCGGTGCCCTTTAGTACCACCCGAACTGGTTCTTCTTCCTGCTCTTCGTCTGGTGCTGGTATTGATGTCTGATCGTCTGGTGACGGTATTAACGTCTGATCTTCCTGTGGCGGTAATAACGCCTGACTATCGTCGTCATCTGAGCTGCTGCAACCAACCATCAGGAGTGTGAGAAGAGAATAAACGCCAACCTGATAAGTAAGTGCCGTTCTTGATTTTGTAGATTTTAAGAAATTCATAGTAGTTTTACTCCGGTTCAATGAGTGGTTTGTTTATTGAATGAGTTGGAATGCTTGCGTAGGCAATGCCGAGACATCGATTGGCGTAGGTGGGGTGGTTGTAAGATCCAGCGCCACAATCTCCCCAGCAGTCGATCCACCGCACACCAGATACTCCGTGTTAGTCAGATGCACAGCGATACGCAGTCCGGTATCTGGGCTTGACGTGTCTGCCGCAGGGCCACGAAGTGTGAATCGAACGAGGCGATCAAGACCTAATGCTGTTAACTCAGTTTGCTCGGCTTCACTGCTGCTGCCGTCCACAACCTCACAGAATCCCGGACCACCGGCTACGTTGACGATAGGTAGTCCTGCTGATGGTTCGATATAAATGCCATCAAAATCCTGGCTTCCCGCACCTGCAGGTGGATTTACACTAAAGAACGGGGCACCCACTTCATTGCCATCTGCATCACGCTGCTCACCGATCAATCCCAACATAAGAACATCGTTACCGTCTCCACCGTCGAAGAAATCGTTGCCGTCGCCCGGAGCCCAAACAAATACATCGTCACCTGATCCACCAAAACCTCTATCGCGATTAAGGGGGTTGAAATCTTCAGTGCCGCCAATCAGAATGTCGTCTCCATCCAGCCCGAGCAGTACATCTATTCCTAATGCACCAATCAAGAGATCATTCTCCTCGGTACCGCTCAGTGCATCTCCAAGCTGGAGGCTTTGATCGCCGCCACCATTGCTTCCCCTATTCGCTGAGAGAAAATTCCGCACATTGTCATCAACCCCGACAAGGGCATTTTGATCTGTTCCTATCCGTGTCGTTGTTACCTCAGCAATTGCCGTCAGCGAGATACTTCCTGAAAGAAAGAACAGCGCCATAACTGACATATTGGCTCTGGTGCTTCTATTATTTGATGACATTATTTTGATCTCCGTATGTTTCTGTAGTAAAGCTGTGTTGGCGCATCATTAAGCGCATTTTTTAAACATTAAAGCGGAATCATCAAACGGTATTGGCTAGTAAAGGTTGATCGACATTATTGCCAAAACCTGTTTACCCATTTAATTGATCTTATGGAATTAACTGATTCAATCGTAGGTGCCTGCTTGGTGTGAAACGGTTCACAGCACAAAGCATTAATTTCATGTTTTTCGCTATTGACTGTACATCTGGCTATGTTTTCGAAACAGATGGCTTATGGCAAAGCCCGAAACGTTGAGTTTTTTCGGAGGGATCTGAAGTCTATGAGCACAGAAGGCTAGTGCCGGTACCACAAGTTGAGATGGCTTCCATCAACCGAGTTGCTCTCAATTGAGATGAGCTAAGAGTGAGATGAGCTAAGAGTGAGTTGGGCTAAATGAGAGTCGGGAAAACAATTTTTGATGTGGAATGAACCGTTCTGCTTGCAGTGGGTACCTACTAATTCAGAAGAAAAAATAGAGCAGATGTTATGCTTGCAGCAATTCTAGGTAGTGAGAATCAGGTGGCATTGGATCAGCCAATTGAGAGCGATGTGGAACTCATTCGTTCTGTTGCCAAGGGCGACCGAATAGCCTTTGAACGCCTGTTCCGCTCGTATCACGGACGTATCTACAAGTTTTCGATCAGGATGCTGCAGGATCATCTGTTGGCTGACGAAGTGGCCTGCGATACCTTGTATGCGGTTTGGACCAGTGCTGCAAAGTTTCGTGAACAATCAGCAGTGTCGTCCTGGATTTTGGGAATTGCCTATAGGCGTTCATTGAAAAGTTACAATCAAAATGCCAGGCATACAGACAAACGAGAGCCTGCCTTCGAAATGGAACATTTGGTGGAATCATCGCCAGATGCTAATCCTGAGGCTTATACCAACAATGCTATGGAGTTGAATCAAGTACAGACAGCTCTGGCTTCGCTCAGTAGCGACCATCGAGCTGTCATGGAATTGATCGCCTTAGGTTATTCAGTCAATGAAATTGCCAATATTGTTGGATGTCCGGATAACACGGTTAAAACCAGAACGTTCCACGCGCGTCGTCAATTGCGAATCGCGCTCCAGGATTAATTACTATGTCAAATCAAATTAATAACCGTCCTGATCATGACGAAATTATGTCGTTGCTGCCTTGGTATGTTAACCAAACGCTGGACAAGGATCTAAGAGGGACAGTATCCAGTCACATCGAGCACTGTGGTGAGTG
Source organism: Granulosicoccus sp. (assembly GCA_023301725.1). Lineage (GTDB taxonomy): Bacteria > Pseudomonadota > Gammaproteobacteria > Granulosicoccales > Granulosicoccaceae > Granulosicoccus. Next base: position 75,276 of record JALZUD010000025.1, on the reverse strand, counting down.
CCAGCGTGAAATACAGCTGTTATCGTCACTGAACGAGGCCGTACAGAACGATGTGCAAAACGAGTACAGAGAGCATTCTGATATTGACAAGAATCTGGCTAGCGTCATGAGCCGGATTGATGCTAACGAGCATCAGGTCAATACAAAAGCGTCGGTATCATCTTTTTTGAAACAAAAAATCAGCGAGTTGTCTAGATTTGGCACGGCTGGGTCTGGTGTTCCGTGGGGGGCAACTGCTGTAGCTGGTGTGTTGGTTGCGGTGCTAGGCTTTCAGCTATTCTACGATCAATCAGATACCGTGTATTCAGTGCTTAGCTCATCTGACGTTGATAATGCCCCCATGCGACTATCTGTTGAACTCACCTCTACAGAGGATTGGGAGCAGGCTCGCCCTATAATCAAGCAGAACATAGACAAACTTGCACAGCAGATAGATATCGAGATGAAAACGGATGGCGTGTATGTCATTGCCTTCAAAGACTCGGTTGCTGTTACTGAGTTGAGACAACTTATCCTTGATCTTGAAAATGAAGCACAGATCCAGCGGGTAGAGCTTTTACCTTAGAGATGCCTGGTTAACACGGCAACGTATGTCGAAGAGGGCGTGAGTCTAGATATCTCACGTTGGAGACTCATCATGAGGAGCTGGTAGGTTCAATTCACAAAACGGTAATGGTGGTATTTGCCAACCCTGATGTGCAGGTACGCCTCACAGAACTCGGTGTTACCCACAACGCCATATCCTCTAAGGAATATGACACATTCGTAGCTGACCAGATCGCAATCTGGGAGCCACTCATTATTTCTTCAGGTATTTCTGAGTAAACCGAGGAATCTAAACGTCTGCTGCCCAGACGGATTAACGTTTGGGAGGCAGGTTGTTGGTCACTGCGAGTTTGCCCTTATACTAGTATGTCGATGAGACGCCCCGTTCGTCCAGAGTCGTTGGACTGATCATCGCTGTTGTTTGCAACTTCGTTCTCGATAAAATTTCTTATGTCATTTTCACTGGCACCGGAGTTTTGCATCTCTTTCGCTTTGGCGAACATAGAATCATTCGAGTTGTCAGAGAATGAATTTTTAAGCGATTCAAGTGGAGGAGCTCGCGAAGAAGGTCCTGCTTCACCGCTACCTGGAAGCGAAGCTGCATTGGAGTTGGCCTGATACACAGGTGTTGCCACCGTTGTTAGGTTATTCGATGTGATGATGTTCATTGATGGATACCTCGGTGAGAATTAATATGTTGTTAGTTCCATTTAGCGACAAGCACCCTATACAAATTGAACATCTGCCACCTCGGCCGAGTACGTCATAACTAAAATTGTCTAGACCGTCATATCCTCCCGTTGGCAAGATTGTTAACACTTAACTGCAACGTGAACTTGGTTGGTTTTGTGGTTTGTTAAGCCTATGGGTATACCGAGTTGCCTGCATAGGTGGATACTGGAAAGGTTCACATTTCAGGCGAAGATGGGGCCTTTTCCGCTCTTTGGGCTTATCCAAGGCGTTCGCAAATGTACTTGCAGTACACATAGTTGTAGGTTTTCGAAAGCCGCAAGCCACTGAGAAATTCCTGGCAACAAGCAGAATCTGCAGTCAGATTAGCGCAGCTGGGTGCGCCGTTGCGGTGCTGCTTCTAAGCATGGTGCTGAAAAACATGGCGCTAGCAGTCATCTAGCCTACGTGCAAACTCATGCCTGTTGATCAGAGGTTGCCCTTCTAGCAATTGACTCTAGATTTAGTACACAGACTGTTTGCTTTGTGTTGCCCGACTTAATCATGACCGCTTGTTTAACATCATTGTTGATGACACCAGATTTAGCACTAAATACAGAATTTGGAACCTCTACTGTATCCGATTGGCTGAAGGTTAAGATGGAGTCAACCGTATCAACCATAAGTCCGTATTTGGTATTTTGTGCCTCAAACACAAGAATTTTTGTGTTTTTATAGTCAGTGAATGTCTCGAGTTCATAGAGGTGACGGGTATCGATAATCACAACAAGTTCCCCACGCAAATTGAACATGCCTCGAACTTGCTTGGCCATGGTAGGAGTTTCAATGAGATCTGGGGGGTAATCAATAACCTCTTTTACGTCTCCGATCTCAAGGCCGTATAAATTGTCTAGCGAAAATGTAATTAGTGTTTTACGATTGAGTGACCCCTCTTTTTCTGTAAAAGAGGGGTCTTTTGTATCTTTAAAAAGCGTACTGTGCCCTTTAGTAATTGCGCTAATTTCTTCGTTGGAGAAGATCTCGCTTTGATCTAGAACAATCGTTCCGTCTGTGGTCGATTTCCCTGCAATGTAACCTTTAAAGATCGCTGTCTTTTTATCACCCAATACGGGAAAGACTTGAAGCTCATCATCAAAATACGAAACAATATTATTGATCCGATTGACTAGGAGTCCAAACAAATTGTCACCTACTTTCATGACAATGATCCGATGCGAATCTGACTCATGTATCTCAAGTGTCGATGCATCCTGGTAACCCAGTAGCATGCTGAAATTTACGACAGGAACAGTGTTGCCACGTAAATCAATGGCGCCTAGACACAGACTACCTGCTAGTGCGGTATTATCAATTTTTCCAATATTGACAATTTCTTTGATAGCACCGATATCCAAAGCACATCCTGAGTCCCCGACATCAAACGAAATACATTGACGACGTTTTCCGCGAGATTGAGATGCAGCTGAGATTCCGCCGTTATGCAGGCTTTGCGGTATTCGATCAAGTTGAAGCATGCCGTGCACATCAAGTAATTGTATTATGCGACAACCATTGTCCAATTTAAAAACACCCGCTATTACCTGGTCCTGTAAAGAAGAGGCAGAGCGTTCAAACAGGCAGGTTTCGAATTCAGTGTTGTTAAATACCTCGCCTGTAGAGTCAAATAGCAATCCGAGGCAAAGATTGTCAAATTCAAGAATGGCGACCTTGCGACTATCAAACATTATCTCATCGTCAGGTTGATGAGTACTTGACTGATTTACATTGAATATTTTACTAAGATCGATAACGGGTACGATATTACCACGCAGGTTAAACAGTCCAAGCAGGTATTCCGGAGACAAAGGCACCGCGGTATAAGTAGCGGGTTCATTAACCACCTCTTGAACCACGCTCACTGGCAAGGCGAATTCAGAGCCTGCTAGTCCAAATGATCCGTATATTGACGGTTTGGCCTTAGGCTCCACTTTGCTGCAAATTTCCGCTTCATCTTTAACCACAGGTCCATTTTCCGGCGGTTGAATACTCTCGCTAACAAGATGAATTGAATTGCCAACAGGGTTTGCCACTGGGATGGGCACATGTTGTGTTTCGTTAACGTTATCTATTTTTGCAGCATTGTCTGAAGGTTGCATAGGTATCGTCTTTGATTAAGCGGCAATTCGTGGAATTTTGGTAACATCAAACAGGCCGGAATCGCACGAAATAGACATCTTGCGTCCAACAAATCCGCCGGTGTCTTCATGCACAATAATAATCTTGCGTAACCGCAGCCCCTCTAGCGCACTCCTGGCGTTTTGATATCCCACCAATTTTTCTGGAGTAACGTGGTTAGGTTGAGTCATATTTGCGCCACCAGCCACAACCGCCCGTACGTCTCTATAGTCTGTAATATTCATCAGTCGAGTCAATGATTCAATGGCCTGATCAACATACTTTCCGCCGTGATGTTTATCGCCATTGGTAGGTTCATCTCTTCGCCTTTTTTCACGGTGCCCATTATTAAGCTCGTCTAGAAGCCCAGCTGGCGCCTTAGGTAGGAGGCAATGGGCGAGACCGTAAGTACCTCGTTTTGGCCAGAGCAGGGCGATTCCAATACACGATCCTAAAATAGTGTGTAATTGTTGATCACCCGTTCCCGTTTTCACCCCTCCAATATGGACATTGATTAGCTGCAGGGTCATGCCGCTTTTGCTCCCAGAGCTGTATTTTTGTGTTTGTAGATTGTTGGGTTTATTGTGACAAAATCGGAGGACAGATTATATAAGGATTCAGATTCGCCAATAATCAGAACACCTGTTGTATTTAGGCGCTTGTGAACCGTTCGGAGCACCAGTTCCTGGTCTTCACGTGTAAAGTAGATAAGTACATTGCGAAGAAGAATTAGTGAGTACGAGAGATCAACCGCAGTTGGTTTAAAGAGGTTAAAGTATTTAAATTGAATGTTTTGCTTGATGTGTTTAGCTACTTTGTAGCCATCAGTGTCATCGCCTACCATGTAGCGTGCAAACAGTTCGGGTTTCTCATTTCGGAATCGTTCTATTGATCTGCCGTTGTAAAGACCAGTACTAGCTCGTTGTATTACTGACGAATCTATGTCTGTGCCGGTGATTCGATAATCAAAACCTAGGTGGCTGTCCTTAAACGCCTGCATCAATACGCCAATGGTGTGGGCTTCTTCACCTGTTGAGGAGGCAGCAGACCAGATGTTGAGTGTCTTTCCTTTGTTTTGGGTATGCCAATCGTTCAAAAAATCTGTCGATATATATTCCCAAATGCGCGGTGTTCTATAAAAATAGGTTTCGTTGGTCGTTACCGTATTAACAAATGCTTCGTGCTCATCAGTTGTGCTGTTAATGTATTGGATGTACGATTCAAAATCGGGTAACTTCAGGGTACGCAAACGTTTCATCAAACGCCCCTCCAGCATAGCCCTGCGTTCTGGCTTTATGGTGATGCCCGTTAAGGCATGTACCTTTGTCGCAAGCTTTGCAAAGCATCGATCGTTAAGAACAGGGGCAGAAATCAAAGTCATTGCTATACGGCCTTTTGCGAAAACTTGTCAATTTCCATTTTTAGACTTTCAGCTCCTTCGAGAAGAGTATTGGTGGCCGTGGCAATGGAATCTGATGCAAATGCCGATGTTTCAGTGGCGATTGCGATCTGCTGGATCGCATCACTCACATCTCGCGCCGCGATTTGTTGTTCCTGCGCAGCTGTGGATATTTCCGAGATTGAGAAAGTTGTCTTGGAAACTCCGTCGACTATTTTGCCAAAGGCCGTGGCAGCTTCCTTAGATATCTCGCCCCCTTGAACCACACGTTTGACCGATTCGTTAATTAGTTTGGTAATTTCTTTGGTCGCTTGTGATGATCGCTCAGCCAGTTTGCGCACCTCATCAGCCACAACAGAGAAGCCTAGTCCATGTTCACCAGCACGAGCTGCCTCGATGGCGGCATTAAAAGCTAGCAGGTTTGTCTGGCTGGCAATTTCACTGATTACTTTTACAATTTCAGCGATCTCCTCTGACGATTTGTTGATCAACTCCATCGATTCAATAGATCGATCAATTGCTTTTGAACCTAGGTCGGCTTCATGTTGTGTGTTCTTGGCAACATTATCTGCTTCACGGCTATTTTCAGCAATGGAGTCGATAGAGGCGCTAAGTTCTTCAACTGATGCGTTCATCTGTTCAGTGGTAGCACCTAGTGATTGTGCGCCGCCAGCAACCTCAGTGGCCTGTTCTGATATCTGTCGTGTATTAAGGGTGAATGTTTCAGCAATGGTTGTAACTGATTCCTCAACGCTAACCTGTGTGGTGATATCGGTGGCGAATTTAATGACTTTAACTACCTGTCCATTTAGATCAAAAATTGGGTTGTAGGTGGCCTGCAACCAGATATTCTTTCCAGCCTTGCTCAAGCGTAAGAAGCGGCCAGATTCGAATTCGCCATTTTTTAGATTACGCCAGAACGCGCTGTATTGTTCGGACGAGTGGAGTTCGCTAGTACAGAATATTCGATGATGTTGATCAACTATGTCGTCAAGCACATATCCCGTTGTGGATAAAAAAGGCTCATTAGCGGTGATTATTTTTCCTTCGGGCGTAAACTCAATGACGGCTTGAGCACGATTAATGGCGTCGATCGTACCTTTGTGCTCTAAGCTGGTTAGCTTCTGTTGAGTCACATCACTAGCGAATTTGACCACACGGTATGGCTTGCCAGATGCATCAAATATCGGGTTGTAAGAGGCTTGAATCCAGATATCTGTGCCGTCCTTTTTTACTCGTTTATATTCACCTGTATTAAAAATACCCTTACGTAGGTTTTCCCAGAATGTAGTGTAGTCAGGCGATGCACAGTAGGCTTTCTCACAGAACAAACTGTGGTGTTTGCCAATGATGTCGCTTTCGTCGTACCCCAGGGTTGTGAGGAAGTTTTCGTTTGCATAAATGACTGTGCCGTCAAGTTCAAATTCTATAACGGCTTGAGCACGACTTATAGCTTCGATTTTTCCTTCAGAAATTGATGAATGAATTTTTGATTCTGTTACATCACTTGCAAATTTTACAACCTTGTAGGGTTTGCCATCTGGATCCAGAATGGGATTGTAGGCGGCGTTAATCCATACGTCGTTTCCCTCTTTATCGATGCGCTTGTACTCACCCACATTGGCCTCACCATTTTTAAGATTTGTCCAGAATTCTTTATAGCTTGCTGATTCGACGTATTCTTTTCCGCAGAAGAGACTGTGGTGTTTCCCTTCAATCTCCGACATTTGGTAGCCCAGAGTATTCAAGAAAATGTCGTTTGCGGTAAGAATGAATCCTTCAAGATCAAACTCTATGATGGCGCGAGTGCTGCTGATTGCCTTTAGTTTGCCTTCAAGATCAGCGGTCTGTATTGTTCTTTCTGTGATATCTGTAGCAAATTTTATGACTTTGTAGGGCATACCGTCTGCATCAAGTACCGGATTATACGAGGCAAGAATCCAAAGTTCTGTACCGTCTTTTCGGAGTCTCTTGAATTCTCCTGACTGGCTTTCGCCTTTTGCGATGTTCTTCCAGAAAAGTTTGTAATCGAGCGAACTATGAAATGACTCTTCGCAAAAGATTCGATGATGTTCGCCTTGAATCTCGTTCAGAGAATAACCTAGGGCGCCAAGAAAGTTGTCGTTTGCTGTGAGGATGACACCGTCAAGATCAAACTCAATAACAGCTTGAATACGATTGATCGTATCTACCATTGCATCATTGTCGCTTACTGAGCAAATGTCGTCTGATTTCTTTAGCGGTTGATTCATGGGTCTAACCTCAGATATTGTATTAATAAGGTTTGTAGCGGATTTGTGGTAACCAGCTGATGTGATGATTTCCAATATGCGTTTGATGTCTCATACTAGGGGGTTATATTCATAGATTGAACGGAACCTTTTAACAATAGGCATTCAAAATTGAGGCACAGAATAGGCTTCAAAGTGGACGATTTGAAGCTAGTTGGCGTTTTTGAGTATGTTTGTGTGCGCGGCAGCTCAACACGGTCGTAGTCTCTAGAAAAACGGACTAACTAGTGGCTGCTCAGTAGATCGTACAAAGCTGTTGAGTGCAGTGACTTTGCCAAACGCCAACTTGAAGCCAGCTTGACGCCAGCTTGACGCCAGCTAGACGCCAGCTAGACGCTAACTCTCGTCGGTGCACACTTGGCGCCTTTACTCAAACTAGAGTGGGTCAATCTCTGTTAACCCAACTAGTCGTGGCGACGATGCCACTGCGCGTTCATCTATTCGCGATGACTAACACCTGATGCGGGTATGAGCTCTTGCCAACATGGCCTACAGGTTTTTTACCACTTCAAATACCGATAGACCGCATCGCAGCTTCTTAGGATGTCAGCTGTATTTTAATTGAAATGAGCAGTAGATTGAGTTCTGATCATCGAGATATCTGGCGAACTTAGGCTCCAAGTGATACTGATTAAAATGAGCCTACGTGACAGCTTATTTAGCGATGTCAAACTCGGCCTGCATGTGGAAAAGTTTTAGCAGCCTCGTAGCTATTGAAGCTTTCAAGAAACTGTGCATTGCATTGAGTTTGCCAAGTGGAACCGGGCACAACTGCTGATGCGCAGGGATATTGCTTGCGGTAGCCAAGAGTGCGTTCATTCTCTTCAATCGCAATCGCTGTGATGCCGGCAACAACACCTTGCTGCTGTTCTACTAAACGTATAGCGCCATCCATGGTTCCGCCTGTTTCTACCCATTGATCGGCAAGTAGAACACGTGTGCCTGGTGCGAAAGCTGGCGTGCGCATTTCCATGTTCTGGATTCGGCCCGAGTAGTTACCAAATTCCACACTGTCGATATCAACACACAATTTACCGGCTTTGCGAATAGGCAAAAATCCTACATTGCGCCGTGTTGCTAGTCCTGCGCCCAATACAAATCCCATGGCGTCAAGGCCTGCTACAACATCAAATTCTACTGAGCTCAAATCTTCAAGAAGATCATCGAGCAAGTCCTGGAATGCACGTGCATTGATGTAGATAGATGTGGGATCAAGCCAGGCGAATTTGTCGCCTTTGGTATTGGGGGACATGATGGACAAATACCAGCGATTGTCCCGGGGCCCCATGGCTGCATCTGAGTTGGCTTGAGAGTTCATTGTGTTCCTCTGTTTCTAGCCTCGCCAATCTGTTGGGTAATAGCCAGCAATTTTGCGAGTCTGTTTCTATCAATGTTATAAAAATCGCCTTTCAGATTGATTCCGGTGGCGACCATAAAGCAATCAACGTCTGAATAAGTTAAGGCATTTTCGGGTGAAATGCCAGAGGCTAAAGCCAGCACATGCTCGCCAATATGATTGCGGAAAACGTCAATTTTATCGGTCTCTGCCTCTAGGCCTGTCGCGTAGCCTGACGTACATACGGCATCCATGAACCGCGTGGCAAGACTTGCTGACGATCCATAGTGCTCCGGGCTGACTTCTCGCTGCTTCTTAAAGCATGTGCCACCGAGATAAAATCCATCCCATCCACTGGTTTCTCGTACCTTTTGAATCGTAATAGCCTGTGTCTGATCTTTGGCTTCTGCATGTTCGTCTATACACGCATCATCTGCCCAATAAGCGTCAATGCGGCATCCTTCTTTTTGTAATTCGCCCAAAACAGGAAAGGCATGCTCGCCGGTAACCGCAAGAAAATTTAGGCCTAACCATAAATCTGGATATTGCTCTCTTATCGTGCGAACAATAGGTAAGAATGGCTCGACCGCAAAGTCGTGATTGATCAGGAATACCCCAGCAACGCCTGCATCCACAGCGATGTCGATGTTCTGTGATGTCTGAGCGACGTCTAGAACATGAATTACAGGCGTCACAACGGGGCCTGCAGTATTGAACATCTGGTGAAATTTGGTTCTGTTCATAGTTGGCAACGTTAAGGCAAACGCACTAGCATGGGAGATCTTTGTTTTGTACACTGGTACTAGCGCTTTTCAAGCCGGTTTTCAAGTAGGATTTCTATTAGTGAGTTTAATCAGGGTTACACTGGCAAATGATTCAATTTTCAGCAATTCTGGCCCCTCTCATGCAATAAAACCTATGCAGTAAATTCCGACAGATTCACCAGCATCACTGTTTAACCGAGGAATACCTCCATGGGCTCTACACACCACCTCGACGACAAGTACACAGCCAGAAGTGGCCGTGCCTTCATGAACGGCACACAGGCGCTGGTTCGGCTGCCTATGGTGCAGCTACAACGTGACAAGGCTCAAGGTCTTGATACGGGAGCATTCATAACAGGCTATCGGGGTTCTCCCATTGGTGCATACGATCAGCAATTGCAGCGTGCAGCGCAATTTCTGGAGCCCTCAGGGGTGGTTTTTCAACCGGGTGTTAATGAAGAGCTGGCGGCGACAGCTATCTGGGGTTCGCAACAAGTTCAACTGTCATCCGAGGCGAATAAGGATGGGGTTGTGGGTATCTGGTACGGCAAGGGTCCAGGTGTTGATCGCTGTGGTGATGTATTCAAGCATGGTAATGCGGCTGGTACCTCGACACACGGGGGCGTGTTGTGCATAGCAGGTGATGATCATGCCGCCAAGTCGTCAACGGTTCCGCATCAATCTGATCATGCTTTTATGGCGGCGGTCATGCCAGTATTGTTTCCATCCTCCGTGCATGAGTTTATCGAACTTGGGTTACTGGGCATTGCGATGTCTCGTTACTCGGGTTGTTGGGTGGGATACAAGGTAATTTCTGACACAGTTGAAACCAGCGCTGTGGTGTCACTCGATCGAGAAAACTTTAACATCGTAGCGCCAACAGACTTCGTGTTACCCGAGGGCGGACTAAACCTTCGTTGGCCTGATCCACCGCTTGTGCAGGATGAACGATTGCAGGAGCAAAAGGCGTATGCAGCGCTAGCGTTTGCGCATGCCAACAAGATTGATCAGCTGGTTGTTGATTCGCCCAAAGCGCGCTTTGGTATTGTGGCCACTGGCAAGGCGTACGAAGATGCCAGACAAGCTCTACGTGAACTCGGTATAGATGATGAAGGCGTACGTAAAATTGGCATCCGCGTTTATAAGGTTCGTATGCCATGGCCACTTGAACCCAAAGGTATTCGTGAGTTTTCAGAAGGGCTGGAAGAGGTTCTGATTATTGAAGAGCGACGTGAAATCATCGAGCATCAGATCAAACAGCAGTTGTTCAACTGGCGTGCCGATGTACGGCCTCGAATTGTGGGCAAGTTTGATGAAAATGATCAACCCTTTTTGCCACTATCCACTGCGTTGTCGATTTCACGTGTTGCACGTGCCATTGCGACACGCATTCTCAAATTGCCCATCGACGAATCACTAAAGCGACGCATTGAGGAGCGACTTGATTATCTGCAGAAGAGAGCTGATGAAAGAGCGCGTCATCTAGCGCCTATTGATCGCCAACCTTGGTTCTGCTCCGGCTGCCCTCACAACACCTCTACCAGGGTGCCAGAAGGATCAAAAGCGATGGCAGGTATCGGATGTCACTACATGACCATCTGGATGGATCGAAGCACTGAAACGTTTACCCAAATGGGTGGTGAAGGTGTGCCTTGGTCGTCAATCAGTCATTTCACGGATGAAAAACATCGTTTCGTGAATCTTGGCGATGGTACTTACTTTCATTCAGGGTATTTGGCTGTGCGAGCCTCGGTCGCTGCCAAGGTCAATATCACGTACAAGGTGCTATACAACGATGCGGTAGCCATGACCGGTGGTCAGGATATTGATGGGGAGTTGACGCCGGGCAAAGTGACAGAACAACTCAAAGCTGAAGGCGTATGGCCTATCTATCTGGTGACGGATGAACCCGATAAAATCGACAAGCAAACTCTGGCGTCTGGAATTGTTATCAGGCATCGTGATGAACTTGATCCAGTTATGCGCGAATTGCGTGAGCTTGAGGGGTGTAACGCGATTGTTTACGTGCAAACCTGCGCCGCTGAAAAGCGTCGTCGCCGCAAACGTGGATTGCTTGAGGATCCCGCGAAGCGAGCATTTATCAATACAGATGTATGCGAAGGGTGTGGAGATTGCTCAGTGCAAAGTAATTGCGTATCGGTAGAGCCTGTTGACACTGAATTTGGACGCAAGCGACGTATTAATCAATCAAGCTGCAATAAGGATTATTCCTGTGTCAAAGGATTTTGTCCCTCATTTGTGACGGTGTATGGTGGCGAGCCTGCAAAGCCCGAAAAAGTTGCACCAGCAAGCCAACTATCGCAAGCGCCAAAGACGTTTAATCTGCCCGAACCTGAGATCAAGGCGCTTGGTGACGAGGTATGGAATATCGTTATCACTGGTGTGGGCGGTACAGGTGTGCTGACAATCGGTGCATTGCTTGGTATGGCCGCCCACATTGATGGCAAGGCGCCGATTGTGCTGGATATGGCAGGTCTTGCGCAAAAAGGTGGAGCTGTATTAAGCCTGGTGCGCATCGCTGCAGAGGAGTCGATGGTCTCAAGTCCCAATATGGTGGCTGGCGGTGCTGACGTGCTAATCGCTGCAGATGCTGTTGTTGCTGCGGCGAGTAGTACTGTCATTTTATGCGAAGCTACACGCACGCAGGCTATAGTAAATACAACTACGGCACCAGTTGCCTCGTTTATTGGTAACCGGGATTTAAATTTTCGTTATAGTGAAACCGAAGCGACGATCGGTCGTGCGGTTAAGTCCACCCAGCACTTCCAAACGTTTGGTTCTTCAGCTACCAAGCTGGTTGGCGATGCGATAGCCACTAACATCATGATGCTTGGATATTCGTGGCAACTTGGTTTAATACCATTAAGTTTTGCAGCGCTGGATGAGGCAATTGTTCTTAATGGAGTTGCCATTGAATCAAATCGCTTGGCTTTTGCTTGGGGGCGTCAGCTGGCTGCTGATCCGGCTGTGGTTAAATCTGCCTTGAGAGCATCTGAAACGGTAGCAGCTGTTCCCATTGTTTGGCAAAAGCAAATGTCACTTGATGATCTTATTGCACATCGCCGTAAGCATCTTGTGGCTTACCAAGGCACGTCCTGGGCCAATCGTTATATGGCTCGCATTGGTAAGCTCCGCACGGCATTCTCTACACACGCCATAAGCGACAGTCACTTACGAATTGCAGTCGTGCAACTAGCAAAGTTAATGAGTTACAAAGATGAATATGAAGTTGCCCGCCTTTACTCACGTCCTGAGTTCAAGGAATCATTAGCACAAAATTTTTCAGGAAATTTCTCCATAAAGCTCAATATGGCACCACCGATTCTTGGAGGGACGAGTCCGGATGGGCGGCCGTTGAAACGTGAGTTTGGCCGATGGATTCTGTCTGTGTTTGCTGTGCTGAAAAGGGGCCGAAAACTTCGCGGTACCGTACTCGATCCCTTTGGTGGAAGCGCAGAGCGCAAGTCTGAGAGGGAATGGATCAGACGTTACGAGCAAGATCTTGACAAAGTGCTCGCATTGCTTGAATCACATAAGCAAGCTGGGGGCATAACCGCACAGTATGCAGATGCGTTGACGGTTGTTCTTCAAGTGCCTGATGGGATTCGAGGGTTTGGGCCTGTCAAGCATGAGGCAATGGAGAGGGCCTTGAGAGCGCGTGAGGCGGCTTGGCTGTACATCGAAGAGCTTGAGGCTAACAGCGTGGAGCAAGCGGCGTAAAACACGCTTAGATTGTGATACTACGCAAGCAAGCACTAGTCGTGGCATGTTGTGCCACGACTAGTTTGCACTCTCGTTCAGGTGTGCTGAATCAGTCGTTGATACGAGCACCAGTACTTATTTCAAAACAGTGGACTAGTTCAGGCTTGATGCTGAAACTTACGGTAGAACCCGTACCGCTCTCAGGTGCTTTTTCAGTCTTGGCGATAAATTCAGCACCTGTCGCAGTCTTAAGGTGCAGCAAAGCGTATTCGCCGAGATTTTCAATCAGTTCAAGATTGCCTTCCACAACCGCATTAGAAGCATCAGCAAGCTCTAAATGCTCTGGACGAAAACCCACCTGCATGTCGGCTGTGACTTCACGCCCAATCAGAGCGCTGCCATTCGCTGTGATATCCGCCGCTGTAAAGAAGTTCATTTTTGGGCTGCCAATAAACTGAGCGACAAAAGCGTTTTGGGGACGGTGATACAGCTCGATAGGTGATCCGACTTGCTCGATACGCCCATCACGCAGTACTACGATTTTGTCAGCCAGTGTCATCGCTTCCACTTGGTCGTGTGTTACGTAAATCATGGTGGTCTTGAGACGCTGATGCAACCGTGCTATCTCAAGCCGTGTTTGAACACGAAGTGCGGCATCAAGGTTGGATAAAGGCTCATCAAACAGAAAGACGTCAGGGTCACGAACTATTGCACGACCGATGGCAACACGTTGGCGTTGTCCACCAGAGAGGTTTCGAGGGCTGCGCTCAAGATAATCTGTAATTTGCAGAATCTCAGCAGCATCCTTAACACGACGATCAATTTCGTCTGTGGGCGTTTTTATTTGTTTAAGGCCAAAAGACATGTTTTTGTAAACAGTCATGTGCGGGTAGAGTGCGTAGGTCTGGAACACCATCGCCACGCCACGCTTTGAAGCCGCAACTTCATTTACCGTTGTATCGCCGATAGCAACTGTTCCGTCCGAAATCTCTTCAAGGCCCGCAATCATGCGAAGCAATGTTGATTTTCCACAACCCGAAGGTCCTACAAATACAACAAATTCACCGTCAACAATGTCGAGGTCAACACCGTGCATAACTTCGGTGTCGCCATAACGTTTGCGAACGTCACGTAGTGTCAGACTGGCCATTTTGACTCCATTTCAGTAATTTCTTGCCGCAGGGTTTCGGCAAATACAGGATAGGTTTCGGGCAAATCGCCCCACAGCTGCCGATTGGTGACGAAAGCGTCATCATCATCCAACAACTCTTTAAGCTCTTCCCAGGAAGGTTCTACATATTTAAAACTGATCTTGCCAGCATCCACGTGCTTGGCAAATACATACCAGCTAGCAACACTGCGGATGGAATAGACAGGCGTTATGCCTTGCTCAAGGCACCCTTGAAGTGTAGGGCGGATGAAGATGGGGAACTTCACCATCCCGTCTGCACAGATCCGCGCGATTGTGTCGCCTATAGCGACATTACCAAAACGCTTTAAGATATCGCCAAGATAATCCGCTTTTGAAAAAGGTAGCTCAAGTGTCAGAGCAGGTAGCACCTCTTGGGTTTCAAAGTTTGTAAAGTGCTCCAGTAAATGTGGGACACGTATGGCTGCATCGTACGTCTCTATTCCTTCTAATGCGGCCAAGTAGGTGAGGGCAGTGTGTCCGCCATTCAACACCCGTATTTTTGTTTCCTCGTAAGGGTCAACATCTGCCGTGACTGTGACTCCGCATTTGGAAAGATCTGGCATGTCGTTAGCTGCCTTAGACTGCAATACCCATTGTGTAAAATCCTCAGCCATGATGGGAGAGCTAACAGGTTTGCCGACTAAAGCTGACAGTTCATCGGCTAGCTCCGCAGGGCTGCGTGGTGTGATCCGATCCACCATGGAGCAAGGGAATGCTACATTCTGTTCAACCCACAGCGCTAGGTCTAGTTCGTTACACGCTTTGAGATATGACACTAGGTTGCGATTTAACATCTTCCCGTTCTGGCGGATGTTGTCGCAGCACGCAATGGTCAAAGGTGCACCTGTGTCTTTTACCCGATGTGCAAGGGCATTGCGCAGATAAGCGTAAACCGTCTCAGAGGTCTCTCCAGCTATCTCAGCCTTAATCGTTGCATCTTCTATGTTCAGGTTGCCATCAGGGTCAGTGTAATAACCGCTTTCTGTGACGGTAATCGTCACTAGGTGAACAGATGGAGAAGACAATAATTTTTCACAAGCCGCTGTCGTTGTGCTCCAGTCAACAAACTGGACATGACTTCTTACTTTGCGTAATTCAACATCGCCCACCGACGAATACGATTTAAGAAAATAACCATCGTGACTCTCGGTATCACGACCCGCTTCGGCAAACTGGGCTGACTCTGAGGCGCGCAGATTGACCGCGGCAATGCCCCAACGCATGTCCCCGGTGATCTCCATGTAATTGTCAATGTACATCGCCTGATGTGAACGATGAAATGCACTGAAACCCAGATGCACCACTCCAACTTGGCATGAAGAGCGATCATAACTAGTAGCGGTGATGTCACTAGCACTTAAAGCTTGCGTGTTTTTTGTATTCATTTTGATGCTTCGCGCTTTGGCCCTAGATCTCGGCGTGCTGTCTCACGATACTCTGATGGAGTCATACCACGTACTTTCAGGAAGTGCCGATTGAAATTTGCAAGATTCTTAAAGCCGGCTTCTTGTGCGATGGATGTAATTTGTTCGTCAGATGCGTAAAGCATCCCACAGGCTTGTCCGATACGAATTCTGTTTAGGAAATCGATAAAGCTGTGCCCCGTCACCGCATTAAAATTTCTGCTGAAAGTAATTTCGGTCATGCTTGCCATTTCAGCGGCTTGAGACACTGAGAATGATATGAAGAAGTTCTTGGAGACGTAATCAACTACCTTTGCAATTCGCGCCTGTTTGCTTCCGCCTTCTGGTTGCACTAACTGACTAACGGAAAGGGTTTTCTTCTCTGCATGTTCATTCAAACGTACCAGGAATCGAACGAAAGCAAGGATTCGTTCTGCTCCCTTGTTGTCCCTTATAGATTCCATGTGACCACGTGCGAATGTTGCATTAAAACCTTCAAAGTAAATTCCTGAGCGTGCAAGTTGTAGCATGTTGAGCACAGGAGAAAATTCAGGAAACCCCTGAGCCAGTTTTTCCACACTTTCGTGACTGAATTGAATGAGTAGATCCCTGGTAACGATAGGTTTCGGCCACACCTTATCTGTTATCCAGTTGTGCGGAAGATTAGGGCCGGTCATAAACAGATCACCCGCTTTGAAGTCACCGATGTAATCACCAATAAAGGCTTTACCACGGGTCTCAACAATCAGGTGCAGTTCATATTCCTCATGCGCGTGCCAACGGCACAGCTCAGAAGGAAATCCGTGCTCAAGGAATCTGATTGACCGCGAGTTCCGATCAACTTGTTCCAGCTCTGGCTCAATAATTGACATGGAACAACGGAACGACGATTGGTGTTGCCACTACGGCAGTGAAAGTACTGGGCGCACACGCAAGTAGCGTGTGTGCCCAGCGAATGCTGGTCAACGATACAGTGGCATGGAGGCCATTGTTCACTTAACAGCTCCGAATGTAAGACCACGAACCAACTGCTTTTGACAAAACCAGCCCAATACGATGATAGGGCCTACAGCTGCCGTCGATACAGCAGAGAGTCTGCCAAAGAACAGGCCTTCTGGAGCGCGGTTACCTTCAATCAGCTTGGATAGAGTAGCTGCATCGATGGTTGTTAATCGAACTGTCCAGTAAGCCTCGTTCCAGCAGAAGATGAAAGTCAGTAGTGCAGTTGATGCTACACCGCCCCACGCTAATGGGACAAGAATGTCTTTGATCTCGCCCCAAGTGGTGACGCCGTCCATCTTGCTGGCTTCAATGATCTCTTTCGGGATTTCCTTAAAGTAAGTAAAGAGCATCCAAACCACGATAGGCAGGTTGATAAGACACAAGACGAGTATGACTAGAAAGTGCGTGTCAAAGATGCCAAGGAAATTTTTGGTAAGAAACGTCATTGGATACAGAACAGCAGCAGCTGGAAGCATTTTGGTAGAGAGCATCCACATGAGGATGTCTTTGGTGTGTCTGCTTGGGTTGAACGCCATGGCGTAGGCTGCCGGTATTCCAACGACCAGCGCAAACAGCGTTGCAAACGTCGCCGTAATCACCGAGTTAATGGCAAAACGCCAGTAATCGTAGTTCTCGGTCATGTTGGTGTAGTTTTCAAGCGTGGGCGTAAACTTGAATAAGAATTCAGGTTTAACGGCATCCGCATCCGTCTTAAAGCTGGTGAACACTAGCCAGAAAATCGGGAAGAAGAAAATCAGTGCAACAACCCAAGCAAGAATAGGCCAGGCAAAGCGTCCGAACGTAGATGGTTTATCGATTATAGACATATGTGTGCTCCCCTTAATCCATCATGTTCTTGCCGACCATCCGAAGCAGAAAGATTGCCACGATGTTCGCAAGGATTACAGCAAAGATGCCGGTAGCACTGGCTGCGCCAATGTTGTTCGTTGAGAATTCGCCAATGAGATAGGGAAGGTTTTTGTTTCCATTACCACGACTGACGATCTCTATTTCTGCATAAAGCGACAAGTGAAAGATCGATTGAATCATCACCACTATGGCGATAGGACGAGCCAAGTGAGGCACTGTCAGGTTGCGGAATCTGGACCATGCATTCGCACCATCTAGTACAGCCGCCTCTTTTTGACTTTCGTCTTCAGATTGTAACGAGGTCATAAAGATCAGAACGGCAAATGGCGTCCATTGCCAAGTCACCATCATGATGACGGCGTACGCTGAGCTTTGCGTTGACCTGAATGAAAAGGGTTCGAATTCCGGCCATAAGGAGAAAAACCATCCGAGCACCGGAACGCCTTGGAGACCGCTGACCAGATTGTTAATGGCTCCGACTGCTAAACCGTTGAGGCCTAGAACCGGGTCGAGAATCATGTTGATCCAGAGTACGGCGTTGACCGCTGGCATTACAAAGAAGGGTGATATTAGTAAAACGCGAACAATGCCTCTGCCTGGAAAAGTTCTGTTTACCAACATGGCAAATGCTAATCCGAGAAGTACCGTTAGAACAAGAATACTGGCAACAATAAATACGCTGTTGTTGACCGCAAACCAGAAGTCTTTGGCATTGAGTACGTATTCGTAGTTTCCAAACCCTCGCCAATTGTCAAGACTAGGCGATGTCCATTCAGGCCTTCGTAAACTGTTCAATACATAGCGTATGAACGAGAAATACAAAGTCATGCTGAGGGGAACTAACATCCAAACTAGTAAAAGCAAAACAGCAGGTGTTTGCAATAATTTGGGAACCGTTCGTTTAGCCATACGAAACAACCTTGAATAATCAGTGTGGGCGCTGAACTTAAAGCGAGCTAAGCAGTTTGAGATGTCGACCAGTCGATGGTCTGTCAAGTGCATTTCTATCATGCAATATCTGTAGCGCAGATACAACAATTTTTATTCAAAAAAAAGGTTCGACAGAATACTGCCGAACCTTCTTACTAATCAAGCGAACAAGCGCGTCTAACGTTGCGCTTGTTCGCTTACAACTGAAGAAACTTTAGAGCATTGTCAAAAGACTACTGTTTAGTAGTAGCCAGCTTCACGCATGATTGAGTCAGCAGCAGCTTGACCAGCAGCAAGTGCCTCGTCTACCGACTTAGCACCAGACAGAGCAGCAGCGATCTCCTGAGCTACAGCTGAACCAACTTCTGGGAACTCAGGGATAGCAGCGAACTGAACGCCAACGTATGGCTTAAGATCTGTTGCTTCTGGAGCAGCTGACTCGATAGCGGCCATCTCAGCAGCAGCGAAAGGTGCAGCGGCTTGAAATTCAGCAGATGCGTATGTAGATGCACGAGTACCGGTAGGCACTTTGCTCCAACCGAAGTCTTCATGAGCTGCAACAGCTTGGATGTACTCTTTAGAAGTAGCCCACTCGATGAACTGCATAGAAGCTTCTAGGTTAGGCGATCCAGCTGGAACAGCCATTGCCCATGCCCATAACCAGTTAGCGCCAACAGGGTTACCTGCATTTGGAGACTGTGCGTAAGCTACACCTTCAACTTCGAGGAATGAAGCAGCAATAGTTGCATCGATCCACAGTCCACATTTGCCTTCGTTATAAAGAGCGAGGATTTCGTTGAAAGAGTTACCTTCTGATCCAGGAGGTCCGTAAGTGCCCAGTAGGTCAACGTAGAATTCTACAGCTGCTTTCCACTCAGCAGACTCTAGCTGAGGTTTGTAGTCAGCATCAAACCAAGCTGCGCCAAAAGAGTTAGCAACAGTTGTTACGAATGCCATGTTATCGCCCCAACCTGGCTTACCGCGCAAGCAAACGCCGTAAACACCGTTGTCAGGATCATGGATTGCAGCAGCCGCTGCTTTCACGTTGTCCCAAGAATCGTTGTCGCCGATTTCTACGCCAGCAGCATCAGTTAGGTCTTTGCGGTACATGACCATTGATGATTCGCCGTAGAAAGGAGCTGCGAACAACTCACCTTCGTAGGAAAGACCGTTACGCATTGCTGGTAGCAAGTCGTCAACGTCATACGCTTCGCTGAGCTGTAAAGGCTCAATCCAGCCAGCTGCTCCCCAGATAGGAGCTTCTTGCATGCCGATGTTGATGATGTCGTACTGACCACCGCCAGTAGCTGTGTCAGAAGTGACCTGCTCGCGCAGAACGCCTTCTTCCAAAGATACCCAGTTAAGTGCAACACCCGTTTCGGCTGTGTACGCTTCTGCAACCTTCTGCATGTTGATCATGTGACCGTTATTCACGATCGCGATTGTTAACTCGTCTGCTGCAGACGCTGGTGCCGCTACTGCGACGCTCAGTGCCAGAGTCAGCGCTGATTTACGAAATATTGTCATTATTTTCCTCCGAGGAACCGATTGACCGTTTTCAAATGGATAGTCCATTAGCGGGAGTAAGATTCACGTATTTGATGAAAACCTACAAGTAGGATATTAACAATAATACATACGTTTTTGTCATTACTAGCGCAAGACTTGTGCATTTTTTTGTGGTAATCGAAGGTTTGTTTTGAATTTTCAGCGAGGGCAGTGGCTCTTGGGCAGGTTGTCTAAGGTATCTTGTCTGCAGGACTGTGCGAGCTGGTCGCTCCAAGCACAATCGGCCCACTTTGGAAGAGGGGCGAACGAGGGGCTTCCTTGCTCCTCGTGATTGGTAAATAAAGACGAGCTGTTAGTCGCGTGGTGTTTGTACTACTTCCGGCGATAAGATACCGGTGCCCATAAACGATGGGTTGCGCCAGCTCTCATCAGCACCTGAAGGGGCGAACCAAGCCCATTTCGCATCTCGGTTACCCGAGTCATCGTCATCGTTCTGATGGATGTCAATGCCAAATCTTTCTCCGATATTCAGATCTATAGAGGACAAGTCAATCTTGATCTCATAGTAAGTCTGTGACGAGCTGTTGGTTTCCATGCCACGACTTGAGCAATACGAGGCCAGCATTCCAGGTGCTGAGTTAAACCCGACAAATTGTGCATCTGCAACATTGTCCTGGTAGCGGAATAGTTGGTGATAATCATCATCCCCATAACTGGTCAGTTTATCGTTGCCTACATCAAGGAATACATCGACGCTGTCGTCATGCCATACGTCAGTGGAGTCACTCCAACGCTGTGCCGCTTCTTCGCGTCCGATTGAAATTAGAATGTAAAGAAATTCGCCATCGTGCATAGCGCGCCACGAACTGTAGTCTAGGTTGTTTTGATCCTCGAGAATGTCGTAACCATCCTCTAGTAAATGATCCATTAACAATGGGTTGCCGCGACTATCCGACCGAGCGGCATCCTGCCATTCCCACCAGCCGAACGCGCCATCAATAACAGGAGGCCTTGAGGTAAATGGTATGCCTACAATGGAGTTGTCCTGATCATCTGGAATACCGTTGTTGTCATCATCGATATCAGCATTGTCGCCAATACCGTCACCATCGTTATCGTTGTTCTCTGTCGGATCATAGATGAATGCGTCATCACGATCCCTGAAGCCATCGCTGTCCGTATCTTCATTGCCTGTAATGTTGGGGTTTGATGGTTGCGGATCTTCAAGGTCAATTACGCCGTCACCATCGTCATCATCATCCACACTGTTGCCCAGACCGTCGAGATCTAAATCAAGACTTTCATTGGCATCTAGTGGGAATCTGTCATCAACGTCCTGTATCGAATCGTTATCATCGTCTCGGTCCTCGTTATCTCCTACACCATCACTGTCAGTATCAACGTATTCATTAGGGTTGAAAGGGAAGGCATCAAACTCATCCCTGACGCCATCATTATCCGAATCATTGTCTGTTTCGTTGGCGATTCCATCGCCGTCGAAATCCTCACTCACGCCATTCGGATCAGTGCCACGTTCTAGTTCTGTAATGTTGCTAAAGCCATCACTATCAGAGTCAAAATCTGTGACGAAAAGCTGTGGAGGAAGCGCCAGCGAGATGTTGGCTGAGTCAGTTGTGATTTGCGATTCTGCAGATGCGATGATCATGGCATCGGACGCGCGTTGCACTCGGATAAACACTGGGTAGTTGCGATTTTGTGGCAGTGACATTACGGTTGTGTACGTGCCATTCGAACCCTGCATGGTGTAGCTATCACCGCCTGCGGTTACGATGACTTCCATCGCATCATTCAGATTTTGCATTCTGCTTGGCAAAGAAATTTCTAATGACACATCGCTGAGTGCGATGATTTCTTGATCATCGGCCACTCGAGCTACCGCGTCACTACTTCCACCACTTCCGCAGGCAGTTAATGCAAGCGTTGTCGCGACGAAGAGTGGGGTGAGTAAGAATTTTTGCATGAATGTATCTCCTGAGTATCCCAAGCATGTGCTTGTGGAGTGATGGAGAAAGTATGCAGAGCTGCTCGCTATTCGTTCGCGTCAAAGTACCATTGCTGGTCGGTAATAAAACCCGACAACCAGGTTCTTGAGCTACGCTGCACAAAAATCACCTGATGTTATGCGCGCTAATCGTTTGCTTGAATTAGGTCTACGCAAAACTACAGAGCGACAAACAGTTAGTTGACGAACTGTCGAACAGCTTCTTTAGTGCCATGCTTAAGAAGTGTTGTGTACGCTTTTACCAAAGCCGTGTGCAATCTCGAATCGTCTTTTGGTAGCTGACCAAACACTGCACTCACATTGACTATCTCTTTAACCAGGAGTTCAGGTGTTGCGGTGCTTTGAGTTACTGCTCGTAGTTGTTCAGCTAAGGGGTCTTTGACATCAATGCTATCGCCGTTCTCATCAACTCCCGAAACGTAGCGTATCCAGGCTGCCAACACCAGTGCAATGCCGTCGATCGGTCCACCGGAGGCAAGGTTGTCACATAGGGTGCCAAGTAGGCGTTGAGGTATTTTCTGCGAACCGTCCATGGCTATTTGCCAAGTCCGATGACGAATAGCAGGGTTGCGGTAACGTGCGAGTAGGGTATTGCAGTAGTCGGTAAGATCCACTCCACTAGGCGCTGGCACCGTCGGAATAATCTCAGTTTTCCATAGTTTGTTACACAATTGCGCAAATGCTGGGTCTGCCACTGTGTCGGCGATGGTCTCGTAGCCTGCCAAATACCCCAAGTAGGCCAGGGCTGAATGTGTTCCGTTCAGGCAACGTAGCTTCTTTAGTTCGTGGCTTGTAACGGAGTTTACATACGACACGTTACCGTGATTCCAATTGGGTCTACCTGCGCAGAAGTTATCTTCGATAACCCATTCTCGATAGCTCTCATGGGTCACACAGGCTAAGTCAATATAGCCTTGCTGTTCGCTCAGTTGCTCTATATCTGAGTCGGTGGTGGCTGGTGCAATGCGATCAACCATAGTGGCGGGAAACGTCACTTGTTTATCAATCCATTCAGCCAATTCTGGGTCTCGTTGTTGTGCGAGCTGTAGCACCACATGCTTTGTAAGTTGTCCGTTATCGGGTAAATTGTCGCACGACATCACAGTGAATGGTGCCGCGCCTGCCGCTTTGCGTAGTGCTAAGGCTTGCACGATAAACCCGATTGCCGAACGGGGTGCACCACCTTCAATATCATGGGCAATATCTGCATGTTCAAGGTTCAGATTGCCAGATGACGGATCGTGACAATAGCCTTTTTCGGTGATGGTTAGTGACACGATACGAATGTTGGGTTGAGACATGATATCCAGAACACGCTGAGGATTCTCTGGTGCCACTAAAACATCAACAATGGATTCGATAATATCAGTATGACTTCCGGACGGGGATAGTGTTACTGAGGTGTAGGCGCAACCTTGTGGCTGCAACTGGTCGCGGGCAGTTGGGCTTTTCAAGCTTACTGCAACTATGCCCCAATCACCTCCAGCGCTTTGCATTGCTTCTTGAGTGTATATGGCTGCGAATGCGCGAAAAAAATTACCTGGCCCCATATGTACAATGCCGGCACCAAAATGTGCCGGTGTTTGGCGAGTCAATCGTTGGGGCTTATTCATGTAGAGTTTTCTCTGAAGTGCACAATGTGGACTAGCTTGTTTAACTACAGCTGATAAGCCGTCTTTGCCAAGGTGTAGCTCAGCTCTTTTATGAGTTCGAAGGCATCATTGTCATTGAGCCTTCCGCTTCGTACCAGTGTTGCTAGATAGTGAGAGTCGGTACGACGCGCAACATCGTGCCTTGCAGGAATAGAACAGAAGGCTCTGGTGTCGTCGTTAAACCCGACCGTATTATAAAAACCACACGTCTCAGTTGTTGATTCGCGAAAGCGGCGCATGCCCTCGAAACTATCGTGAAACCACCATGGTGGTCCCAATTTTAACGCAGGGTAGACCCCAGCTAGTGGAGCTAATTCGCGTGAATAGACAGATTCGTCCAGTGTGAACAAAATAATATTCAGATTTTTCTCAAGTCCTACCGCGTCCAGTAGAGGGCGTAGTGCGTGCGTGTAATTTGTGCGTTGTGGCACATCAAAACCCATGTTGGCGCCGTGTCGCTGCATGATAAGCGGGGAATGATTCCGGTATGTGCCAGCATGTATCTGCATAGTCATGCCATCATCCAGACTCATTTTCGCCATAGTCGTGAGCATATGGCCTCGAAATACATCCGCTTGCTCACTCGTGCAATCGCCCTTCAATGCTTTCTGAAACAGCGCATCGGCAGCGGCTTCATCGAGATTTTCGGTGCGTGCTGAGAGGTGGCCATGATCTGTTGCCATGGCACCATGCTGTTGGAAGAATACACGCCGACTCCGGTGCGCTGCCAAATACCCTCGCCAGCTGGTAGCGGGTTCATTGGTTAGTGCTGCAAATTGCTCGATATTGCTGGCAAAATCAGGTGTCTCTGGGTCAATGACGGAATCTGGTCGATAGGTGGTGATGACTGTTCCTTGCCAATCTGAATCAGCAATATCGCGGTGCCACTGAAGAGTATCCAATGCGCCTTCCGTTGTGGCGAGTATCTCGATGTTGAATCTGTCAAACAGCGCACGTGGTAAAAAATGTTTGTCAGCTAGTTGTTTGTCGATCTGGTCATACACGCTGCTCGCATTTTCCGTATTCAATGTTTCTCGAATACCAAACACTTCCTGAAACGCATGATTGAGCCAGAGCTGTGAGGGGGTGCCGCGAAACAGGTGAAAATTATCTGCAAATAATTGCCAGATCTTGCGCGGGTCGGTTTGCACGGCTGCACCATCCAAACAGTTGATGCCCAGCTCGGTTAAAGAAATACCTTGGCTGGCCAGCATACGAAAAACGTAATGATCGGGGATAACAAATAATTCTGCTGGGTTTGGAAATCGTTTGTTTTGTGCAAACCAGGCAGGATCACAATGACCATGCGGGCTTATGATGGGTAGATCTGCTACGCTTGCCAAGAGCTCTTTTGCCAAGGCAAGACTGGCAGGCTCAATAGGTAGCAACCGATCAGGATGAACTAGTGCCATAGGTTTTTTTGAACTCCAGTTAGGAGAGTACGTCTGGGCCTATGAATGTATCACTGAATAGTCAAAAGGAGTCAGTATTGCTCTTAGCTCACTCCTAGTTTGCCGATGGTTTCTTAAGCAATCAATGCTGCTTACGACATCACCCAATGTCGAGGATAACCGGTGTCAAGGTGTACGAAGTGCGCCTTGGTGTAGTAACCAACACCGCCAAGATTCATGTCTCTAGCTGTTTTTTGAATCTTATCGTTATTGATTCCTGCAATATAGAAATCTACAGCTCGCCCTTTTATGTGAAAGCTTTTTTTCGCTACATGGGTATATTTACCTCGAAGCATTTCGTTGGTGGCCTGGGTGCGAAAGCCCGATAAAACGCTAATAGGTGAATCTGTTTCGAGCGCACTGTGTAAAAGGTACAGACTATCGTAGAGCCTGACATGCATTTGTGCGGCTTCATTGCGATGGTGATCTCGCATGAAATAATTCAATTGGCCGATGTGATCATGTACATAGTTGCCATCCTTCCAGTACACAACATCCAGCTGCTCTCGCGTATTGACATTGAGCATGCGCAACCTTCGCTGCGAAGGATTAGCCTGAGCGTAGGTCGGGTATTCTTGCGACAGAACTGAAGGGCTGAACGCTGCTGCGCTGAGTGCTAGCGAAGCTCGCAGAAACGATCGTCGATTGACTGTTGACTTGAAATGCTCCTGTTGCACGGTATTGATATCCTGATTTGTCTCTCTGTTGGTAACCGGGAGGGCATTCTCATGTTTATGAAATGCGGAGAATCTGGCTACCCATCTCCGTTAACGGCCACGATCACAGCTTCTTTAACGGAGAATTCGTTTTTTTGAAGACAATCCTTAGTTTGATTGCTCAAAACGCGACGAGATCGGTCTCACGATCAGGAAATTGTCCTATGCAGAGCTGCACTTCGCTTAAACTCGTCCTACGCAGTCCTTATCGAATCAGAAAATTCACAGGAATATCGTAATGAACGGTGCAGCCAGTCTGGTAAAAGCATTAATTGATGGTGGTGTGGAAGTTTGCTTTGCCAATCCTGGTACGTCTGAGATGCATTTTGTGGCAGCTCTTGATCAGATTCCCGGATTGCGTTGTGTGCTGGGTTTACATGAAACAGTGGTTACTGGTGCAGCGGATGGTTATGCTCGGATGGCGGAAAAGCCTGCAGCAACCTTGCTGCATACTGGGCCCGGTCTGGCCAATGGATTGTCGAATCTGCACAATGCGAAAAAAGCAGGTTCGCCCATTGTTAATGTGGTGGGTGAGCATGCCTTACACCATATCGAACACGATGCACCATTAACATCCGATATACAGGCGATCGCAGCGCCGGTTTCACACTGGGTTTGTACGCCTGAGTCGGCTGACGCATTGGCCAATGCGGGGGCTCAAGCGATTGCCCAAGCCAGACGTCATCCCGGTCACATTTCGACACTGATTTTACCGGCCAACACAGCATGGGATCTGGTTGAAAATACTGATACCGAAAACCAGCATGAGCAGGGTAGCTTGTCCACCGAACCGAGCGTTATAGGTTCCGACGGGATTCAAGTCAAAGACTCACATATTGTTGATCTTGCACAGATGCTTGTCTCAGCTAAGGCCATTGCCGACGGGGGTACTGCAGACGTTTGCATGGTGCTAGGTGGGCATTGCCTGAGCGCTAGAGCACTTGAGTTAGCGGATCAAATTGCACAACGATGTAACGTGACGCTATTCGCTGAAACATTCAAGACCCGCTTTCAGCGTGGAGAAGGGCGTGTAACCGTGCGCGAAATCCCTTATGGCATTAATCAGGCGATTGAACTGCTAGCGCCGTTTGGGCATGTCATCACTGTCTGCGCTAAAGCGCCAGTCGGCTTCTTTGCCTACCCGGATAAACCTAGCACGTTGTGGAATCCGGACGCACACGTGCACAACTTAGCCGGCATGCACGACAACGGCATTGATGCCTTACAACGTCTTGTGAGCCAACTCGATGCAGTGCATATCCAGCCTCGTCTTCAGGCCAGAGAACAGCACGCTGAACCCACAGACGCGGAACTGAGCGCCGATGCCATTGGATTGCTGGTGTCGAACCGCATCCCGCACGACGCCATTATCGTTGAAGAAGCGGTTACATCGAGCACAGGCCCAACAAAGTACAGTGCAAGTGCGGCTGCGCATGATTGGCTTGAGGTGTGTGGAGGCTCTATTGGTGGCGGACCTCCATTGGCGACAGGTGCTGCTATTGCCTGTCCGACACGACAAGTGATTAACTTGCAAGCGGACGGTAGCGGCATGTATTCACTGCAATCACTCTGGACACAGGCGCGTGAACGCTTGAACATCATCACTGTTATTTTTGCCAATAACAGTTACGCCATTCTTAAACACGAACTGGACAATGTGCAAGCGAACAGCGGCGAGGTGGCAATGGACATGATGGAACTGGATAGGCCCACCTTAGATTGGGTCTCGCTGGCCAGCGGTATGGGCGTCAGGGCTGAACGTGCACAAACCATTGCACAGTTCAGAGCGGCTTTCGACGCTGCCCTGAACCATGAGGGTCCTATGCTAATTGAAGCTTGTATCTAGCCAGAATTGCACTTGAAAGAATCCAATTCTTCAGACAAAAAATTGAATTGGCATACCGTCTGTACTGGTCAATCAACCTCGTAAGGTTCGAGGCGTTCAATTTGTAATTGGTATCCGGCCTCTGCCAGGTTACTTTGGATCGTTTCTGTACTCATTGTGCCAATTGCCCAAACGGGGCGATAGGTATCTTCAACTACCACGGCTTGTTTTGCATTGGCATGCACAACTTGATTTGCTGGTGGTGGTGGCGTGTGGATGCAGGCCCCGTAATACGGTACGAGAAGAAATTCAGTGAGATTTGTTTGTCCATCATAATCCAGCGGTACCACGTAGGCTGGCAGCTTGACTTGCTTACCATCCAAATCCGATACGGTTGGTGCGAATGACATCATTTCTTCAATCTCTGATAGTTCAAGGTTTGACTCCGCACTACCGTCGAACAGCTTATTCACTTCTTCTTGGGTCATTGTTTCAAGCGGGCTTGCCGCAGGAGTAAATCCTTCGGGTATTAAATCTTCCCAACCCAATTCTATGATGTCTTCTGCGTCATCGTCATCACCCCAAAAAAATGCCTGAGCTGTGGAAACTAGCAACACGGTAGCTGCGAGAGCCATTAGTGCATATTTAAATTTACGCATCACGATTTGGTGTCCTGTAAAGTCGTTAAAAAAAAGTATACTCTTAATATTTAAATGCGCTGCATCATGCCGTCTGCCACCGATTGACGGTAGGCGCTCCATGCGGGCAAACACCCCACAAAGACGCCCGATACCAGAATAGCGGCTAGAACATAAATATCATTTAGGTGAGGAAGTTCAACATCAATGGTCAGGCCGTAAAGTTCTTGTGCCCAAATAGAGCCAATTCCCACCACCACAAAGTGAAGGAGCAGCCCGAGTATTAGCCCGGCAAGGCTTAGCATGGTGGATTCCGCACACAGTAAACCGAAAATGTGGGCCGGCCGAGCACCCGACGCTCTCAGAATGCCCATCTCCCTGCGACGCTCGTTCAAGCCCGCAAACAAGACGGAAACCAGATTAACCAAGCCCGCAATAACGACAAAGCTGGATATGATAATCAACGCGTTTTCAGCGACACTGACTAAGCTCCAGAGTTCTTGAATGGCAACACCTGGCAGTATGGCTAGCAACGGCTCATCTCGGTATTCATTAATCGCTCTCTGTTCACGGAACACAGCGGCGCGAGACTTCAAGCCCACCATCATGGCTGTCACCTGTTTCGGTTGTAAATCCATCTCCCGAACTTGATCTGGAAGGGTTGCTTGCCCAGGCACTGCCATGCCACTTTGCCAGTCAACATGCATCGCCTCGATACCTTGCAAACTAACATGTATCGTCTGATCTACCGGGGTACCGGTGGGAGCTAGTACGCCGACGACGGCAAACGGCTGATTATCATGGGCCATAAGAGCTACCTTTCCAGTGCCATGCGCGATCACTATTTGTTGATCAAGGGTGTAGCCTAATTGTCTGGCTACCTCGCTACCTAGCACTGTATCGAATACATCATCGAATGCTCGACCTTGAGCAAATGCTAATGCTTGATTGTTGGCATATTGATAATGGTTAAAATAATCTAGCGTAGTGCCAAGCACACGAAAGCCTTGATGAGAGTCGCCAAGTGATATGGGTATAGACCAATCAACAGCTTGTCTTTGGCGAATCTCTTCCACACTCTGCCAACTGATGTTATTAGTGGCGTTACCAATTCGAAACACCGAATACAGCAGCAGGGGAACAGAACCACTGCGCGCACCAATAATCAAATCGGTACCAGAGACAGTTTGCGTGAAACTGGTGCGCGCATCGCGCCTTACTTTTTCAACAGTGAGTATTAAAGCCACACTCATTGCAATGGCAATGATGGCGAGCAGTGCGCTTAACCAGCGGTTGCGTAAACTCTTGAGTGCGATTTCAAGCATGGGTTGAGTCCGTGCTGTCAATTTGATTGTCTGTGTCTTTAGACGCTTGATTGAGTGAGCGCAAGTCAATGTTTCGATCAAACCTGGTTGCTAGCGCAGGATCGTGGCTGACAAAAAGTAAGGTGGCCGCTGACTGCTCTATTTCACGAAACAATAACTTCAGAAAGGCGTCACGTGCATCCGAATCCAACGCTGAGGTCGGTTCGTCAGCAATAACCAGCTTAGGGCTACCTATAAGTGCTCTGGCAACGGCAACCCGTTGTTGCTGGCCTACACTTAATTGCATTGTGCTTGAGTTGGAGTACACCTTTTTCGGTAGCTGCATAGCGTCGAGGAGGCGCTCTGCCTCTTTGGCAGAACTACCGCCGTTTGCCACGGCTTTCTTGCGTCGCGCAGCCGAGAATTTACAGGGCAGTTGAACGTTTTCAGTCACACTTAAAAATGGCAGTAAGTTGAATTGTTGAAACACAAGACCTATATGATCAGCACGAAACTGGTCAGATTGCGGCGCATCCTTTGCTGTTATATCTATCGCGTTAATCACAATCGAGCCACGCTGTGGTTTGAGTATTGCGGCAATAAGGCTCAGTAGGGTTGTCTTTCCAGAACCTGAAGCGCCTCGAACAAATACCCGCTCACCTTGTTCAATCTGTAACTGAGGAATGTCAATGACAGGCTCAGATCCACTAGGCCAGGTGAACTGCACATCATGCAACTGTAGAGCGGGCTCTTTGCTATTCATGGTTCAGTGTGGGCTTTGCTTGCACGCTTGTTGATTCTCGACTAATTGGACGTTTTTAAGTCGATGGTGTTTGACCCAGCAGTTAGGTCAAAAGAACTCTGGAAGGTTCCAGTGGCGAGTTGTCCCGTTAAAGTTTCAATACCTGGCCAATAAGTAAATAGATTGACTGTCAGTTGATCTACCGAATCGATGTCGGCGCATTCAAACGCAAATTCAACCAGCAAATCAGAGTGAGAGTCTTCATCGTGTTCCTCATGAGAGGCCTCATCGTGAGCGTCTTCGTGGTGCTCATCGTGCGAGTCTTCGTCGTGCGAATCTTCGTGGTGCTCATCGTGCGAATCTTCGTGGTGCTCATCGTGAGAGTCTTCGTGGTGCTCATCGTGCGAATCTTCGTCGTGCGAATCTTCGTGGTGCTCATCGTGAGCGTCTTCGTGGTGCTCCTCATCGTGAGACTCTTCATGGACATCGTCGTGATGTTCCTCGTGCGAGTCTCCAGAGCTCAATGTGTCAACTACATTGATGGTCTGACCGGTACAGCCTTCACTATCAGGGAAACTGAAGAGCGAGTCAGCGTTACCCAATTGTACGAGCGCATCATTCAGTAAAGCATGTTGTTCTTCGGTTGAAGGGCTGTGCTCAAACCCAGTCAAATTTGCCCAAGGGCTCTCAAATTCAATAAAAATGGTTGAACCGTCTACCACGACGTTAAGCGAGGCTAATCCATGTTGATGGCTGCCTAAATCGCGCTGTGTTTGCGCCTGTAGTGGCAGAGCGACAAATGCGCAGGCCACGCAGGCCCCGACGATGGTGTAATTTGGTTTCATGACGAACTTCCTAAAGTCTTTTTCTGAGGTAAACAACGTCGCATAGGTTCTCCCCGAACACCAGAATG
Source organism: Granulosicoccus sp. (assembly GCA_023301725.1). Lineage (GTDB taxonomy): Bacteria > Pseudomonadota > Gammaproteobacteria > Granulosicoccales > Granulosicoccaceae > Granulosicoccus. The sequence goes on along the minus strand of JALZUD010000025.1, from coordinate 44,203 downwards.
GCGTGCAGGTCACGAATGCGGCGAACAAAAAAACAACTTAGACAGCTCTGGGTGGGCCTCGAATAGCTAGAAATTTCGGTACCGTGAACCTCGGATGGATTTGGTCTTGCGTGCTGATACGCTGCGCGGTTAGCCGAGGTCGCAGGATTGACACTTGATGGGGTATCAGTGAGTCCAGCTTGGTGGCAATTTGACAGGAATGACAGAAATGAATATCAGATTGGTGCTGCGAGTCGGCGGCATCATTGTCAGCAAGCTCAAACGAATGGCCCGGATGTTTGTGCGACGTGAAACCGTGCTCGTGCGCATGCGACGTGAAACCGTGCTCGTGCGCATGCGACGTGAAACCGTGCACGTGCGCACTCGTCGTAGGCACATCGCTGCGTAAGTGCTCGGCGGCGTGCAAGCCGACGAAAGGCACATTAAATAGCAAGGCCACGATAAGAAAAAGAAGAACTGCTTGGTTAGAGCGAGCAGGCATTGTTTCATTGGAAACCCACGGGCTTTACAGTTTAGCAGAATCGCGGGTAATTCAAGCTCAAAGCCGATTTTCTGTTGCGTTTTGCGAACTGCGCCTGCAGTGGTTGACTCGAGGCGACAATTACAGGAACATACAGGCGCTGGTGGCTGTAAGGCCAATCTGCGAATGGGAGAGCGCACGCTTGTTCTTTAGACGTTAAACGCGTGCCGCCGAAGGGGAAATCACCCGAAAACTCTCAGGCCTCAGGACCGTTCGTAGTAACAGCGCTCTGGAAAGTCGAGTCAGTAGGCTCGCGCCGAAGGTGTAAGTAGGCACATGTGCCTGCGAGTCTCTCAGGCCATAGACAGAGGGGTACGTGGCATCTGGTCTCAGACCGGATGCCGTACCTTTTTCTGCGGCTCTGGAGTCTGCGCGTTTTATGAGTACATCTTCGAATACACCGTCTGCCAACCCTACAGCAAAGCAGACAAACTCTGAACAACCTTCATCCCAACGCACGCCACTGTTCGACTTACACGTTGAATTAGGTGCTCGAATGGTCGACTTCGCCGGTTGGCAAATGCCGCTGCAATATGCGGCTGGAATAATGACCGAGCACACACACTGTAGAAATAACGCTGCTTTATTTGACGTATCACACATGGGGCAATTGCGGCTTAGCGGCGCATCTGCTGCGCAAATGCTCGAAACCGTTGTGCCCTGTGATGTCGTTAATTTGCCGGTAGGCAAAGCGCGTTACACGTTTTTTACCAATCCGCAGGGAGGCATTCTAGACGATCTGATTATCAGTAATGCGGGTGATCACTTTTACATTGTGGTGAATGCCTCTATGCGCGATCTGGATGTTGCTCATCTTCGTGAGCACCTTGGGGATTGTCAGCTTGAGGAATTAACTGGCAGTGCATTGATTGCACTTCAGGGTCCAAAGGCTGCTCAAATCCTTGGCCAGCACTGCGAGCAGGCGCTGTCACTTAATTTTATGGAAACAGTAGTTGCGCCTATTGCCGGTATCGAATGTCGAGTCTCGCGGCTTGGTTACACCGGTGAGGATGGGTTCGAGATTTCGATCCCGCAGAACAGTGTGGTCGCTATTACAAAATTATTGCTAAAGCACGAACACTGTATGCCTGCAGGTTTAGGCGCACGCGATTCGCTCAGGTTAGAGGCCGGCCTATCGCTTTATGGTCACGAGATAACGACGAGCACCACTCCGGTGGAGGCATCATTGGGCTGGGCTATACAAAAACGGCGCCGAGCTGAAGGTGGGTTCCCCGGTGCCGACATTATCAATCAACAGTTTGAGTCTGGCACCACCCGAAAGCTGGTCGGTTTGAAGCTGACAGGACGAGTACCCGCTCGGCAAGGGGCGCAGGTGTGCAATACAGCGAATGTTTCTATCGGAGAGGTCACATCCGGTGGTTTTGGCCCGACAGTCGAAGCCCCAGTTGCCATTGCCTACGTAGAAGCTGAGTACGCCAGTCAGGGTACGGATGTCTTGCTGTCAATTCGCGGAAAATCGCATCCAGCGGTGGTGTGTGCACTGCCATTTGTACCCAATGGCTACAAACGCTAAATGCTTGTTGGTGTTCAACACGGCTTCAAATTACACAAATTTCTGATTATTAACGAGAAACACAATGTCATTTAAACCCACTGATTATTCTGCCTACGACTTTGCTAACCGGCGTCACATTGGTCCATCACCTTCTGAAATTGAGCAGATGCTGGAGGTTATTGGATACCAATCTCTTGATGAGCTAATTGATGCCACTGTGCCTGATGCTATCAGGCAAAAAGAGCCTCTGGATTGGGGCCCGGCGATGACAGAGCGTGATGCCTTGTTCTATATGCGCCAGGTTGCAGAAAAAAATGTGATGAACACGTCTCTGATCGGTCAGGGGTACTACGGCACCACGACTCCTGCACCTATACTTCGCAACATCATGGAAAACCCTGCGTGGTATACCGCCTATACGCCTTACCAACCTGAGATTGCACAGGGCAGGCTGGAAGCCTTGATTAACTTCCAGACCATGGTAAGCGATCTAACCGGTCTTGATATAGCGAACGCCTCGTTGCTTGACGAATCTACCGCCGCCGCTGAGGCGATGACTCTAGTTCGTCGGTCAACTAGATCCAAGTTAAATGCTTTTTTTGTTGATGAAAATTGTCACCCTCAAAACATTGCAGTCATCAAGACTCGTGCAGAGCCATTGGGTATTGAAATTATTGTTGGTGCCCCAGATGACATGGATGCAAGTGTTGTGTTTGGCGCTATTTTCCAATACCCAGGTACTTATGGACACGTCAGCGATTTCAGCACGCACATGGAGCAGCTTCATGACAATGGAGCATTAGGTGTCGTTATTGCCGATCTTTTAGCGCTATCACTGATCAAGGCTCCCGGTGAAATGGGTGCTGATGTTGCGGTAGGGTCAACGCAGCGTTTTGGTGTGCCGATGGGCTACGGTGGGCCGCATGCTGCTTACATGGCAACAAAAGATAAATACAAGCGTGGCATGCCAGGCCGTATCGTGGGGGCGTCTATCGATTCACGAGGTAATCCTGCGTACCGTTTAGCCTTGCAAACACGTGAACAACATATCAGGCGCGAAAAAGCTAACTCTAATGTCTGCACAGCGCAGGCACTGTTAGCTGTTATGGCTTCCATGTATGCGGTGTATCATGGACCATCCGGCATCAGAGCCATTGCTGAGTCAGTGCATCGCAAGGCGGCACGACTGGCCAAAGGATTAACACAAAACGGTTTTAAAATTGAGCCAGAAGTGTACTTCGACACCATCACGGTGGATGTAGGTGCGTTGCAAGGTACGGTGATGTCTGCAGCTGTCGCTAACGGAATCAATCTACGCAAGGTGGGTGATGATCGTGTCGGTATTAGTCTTGATGAACAGACGCGACCTGAAACCTTAGAAGCTGTTTGGCGAGCGTTCGGTATTGATCTAAAAGACGACAGCCGGCTGAATCGCGAGTACCACTTGCCTGATCACATGCTGCGAACCAGTAAAATTCTTACGCATCCTATTTTTCACAAGAATCGTTCAGAGGCTGAGTTCACACGCTATATGCGTCGTCTTGCCGACAGGGATCTTGCTCTTGATAGGTCGATGATTCCGTTGGGTTCATGCACTATGAAACTTAACGCCACCGTTGAGATGATCCCAGTCACTTGGCCTGAGTTTGGTCAGCTTCACCCGTTTGTGCCTAAGGATCAAGCGTTGGGTTACGCAGAAATGATCGATGATCTGAACGACAAACTATGTCAGATCACAGGCTACGATGCTATTTCCCAGCAGCCAAATTCTGGCGCACAGGGAGAGTACGCGGGGCTACTGACTATTCGAGGCTACCATCGCGCCAATGGTGATGATGATCGTAACGTTTGCCTGATTCCCACGTCTGCGCACGGTACCAATCCAGCGTCGGCACAAATGGTGGGATGGAAAGTAGTGCCGGTGTCTGCGGATAAGCACGGCAATATAGATGTGGCAGATTTTCGTGCAAAGGCTGAAAAGCACAGTGCCAACCTGGCTGCTTGCATGATCACTTACCCATCAACGCATGGTGTATTTGAGGAAACTGTCACTGAGGTGTGTGACATCACTCACGAGCATGGCGGCCAAGTGTATATTGACGGCGCTAATCTGAATGCCATGGTGGGTCTGTCACAGCCCGGGCAAATTGGCGGTGATGTGAGTCACCTGAATTTGCACAAGACATTTTGTATTCCGCATGGCGGTGGTGGTCCGGGCATGGGCCCCATCGGTGTAAAAGCGCACCTTACGCCTTTTCTGCCTGGGCACCCTGAGCTCAATGAAGCCATTGGTCCGGTATCGGCGGCACCTTTTGGCTCGCCTTCAATACTGCCTGTTAGCTGGGCTTACATCTTGTTGATGGGAGGTTCGGGACTTACTCAGGCCACCAAGATAGCCATACTAAATGCTAACTACATTGCTGCACAATTAAAGGGTGCTTTCAATGTGCTCTTTAGTTCCGACAAAGGGCTAGTGGCGCACGAGTGCATTCTGGATACGCGCCCACTCGCCCAGTCAGCAGATGTGTCTGTCGATGATATTGCAAAGCGCCTTATGGATAGCGGTTTTCATGCGCCTACTATGAGCTGGCCTGTGTCTGGCACCTTGATGGTGGAGCCTACAGAATCAGAGCCAAAGGCGGAGCTTGATCGCTTTATCGATGCCATGCTGTCGGTTCGAAATGAGGCAAAAGCGATAGAGGAGGGGCGCATGGACCCGAAGAATAATCCGCTTAAAAATGCTCCACACACCGTGGCTGATCTTGTGGCTCAATGGGACCGCCCGTATTCAAGAGAGCAAGCCTGTTATCCACCGGGATCGTTGGGTGTAGACAAATACTGGCCACCAGTGAATCGGGTTAATAACGTGTACGGCGATAAGCACTTGGTGTGCACTTGTCCGCCTATGGACGAGTACGAAGATGACGCAGATAAACTGCCAACCGATACACAGGTACCGGTGACAGTCTGATCTTTGTTGCTGTCGAGTGACTCGTGTATGGAGTTACTCGGCGGCGTCTGCGCTTTCAGCCTGAAGCATTTGGTAATTCTGAACGCCGATTCGCTCTAACAGATCGAGTTGGGTTTCAAGAAAATCAGCGTGTCCTTCTTCATCAAGCAGTAAGTTTTCGAATATATTCTTCGTCACATAGTCCTTCTCTTGCTCGCAAACATCGCGGGCGTGCTTGTACAGAGCAAGAGCGTCCATCTCTCCAGCCAAGTCAGCTTCCAGTACTTCTTTTACATCTTGACCAATTCTTAATGGGGAAAGGGTCTGCAGGTTTGGGTGCCCACCCAGAAAAATAATGCGTTCGATGATTTTGTCTGCGTGGCCCATCTCTTCAATGGATTCTTCACGTTCTTTTTTGGCCAGTTTAGTCAGGCCCCAGTCGTCGAGTAAGCGGTAATGAAGCCAATACTGATTGACGGCTCCTAATTCGTGAAAAAGAGCCTGGTTAAGGCTTTCAATAACTTTTGCGCTACCTTTCATATGTGTATGTTTGATTGATGTGGGTGATGTGAATCGGTGGTGCTGGCGGGTAGTATATTATTTAGTCGCGACTGCGTGTGCAGTACTTCTGTATACTGGTGGGACTAACCCTTTGGATTAACGTTGAGAGCAGAGGTGTAACCTTTCTCTTGCCATCTCCAAACAGCTATTGCTAGGGCATCATGGATAGTGGTGCAAAGAATAGGGGGTTATGCTTCTGCGCTCAATGAACCCGCGAGAGAGTGTCTGCGGGAAACGAGCTATCCAGCCAGAGATCCATTGGCTATCTCTGATTGAGAGATAAAACGCAGAGTCGACTCTTTTATGAGCTTCTCGGCAAGTGGGAAACAGTTGCAGCACTTCGGACATGCTCCTAGCTCTTCGTACACCTTTTTCGGGCACAAATCTGGATTGCTGCAATTTTTTTTCATGCAGGTAACCGCATCATCGATATCAGCGGACGTAATTCGATTGCAGTGACAGACGATCATGGCCGATCCTTTACTAAGGTGGACGAAAGTAGAGTATGTGGTGCATTTACAAAAAATGCAAATGAGAATCATTAATATTAGTCAATAATTCTCGTTTAGATCAGATTTTGTGTAATTGGCCTAGTTTTCGAAGTCGCAGACACCTGTAAGAAAAAGGCTTGGAGTCTGGATTAACAGCATTTAATCTCTCAAGAACGCAGGCTGGGCATCAATATTTTGTAGCTTAGGTAGCTCAGCCGCGATACACCAGAATACAACCAATGAGCACAAACGCGAGGCCTGCAAGACGCAAAACACTGATGGGTCTCTCCGGTAAGCCAAATGCTCCTAGGTGATCGGCAACGGATGCGCCAATGAGCTGGCCGGTGACCAGCAGAACAAACAGCAAGGCAGCCCCTGTAATTGGAGCAATGGCTGCAGCTCCAGCCACAATCGCAACACCAATAAAACCACCAAAAATTGACCACCATGGCAGCGTTAGAACCACTGACGGCCTCAATGTACCTCCGCTAAACGGCAGCAGCACAAGCAGGCAAAGAAAAGTAATAAACACAGAAAACGCGGCCGCTGCAATAGGGGACCCCAGTGTTCTGGCAACCATCGCATTAATCACTGGCTGCTGGGCGAATACGACGCCGATCATAATGGCGGCGCCTAACGGAAGGATGGTTGATATGCTCATGTGATTGCTGTGTGAAGATAGTTAACTATGATAGCGTTAGCTCAACGTTAGAAGTCAAACGCAACGCGTCTACTCTCAAAACCCAACATATTCACAGACACTATGTTTACGATTTTAAACTCTTGCTATTGCAATTCTAATCAATCAAAAAATGAGCGTTTCATGACGCCCACGATTTGTTGTACCGTTCTGGTCGCACTGTGTCTGATCCACACGGCAAGTGCAATCGCGGCATCGAATTCTGAGTTGGTGCCAGAGATGCGTGAATTTAACAGCCATACTCCCATCCCTCATAGCGACATCACGCAACATGATGGAAGCGGCATTGTTAAAGCGATGTTGTCATGTGCCACCGAGCGTTATGCTCACGGTGTTCTGGGTGACGCAATTGAGGCCGGGTGTCTGGTTGTCGAAGATGATACTAGATCAGTTTACAAGCTTGATTTGCCCGAATCACAGGTGTTTGAAGATCTTATTCCGCGTATTGCTGATGTGAATGCTGATGGACAGAATGATGTGGTAGTGGTTCGTAGCGAGCAAGGACAAGGGGCATCGTTAGCGGTGTATCACCTTAACCAGTCTGGTTCAAAGACACAGCTGTCGCTGCTGGTAGACACGCCCCCAATCGGCACTGGCAATCGTTGGTTGGCGCCAGTGGGTATTGCCGACTTTACTGGCGATGGCGTCATAGACGTTGCCTACGTTCAAACACCACATATCGGAGGTATATTAAGGGTGTGGTCTATCATCGATGATGTTTTTGTTGAAATTGCTCAGTCGCGCGGATTTTCAAATCATCGCATTGGGGATACCCGTGTATCTACATCAAAACTTGCCGATACTAATAACGACGGCGTGATTGATATAGCGCTTCCTGATCAGCGCAGGAACAATACCGTCTGGGTCACACTTTCCCCCAAATTTTCAGTGCTAGAGTCCAAGCCATTTTCATTGCGTGACTTTGACTGACTAGTGCCTTTTTGTCTTTGTGAGTACCTTTTCGTGAGACTTGGTTATCAACGTGGGATGCTGATTCCACTCACACCTTTGCGAATACGTTGCTGTACAGAAGCGCTTGGCCAAGCTTTGTAACCCTCAAGTTCGACTGTTGCGAACTCTTTTTGAATATGTGCGTCTGAATTACTGATGAGTCGCGTAACTGACAGGATTAACCATGACGAAAGCCACACACATAATACACAAACGCACATTTGCCGGTTTGTTTACCACCATGCTATTGCTCGCAATAGCCACTGTATGGGCACAACAAACAGAACCTCAAACTGTCATTGAACAATTTGGTGAGGCTCCAGAAGTACCTACAGGGGCGCTATCTGCCGAATTAATTGAAGCAATAGACGTAGCGTTCATTGATTCTATGACTGACTCCGTTTGGGGTGAAGATCAACGTGATGCACTGGCTACGGTGGAGGCTTCAAACGATCCACGCATAGCCTGGATAGTCAGCGATTTCATGCGGTTTATATCTGATAGGAACCTGAGTTCCACTCTGGCAGGATCTGCCAGCCAGTTACTTGGTCTAGACATCGGTAGAGCGGGTCATTGGGGTTTGATTACTGATCAATTGATTGCCTGGGATATACCAGCGCCACCAGACTATCTTCGTGTGAAAGGTGCCATATTCACGTCAACACTACCGAGCTGGGACTTTATCTTTGTGGAAGGTGATGTCGATTGGCGACATGTCTCTTGGGGAGGCGTGCGGATTGATGATCGTGTTTATGACAACACAAATGAGCCGTGTAACTGCATACCCGCAGCTGACAACCCAGCTGTCGTAAGTGCCAAAGATGCAACGTGGCCCAGCGATGATGCCATTGTGTTTGGTGTCGTGGTTAATGGAGAAGCGCGCGCTTACCCTCGCCAAATCATGGAAGTTCGTGAGATGGTGAACGACACGTTGGGTGGTCGCACCGTTGGTATTCCGTACTGCACTCTATGCGGTGCTGCTCAAGTGTATTTTACAGACCAGTTGCCAGAAGGTATCGAAAGGCCTGTGCTACGTACTTCAGGACTACTCATACGATCTAACAAAGTGATGTACGACATTACGAGTGGCTCTGTGATAGACACGTTCCGTGGCACTGCAGTGACGGGTCCTTTGGCCGAAAAAAACATCCGCTTGAAGCAGGCAAGCGTCATAACGACCAGCTGGGGAGAGTGGAAAGAAGCTTATCCTGAGACAACCGTACTGGCTGAGGAGTTGGCGATGGGGCGTGACTTTGATTTTCGTAATAATCGAGACGCTAACGGACCCATATTTCCAGTAGGCAATGTAGATCCTCGTTTATCTGTACACGAAGATATTGTCGGAGCGATTAGTGCATCAGGCACACCGGTTGCCTTTGTACGCAGCACTGCAATGATTGCTTTGGGCAAAGGTGAGAAAGTTGAAGCTGGCGATGTGCGGCTTGAGCTCGAAGCCGGCGGCATCAAGGCGGTGGACAACAATGGCAACGATCTGGGTAGTCATCAAGCATTCTGGTTTGCTTGGTCTCAGTTCTATCCCGATACCACTTTGTGGTCACTCTAACTAGTAGGTGAATACACCCGCACATTTGCTAATTGGCGCTGCATTATTTAACAAAGAAAATAGCCTTATTCTTATTGGTGGAGTGTTAGCGGGTGGTTTACTTCCAGATCTGTCGTTGTATCTAATGGCAGGGTATTCGCTGTTTTTTTAAATTTGTCTACAGATATTGTTTTTGGTCAATTGTATTTTTCAGATGCCTGGCAGTTGGTTTTTAGCATCGACAATTCCTTTGTGATCTGTGGTTGTTGTGGAAAAATTGGCGTCTTAACGGCAAGGGCGACAGGGAAGGTTCGCCTTGGCTGAAGTTATTTTTGAAGCTTCAGTAAATGTATGGAATGATTGCGGAGGTCCGCTTTTGATAGCTTGCGTAATCAGCGTACACTTGCCCCAGCATCGCCTCTTCACGCTGGATCTTCATGTACAAGACCGCCGCTAGAATAACCACGTAGACGACTCTATGCCACTGGCCGTGAGCGAGTAGAGCGCCTATTGCACACATTAATACTGCGCTGTACATAGGGTGACGAATGAGTGCATACGGCCCCGTGCAGATGAGTGTGCCGTGACTAACCGGCTCTGGCATCACGCTAAAATTTTTCACTCGTAAGTAAATAGCTGCCCACAGCGCCAGCAATATTCCACCCAGTAGAAGAGCAAGTGCCAGCGATGAGGACAGAGTTTTGGGGAAAAATGCGTTCAATGGCATGGCCAACAGAAAGATAAAAATAAACTGTAGGGCAACAAGAACAGTGGACGGTATCTGCATGAGATTTTATGGGTAGTGAGGCTTATCTACAGCGAACTTTAAGCTGATATTAGTTGACGTAGTTTAGAGATATGCGTTGGCCCGACTTCACAACAGCCCCCTATAATGCTTGCTCCATTTTCCAGCCAATGGTTAGCGTGCTTGGCATAGTCTTCAGGCCCCAAGTCTGTTCTTGCGCTCAAGGAGCTTACCGTATCTCCAGGCTTCAGGCTCTCGATGGAGGTAAAGCCGTTGGCGTACGCGCCAATACGAATAGGGGAGTCTGACTGACTTATTTGTTCTGCAAGAATAGGTAGGCCGTGACTAATGGATTCTGGCCAGCTACAGTTGAGTAATACCGCTTCTATTGGCAATGTCGATAACGCTTTTAAAGCGTCGGCAATAGCTTCACCGCTCCTGAGTGACGTGCTGTTCTTGGTGTCGTTTATGGTAAGTGAGACCCATACCGGTTTCTTGCTTTCCAATGCAGCACTTGCCGCATACATGGCTTCATCTATAGAGCCCATAGTTTCACAGATAAACAAATCAACTGCATCCGCTTGAACAGCGACTAGTTGGCGATAAGTGGCCATGGCTTGTACTTTTTCAGGTAGCAACTCGGGGCGGTAGCTTGCTACTAATGGTGGCAGACACCCCGCGATTTTTATACGCGAAGCTGAATCAGATGTTGATCGTGCTGTCTGTGCGCATGTGATAGCTGTGCGTTGAATAGTCTCGAACTGATCTTGCAGGTTCTCTCGCGTCAGTCGTTCAGGAGTTGCGCTGTAATTGGCAAGCGTGATGACTTCAGCGCCAGCCTTGATGTAATCCAAATGTAGTTGCGTGACTATGTCAGGTTCATCAATCAGCACTTGAGTGGACCATAACGGCGTAGTCGGATTTTTGCTACGACGAATGAGCTCTTGGCCCATGCCGCCGTCTATGAGTATGGTCTTGCTGGAACGTGCATTAGTCATCGATCAATATCACAGTGTTGTAGAGAACGGAGAAGGTGCTGGGCCACCAGTTGTTGTCTATCATTGGTATTGGCGGAAACACAGTAAAAGGGCATGGAAATAAGGTGTAAGTGGTCTAGCTTACCAGTGCACACGCAGGGTATGTGAAGTGGAAAGTAGCACCATCGCCCAATGATGATTCTACCCAAAGTTCCCCATCGTGCATCTGAACTGCACGTTGGCATAGCGTGAGACCTAGCCCACTGCCTTTAAAATCTGTGAACAGGTTTAAACGACTAAACGGATGGAACACTCTACCAAGGTTAGCGCTGTCAATACCTATGCCATTGTCAGCCACTGTGAATTTCCACCCGTTTTTGTGTGGCTCTGAGGATAGGGTAATGCGCGGTGTATGGCCGATGCCTTGCCGTTGAAATTTTATGGCGTTACTGATGAGATTTTGAAACAATTGCCGCGTTGGGGTCTCGATAGCATTAATGATGGGCATTTCGCCTATCAGCAATTGAGTATTGTTGAGTGCAAGGTCAGCTTGCAAATCTAAGGCGATATTCGCGAGAAGCGCTTGACAGTCAACTTCACGCATATTTTGAGCAATGTTCCCTGTCTCTGCGAATTGCAAAATTCCACTGGTTAGTTCTGTTAGTCGTTGCGCTGCAGTAACAGCCATTGCCAGTATCTCCCTGTTATCTTCATCCAGCTGCCCGACTGTATCTTCTTGCAATATGTTTAACAGGCCTTTGATGTTCCTAACCGGGGCTTGTATATCGTGCGAGGCGGCGAAGGCAAATTTGGTGAGTTCATCGTTTGCGGTGGTCAATGCACTATTTTTTTGGGCCAGTAATTCTTCAGATTTCCTCAATGAAGTCACGTTAGTGTGCGCTCCCAGCATACGGAGGGGTTTGCCGTTGCCGTCGCGAATAGCTAAAGCGCGGCAGCGAATCCACACGGTTGAGCTATCGCTGTGCCGATAACGGACTACATGATCGTATGTCTGACTCGGACTTTTACAATGTGCGTCAAAATTTGAAAGTGCGACTTCAAGATCTCGAGTATTGATTATGTCTTTCCACGCCACTGGATCGTCAGTCATTTTTTCTTTTTTATAACCCAGAGCCTCCCAAAAAAAGCAACTCATTAAATCTTTGGATGGATTTTCCAAATCCCAATACCAGAGGCCATCGAAAGACCCAGTCTGTATAAATTCAAATACGCGAGAATCCTCACGCATCAAATCATACAGCTCGTTCTTCAGATGTTGGTCTACATGGTCGGAAGGCATGGGCAGTGGCGCTTTGGGTGTATTTTTTAGTGAAAATCACTACATTCGACGTGCGTTCAAACAGTGTTGTATCGCTGCACTCTATTTCAACACGAACCTCTCTTCAGGCAGTTCCAGGAAAGCTGCCACCGCTGCAGTGGCAACCACTGTGGTGGTTTGGTTATCAGGCGCAGGTACATTCATTCCCCCTAATACAACTGTTACCTGCACGCGACCATAAGGAATTTGTTCTGACACCAGTTTCGTGTCTACATCCTCGGGTCTTTGAACACCTACAGTGACCTCCACCGTCATAGAACTCGGATCAATATCAAGGCTCTTGAACAATGTGAGTGAGCTATGGTGCAAGGCATCTTGAACTGCACGTATCGATGCTTTCGTGTAATTTTCACCGTAGAGATCATTACCAGTGCCTAACTCTAGTATGAGGCGTTTGCGACTCATGTTGAGGTCTCATCTACATCGAGAAAAACAACAGCTGCTGCGTTAGCCACCACTGTGTGACTTTTACCATCTGCACTAACGATATCCAGCCCGCCTTTCGAGACTGAGACCTCGGCAGTGCCATACGGCAAAATCGCAGCTACTGCCGCTTTATCCACTTGTTCGGGTTTAGCCACGGCAATGTCAATTTTTACTTGCATGTCTTCAGGCGCATAACCAAGAGCCGAGCACACCGACAGGGAGTTGTGCCACAGGGCGTCTTTTAACGCACGGCATGCCGCTTTCGTGTAGTCCTGCCCGCGCAGGTCAGTACCCATGCCGAATTCCACCACTAGGCGTTTTAGTGCCATTGTCTATTTTTTCGCTTGTTTGCGTGAATGATCACAGTAACGGGTTCATTGCGATAGCCAATCCAGTGCTTAGCCACTTGTGTGGTGAGTCTTGTGCTCATCCGCAACACCCATAGGCGAAGTGTAGCGGTGTGTTCTGCACATATCAGATAAATTTCATCATTCATTTGAAAATAGATTACTCCCAAATCTTGACAAGATCTAATATTGGCCATAACATGAAGCCTATGAACAACAACGTTTCAAAAAGTGCTGATGAACTTGCTCAGGCACTACGCTCGGCTGATCTGCAGGTTACCGCCCAACGTTTAGCTGTTTACAAGGCGGTTGAAGACAACCCGCACAGTATGGCGGACGACATTTGCCTTGTTGTGCGACGCGACATTGGTGTCATTTCCCGTCAAACAGTTTACGACTCGCTGAACGTCATGGCCGAACATGGCATTTTGCGCAAGATACAGCCTGCAGGTTCCGCTGCACGTTATGAGCATCGGGTCGACAACCACCATCACTTGGCATGCAGACAATGCGGAAATTTAATAGATATTGATTGCGCTGTTGGGGAGGCTCCGTGCATAACCCCTCAGCAAGATCATGGTTACCAGATAGATGAGGCAGAGGTTACCTATTGGGGCCTTTGTCCTTCCTGTCAATGATCCAACATCGTGCGTCTCAGCTCAAGTCTACAGCTGATGACTCTCAGTATCATTGGTATGTGTGTTAGGCCATAGTGCTGTTCATGTACTAGCTAGCTAAACGTTGCCAATATTGCAGTAAATCAACTTTTACGGTTACCGTAATTTACTATTTTTACCCAAAATGAGTCGATCATTTCGACGACTCGCAAGCGTTCTATACCAACAATTCAATAGGAGAATATTATGGACGGTGATATCGGTGGAGGTTGTCCCTTCGCTCACGGTAGTAACACTTCAACAGAGAAGCCGGTCAATAAATGGTGGCCCAATGCTCTCAACCTAGACATCCTTCATCAGCGCGGCGCTCGCGTTGACCCAATGGATGCGGATTACGATCATCGCAAAGCTGCACAAGCTCTTGATCATGAAGCAGTCAAAGCTGACGTTGCAAAACTGCTGTTAGACAGTCAAGAGTGGTGGCCAGCAGACTGGGGACACTACGGCGGCTTAATGATTCGCCTTGCTTGGCACTCTGCAGGAAGCTATCGTTCAGGTGATGGACGTGGCGGCGCAGGATCAGGCAACATTCGTTTTGCACCACTAAATTCATGGCCTGACAATGCCAGCCTGGATAAGGCCCGTCGTTTATTGTGGCCGGCTAAAAAGAAATACGGTAACGCTCTTTCATGGGCTGACCTGATTATTCTTTCAGGCACAGTGGCTTATGAATCCATGGGTCTCAAAACCTTTGGTTTCGGCTTTGGCCGCTCTGACATCTGGGGGCCAGAGACAGATATCAATTGGGGTGCAGAGGATGAGTGGTTAGCTGATAGCGCCAATCGTTACGAAGATCTCAATGACGCGTCTACCATGTACAACCCGCTAGCGTCAGTACACATGGGCCTGATTTATGTAAACCCAGAAGGTGTAAACGGTATTCCTGATCCAGCGTTAACTGCCAAACATGTGCGTGAGACTTTCGCGCGAATGGCGATGAACGACGAAGAGACGGCAGCACTGACCGCTGGTGGTCATACAGTAGGTAAGGCACACGGTGGTGGTGATCATGCCAACATCGGCACAGAGCCAGAAGCTACAGGTGTTGAGGCGCAAGGTTTTGGTTGGGCTAATCCTGGACAAGGAAAAGCTGCGGCTAATGTGTTTACTTCAGGCATCGAAGGCGCATGGACTTACGACCCAACGAAGTGGGACATGGGCTATTTCGATTACCTCTTCAACTATGAATGGGAACTGACTAAGTCTCCAGCAGGCGCTGAGCAGTGGAAGCCTGTAGACATGCCTGAAGATAAAATGCCGGTAAACCCGTCTGATCCATCAAAGCGTCAGCTGCCGATGATGACGGATGCCGACATGGCGATGAAAGTTGATCCTATCTACAACGAGATCTGCCAGAAGTTTATTGCTGATCCTGCGTACTTCGCAGATACGTTCGCTCGCGCCTGGTTCAAGTTGACCCACCGCGACATGGGACCAAGAGCTAACTACATTGGACCAGACGTACCAGCTGAAGATCTCATTTGGCAGGATCCTATTCCTGCAGGTTCTACGTCTTATGATGTTGACGCTGTTAAGGCAAAAATCGCAGCTTGCGGTTTGTCATCAGTAGAGATGATCAGCACAGCGTGGGACAGCGCGCGTACTTTCCGTGGCTCTGACAAGCGTGGTGGTGCAAACGGTGCGCGTATCCGTCTTGCTCCTCAAGCCCAGTGGGAATCGAACGAACCTACACGTCTAGCTAAGGCGCTCAAGGCATACGAGCAAATTGCGTCTGACACGGGTGCATCCTTAGCTGATGTTGTTGTTCTAGCCGGTAACGTTGGTCTGGAACAATCTATACAAGCTGCAGGACACAGCGTAAGTGTTCCATTCGCAGCTGGTCGAGGTGATGCTACTGCTGAGATGACTGACGTTGAAAGCTTTGCACCATTAGAGCCAATGGCTGATGGTTTTCGCAACTACCTGAAAGCCGGCTTCCCGGTAAGCCCTGAAGAGTTCATGCTTGA
The DNA here is from genome assembly GCA_023301725.1 of Granulosicoccus sp. GTDB lineage: Bacteria > Pseudomonadota > Gammaproteobacteria > Granulosicoccales > Granulosicoccaceae > Granulosicoccus. The sequence continues at coordinate 28,493 of JALZUD010000025.1, read as the reverse complement.
TAGGGCTCAACTTCTGGGCATAACAGCGGCCGAAATGACTGTGTTACTAGGCGGTATGCGAGTGCTCGGTACTAACTTCGGTGGATCAAAGCACGGTGTTTTCACTGATCGTGAAGGGCAACTGACAAACGATTTCTTTGTCAATCTTACCGACATGAGTTACAGCTGGCATCCGGTTGCCGATGGTACTTTTGAAATTCGGGATAGAAGCACAGGCTCTGTGAAGTGGACAGCAACCAGCGCTGACCTTGTGTTCGGCTCAAACTCCATTCTGCGTTCTTACGCCGAAGTTTATGCCCAAGACGACAACGGCGAAAAGTTTGTCCGTGATTTCGTTGCAGCGTGGACCAAAGTGATGAATGCCGATCGGTTTGATTTGCTTGCTTAAATACTGTTAGACCAGAAGTAGCAATACTGTAATTGACGGCTTCAGATAGAAGCCGTCAATTACATGCCCGGAGTTAAATGTAAGCTCAATGGTTCTTAATTCAGCAAAAATGCCATTGCGGCTTATGCCGCTTTTTGCATCCCGCCACCAGCGTCCTCAATAACAATCCGAAGCTCGGCGAGATCAACTTCGCAAAGCCCCAATATTTCTGCTTCTGGCAGGCTTTCAAGAGCTAGATCAGGTTCAGGATAATCGCTAAATCCCTCAACTGCGCTGGCTTTATCAACCAAACGAACCATCATTAGAGACAGATTGCTTTCGTCGAATTCTTTGGTATCTAGCTGACTAACCACTTGAACAAAAACGTCTGGTAAGTTCCACATGTCTAGAAGTTTCGCCCCATGACTTGTGTTGAGCTGCAGAAGAGCTCCATTGACTACGTCATCGGATAGCAAAGTACTGTTAGTTTGCGCAAGGTCTTCAATGATTCGAAGCAGCGACAGCTTGCCAACATCATGCAGTAAACCTGCTACAAACGCTTCATCAGCGAGCGCGCGATATCCCAATGAATTTGCTAACCAGCGTGCGCCCAGTGATACCACAGAGGTGTGAGACCATAGACTCAGTAACCGAGCCTGAAACAGACCTCCTGAAGCACTGTACATACGCTTTTGACTAATTGACATAACGATCGAAGCGATTTGTTTGTTGCCTAATCGTACCGTCGCTTCTTTCAAATTCCGCACTTCAGACAAACCTGCAAAAAAGCTGGAATTAGCCATTCGTAAAACTTCGGTTGTTAGGATTGGGTCTTGCTCCAGAAGCGATACGATACCTTCGGCATCAATCGAATTTTCACTCACTTGTTTATGAATTTTTGCTGCCGTTTCGTCGAGTACAGGTAATTCTACTTCCCCTGAGGCAAGCCTTTCGTCAATTAAATTGATGAGTGATACAGCGTCGTTCATTATCGAATTCCTGTTAAACGAATTAATTCCATGAGTGGTCTCGGGGGGGATAACCGAGGCAATACGCGAATGACCTCTTTTACCGATGTCTCGCCTCGCGAAGCCCTTACCAACCCGTGTTCTAACAAAGTGATTAATCCGGCTGATTCCTGACTGGTGCGTCTTATATCAGTTGCGTTATTGCTGTCCAGAATGGCATCGCGTACTGCAGCATTTAGGATTAACACTTCAAAAATGGCGATACGCCCTTTGTAGCCTGTGAAATCACAGTGCTCGCAGCCGATCCCTTCACGAAAATTGCCACCATGAAATGAGTCTAGTGACCATCCTAGTTGCTTGAGTTCAGAGGGTTTAGGTTTTATTTGTTTTGCACATTTTGTACACACTTTCCTGACCAATCGCTGCGCCAACACACACGAGACGGTGGATGCAATCAGAAATTTTTCGATGTCCATGTACATCAATCGTAATAGGGTACCAATGGTGTCTTCAGCGTGAAATGTGGTCAACACTTTATGGCCGGTTAGCGATGCTTGAATGGCGCTTCTGGCTGACGTAGCGTCGCGTATCTCGCCAAGGACAATAACGTCTGGATCTTGTCTGACGATAAATCTAAGCGAGTCTTCGTAGGTTCTTCCTAATTTGGCATTTATTGAACATTGAGAAATTCCATCCACCTGATACTCAACGGGATCTTCAGCAGTAATAATGCTGGTTGTGTCATCGTTCAAATGTTGAACACAACTATAGAGTGTGGATGTCTTCCCCGAGCCCGTTGGACCGGTGACGATGATGACACCGTTGGGAGCTTCTAAAGCTTCTTTACGGAACAGGGTGAGAATTTTGTCTCCCATTCCGAGTTTTTTCAGTTCAACAATGCGATTGTCATTGCGTAGCACTCTAAGCACCACAGCTTCGCCATTGATAGTGATGAAAAAGGAGGCTCGCAGCTCAGTTATGCCACCCGTTTCTGGATCTTCAAAGTTTATCCGCCCATCCTGGTGTTTACGGCGTTCAGCAATATTGGCTTCGGCCATGATTTTCAATCTCGACACCATGGCATCAAGTTGTTCAAGTGGCAACTGTTGATGATCACGTAGGGCTCCGTCGATACGGAACCGAACACGCACGCCGTCGCTGGTTGGTTGTACATGAATATCACTGGCTGACAGCTCGATGCCAGTTTTGAGAATGTTGCTCACCCACGCACTTGCAGAGCCCTCTTTGGCCGCTAATTGTTCAGCTTCACTTTTGGGTGCCACTTGCCGCTCATAAGCTGCAAAAGCACGACGCAGGGTGGTGCCTGAACACAGAACAGGCTCAATGTTAGTCTTAAAACAGTGAGCAGCCTCCGTCCGAGCTTCTCCCCGGTCAAGGCTTTCAAAGGCGACAACGACGCCGTTATCGACGCGGCGGATAGGGAGGAAGCCAAAAAGTTTGCACAGCCTGATGGGGAGACTTTTAAGCAGGACGCTGTCGCAGTCTCCGATGTCGGGCTCTTCATACTGATAACCAGAGTAGGCGGCTTTGACTTCTGTGAACTGTTCTTCGCGCAGCATTTGTTTGCTGACAAGTATCTGGCCGATATCGCCTAAGTTACCTGAGTGCGAGCGTAATTGTTCAGCCTGTTTCCATTGTCCTCGAGTGATAGCACCAAGTTGATGTAACAGCGCGCCGATGGGGATGTCTGGCTGTTGAGAGCGCACACAATCCAGAAATGTTTCACGGCTAAGCGTGCCACGTTTTTCAAGTATTTTGAATAAGGATTGATCGCCGCCCAGTTTTTGCACTACGCGGCTCGTGCTGTTTATTGTTTGCTCATCAAGCACTTCCGCACTAACGAGCATTTGGGCAAACAGCGCATTGAATTCGCCATCCGATTCCGCATCGGATGGCAGTGCATTTGCACTTTCCTGATTATTAACCGGCATTCACCTTGTACATCCATTGGTGGTATGTAACGTTAGCGGTGAATTTCCTGAAGCCTTAACATAAATCGAGCAATAATCAGCCGTAATTATAAATACCTGGCCCCGAACTAGGTGAATTGCGCTTCTAAAAAGATTGACCCAGCGGATTTTGTTCGTGTTCCAACCTGTGTAATCTGATCGCGATTCTGGGCTTGCGATGTAGGGTCAGGCGAACTGTGGGCTCTACGATTGGTGTCCCAGAACGATGACATTAGATTCAGGGTCTTCGTATGTTTCTTTCTTTGGTGTGTAGGCTTTCCTAGAGATTGGCCGAGGTTCGATGCTAGGTTGTCCGGGATTTTTGACCTTTGTCCATTGAAACTCCATGGTGACACCGGTAACCCCAAACTCATCCTGAATCTGTTGTTTGATTCTTTCTCTCAATATTCCTGAGTCTGCGTTCTGGCGCAAGTAATGTTCCATGGACATTTGCACGCCTAACTCATGCTCGATCTCACTGATACGACGGAAGAATATTTTGCTCACTCCCACAACGCCGGGCATAGCCATCAGGAAAATTCGCACGTCTTCTACATCTATACCGCGAGGCGCGTAATTTATGTTTTTCAGAGCGACGTCGATAAGGTGTTTTGTTGATTGGTATAGAACGTAGGCAAGAACACTCAGGCCAGCGACGGTGTCGAGCAGCTCTTGTATCAGCTGATGCTCTATGTGACCGATGACAATGACTAGAAGGGCAACAAGGATACGGATGACCCGAGATCTAAGCGGCTTTTTAAGAGGGGAATTCTTAGACGTCAGACTGACAAACGCATAGATGGTGAGTTCGCACGCAATGTAGGCTAAGCCTAATATTGTTGTCTTGTGTGCATCGCTCAACGGAACAAATGTGAGTTTTTGAAGTGACAAAACCAACAAACCACACGAGACGCCAATCATTAGAGCGCTACTGATGAGGTCAACAATTTCTTTCTCTCTAAAACTGCAATAGCCGTTCGAGTAGTAGGTTGGGATGTTGTTTTTGTTGACGTCTGTAAGCTGCCTGAGCGTGGCAAGTACAAGCGAAGGCAGGCAATGGCACAAGACGAGAATACCCAGAGCGATCACGGTTTGGCTGTTAACGGCAAGGCCCACGAAGACCAGAAAGGCAAACAAGACAAGTTCTACCAAGTATCGTTTGAAATCTGTTGTGTAAAACATACCCTAGTGTATACCCTCACGGCAGTGGAGTCTATTGAAGAGCACCGACGATTCGACGATAAAACCGATGTCTAGCGCACTACTATTATGAGGCCTTTAATATACCAGCGAGTCAATGTTTGGGCAGCAACATTTTGAAACAAATTGTGTTTCAAAACAACCACCTGAAATATGACAGGACTGGGCCGTTGGTTATAAGTTTGAGCAGCATTGTTTAAATGTGTGATGTAGGTCTTTTCCAGTTATCTGCCGATACGAAAGATATCCTTGGCAAAGTGGTCACTCTTGGTTGGTGCGCAAGTCTTGGTTGTTGCGAAAGTAATGAAATATCAATAAAATCAGATATTTAAAGTCGTTTATTAATCTACAATATCACTGGCAGTGGCATCAAATGCTGCGACAGATGGTGAGGCTGCTGCAGATGTACGCCGGTAAATACTCCACATACCTCTACCAACGCTATCCCAACCGCCCAAAGAACGTCATTCGAGCTGATTCCGTCAAAGCAACGTCGGGTTTGGTGTTGTAAGCCAGTACGGCAAGCAATCGCGTCGTTTGACCTTCGGTTGGACTCACCCGGTGCATAGAATTGCGGCCACGAAACAACACCAGCGCTCCTGCATCCATCGACAGCGAATTCACAGGCATTTCACCATTGAGGATTTGCTCTGCCTGCGCGAATCCCATCTCAGCTGCTTCAGCATTGCGCACATTTTTTACATACTCAAATACGCCACCAGCTTGAGGCTTTTGAATGAGCAACGTCACAGCAAAAGCCGAATTATCAAAGTGCCAACCTAGTTCCTGCCCCTGCGACGCATAATGAAGGTTGATTGAAGATAGCGGATCGACATACTCGTGCAGTTCAGATTCGTTAAGTACAGCGCACAGAAAATGCCTGAATACTTCACTATTGTAAAGGGTCGTTAGTGGTGAATCTTCAGGGATTTGATCGGTGGTGATACAGCCTTTTGAAGACCTTACCTTGCGGTTTCGCGGATGAGTTAGCGCATAGTTCGGATCTGTCGGTGCCAGGTAAATGTTGTGATCACTATTGGTGTAATATGCCAGACTTGCACACTGCTGCGCCTGCCTAGCAATGCTGCTCACAACGTTTGGTCGTAAAAAACCTGGTAGTACCAACACACCGTTTTCATCAAGCTGTCGCTTGCTTTTTTGCTGGAAGGTTGGCTGGGTGATGGGGAAATTATCCAAGTCCACCAGATCTTGCAGTGTAGATAATGGCGAATGGTCGATTTTTGCTTGCATTGTTATATCTAATGAAATGCCCCAGATAGCATAGCTTACTCGATATCAACGTCTACCGAGGTTGCAGTGGAGGCAACAAGATTGATCGTCTGGTAACTGGACGTTATGGTAGTCTGCAAAGACGTCCACGATCGAGGTTGCGTCGGGACGGTCGTAAAAATGTCGCACTCGATAAAGCCAAGGGAGACCATAAAAATGACCAAATTCAATTCGGTACTGAAGCCACTGGCTGCAGCCGGCATTTTAGTCGCTGCATCAACAAACGCATCTGCTCAGGATGTGACGCTCAAACTGCATCAGTTTCTACCAGCCCAAGCAAATGTTCCTGTAAAAGTCCTAGACGTATGGGCCGACCGGATAGAGATGGCTTCCGAGGGGCGAATCAAAATTGACCGTTTTCCATCAATGCAACTCGGCGGCACCCCGCCTGAGCTTTTTGATCAGGTTGTCGACGGTGTCGCAGATGTCGTTTGGACCGTAGTCGGCTATACACCCGGACGCTTTCCTTCAACCGAGGTTTTCGAGTTGCCTTTTATGACTGAGGATGCACGCGCTGCATCGTGCGCCTACTGGAACCTGTTTGAAGATCACATGCAAGACACTGAATTTGCAGCAGTGAAAATTCTGGGCACCTGGGTACATGGGCCTGGGATGTTGCACACAGCCGAACCCGTGGAAAAGCCGAGCGATTTACAAGGTATGAAAATCCGCGGTGGCTCACGTATGGCCAATCAGCTACTGGAACTAGCCGGTGCAACTCCTGTAGGCATGCCTGTACCCGCTATACCCGAGGGTTTGTCGAAAGGGGTTATCGATGGAACAACCATTCCGTGGGAGGTTACCACCGCATTGAAAATTCCAGAGTTAGTTGATTTTCACACCGAATTCGAAGGGCCTGCGTTATACAACTTAGGATTCGTACTCGCCATGAACAAAGAGGTGTATGAGTCACTTCCGGCTGATTTACAAACGGTAGTGAATGAGAACTCAGGGCTTGAATTTTCAATATTTGCTGGTGGAACTCAAAGTGATGCCGATGGGCCCGCAAGAGAATTCGCCGTAGAAAATGGTAACGAAATTTTTACTGTTACTGACACAAGCGAATGGCAAGAGTTGGTCAATCCAATTTATGCAACATGGGTTGCTGATCTAGCCGAACAAGGTCTTGATGGTCAGATGCTTATTGATGAGGCAAAAGGCTTGATGCAAGGAGAATGTTTAGGCGTGACGGCTGAGATGTAATTCAGCAGGCAGTCTTCATTTTTTAATAGCGTCACTGCCGTTCACATCGAAACGCAATGTATAAAATTGTTTCTGCAATAGCCCATTTTTTTGCACTACTAGGTGGGCTAGTGCTCAGTGGATTGGTGGTTTTAACGTGTCTGTCAATTATTGGTAGACTCATTAACTCGGCATTGCACAGTGAGCTTGTTCAAAACGTTATCCCGACACTTGCCGATAACCTGATAAAGAGCGGGATAGGACCTATAAATGGTGACTTTGAATTAGTAGAAGCAGGAATGGCCTTTGCCATTTTTGCATTTCTACCCTTGTGCCAGCTCAGCGGTTCACACGCCTCTGTTGATATTCTTACCAACTATTTGCCCCCTCCGGTGTACAACCTTATTCGGCTGTTCATCGAGTCTGTTTTCGCTATCGTCTTAGTGCTAATAGCCCTGCAATTGTTCGCAGGTATGCAAAGCAAACGTGCATCGGGACAAACTTCGTTCTTGCTGGAGTACCCGGTTTGGTGGGGGTATGTAGTCAGTGTGCCCGGGGCGTGGGTTGCAGCGCTGGTGTCTTTGTACATCGCTATCTGTCGATTGATTGAATTACTCTCTGGGCAGTCCGTACTCGCGCCAGAAACGGACGTCAGGCATTGAGCGATCTGTTAATCGGACTACTTTCTTTCCCAGCGCTATTAATGCTGGTCTTTTTGCGTGTGCCCATTGGTCTGGCCATGTTCCTTACCGGTTTTGTCGGCCTGATTCTGGTGACCGGTGATAGTCAAATCCCTTTTGCGCGATTGAAATCAGAAACGTTTACAACTTTTTCCAGTTACTCTTTGTCAATCATCCCGATGTTCCTGCTGATGGGACAACTGGCAACGCTAGGAGGCATGAGTCAGGCCTTGTTCAAAGCGGCGGAGAGTTGGCTTGGGCACCGCAAGGGAGGGGTGGCCATGGCGGCAGTAGGCTCTTGTGCAGGCTTTGGTGCTATTTGTGGCTCGTCATTGGCCACCGCCGCTACCATGGGTCGCGTGGCGCTTCCTGAGTTGCGTCGCTACGGGTACTCAGGTGGTTTCGCGACCGCCACTCTGGCTGCAGGCGGCACTCTGGGTATTCTGATACCACCCTCGGTTGTGCTGGTTATCTATGCCATCTTGACCGAACAAAACATTGCAAAATTATTCCTTGCAGCGTTCATCCCCGGTATTTTGGCCGCCCTTGGCTACATGCTGGCAATCTCTGTTTACGTTCGCATTCACCCAGACTCTGCCGGTACTTGCCCGGCTCTGCCATACGCCGAACGTTTTAAAGCATTGTTTGCAGTGTGGCCAGTTTTGTTGGTGTTTCTACTAGTGGTTGGTGGTATCTACCTGGGATGGTTTACGCCCACAGAGGGTGCAGCTGTTGGCGCGATGGGGACAGGTTTGATTGCTTTGGTAGTGGGCAGTCTGAACTGGAACTCACTGTCGGAGAGCTTTTATATCACCGCAAAAGCCTCTGGTATGATCTTCTTTATAGTGCTTGGAGCGGCCTTCTACAACGGGTTTCTGGCATTGACTCAGCTGCCACAAGAGGCGGCTGCCTGGGTGGGTGCCAGTGGTTACAGTGCGATAGTGGTACTGATTCTTATCCTGATCTTCTACCTCCTACTTGGCTGTCTCATGGATAGCCTGTCTATGATTCTATTAACCATTCCTATCTTCTGGCCTATTGTTCAAGAACTGGATTTTGGATTAGTGTCGATGGTGCAGTTGCAAAGTGCACGTTTGGATGTACTTATAGCAAGTGGAGCTGAGTTGCCAGCAGATTTACTACAACAATCGCAAATGCTGCTGGCAAGTGGTCAGGAGCTATCACGTGAGATTACCCGTGAACTTGGATTGCGTGGTGTTAGCGCAGGATCGCTCAATCGAGTGAACATAGAGCACACCGCTATCTGGTTCGGCATACTTGTTCTGATCGTCGTGGAGGTTGGTCTAATCACTCCACCTGTGGGCATGAATTTGTTTGTGATCAATTCCATGGATAAGCAAACTCCCATTGCTGAAACTTATAAGGCGGTGGTTTATTTTGTGACAACGGATTTGCTTCGCGTTGTCCTGTTGGTCGCTTTTCCTTTTATTACATTAGCTCTATTGCCACTGGCTTAAGAAAATTTCATGCACACCATCGATCAATCACTGCTACAGGATGTCCGTGACCGCTTTGCACAGGTGGATGAGTGTCCAGTGCAGGGCAAGCGGGTTTTTTTTGAAAATGCAGGCGGTGCGCTGACCTTAAAAACAGTGGTTGAAACATCCATGGAGTACGCGGCTATTCCAGATAATCAAGGTCGTGATAATCCTGGAAGTCACGAATTGGTCAATGTTATCAATCGCGCAAAAGATGATTTGCGCGTTTTTATGAATGCCACCCAAGGCCAGTTTTTTGTTGGAGAGTCTGGCACTGAACTACTCTTTCGATTAATCATGAATGCCTGTTTAGGCGTCGAAAAAGGGGGTGTTGTGCTGGGATCGACGCTTGAGCATCCTGCTACGCGTTCAGCCTGTGATCGCTGGGCGAAAATTGCTGGCCATGAGCATGTGCTTGTTAAGCATGATGACGCAACAGGCACTGTTACAGCGGATGCTTTTGCATCACAGGTGACCGACAAGACAGTGGTGGCTACTCTGCTTCACACTTCACCTGTGACCGGAATGAGTGTTGATGTTGAACACTGTGTCAAGGCGATCCGAGCTGTTGCACCAGCTTGCTTGATTATTGTGGACGGCATTCAGCATGCAGCGCATGGCGGTATTAATCTGGAGAAATATAACGTTGATGGTTATGTCATTTCACCGTACAAAATGTTCTCACGTCATGGCTATGGTGTCGCCTGGGTATCTGATGCTTTGTCTAGTGTGCCGCACAATAACCTGATAGATGGCCCTGCTGATAACTGGGAGATGGGTACGCGTGATTCTGGTGCATACGCCACCGTTTCGAATGTGATTAATTACTTTGAATGGCTAGGTGAGCAGGCAGGCGCCGGTGTCGATGCTGACAGGTACAGCAAGTTCAGCGCAGCCGCAGCGGCAATTATGGATCACGAAAAATCACTGGTGAATACCATGATAAACGGGGAGGGCAACTTGAAAGGCTTGGCTGATCTTGAAAATCTGACACTGATAGGGGGTGCGGTTAATCCAAAGCGCGAAGGTCTTGTATCCTTCTCGGTTAGCGACATCCCGTCGGTAGATATTGTTAAAGAACTTAACAATAAAGGCATCAGAACGCATCTGCGTAAGGCTGATCATTATTCTGGCAATATTCTTAACCCTTTACAGATGGACAGCTGCATTAGAGTGTCGATGTGTCACTACAACAGTAAAGAAGAAGTTATGGAATTTTTAACCGTAATGAACGACTTGATTGGTGGGCAGGTATAATTTTCTGTATGAGGTTTTCATTTTTTAATGATCAACCATGCAACAAAAAATAGTAGATTTTTATCAAGATGAGCTCGGTGACTGGGTAGCCAAGCTTGAATGTGGACATGGGCAACATGTGCGTCACAATCCTCCCTGGAACAACCGGCCTTGGGTTGAAATCAAAGAGGGCAGGAGCGAGCGGTTAGGTGAGCAGCTTGATTGTAAGCAATGTGATCAGCATGAGGGCTAAGAGCATCAGCCACAACAGATCTTGGTTTTTTGCCTAGACTTCTTCCCACAGGAATCTGTTCGCGTGGCTTACGCACCAGTAACAACCCCGCCAAGCCCAGCATTACCAAGCCCAACGGCCCTGTCGATCCGCTGCCACGTAGTCCCGTTCGGAGAAAATTCTCTGGTCCTATGACTACTACAGTGGCTTGGCGAACATCCGGTGTCCCGTCACCATTGGTATCTGGTAACGCAGCACCTATCACGGGTACGCCCGAAGGTCGCCTTGCAAGACCATCATTGAAAGGATTCAGATCAAAACGATCCACGATGCCATCTGCATCGCTGTCATCTTCAAACAGAAAATCAACGTCTGCAAAGTCTGCTATGCCATCACCATCGGCGTCGCTTGCTGATAGTTGATCTGCATCTACATTGTCGGGAATACCATCGGTATCAACATCCGCCCATCCATCGACAATACCATCAGCATCGGCATCAGTGCCGCCTGCCTCTGATAAATCACTGGCCCCATCATTATCGCTGTCCAGATCATGATGATTATAGACGCCGTCGTTGTCGGTATCTATCAATGCAGAGCGAGCCACATTGTCGGGCCAACCATCACCATTGCTATCAACGGTGCTATCAATCAAACCATCACCGTTAGAATCCAATAACGTATTAGCGCTCTCTCGGGTATCCGGGATACCGTCGTTATCTGAATCCAAATCGAGATAGTCTTCTATGCCATCGCTATCGGTATCGCTAAGCGCTAGCGCTAGCGTATCAACACCATCGTCAATGCCATTTGCATTGTTATCACGGTAGTTATCGACTTGCCCATCTGCGTTTGTATCGCTGCCACCAGCTTCTACCAAGTCTGCAATACCATCGCTATCAGAATCCAGATCAAGGTAATTCGCTAAACCGTCCCCATCATTATCGTTATCACCTTCTGACAGATCTGGAATGCCGTCGTTATCCGCATCTTGATCCCGGTAATTGGGCACCCCGTCGTTATCCGTGTCTACGGCTCCCTCTTGTGCATCGGGTAGACCGTCGTTATCACTATCGGTATCCAGAAAGTCAGGAATGCTGTCGCCATCACTGTCGCCGCTTGACTCCTCACTATCAGCAATTCCATCGTTATCACTGTCTAAATCAAGGTAGTCTGCCGTACCGTCATTATCTGCATCAGTTGAACCTTCGATGGCATCCGCAATACCGTCGTCGTCACTGTCGGTATCAACATAGTTTGATGCACCATCACTATCAGTATCATCAGCGCCTTCTACAAGATCAAGTATGCCGTCTGCATCGCTATCGGTATCCAGATAATTAGGAACGCCGTCGCCATCGGTATCAATCACACCTTCGATAGCATCGCCGATTCCATCGTTGTCACTATCCAGATCCTCTAGATCCGGTACGCCGTCTCCGTCGGAATCACAACTGGTGATCGCAGAGAATCCAAATCCCTCAAAAGTAGCATTGCCAAATGCTTCGGTTGCAAAGCTGACGGTAGTGGGAAATGTTGAAACAGGTGTGAAATCAATTGTTAAGCTCCATTGTGTTTCTGGGAGCCTAAAGCCACTATCAACTTGCACCACAACGCCTGACGAGACTATGTCCCCAGTGTTGAGGTTGATCAGTTCATTAACCGGGTCACTAACAACGGCTGAGCCGCCGCCATCCCACGTCACTGCAATATCCCTGCGAACGTTTACAAGATTGGTGGTTACTCCAGGACGGCCTGCAGCCACGACGACTTCGGTCAGTGCACCCGTTGTCGGAGCTGACAGCTCAAGGTCCCAGTCGTTAGTTATGGCTTGTTCCTGATTCCATATCACTTGAAATCCTTCGGAAGACGAGCGTCGAAAGAGTGGATATTCCCCAGTGATACTAAAATTGATGACCCGTGCACCCTCTCTGGAAACTTCACCATTGATCATTGTTGTGTTTGTGCCAGTAGTGACAGTGCTCAAAGCTACTGGGCACTCAACGTGATTTGGTATGCCATCGCCGTCCGAATCAGATATGTCTTGCGCGAACAATGATCCAGATGCGAACATCACGATAGCGACGCCTGTAAGAGCGGCCCATTTTGAAGGTTGTTGACCCTGACCAGTGAGTTGGGGCTGAGTAGATGTGTTTGGAGCGGGTGACGACTTACTAAAATGGTCGTTCATCGCATATCTGTCAAAACGGCAGTGCAAACGGGCAAACCGTCGTTTAGTCATTGCTAGCTTTCTCAATATTTTCATTCCTTTGAACTAGCTAAGACGCAATCACAACCGTTAGCTAGAGTATGTTACTCAACACCATATACTTGGCAACTATTGGGCCATAAAGTGCTCTTTGATATAAATCGTGCACTGGTTTGGTTGTAACAGTAGACAGTTCCTCCTTGTTGGCTTATTGGCAGGAGGGTTGTGCACTGCCCCGCAAATTGAAGACACGAGAGTGTGTCAGGTAAGAAATCGTAGCCGGATTAATTTTATAGTCGGCAGTGAGCGTAGTAGCTGGTGGTGGCAGGCCAGTCTGAAAATACAGCTTCAACGCCAACATCCTTTGCCAGCACATCCAGAAGCACCAAGACATCGCCATCGTTTTGCATCGCTGTCGCGACACTTTGGTGATACCAGCCACCGTTTTCACTATGTATGGGACCTGAGCGCTCGAGCGACCATGCGATCAGTTTAAGCTGTGCTGCCACGGCTGCTTCTGCATAGGGTGACGGAATCATTTTTCCTGCGTCATCCAGCGTTACTAACATCCATAGAGGCGGGGCCAGGTACTGAACTCCGTTCTCTTTAAGTTGAACCATGGTGGGTTTCCATGTTGTCTCGTCCAGCGCATTAAAATCAGACTCGTTGTAACGATCGTCCAGGTACACCACCTGCGAAGCAAAATCCGGAGCTGTATTGATCCAGTGTGCAATATCGTTTTCTTCGAACGACTGTGGCCATACTCTTGAAGAATCGATATCGGCATCACGGTATTCTTGCAACATTTGTGTGGCTTGTTGAATGCGTGTGTAATCGCCGTCAAACGGCAGAGGGACCAATGCTTTTTTAAGTTCAGGTGTCATACCTACACCCAAGTCATCAAATAGCTGGATGCTTTCTTTATGTGATAGCAAGGTTCCCTCATGAGCGTATAAGTCTGTTCTCCAGCGTGCAGTGGAGTTTAGGTATTCATCTAAAGTTTTCGCAGTTGCTTTGCCTGCATCCATTTTTCCTGTTAGAGATTTGAATTCTTCAAGCGTTATGTCTGATGTGCAACATTGGACTTCTTCAAATGGAAATTCGGCGTTGTAGTCTGGTGGTGTGTTGCATTTTGCAGCTAAGGGTGTTGACAGAATGTTAGTGGTTGTTGCTAGGTCGCACTGCGAGTGTCGACAGACAAGTTCGCGATCACTGGTAAAAGTGACGTCACATTCGATGATGCCCGCACCCATACGAGCTGCAGCTATATAAGACTCTTTTGTATGTTCAGGGAACTGCAACGGGGCACCTCGATGACCAATGGAAAATGCACTGGGTTGAATACCGTTCAGATCACACGAAAGCAGCTCATTCTTTAGCTCACCGTCAGGCAGCTGATCTGCTAAGTACACAGGTCTTGGGCCTAAGGATATGCTCTGGGCAGCAGTTGCCATTGAAACGTGGCAGAGGCTCGTATATAGAAACACCGTTATGGCTATTTTTGTTGGAAGCCGGTGTGCAGATTTACCCTTGAACCTTGATGTCATTCGATACTCCGTGTCAGTTCTGTCGGCGTCGATATTGTTCAATAGCTGTATCGTAATTTATACCACCTATATCGTTGTCCGTCAGGCGTGTGATGGTTGATTGTTCTTAGTTCATTGCAAATGCGGTATGCTCATTTGCATGAGTACATACAAAAATCATCCGTCCACGTTGGTTGCAAAAGCTGACGATTTTCTAGACACCACCACCGGGGCCATTGTCCCGCCTATCCATCCATCGACCACTTTTGCACGTGACGATCGGTACCAACCGATAAATTCTGCCAATATTTATACCCGAGATTGTAATCCCACCTTCCTCACCGCCGAACGCGTAATTGCGGAATTGGAACACGGTGAAGAGTGCGCACTGTTCGCCTCAGGGATGGCAGCGGTTGCTTGTATTTTCTATACGCTCCCTACAGGTGCCCATGTAGTCATCCCCGATTCGATGTATTGGGGCGTGCTGTCTTGGGCTCGAACCTATTGCGAACGTGTGGGTATTCTCATCAGTGAATACGATCCTGCCAGTATAGAGAGCTTAGAAGATGCGTTAGTTGATCACGCGAAAACCTCGTTGATTTGGGTGGAAACACCGTCCAACCCCATGATGAGCGTGACCGATATTTCGGCTGCAGCGCGTGTGGCCAACAAAGCAGGTGCTTTATTAGTGGTTGATAACACAACCGCCACCCCTGTATTCACACGCCCGCTGGAATTAGGCGCCCACATCGTGATGCATTCAGCTACCAAATCATTAAACGGACACAGTGATGTGTTGGCTGGCGCACTGATCACCGCCGATGCCAATTCGGCATCGTGGCAGTTGATTAAACAAGAGCGCTCTGGTGCTGGAGCCTTGCCCGGATCTTTTGAAGCTTGGTTGCTGCAGCGTGGTTTACGCACTCTTTATGTGCGTGTCGAACGTGCTGCGAAAACTACTCTGCGCATAGCTGAACAACTCGAAGCACACCCTGCGGTGTCTCGTGTACTGTATCCGGGGTTGGCGTCTCACCCTGCACATGGACTAAGTAAGCAGCAGATGATCGGCGGTTTTGGCAGCTTGTTGTCATTTGAAGTAGTGGGGGGCAAAACAGAAGCCCTAGCAGTAGCAGGTGCCCTGCGTCTGATTGTGAGTGGAACCTCACTGGGGGGTGTTGAAACACTCATTGAGCATCGCCACAGTGTAGAACCTCCCGAAACGCAATTGCCTGAAAACCTATTGCGACTGGCCGTTGGCATTGAAGACCCTGATGATTTATGGCGCGACTTAAACCAAGCGCTTTCAGCGTTGTAAGAGCGGCGTGTAGTATTCAAATAATGCCGTAAATCTGGTTCTGTTGTTCAAAATATGCAAGGCTGGTTTGCGTTCGTCTGTATATCCAGATTCGCGCCTTTCATTGAAGTCATAGTATTCGGAGTTAAGTTATGCACGTTGGATTTATTGGTTTAGGTAATGTGGGTGGTAAGTTAGCCGGAAGTGTTATTCGAAACGGCTTGACGCTAACGGTGTTTGATCTTGATCGCAGTGCGGCAGATGACCTCATTGAGCAAGGCGCTCTGTTTGGAAGCAGTGCTAAGCAGATGGCAACCGACTGTGATCTGATTATTACGTGCCTACCGTCTCCGGCGGCTAGTGCTGCTGTTTTAGAAAGTGAAGATGGCGTATTAGCTGGGCTGACACCTGGAACTATTTGGGCTGAAATGAGCACCACCGATGAAAGCGAAGTGATGCGCTTAGGTGAGAAAGTAGTTGCCGCAGGCGGTTACGCCGTGGATTGCCCTGTCAGTGGTGGGTGCCATAGAGCCGCAACAGGAAACATCGCCATATTCGCAGGCTGCGATCGCGATACGTTTGAACGCATGTTGCCCGTGCTAACGACACTAGGGCGCAGAGTACTGCACACAGGAGAGCTGGGCACTGCATCCAAACTGAAAGTGATGACCAACTATTTAGCCACAGCCAATTTGCTTTCGTTGTGTGAGGCACTGGTAACATCAAAAGCCGCTGGGCTTGATTTAGCCACCACCTACGAGGCCATTAAAATTTCCAGCGGTAATTCCTTCGTACACGAAACTGAAAGCCAAGTGATATTGAACGGATCAAGAGACATCAATTTCACGATGGACTTGGTACTTAAAGATATTGGCTTATTTCAACAAATCGCTGAAGACAACAACGTACCTTTGGAAATTAGCCCGCTAATGATTCAGATAATGAAAGACGGCGCTGAACGCTATGGGGATAGGGAATGGTCGCCTAATATTATCCGACGCTTGGAAGATGCCTGTGACCTAAAGGTGTTGGCCGATGGGTTTCCTGCAGAAATTGTCGATGATGAGCCGGAGGAGACTGGGTATGAAGTTGGAGTTAAGTCTGAATAAACAGGGAATGCAGAGATGACAGTATCTGGCGAATGTTTTTGCGGAGAAATAGCGTACGAAATCGCAGGTGTGCTTCGCGATGCCAGATCCTGCCATTGCTCTCGTTGCCGCAAAGCGTTCAGTTCACAGGCTTCTGCTTACGCTTTGGTTGAATCTGACGAATTTCGATGGGTAGCCGGAGAACAACTTCTCACATCCTATGTTGGGGAGCATGGATTTGGACTACAGTTTTGCAGCAAATGTGGATCCACTCTGTGCGGTATCTACGAAGGGCTGGTACACGGAGTAACGTTGGGATGCGTCAATGGCGATCCAGATATTGAGATTGGTAAGCACATATTCGCGGATTCAAAAGCCACATGGGAAGTGCTTCCAGAGGGTGTGCCAATATATTCGGAAGATGCACCGGTAACAGATTAAAATAGCTGTTTTTTTGTAATTCAAGCATATGTTACAGTTGTCTTATGGGGACGACTATCGACAGTAAATGTCTCAAGCAGGTTCATTTTTCCCACGCCTTTAGGGCTTAATGGTTGTCCGCTTTTGGCACTGTTTCCATCAATTTTTTTGAGGTTGCAATCATATGTCCATGATCACTGAAATCGGCAGTCTTAGAGAGAAGGTTACGATAATCGATGCGCCCACACCTGGTCCTAACGGGCGGATCGGGCGAATTCGCCATGCCAATGGCGAGAACGCCGACATCGATTTCAAAACTCTACAATCACTGGAGCAGCGTGCGGGGACATTGCCAAAGGACCATCACTCTGATGCGATGCCGCCTAGCGTGTTGTACGCCTAGTGTCAGTTCTATACCTACGTGGCGGTCATTGAAGATTGGAGTCTGAGCGCTAGAGCACTGTCCATACGGCTTAGCTACCCGCGGACCAAACTCATCGTCGACGCATCAACTTACGAGGTGCTAGGCTGCCATTGCAGCTATTGAAAAAAGTAAGCAAGCCTGATAGTTGCTTAGGGTTACTGGTCCACCGGTAAACCGCTAGGCACAGTTGCGGGTATACCTAGTGGCGTGTTTTCTACACCTCGACCGGTAAGTGTCTGCAGAAACGCTATCAGTGAGTCAACTTGCACATCACTCAGCACACGCTGCTGTACGTCGCTGTAGTGCTGGTAGCGAGCCATCTCACGTTTGTCTTGAGTAACGATAAAGTCGGTGTGGTTTATCCAGTCAATATCTGGAAGTGTGGCATCTGCGATAGTCCACGTAGCATTGGCTGCATCGGGATCTAGGTGGTGTCTGATCATTTTCTCGAGTGAATGATAAGCCCCGTTATGTCCGTAGGGTGAGGTGAGTTCTACGTTGCGCAAAGAAGGCGTGCGAAATCGATAACTATCTTCCAAGGCATCGCTTTCAGAGAGTCTGCCGGTGTCTCTGGGAATAGGGTCGTGTGCACGAGTGCGCCCCGGCCCGAATACAGGGAGTTTTAGTGCATGGAACTGTTGATCGGTAAAGAGCTTTCCCGAATGGCATTCGCTGCAACTCGCTTCACCATAAAAAAGCTGCATTCCCTCTGTTTCAGTTTGGTTTAAGGCGTCACTGTTGCCAGCAATGTATTCATCGAACCTGGAATCATATGATTGCCATTCAACAGACTGAAACGCCGCTAGTGCGTTGGCAATATCCACAATGCTGATATCTCCAGCTTTGTTGACATGCTCGAATGCCTCTACAAAGTGTATTTCATAGCCTGGCGTTGCCTGTACGCGCTGGGTAATAATCGGCCAGACATGGTCTATGCGATCGTAGGCTGCGCGCGCCACAGAGTTCTCCTCAGGGTCACCAGCCATTTCAAAGCGCGATGCCAGGGGTAACAGGGCTTGGGCTGCTAACAGACCTGATAGGCCCGCAGGTAGGCGTTCAGCGGCAGGTGAGTTAAAGCCATTACCGTAGTCATCAGACAAACTCAAACGCCCATCGTGGAAAAGCGTGTTTACATCGTGTGCCCCCAAATTCCACAGGGCTGGAGCGTGTCGTGGAATACGGCGTTTTATTCGCGTAGCTCCTTCGCCTGCTAGACGTTCTGGGCCGATACCGGTTCCTCCTTCACCAATGCCTAAAGACAAGCCATCTGCGCTGAAGTGTTTTGGATGATGACAAGTTGCGCAGGAAATGTTCTTGTTTCCAGATAGAATCTTGTCGTAGAAGAGCAGCTGGCCAAGTTTGACCTGTTTTTCGTTCTGAGCTGGAAAATCGTCTTGGGTTAGGCGATCTGGTAGCTCTATTGCCTGTGCCGAATTGGCTATTGCTAAACAGGCAATGGCAGACAGTATCCAGAGTACGATTAATAATTTAGGTTTTACAACTTGAGGGTGAATAGCAGATTGATGAACATCAAACGACTTTTGGTTATCATTGCAATAGTCATTGGCTGTTCGCATGCTTGGGCTGATCTTGAAGTAGCGCGAGATTTGATGGAGACAGGTGACTTTGGCGCTGCAATGCAAGCCTTGCAGCCGGCAGCTCGCTCGGGCAATGCTGAAGCTGAAGAACTTATTGGCGTCATGTACGCGATGGGGCTGGGTGTAGAGCGCGACGATGTGCGAGCGTTTGAATGGTACCAACGTGCCGCGTTTAAAGGCCATGCTGGCGCACAGTCTGGAATTGGTTGGTACTTTGAAGTAGGGCGCGGCATCGAGGCACCTGACTTGGTGCGCGCCTATACGTGGTACGTGCTCTCGGCCATTGGGGGTGATCCTGATGCGGCGATAAGCCAGGAGGAAGTTGTAAAAAAAATGACCGAATCGCAAATTGAGCATGCGCATAGGTTAATTGATGACTATAAAGCCTGGATATATCCACTGGAGTGAGGCAGTTGATGACAGACATGAATCATGATCACTCATGCCTGCCAATACTTTTAGACTTATTGGAGATCTTTGGCGTTAGCTTCCATCAATGCTTTCTCAGTATCTGCAACAGCACTGGTCAGGGCATCAAAGATTTCTGGGCCACCATCTACGTTTTCTTTAAACCAATCGTATACCGGTGCAGCAGCTTCCTTGAACGCCGCTTTTTCCTCTGGAGTTGGCACGTACAAATCACCACCACCTGCGACGAACTCTTCATAGGCAGCAATAGACTTACGCTTAGGTGATGCGAACGTTGCTTGTTGCAATGCTGCAAAACCATCGACAACGACTTGTCGTAGTTCTTCATCCATACCCATGAACTGATCGTTGTTCATCCACCACAAGGCACCCATGTAGGCATGGCCATCAAGGGTGACGTACTGTAGGCCAGCATCAGGAAACTTCATACCCATGATGTCTGTAATGCCGTTTTTAGAGCCCTCGACAACACCTGTCTGGAAAGAGGTGAATAGCTCAGGCCAAGGAATAGGTGTAGGTGATGCACCCAGTGCTTTTACCAGTTCTTGTGGCAGATCAGCAACGACTGTTCGTATCTTTAATCCTTCCATATCGGCAGGACCTGCAACACGGCGTTTGGTGTTGGCAAAATTTCTCCAGCCACCCGTGTTACCAATGGTCATTAATCGAATCTGATCACCGGAGCTCTCTAGTGCCATGGAACGCATGGTGCGAGTGAAATCGCCTGTTAGAACGCTTTCAGCAACACGATCATTTGCCATTAGGTAAGGCAGGTCGAGCACCTGAACATAAGGGAAGATGCCAGCAGCACCACCAGATGTGGATATATAAATATCAATGGAGCCATCAGCTACACCTTGTAAACATTCCGCACCTTTTGAGCAAAGTTGCGTGCCAATAAATAACTCAACTTCGATTACACCGTTTGATGCAGCTTCAACGTAGTTTTTGAAAACGACCAAACCGTCGTAATCTTCATCATTTTCGTTGGAGTTGGCTGTAGCTCGCAGCGTGATGTCTGCAGCACTAGCTACAAAGGATGTAGCTGCCAGAACGGCTGCTGAGAACAGCAGTACAGGTTTGATGATTTTCATAAGTCTCCTTTTGGTGATTAATAAATCGAACTATGCGTATAGCATTTTTTACACTACTGAACAAACCCGGTGAGTCTGGGAATGGTCATCGAAATGGCAGGAAAATAGGTGATCAGGAAGATGACGACAATTTCAACGGCCAGAAACGGCAAAATGGCTTTGGCAATGGTTTGCACTTTCTCACCAGAGACTGACGAGGCAACAAACAACACCAACCCCATAGGCGGCGTGGCAAGGCCCACTGTTAAATTCACCGACATGATGATGGCAAAATGCACAGGGTGTACACCCAGGTCGGTGAATATTGGGCCCAATATGGGCCCGAGTATGATGATGGCTGGTCCTGCGTCTAAGAACATACCCACGATAAAAAGCAATATGTTGATCAGAAATAGCAGGATGTACGCATTGTCGCTAAGACCTAATATAAAAGCTGCCAGAATTTCAGGCGTGTGGCTTAAGCTGACTACGGTTTTAAATGCCATAGCCGAGCCTACTAATAGCAAGACAACGCTTGAGCTTAAAGCCGCTTTGGAAAGAATTGTTGGCAGATCACTGAATTTGAGTGTTCTGAGTACAAATAGCCCAATGAAAAGGGCATAAGCGACAGCAATGGCTGCAGCCTCTGTGGGAGTAAATACACCGAGCAGTATTCCACCAAGAATGATGACGGGGGTGAGAAGCGGGAAGAATGCTTTTCCAGCCGCACGCCCTTTTTCGCCCCATGTCGACTTCTTGGTGGCAGCCGGCATTTGATATCGGTTCGCCAGTAGCGCCACCACAGCCATCAAGCCCAAGCCCACCAGAATCCCTGGAACAATGCCTGCCAGAAACAACGCCGCAACACTTTCGCCCATTACATAGGCGTAAATTATCATGATTCCTGAGGGCGGAATAATAGGTCCGATGACCGAACTGGCGGCAGTAATCGCTGCAGCAAAGCGCCGTGTGTACCCTTGCTTTTCCATCGCGGGTATCAGCATGGAACCCAGAGCCGAAGTATCTGCAACCGCCGAGCCGGAAAGACCGGCAAACAACATGGACGATAGTATATTCACGTGGGCTAGACCGCCACGTAGATGTCCCATCATGGTTTGTGAGAATGCCACCAAACGAAGCGTTATACCGCCTTTGTTCATCAACTCGCCTGCCAGCATGAAAAACGGCACCGCCATAAGCGGAAAGCTATCCATACCGTTATAGACATTGCGATACAACAGAGCAAGATCACGCTCTTGTCCATTGATGAACAGCATGATGCCTGGTGCTGCCAGCATGCCAAAAAATACCGGTAAACCGATAAACAGAAACAGTAAAAACAGGGGCAGAAACCACACTAGCATCAGTCGGCTCCTGCCGACACTACGTCAGTCGTTGGTGATGTGTTATTGGAATATTCATGACCTGTGAAAAGTGTGTCGAGTGATTTCAGAAGCAGTTCGATGTTAACGCTTACCAGCAAGATGAGGCCAATCCACAGCGATGAATACATATAGATTAGCTTTAGCTTGACTGTTTCCATGCCTATAAGGCTAAGTGGAATCTTGAGGGTCGCTGAAGAAAATAGCATTCCGCTTTTTATGTGCTTGAAGCCGAGCTTTACACCCATGATCAGAACTAACAAGCCGATCAGAAGTAACAACAACGTTAGGGCAGCTGATGCTCGTTTACCCAGAAAGTCATTCAGCATATCGATAGCCACAAAGCCGCCTTGGCGGTAAGCAATGGGTGCCATGAGACCGGTCATCCACAACATGCAGAAGCGGGCAAACTCCTCAGGCCAGGGCAGTGCATCATAACCAGGGTGATATCGAAAGAAGACTTGAATGAGTATGCCAACGACCATTGCCGCGATGGCGACAATACCGATGATATTGCAGACTCGTAAAGCCGCGTTGTTGACAACAACTAAAGGATGTAACAGCGTGCGTAGCATTAATTGTACGCTCTGGATGAATGCCATTCAAGCAGTAGACAGTAATGGCCAGCCGCAGCGCTATTCATCTAGGCTTCCGCGCTGTTGCGATGATCACTACCTGTCAATAACTTGGGCGCTTTCATTGGCTAAGCCTGCGTGCAGCATTCCTCTTCGATGAAGTTATTATGTCAGCATCTTGTCAATAAATGAAGCGCTTGAAGCCTACACGGCGCAAATTAGTCGTCTGACAGGACTCAGAGCTCACATTGACTAACGCGCATTTCAATAAATCAATTGATACATCAAGTAATCATAATGCCGAATACACAACGGGAAACCAATCTTCTCTCAGGCGAGCGCCCGGTTGCATACCATGACCGGTAAATGGCGGTGAGGTAGGGCCAGCTCGTTCGACGTATCGCGCATCATCACCCACCAGCCGCAAAGAAAAAGCACGGCGTCTATTCAATGATTCATTGCCTCTTGCGCCGTGTAGTGTACCGAAGGCAAACGCGACGGCATCTCCCGGCTGCATTGGCCATTCGCGGATGGGCATCCCTTCAGCATCCGGATCGGGTACAGCAAGATACGCATCAGAGTCAGGATAGAAATTATCGTTGGCCAGCCAACGTGTCGGTAGGACAGGTTTTTCCCATCGGTGTGAGCCTGCAACACAACGCAAAGATGCCTCGTTAACCGGATCTATTGGCGTCCAGAAAGACACTGTTTGTTGTCCATCAACAAAATAGTACGGACTGTCCTGATGCCATGGCGTTGGCTTTGAGGTGCCCGGCTCTTTGATCAAGACATGTTCGTGAAAAAGCTGAGCAGTTTTTGACTCCATTAGGTTGGCAGCAACTTGCGCTACGGGTGATTCATAAATCACCCGTTTGAAAGGTTCGATACGTGTCCAGTTGCAATAGTCATCGAAGAATCGTCCGTTTTCGCCATCATGAAGATTCTCTGCAGCAAATTCGCCAGGGGATGCAAGATTTTGTTCGATACCGCTGCTAATAGTATCAACGAAGTCTTTGAACAATCCTCTGATGAGCACGACTCCCTCGTTTTGAAAGGTTGTTATGTGTTGCTCTGTTATCGATGGGTGTAGTGGTCGCATGGGGTTCTTTGTTTTTTCTGAAATTGCCAATTTACCTGTTGTGAAATTAATGTATCTTAAAAGTTAGCCCTTCGCTAGCACAATAAAAATTTGATTGCACAGTACTTTTAATTTAATAGTTGTTCAACAGGAGATAAATCTTATGCTAGATAAAACAGCTCAGGCCATTCTCGATGAAACGCTAACTCAATTTGGTGATGCGTTAGAGCGAGGTGATATTGATTCAGTTTTAGCGCTCTTTCAAGACGATTGCTATTGGCGAGATCTTGTGAGTTTTACCTGGAACCTTCGCACTATGGAAGGCAAAGATCAGGTACGCGACATGTTGGACACACAACTGATCTCAGTTAAACCTGCTAGCTTTGTTACAGCGCCTGGCGAAATTGCTACGGGTGATAAAGCGCTGGTGGAAGGTTGGATTGAATTTGAGACGACGGCCTCTCGAGGTTCGGGTCATATTCGCATCAAGGAAGGCAAAATCTGGACGCTGCTGACCACAATGACTGAACTCAAGGGGTTCGAAGAGAGCAAAGGCTACAACCGTGCAATGGGAGCTGAGCATGGCGTAGATGCGAGTCGGATGACGTGGACAGAAAAGCTTGCGCATGAGCGACAAACGCTAGGCTATACCGAACAGCCCTATTGCGTAATCGTAGGGGGTGGGCAAGGAGGCATTGCGCTGGGTGCGCGCCTTCGCCATCTGAATGTCCCCACTATCATCATCGAAAAGAACCCCAAAGCGGGGGACAGCTGGCGAAACCGTTATAAGTCGCTTTGTCTGCACGACCCTGTCTGGTACGACCACTTACCGTACATGCCCTTTCCAGCAACATGGCCTGTGTTCGCACCCAAAGACAAAATTGGTGATTGGTTAGAGATGTACACCAAGGTTATGGAACTCAACTACTGGACGTCTAGTGAAGCGAACAAGGCAGTTTACGATGAGGCTAAAAAAGAATGGGTCATCACGGTAAATCGCGATGGCGAGCAAGTGACATTACGACCCAAGCAACTCATCATGGCAACAGGTATGTCAGGCAAGAAAAACGTTCCTCAATTTTCTGGACAGGCTGTTTTTAAAGGTGAACAGCAGCATTCATCGGAACACCCGGGCCCCGATGATTACACGGGTAAAAAAGTCGTTGTTATAGGGGCAAACAATTCAGCACATGATATTTCAGGTGCATTGGCAGAGGCAGGCGTTGACGTCACTATGGTGCAGCGCTCATCAACCCACATCGTAAGATCAGATTCTTTGATGGAAATCGGATTAGGTGCCTTGTACTCTGAGGATGCGGTAAATAGCGGTATGACAACAAAAAAAGCGGACATGATTTTTGCGTCGCTGCCGTACAAAATAATGCACGAATTTCAAATACCACTCTACGAGCAGATGAAAGAGCGTGATGCTGATTTTTACGCTGACTTGGAAAAAGCGGGTTTTATGCTCGACTGGGGTGATGATAATTCAGGGCTGTTCATGAAGTATCTTCGACGTGGATCTGGTTACTACATCGACGTTGGTGCATGTCAACTGATTATCGACGGTACCATCAAATTAATCAGCAACGTCGGTGTAGACGCACTTGATGAAACGGGTGTACTCCTATCGGATGGACAACACCTAGATGCAGACCTCATCGTTTACGCTACAGGCTACGGATCGATGAACGGCTGGGTTGAAGATCTCATCGACAAAAAAACTGCAGACAAAGTCGGCAAAGTCTGGGGGCTGGGGTCTGATACAACCAAGGATCCAGGCCCATGGGAGGGAGAGCAGCGCAATATGTGGAAACCAACACCGCAGGAAGCCTTGTGGCTTCATGGTGGAAATCTTCACCAGAGCAGGCACTACTCGCAATACCTTTCTTTGCAACTGAAGGCTCGTATGGAAGGTCTAGTTACACCGGTTTATAAACCACAAGAATCACATCATTTGCAATAGCAACAAAAGCTGCCGCCATACTATCTGGCGGTGGCTCGTTTCCTACATAAATGCCCATGTGTACAGCCGATCAGTACATTTAAGTAATGCGGCTCGTCAAAACGGCACATCCAACTAGCAGGCCAGACCTCATTAGCGGTAAAATCTTAGTTTGGAGTTTACTGCCTGAGGAGCCACCGGTCTTGAACAAACAATTTCACAAAAGACGACGTCTACTAGGCATGGTGGGCGCAGGACTTTGCGCAGCGTCAGTCACCCGTGCTGAAACTCAGGTGGCGAGCAGTTCGCCCAAGCCACAGTCAGAGGGGTTTGCGAAAAATGTCCAATCGTCTCGTTCTCTAACAGATCGAATCGAAGCGCTTCGCCTCGATGCATCTCGTATCGACAGGCTTCGCTCACTGGTTGTTCTACACAATGGGCGCACTGTGTTCGCTGAGGCATTTTCAGGACCCTCTGTTGAGAGCGCAGTCAACGTCAAGTCAGTCTCTAA
The DNA here is from genome assembly GCA_023301725.1 of Granulosicoccus sp. Taxonomy (GTDB): domain Bacteria; phylum Pseudomonadota; class Gammaproteobacteria; order Granulosicoccales; family Granulosicoccaceae; genus Granulosicoccus. The sequence continues at coordinate 2,317 of JALZUD010000025.1, read as the reverse complement.
ATCACTAGTGGCAGCATTGGTGGGTTGCGCTGTAGAGCGTAAGGTCATACCTGATGTGTCTGTGACACTGGGGGACGCCATCCCTGATCTCATACCCAATAATGCCGATCCTCGCGTTGCCACATTAACGGTCGCAAATTTACTCACGATGCAAGCGGGTTTGCAACGTACATCAGGACCGTTTTACGGTACTTGGGTGGCGAGTGATGATTGGGTAAAGTATGTGCTAAGCCGTCGTTTCGTTGATGAACCAGGTGGGCGTATGTTGTATTCTACCGGCGATTGGCATGTATTGGGAGCTGTGCTTACCAAACTCAGTGACGCCAGTTTGCTAGAGCTTTCGCGAGAGTGGCTAGGTAAACCATTAGGTATCGACTTCGCCCCATGGACACGTGATCCTCAGGGTCTGTATATGGGAGGCAATGAGATGTCTTTGTCACCTTTGCATATGGCTAAATTTGGTGAACTGTATCGTTTACAAGGCGTTTGGAATGAGCAACAAGTGCTGTCAACCGACTGGGCGCAGCAGAGCTTCATTGCCCGTACCAATTCACCATTCTCCGGTGACGACTACGGTTATGGCTGGTTTTTAAGGCGCGTTGGTGCTTCCGGTTTTGCGTACGCGCGGGGCTATGGTGGACAGTTCATTCATGTGTTACCCGCAGAGGGCATCACGGTTGCCATGACATCTGACTGGACGCGCTCAGCACGTGGTGGCGTGTATACAGAGCAATTGCATAAGCTTGTTACCACGCATTTGATACAAGGATAACTTCCATAGCTTGATACCGAATAGGCTATTTAATAAAGCTATGCCAGCTTATGCTTGCCCTGCGCATCGTTCATCATGTGTTGCAACTTGGGCAGACGTTTCAATAGACGCTGAAACCTGGCTTCATCCAGCACCAGAAGTGTAGACGGCTCAATCGTACAAATTCTGGTTTGTTGCCGCGACCCAACTGTGTGCTTTATTGCGCCAAACATCTCACCGGTACTATGTTGGGTCACTTGCCCGTCAATATCTGTTTCTACAACGCCGGATACGATGAAATACAATTTTTTGTCAATCTGATCGTTGTTTGCGATAACAGTATTGCTGTCGACATAGCGCGCTTCCATGTTGCGCACTAATGCCTTCAGAGTTTCATTGTCAAGATCAGCAAATAGAGGATACTGCCTGATCAGCTCTATTCCTTGCGCAGCAATATCAAGTTCTTGCTTCTGCTCGGCCAATGTACGCCGCGAAGTGATGTCCTGAACCAGTGTTGTATATAGCTCAGAACCAATCAGGCTTTGTGCTCGCAAGGACTCATATTCCCTTTCTTCAAGGCGTAACTCAGTTCTTTGAATGAGACTTCTTCCAAGCTCCTCCGCGTAGCCCGGAAACTGAAGCCGTAGACCTTCAAGAGCTGCCACCACAGTGGCTTTTCGTCTAACGAGCAGCTCATGCAATAAGTCAGCTGCACGCTTGCCATGAAGGCTCTTGATCCTTGCATTAATGAAACCTTCCAAGTCAGCCAATATGACGCGTTGAGAGACCAGCACCTCAAAGCGTTCCTGAACAATTCGAGTGAGTGGTGATGACCACTTCAGGTAGTTGTGCGCAAACAAAGCCAATTGATAATCAAGTGTGAACGCGATATTGGTTTTTGCGGTGTGTTGGTACCCGATTCGCCCTGTTGCACGAGATCCATCGATAAGCCGATCAGCATCGGCAATTGCACGTTCAGCAATTCGTAACGGAAAGGTACGTTCACGAAGTCGTTCCAGGATAGCGTTACGCTCTGCGACTGCCAATGCGATCAATCCAAGATTAATTCGGTCTCGGTCGCCGATGTCCTTGTTATCCTCTGCAAGATGTACTGCTGCATCAACTCGCATTGACAAGCGATTGGCCTCTGAACGAACCACCTTATGCGGCAAGTCAAAATGTTTGATTTGTGTACTCATGTCCTCACGTATGGTCTGCAACGCGACAGCCACAACCTGATTTGATAACGCTTGGTCTAATGGCGATAAACGGTCAAGTTTTAGCAGGCTAATGACTCTTCGAAGCGTTGTTCCCTGAACCAGTAAGGTGAACAGTGTAAAACCTGTTGCTAAGATACCTACAAGCCGCTTTATGTCATCAGGTACCGCAGCACTTTCGGTCACCGCCAGCGCCAACGCCAATGTCAATGCACCACGCAGACCACCCCATAATATGCTTACCTTATAGGGGGTTTCGATTTTTGGCGAAAGTCGTAAACTGGATAGAAGCGGCAAAAGTCCGAAAAGGATAAACGCTCTGGAAGCCATTGCTGCAGCAATAACAACT
>JALZUD010000024.1 GCA_023301725.1 Granulosicoccus sp. | reverse complement strand
TCATAGACGCCCAAAATCAGGGCGCCGTTATCATCATAAAAAGTGACAGTTAGAGGGTGCTCAGTGTCCATTTGCAAGTCTGCAGATGCGTTCCAGAATTCATCACCTACCCATTGTGCTCTGAAGTCTTCATCACCCCAGAGCAATTCAACGCGCAGTTCGCTAGAAACATAGGCGGGAACTGTGATGTCGAAATTTACTTGCGTAGTGAATTGTGATGACGTGTCAGACTCGCCTTGTTCTGGTACTGTTGCATCAGTGTCAGTATCAGTATCAGTATCAGTATCAGTATCAGTATCAGTATCAGTATCAGTATCTGTATCTGTATCTGTATCTGTATCTGTATCTGTATCTGTGCTGGCATCTACATCAACGACTGCATCCGGAACATCTGATGTTTCGTCAGGTTCACCAGGTATTACAACGCTACTGTCAGTAGCCAGTTGTGTACCCTCAGAGGAGGATCCGCTTGAACCTGAACAGCTGGATGCTAACAACGCCACGAGAAGCAAAGTAAACTTTAATAGAAGGGGTATCGAGTTAGTGGCGATCATTTAATTGTCTCAGAAAGTGTAGGCGACTGGCATATTCTCTAGAACCGAAAGACAATGTATTCCTTAAGCGAGTAATCATGCTGGTATTACCACCGCTTTCATGATGATCTATAGATTTACTTTGTAAAAAGTGCACTAATTCACAACAAGTAGCGGGGCTGCGATGTATCCGGACAGCCAGTTGTGGGGGCGCGTTTCAGGTTATATCGCTTCAGCTCTATTCTTAGCATGGGCCTTGCAGCGTAATATGTAGCTGTATAGCCGATAAATATTCTCTGCACATCTATCCAATCTTCGTCTGGTAATCCGTCTACATGAATAAAACTAAAAAAGCCGTTACCCTTTCTGCATTCGTTGTTCCGGGTGCCGGACACTGGTATTTGGGCAAACGATGGCAGGCAGTGGCTTTGATGTTGGCATCAACTATCGCCACGTACATACTGTTGGCCGACGTCTGGGAGCAGGCCAATCTGATAGCGCAGAAAATGGTTAGTGGAGAAATTCAACTGGAACTCAGTGCGCTGATGAATGTACTTGTAGAACATAGAAGTGCTAATAGCTCCAATAGCATGACGATGGCTACGGTGGCCTTGGGAGTCATCTGGTTGTTGGGAGTTGGTGGCGCATGGATTAGTGGTAAAGCGGCGGATTCACGAGATGCCAACGAGTAAGCTCAGTGTGGATAGTTATGTGCGCCAAATCATGGTAGAGCTCATTGTCAATACTGCTGTCGCTATGCCTCGGTAGGGAAGAGGCGGCAATGTGTGGCTGGACAGCCTTTGATACAACGTATTTGTTGATTATTCCATTGTTGTCTTGGATTTCTATATGCTTAGCGATCAGTTGCCATCCACTTGTGAGGCTTCCAATACTTGATACAACTCTGAGAGATTTTCAGCAGTGAAGTCCCGCCACTTGCCGATTGGCAACTCGTCCAGTTTTATATGCATAATCCTCACGCGCTCAAGCTTTTCCACTGAATACCCAAAGTGTTTACACATTCGACGAATCTGCCGGTTGAGGCCTTGAGTCAAAATTATTCTAAACACGTACTGCGACTCTTTTGCAACTTTGCATTGTTTTGTAATAACACCAAGCACGGGAACTCCACTGCTCATGCCGGTAGTGAATTCATCGCTTACTTCTTTATTCACGGTAACTACGTATTCTTTTTCATGGTGATAGTCCGAGCGCAATATTTTGTCAACCAAATCAGCTTTGTTAGTCAGAAATATTAAGCCTTGCGAGTCTTTATCTAGTCTACCTATTGGGTAAATACGACTATCTAACCCAACAAAATCGACTATATTTCTTTTATCTGTTGTGGCGGCTGTGCAGACAATGCCAATGGGTTTGTTCAAGGCAATAAAAATGACATTTTCAGCTGCCAATGGCTCAATTACGACGCCGTTAACAGAGACCGTATCGCTGGTGGATACCTCGTGGCCTAATGTTGCCTGTTTTCCATTCACTAAAACAACGCCCTGAGCTACATAGATATCCGCGGCTTTTCTGGAGTAGATACCACTTTGGCAAATATACCTATTAATTCTCATTGCTGATTCTAAAAGGAGGGATTTTCACGGCACATGCAAGAGTCGATAACTATTGTGTAGTTAGAGGTCAAGCCAGTGCAGGGCGTTTATCAGAACGCTAATGCCTCAGCGGGTATGTCACACAGGTATAGACTGCTCCACCTCAGATCAAACGAGCGGATGCAAAGCCTATGAGGTAACTTCCTAGTCTACAAGCAAGTGATAACATGTGCCATAGCAAATTGAAATGCCCATAAATGACAATCTCAGATACCAAACAATCCGCCGAATTCGATCCCCACGCCAAAGAACAAGCGCTAAGGAATGAGTCAGAGCAATGGGACACATCCGCACCTGAGGATGCCCTGGCTGACGATATTCCGCTCATTGATCTAAGTGAGTACTTTGCCGACGGATCCACTGAGGCATTGAATAGCGTCGCTGAGCAGCTTCGAGTGGCGTGTGAAGAGACGGGCTTTTTGTCAATTGTTGGCCACGGTATTAGTAGTGCAGATATGCAACAGACGTTTGATCAAGTACGTCAATTCCATGCGCAGCCTATCGACATTAAAAATCAAATTCTGATGGATCGACCCGATTGGGCTGTCGGTGGTATGGGTTATTTGCCTTTGAACAATCGAAAATTGCCGGCACGCCAAACTGGTAATGTAAATGAGGCCTTCATTGTCAAATGTGATGATCAACTGGGTATGAATGATAATCAGTGGCCTGATTCTGCACAGTTGCCCGATTTTCGACAGGTGGTTGAACGCTACGCCCAACAGATGGAACAATTGGGCAAGCGCATGTTACCTATTTATGCCAAAGCACTAAATGCGCCGACTGATTTTTTTCAAGATGCGTTTGTTAACCCACTGTATCGCTTGCGAATGACTCATTACCCCAGCGTGGCAGATGATACTGGTAGTGCCTTCGGGATTGCTCCGCACGTAGATACATCATTTTTTACGATACTTGCACAAGATCAACCAGGATTGACTGTCTTCAGTGAACGCCGAAAGGTTTGGGTGAAAGCGCCAGTGGTGGAAAATGCGTTTATCGTCAACACTGGCGAATTGTTAAAGCAATGGACGAACGACAAATTTTTGAGCACTCGCCATTTTGCTAACAACAATACGGGGAGCCAATCGCGCTATTCGATTCCGTTTTTCTTTAACGCCAATCCTCACTACGTGATGAGCTGCGTTCCCAGTTGTTTTGATGACAACAACCCATCCAAGTATCCGCCCATATCCTATGCGCAAAGCCAAGGCGTGGTGCAAGGTGAATAACAAACTCGCCTAGAGCAATTACAGCAAAATACGACTTTAGCGCGAAAAATTTTTCTAATAGATCAAGACTCGGTATCGGGGCCAGCTACGTTAACCCGAAATGCCTGTTCTGCTGGGCTAGACACAACATTTTGGCCAATAATAGTGGTGAAAATTCTCCATATCTGTTGAACAGGACTTAGCCCGTAGGCAAGTTTCCTGAGAAGAAATTACCTGATTTGCTAAAGAACTCGCGCAAAGAATCGCTAACTGAGGACTAATTCACAAACGAACTGTGTCTCAGAATGAGTAACGTAGCGAGGATCAGGGAATCTATAGATGATTCTGCTGACCTGACAGCAAGGAAACCCGCTAGTAGTGTTCAAGCCGATCAGGCAGGTCTTCTGGCGCTCATCTCAGACGTCCTGGAGGCCAATTCGCAAGAGAGTGCTTTTGATGCTTTAGTAGCCGCCGTCCAGAATCATTTTGGATGTCATCAAGTAGCTTTAGCGCTAACACACAAAGATAATCTGCAATTGTGTTCCTTGTCGAACCGAGCTTTTATCGATGCATCATCCAGTGAGTCAAAACTGCTAGTGGATGCCATGCAAGAGGCGTGTGATCGTGAAGTTGTGATTCGCTGGCCCGTTGTCTCTTCTGGAGAAAGACGTGAATGGGGAGTGCTTGTTGCGCATCGGTCTTTAGCGGGTAGGCGCAGTTCCATGGCATATTGCAGCGTGCCGATTTATCGCGAGCATCAGTTACTTGGTGCAATGCTGCTAGAGCGTCGAGACGGTTTTGTTTTCACAGAAGATCAAGGCGCTTTTCTTGAAAAGGTGGCGGCTGTAGTAGCGCCTCTTTTGACGTTGCATAGGTATGCGGATAGAGGGATTCTAACTGTTATTCGAGCAAAATGTGGCACCGCTACAACGTCATGGCTGGGGGCTGATCGCCCTGCAAGGCGTCTGCTTACCGGATTGGTATCTGTACTCTTGATGGGGGTTTTTTTGGTACCCGTGCAGTCGCACGTCGGTGCCACTGCTGAACTGGTACCGTTAGAGCGACGATTGATCACAGCACCTCGTGCTGGATTTGTTCAGTCAGTGGATGTTGTCGCTGGTGAGCGGGTTGATAAGGGACAGGTGCTGGCGACCTTGGACTCACGCGATCTTGAGCTTGAGGCATCTCGAAGCGCGAGTGAAATCGCCACTGCAGAGGTTGAATTTCGTGCAGCCATGGCAAGCTTCGATCGACAAGCTTCAGCGGTAGCCCGTGCGCGATTGGCCCAAGCCAGAGCTCAACAACTCCTAGTACAAAGGCAGTTAGACCAGAATTCACTCACGGCACCGATCTCAGGAATAGTCTTGAACTCGGATCCCGGCAACACGCTGGGTGCGCCAGTGTCGCGTGGTGATACGCTCTTCGAGATAGCTCCAGCAGATGGCTATAAGGTACATCTGCTAATCGATGAGTCTGATATCCGCAATGTATCTGTAAATCAGGTGGGTGAATTGACGTTACGTGCGCGACCAGATGATGTACTCGCTGTAACTGTGCAATATGTGCATCCCATTGCAGAAGTTGGTAATGGCGCTAGCCGATTTCGCGTGCGTGCGGAGTTGAGTGAAAACGCGACAACTGCTGAATCAACATTACGTCCCGGGGAAAGTGGGCAGGCTCGACTGGAGGGAGAAACCAAGAGTGTAGGGCGGATTTTATTGGGTCCATTATGGAAACGTATCACTGAATTAAAGTGGCGTCTTGTAGGATGAGTACTGGCCCGCTGTTCAGTGCTCATTGGCATAGAGTGCGAGATGTTCGTGCGCGCCTGGCTGATGATGTGTTAGTGACACGCCATGTCTATCGTAAAAGAATTTCGTGGGTGCTTCACCGACAGGCAACCAGTACTACTCATCGACTGGATATGCAGAGCTTCGAGCTAGTTGACCAGTTGGATGGGACTATCAGCGTTGGAGATGTCTGGGAGCATGCGCTTGAACAGCGAGATCATGAAGCGCCCACACAAGATGCTTGGATGCACTTACTTGCTGATTTGCATGCCGCAGATCTGCTGGTGGTTGATTCTAGGATTCCTGTTGAGAGTTTGTTCGAGAAGCGTAAGAAAAAACGCGCTACCGAGCAAAGTCAACGCTACTTTAATCCGTTGTATTTACGCTTTGCGCTGATGGATCCTGATGATTGGTTGAATCGACTACAGCCATTGGCTAACGTATTGTTTTCACGAGTAGCTTTTACTTTGTGGGCAGTTTTGATGGTGTTTAGCGGTTTTGTACTGTTCACTAATACCGAGCGACTAGTTCACGATACAGTCAATGCGACCCAATTAAGCCCTTACATGGCTGCATTGTTTCTTGCCGCCTTTCCACCGCTTAAACTACTCCATGAATTTGGCCATGGCTTAGCAATCAAGCGCTGTGGTGGAGAGGTTCGCGAGATGGGAATAGCACTGTTAGTGGTGTTCCCGATACCGTATGTTGATGCCAGTGCCAGTTCGGTTTTCAAGGCTAAGTACGATCGCATGTTAGTCAGTGCCGCTGGCATTATTGTTGAGGTCACGTTCGCTGCCATAGGCGTTTTGTTCTGGGCTAATGGCACAGGTCTGGCCAGTGACATAGGTTTGGTATTGTTGCTCACTGGCGGTTTGTCCACTCTGCTTGTCAATGGCAATCCTTTGCTGAAATTTGACGGCTACTATTTGTTTGCAGACTGGTTAGAAATTCCTAATCTACAAGCACGATCAAAGCGTGCAGTGGGGCGGTTACTACGTCGTTTGCTGTCAGGGTCTCACGATGATACACCTCGTCCTGAAGATTCAGTCGAACGGCAATGGCTTTTAGGGTATGGCGTTTTTTCCGGCATCTATCGAACTGGGCTGATGCTGTCCATAGCCTGGATGCTGAGTGAGAGATGGCTTGCACTAGGCATTGCACTGGCGTTATTTGCGCTCTTCCAGTCGTTAGTTCGGCCTTTGTGGCTGGGAATGGTGGCTCTGTTTAACGATACACAATTACGCGGAATTCGCTCAAAGGCCTTGGCTTTGAGTGTGCCGTTGCTTGCTCTTGCAGGTCTGATCCTCATGCCGCTACCGCATGCTAGCGTAACCAGAGGTGTTGTTTGGCTGCCGGAGCAGGCAGTGATTCGAGCGGCAAGTCAATGCCGCGTCAATGAGGTCATGGCAGTACCGGGCGCACAAGTGCAGCCAGGAGACATTCTCTTTCGATGCGTCGACGATGGCCTTAGCGCAGAACAGCAATATCTTGTGGCACGTGTTGCCGAGATTAAGGCTGAATTGGCAGGCGTTGCGCGCACCGATCAGGTTAGTTACTCAAAGCGCTTACCTGAACTTTCCTCTATCCAATCAATGCTTGATGATGTAACCCAACGTCTGGACACTGAGCATCACCGGGCAACCGTGGGTGGCCGCTTTGATGTAAGTGGCACTAGCTTGCTGCTAGGTCGCGCCTTTACACGGGGTGAGGTGGTTGGATATACCATTGCGCCCACTGGACGCACCATTCGTCTTGCATTTAGTGAACGCAAGTTCGCTGATGTAGATGAGCACATAGAAAGTATCGAGGTGCGCATACAGGAGCAAGGACTGAACGCCAATGTATTTGCAACCTCTATGTTAAATCACTCTCCTCGCGCGTCCCTAGAAGTCCCTAGCGCCGCATTGAGTTCATTGGGTGGTGGCCCACATGCGGCAGACCCCTCAGGTGATGGACGACAGCTTCTCAATTCTGTTGTGGATATCGAATTGAATTGGCCTGAAGCAGTTGGCGTCGCACCCATTGGTGAACATGTGAGTGTACGTTTTGTTCATTTGCCAAAACCGCTGGCAGGAAGGCTGATAAACACAGTTAAGCGTGCGTTTATGGATAGGCAGCGGGTATGAACATAACATTGGGCGAAAGAAAAGACTCGCGGGGGGATTTTACTCCCGTGCGTCCAGGCTTGCGTTATGGTCCAACACCGCAAAGAAAGCACTCTACAATAAAAAATACGTTCCTTGATCAATGGGTATTGCGAAGCCGATCCAGACTTGTGTCTCAACGCACTACACAGTCTTCATTATGGTTGCGTGGTATCAGACAACGCGTTACGAAATTGTCAGCCCTACCTGTGGACCAGTGTCATGAGAAATTTAAACGATTAGAGAACTCTCCACATGCAAGAGGGCATGTCGCTGGCAGTATTGATGAGATGCTTGCGAATTCAGCCTGGGTGGCAAAAAAAATTCTCGGATTAGATCCGCATGATGCTCAACTTGTTGCTGCAAGGGAGTTGTTGCATGGGCGGTTCGTTGAGATGGGCACTGGTGAGGGTAAAACACTGACAATGGCCCTTGCAGCTGCCGTGTCAGCTCATGACGGAACACCTGTTCACGTATTGACAGCCAGTGACTATCTAGCTCAGCGTGATGCTGAATGGTTAATGCCTTTTTATAGTGAGTTGGGATTGTCGGCAGCGTACGTTTTGCCAAGTATGAGTGATCACGAAAAACGAATTGCTTATCGCTGCGAGGTTGTGCATGTGACGGGAAAGCAAGTGGCATTTGACTGGTTGCGGGATAACCTTGCACGCAGTGAATCGGCCCATCGCCTATCAACACAACTAGGTACCTTGGCACAAGTTGATAGTGAGACACAAATGTGCCGTAACGAGCCACTGCTACGTGGTCTGTGCCTAGCGATTATAGACGAGGCAGACAGTTTGTTGATCGATGAGGCAAGAACACCGCTTGTGCTGGCGGCGCCCAGAGCAGACAGTAAGATCCAGCGCGAAGAATGTGTAGTTGCCTTGACACTTGCCAGGCTTCTACAAGAAGGTGATGATTTTACCGTACCCTCCGGAGAGCGTATCGTACACCTGACAACCGAGGGCGAGCACACGTTGGATAGACTGGCATCTCGTGTTGATGGTCTATGGCGTGCTACCCGATATCGTGATGAAAAAGTTCGAAACGCCTTATCCGCACTACATTGCTGGTTCAAAGATCGTGATTATGTGGTTCGCGACAACCGTATTGAACTGGTTGATGTTCATACGGGTAGAGCCTTACCAGATCGTCGGCTACAGCACGGATTACATACGTTACTTGAACTCAAGGAACGGTGTGAGGTTACACCGGAGAATGAGGTAGTAGCGTCATTAGCGTTCCAAAGCTTCTTCCTCAACTATATCAGGCTTTGTGGAATGAGTGGCACGCTAAATGAAGTCAGAGCTGAGCTTGCGTGCGTGTATGGGGTTGATGTGATCAGTGTATTACCGACACGTCTCTCACAGTTACAACACTTGTCGGCGCAGATTTTTCCTACCGAAGCGCAACAATTTGAAGCACTCATTAAAGATGTAAAATATTGCCTTTCCTGTGAACGCCCCGTGCTGGTGGGAACGCGGACAGTTGAACAATCAGAAAGAGTAAGTAACGTACTAAAATCACATGCTATAAAACACAACCTCTTAAATGCATCACAAGATGCAGATGAAGCAGCTGTAGTGGCACAAGCTGGAATTGCTGGGCAAGTTACTGTTGCCACTAATATGGCGGGGCGTGGTACTGATATCCAGCTTGGGCCAGGAGTTCCAGACAGTGGCGGCCTACATGTTATTTCACTGGCCTTTAACGATTCTGCTCGACTAGATCGGCAGTTGGCAGGCCGTGCTGCTCGTCAAGGTAACTACGGAAGTTTTGTCCAGCTACTTAATCTTGATGATTTATCGATTGCTAGTGAATTGCCTTCATGGCTCGTTGGTTCCATGAAACGGTTAGTTATGCGTCGGCACACAGTAAAATCACAAAAAAATGTGTTGCCTGAAAGCCAAGTGGTAGCGGTTAAGTCACAATTTAATGATCGTCTATACCTATCAAAAAATATAGATGCCAGTGTTGGTATACCTATTGCGACCAGTTTTGTATTGATGTTATTGAAAAAATTACAACTCGGAATCGAACGCCGTCACGCTGCAGATCGTCAGCGTGCGCTGGATGCCTCCGTAAAGCTTACCCACCACACCGCTATTGGAGTTTCGTGAAATTAGTCGCTATGATCCGGTATGTCTTCGTCATATTAACCTGTGTCGTATTCACCTCATTGCAAGCCGAACAGAGGCTGCCAGAAGATGAGTACGACTGCTTTATAGTGCCTAGCGTATTGGCCGATGCTGGTAGTCCTGTGCGCGGAGTGGTTGCGCGTCTGTTGGTTGATCGAGGTGATACGGTAACTCAAGACCAACCAATCGCTGAACTTGAATCGGGAGTTCAGAAAATCATGGTAGCTCATGCTCACGCTCGAGCTGATATGAGCAGTGAGCTTGGCGCAAGAGAGGCCGATCTTGCTCTGGCTAAGTTAGAGCTTGCCCGCATAGAGGATTTACATCTTCAAGATCTGGCTCCGGCACAGCAGTTAGATGAATCTCGGGCCAGAGAAAAAATTGCTCAAGCAGGTATGGAGCAGGCATTGGAGAACCGCGCGCTAGTCCAGATTGAGCTACAACGTTCAACGCTTGAACTTGAACAACGCACCCTGCGCAGTCCGATCGATGGGGTCGTGGTTGAGCAATTTATTTCTCCGGGTGAGCTGATCTATGATGAGCCGATCATGAGCATCGCAAAGCTGGACCCGCTTCGCGTTGAGGTGGTGTTACCGGCTGATCTATTTGGATCTGTGCAGTTGGGTGGTGAAGCTTTGATCACAGCAGAATTGGATTCTGCCAATCGGCTAACGGGAATCGTTGATGCTGTTGATGCGATGCTAGATACGCGCAGCGCTACATTCGGTGTGCGCCTGATGTTACCTAACAAGGACTTAGCCATTACTGCTGGTCAGAAGTGCATTGTGGATTTCCTTGCGGCAAGTGCTGATAACTCAGCTAATACAGACCTTGAGCTGGCAGAAGAGGCGGAGTAGTCTGCAATGGCTGAACTGTCAGGACGACAACGTAAAAGGCAAATGTCTGAGCTTCAATTTGTGGAGCTTGAACCACGCGTTTTACACTCCGCTGATCTTCCGATGGCCGTATTGGGCAATGTGCCGACGACTGATGATGCTCAAGCTGTTTTGTTAAGTGATGACGGTGTCTTGAGTGCTACAGGCTCTGAAGGTGGAACGCTTCAGTTTCGACGTGCGTCTGGAAGCCAGTAGATGCAAACGTCGACACTGCAAAAACTCAAATATTTTGTTCGTCCCTTGCACATTGGTGCCAGTCTTGTTTTATTAAGTCTGTGTTCGTTGTTTTTGACAGATTTGCTCGGTTTGCGCGATGACGGTCGAGTCAGTGTTAGTGAATCGAGAAAAATGCTTGCCGAATCAACAGCGATGCAGCTGTCCACGCTTGTCGGGATTGATGACGAGGGGGCGATCGACTTCGTAGTCGCAGCTCTTGTAAGGCGCAGTACTGACATACAGACTGCCTCCCTAGTTCGGACCAATGGCGTGGTGCAGGCGAAGTACGGCGAGGAGAGTCTGTTGCCAAACTTTGCCTCTATTTCAACGTCGTCAGAGATTTCAGTGCCTATTTTTGAAGATAGAAAACTATGGGGTGAGCTCCAGTTGGAGTTTGCGCCTATTCAAAGTGCCATAAAGTCTGCATTGGGAGTTCTGTTTTTTGCGGTTAGCTCCCTTTTGGCATTCACCTTGTTGCTTAATAAGGCGTTCATTCAGCTTGATCCAAACCGCACGGTGCCCAGCCGAGTAGACACAGCGTTTAACCTGTTTGCCGCTGGCGTGATTATCTTGGATGATCAATTGCGTGTGATCATGGCTAATCAGGCGGCTTGTGATATGGGATCGTGCGAAAGGGAATCACTGTTGGGAACCTCGTTGGCAGACTGGCCTTGGCAAGTAGACGCTAACTGGGAAGAACCCTGGGTTACCACACTGGACTCAGGACTCACCGTATCCGATCAGCCGGCTAGATTGGTACAGTCGGCAGATGTCACTCGTTTGATTATGGTGAGCTGTGCACCGGTGGGCGATGAGGCGCAAGGCGCGCGTGGCGTTATGGTGACTCTGGATGATGTGTCATCGATTGAGCGTAAGAACAATGAACTGGGTGCAACGCTTAAAGAGCTTCGAGCCTCGCAAGTTGTGATTAACGCAAAAAACAAAGAGCTGGAGCGATTGGCGACTACGGATGCGCTGACAGGTATCAGCAACCGACGTGTTTTGATGGAGAAGCTAGCGCGGGAATTTGAGCGAGCACAAAATAAACAAACACAGCTGTCGTGCATCATGACGGATATCGATCACTTTAAACGCGTCAACGATACTTATGGTCATGGTGTTGGTGATGACGTAATTCGTGCGGTGGCCAATACACTGGATGCAGCCTGTAGCGAACATCAAGTTGTAGGGCGCTATGGCGGGGAGGAGTTTGTGTTGATATTGCCCGGCGTTGGTGCTGAGCAAGCCGCAGAGCTTGGTGAGAATTTGCGAGAAGCTATCGTGTTATTGGCTGCTGGTGACCAGCTAGCGGTCCCAAAATTGTCCTCAAGCTTCGGTGTGGCTGATATGACTAGTGATGCGTCAGATGCAACCGCGTTGGTTGATCTGGCTGATCAGGCGTTGTATGCAGCGAAGCAGGGTGGGCGTAACAGGGTTTGCATCTACGATGAACAATGGGTGTCCGCAGAGGCTGGTGCAGCAGAACATCAAATCGATCCAGTGCGGGTCGACACTCCAGAGCAACGTCTGGAGGAGTTGGAAACGCTGCTTAAGCTGCGAGATTGGGAAATACAAACTCTGCACGAATATGACGACTTAACCGGTGTGCCGATGAGAGCATTGTTTTTGCAATCGTTGGAAGCTGAGCTTGCCAGAGCGACGCACGCAGCAGAACATGTGGGAGTGTTGTTATTCGAGTTACGTGATATCGATCGATTGGTTGTTCGCTTTGGCTACAGCGCCACAAATGCGCTGTTGGTTGCGGTCGTTGAACGGCTCCAACAAGGCTTGCGCAAAACGGATCTGATAACAAACTTTGGACCTGAGCATAGTTTGTCTCGCATTACCTCAAATGAATTTGGAATACTATTATCCGAAATCAAAGATGTGGAAGGAGTAATGATCGTGGTTACTCGGCTTAAGCGGTTAATTTCGCAGCCGTTTTTGTTGGGTGATGACAAAGTCGACGTGGGTGTGAACATTGGTATCTCGGTGTCGCCGCTGGGAGCTGGGTCAGCACCGGAACTTTTAAGCGATGCCAATGATGCGCGGATACGAGCATCGGCAAAGCCTGACACTGTGTCATATGAATTTTCAACGGCTACGCTAAATGATCAGTCGCACAATGACATTGGGCTTGATTCAGATTTGCATGATGCCAGTGGTTGAGATATCACACTTGTTAGATGTACTGGAGTTAGTGCATCCCTTTGCTGTTTAAGGTTTCTGTTAGCACATTCGCAGCAGCATTGGCTGCAGAACAAATAATAGCGCTAATCATCCTTTGCTCTAAATGGCTTAGTTGTTCGGCCGTACCAAAGAAATGCTAGGGGCATTGCATATTTTAACAATAGAACGCTGGTTAAGACTACGTTAAGCAAGCTTAGCGTATCGTGGTGTCGACTCGTTATCACCGACGAAAAAATATGCACCTCAATCATTACCGCGTTGTCATTGCCGCTATCGTTGCTGTTGCCTCAATCGGCTTTGCATCAACCATACATGCCAATCAGTATATCGGTATTGACGGGTCATCTCTATCGCTTGATGGCGACAGCGGAGAAAGCGTAAACACCATTGGCGTCAGGGTGCGCATGGGCTTACGATTAAGTGAGTTATTTGATCTTGAAGCCCATTTTGGCGGGGGCAATGACAGTTCTACACGTACTTTTGATGAATTGAGTGTGGCCTACTTTGGGCTATATTTAAAAGGCCACTTGCCGCTCGGCCGACGAAGTGCTCTGTATTTGTTAGCCGGTGGAGCAGGTGTTGAGCTGACGCAGTTCATTGGTCGAAGCAAATTCTCTGCGAATAGAAACGGGTTGTCCTACGGATTTGGGTTAGAGACTCGATTGTCGGAGTACTGGGATGTATCGGCTGACTTTGTTCGCTATAGTTTAAATGATGAGAATTTCTCTGAGGTGTCTGTTGTTAACCTGGGGTTGAAGTGGTATTTCTAAAATCGCCTGAGCACATTCTACGATTTATGCTTATAGACCAACACAAAACGCATTCTGTTTAGCTAGTGTACAAAGAAGCGTTTTAAACTAAAAATTTTTTTTAAAGGGAGTTTTCAATTGAAGAACACAATTTTATTTCTAGGCCTTACAGTTCTGATCAGTGGGTGTGCTGCTAGGCAAGTTCAAAATTCTGAACTTGGCACCATGAGTGTCAATTCTGATAGATACAATGCCGATGTGGAAGAGTGTGTGGGATACTGGTTGGAGTCAACTGCAGAGACTCAAGAAGAATTAGAGGAATTTCGTAGAGAACAAGCGGAGCGCACATTTGGATTTCGAACTCTTGCTTCTTTGATAGTTCTTGGAAATGTCACACAACCCAACGAAGAGAGAGTTCTGCACGTTAACGCATGCATGGAAGAAAAGAATTGGACAGAATGGTAGAGATCAGTTTTGTGGTAATTTAACTTCCATAAAAGTATTATGGGAGTCCCAGTTCAAAGGCTAATGTTCGGAAATTCTAAACAGAATACACTTAAGCCGCAGTAAGCGTAAACTCGAAGCGTGTGCCATCAGAGTAGCTTTTATCAAGCCACACTTTTCCACCATGCGCTTCGATTATTGACCTCACAAGAGACAGTCCAATACCGTTTCCTTCGAAATGGCTTTGCGCGTCATGTAGTCGTTGGAAGGGCAGGAATATACGTTCGGCAAACTCCGGTTTGATGCCAATGCCATTGTCATTGATACTGAAATGTATTTGGTCGTCTACCTTCTTGGCGGTAATTTCAACCAGAGGACTGACATCAGCTTTTCGATACTTGACACTGTTGCCTATCAGATTGTGTAGTACCCGCTTCAGGAGTTCATTGTCAGCGATTACGCGTCCTTCCACTTGCACGCTGACATGCGCTGATGCAGCCTCTATGGTGGGTGTAAGTTCGCTAACCACCTCAGTGACAACGTCAGTGACTTCAACGGTGTTGAGAACAGGTTCGGCAAATCCTGCAAGTGTAAAATCGAGCAAGCTCTTTATTATTTTGTCCATACGTGTGGAGGCTTTACGAATTTTATCTACGTGCCCCCTGACGTCGTCTTTATCGTCATAGTCTTCCATGATCAGATCGTTGAACATACCGATATGACGAAGCGGCGATTTTAAGTCATGCGAGACGATACCAGCAAATTGTTTTAACGATGTATTGATTCGAGAGAGTCTACGGTTGCCTGCTGCTAGCTGGGCGTTCGTGGCTGTAACAAAATTCAGATGTCTACGCCGTTGTCGTTGGCTCAGTATCAGTATGAGTGTAAGACCACTAAGAAAAATTGTTCCGGTTATAGTCACAGCTGACAAAATTGCGCTGCGTTTATCAAGCTGCTCAACAGTCACTGTTACAGCCTTTGCCAGGCTGGAAACTAACACCTGTACTTCGAGAATAGCTGAAGAATCATTAAAACGAACCGTTTGGTCTATATCGACAGCGGACATTCCGTCTGCGTGTAAATCTGCCACTTGGGTGAGCCTGGATTCGTAGCTGAGGATCATTTCTCGTGTGCTTTGCAATGACGCATCGATACCGACTTCAGCTGCATTTTTCTCGAGAATATTCACTAGAGCCAGCGCTTCTTTAGCAGAATTCGCCGCGTTATCTCTATAGCTTTGTTCCTCAGTCCGAAGCACGAAATTTTTGAAATTATGTATCAATCCGCCGTAGCCTAAATCGCGCATAAGTTGCAGGGACTGGCTTTGAGTCGCTGTTAGCAGGTTGCGAAGCTCTTCAGTATGGCGGTTGGTTTCTTGAACTGTCGCGATCTGCACCGCGCCGAGCAGAGCAACACCAGCAAGTGTCAGTAACCACCAGCGATTCTGGGTCGTTCTCTCCAATATCTTCACGGTTTGCTCAATTGAAGTTTAAGCAGGAATACTGCGTAGTTTGGATAACGCAAGTCGTGAGCCATGGTTTCGATAACTGCTGTTGGTGTACGGAATTTTCATGAAGCTCTATAGATAAACCTTGGATCTCGTGCGTATGCCGGATCGTAGCAGTTCTAGCCCATAGGTTGGATCACAGGCTGTTATCTTTGGTCAATAGTGACGCTTTTGCGCAATTTTCGACCAACTTGAGCTTTGTGACGTTATGTCAGTCTGTCGATGTGCTCATCCAAGCCGTTTGTCATTGCAATAATCAAAGTATCAGAGTCTCTGCTGCGAATTCGTTCCCCGTCCATGAAGATTTTTTCCACAACCAGACAAACTAGATGCCCCAGAAGGCGTATAAATGTGCCTAGCGTTATACCGTAACGCGATACGTTCATGTACACGTGTCACATCAACTGAACCTGTCTCCAAGACCATGAGAACATCGTTTGAATTCGGCGGGACCACCGTCAAAGCTGGAACTCGAGCTGTGGTCGATCTTGAGTTACCCAAACTCAGCTCCCAAGCTCTGATGAACCTGCCAGTGCACGTTGTCCACGGTCGGCGAGAGGGTCCTACTGTGTTCATCAGCGCCGCTATTCATGGAGATGAGTTGAACGGCGTGGAAATCATTCGCCGTGTGCTGAATACTAAATTACTCAATCGTATTTCGGGAACTGTACTGGCCATCCCTGTTGTCAACGCGTATGGGCTTGCACAGCAAAGCCGCTACCTGCCAGATAGACGTGATTTGAATCGTTCGTTTCCGGGCAGCGAATCGGGCTCCCTAGCATCTCGGTTGGCACACCTTTTTATGGAACAGATCGTCTCGCGTTGTTCTGTGGGCATCGATTTCCATACAGGCTCGGGGCATCGCACCAATCTGCCGCAGATACGTGCTGACCTGACTGACGAGCAAACTTTGCTTATGGCTCGTAGTTTTGGTGTGCCAGTGATACTCAACTCAGGACTGCGTGACGGCTCGCTTCGCGCCAGCGCTTGTGAGCTGGGTACTCGCGTATTGCTGTACGAAGCAGGAGAGGCCTTGCGTTTCAACGAACTGGCTATTCGTGCCGGCGTGTCTGGTGTATTCAGTGTGTTGAGGTCGTTAGATATGTTGCGTCCCCCATCCGCGCGCCAAACAGCGAGTTACAGGGAACCGCATGTTGCACTTAACAGTCGTTGGGAGCGAGCTCCAGAGAGCGGAATTTTGCGAGCCAATGCGACCATGGGCAGTAGTGTTGCACGCAACGATATACTGGGCTACATCCACGATCCAGCGAGCAACGAGCAAATCCCCATCAAAGCCCGAAGCGCCGGTATCATAATTGGTCGACTGGAATTACCGGTGGTACATGAAGGCGATGCGGTTTATCACATTGCAAGATTCGATGACGACATTGCAGATGTTGAGGAAAACGTCGATAATTTTCAACTAGACCATGGCGATGATGCTTTGTTGGACTAGTCCGGCAAGGCATCATCTCGCATTCGTCATTAGTTTTTTTGCTTTAAGCTGGTGTGAAATTACTTCCGGTAGGTACCTCGGTAACTAGTTGCTTGGCCTCTGGTCGGCGTTGTCTCCGGCTTTTGGCTGGCACCATACCTCGCATCGACTCCAACTTGCCGTAACACAATAGTTTGTCTTCAGCTTCAAGGGTGCGACTTGCCTTGGGGTTGGGAATGACTTTATTGCCTCGATACAAAGTGAGCACATTAATATCTTTCTCGTCCAGCTTGGTGTCGGCGATACTAAGATCAACAAAATTCGATCCTTCAGGAACGTAAATTTCACTCACCCCATAACCCCTGCTGATCGTCAAACGTTGTCTGATATCGATTTCGGGAAAGTCCACTTGCGCTGATATGTAGTCTATAACCGTACCTGCAATATCTAGCCCGGTGCAGGTCTCGATACCTTCCAGGCCCGGCGAAGAATTGACTTCCATTATTTGCGGACCATCTCGGCCTTCGAGCATGTCAACGCCTGCCACTCTTAAACCAAGAATTTGTGCAGCTCTTACAGCTGTTTCGCGATACTCATCAGACAGCTCTACTGCCTCCGCTATCCCACCTCGGTGAACATTGCTCCGAAATTCCTGACCTTGCGCCACTCTACGCATGGCAGCTACAACCTGATCACCAACCACAAATGCCCGGATATCACGGCCTTTACTTTCGGCAACAAATTTTTGTATTAATACGTTTTGTTTTTGACTCTGCAGTAACTCGATGATGGCCTCCGCCGATTTTATGGTGTCGGCGAGTAGAACTCCAATACCTTGAGTACCTTCAATTAGCTTGATAACAACAGGGGCCCCGCCGACACGCTCGATAGCGGGTAGCACATCTTTTTTGTCGCGCACAAACGTGGTCTGAGGTATCCCGACATGGTGCCTACTGAGGATTTGCAGACTGCGTAGTTTATCTCGCGAGTTGGTTATGCCTGCCGATGTATTGGCGCAGAAGATATCCATCTCCTGACATTGCCGTACAACTGCAGTACCGTAATAGGTGATCGATGCGCCAATACGAGGTAGCACAGCATCGTAGTTGCTTAACTGTTTTTGCCGATAGAATAAGTCAGGTTTGCCCTTGTCCAGATCAATAGCGAACTTGAGCGTGTTCAATACTCGAACTTTGTGCCCGCGTTGTTCCGCAGCCTCCACGAAGCGACGTGTACTGTAGGAGTTGGGGCCACACGACAAAATACCTAATTTCATAGTTTTCAGTAAACTTGAACAAAGACGGGGTGCAAAACCATTTTGCACCAGAACAAAATTGACCTAGAAGCCTCACTCACAACCAAGGACGGAACCTAACTGTTTGGCGGCAGCCTCTGGTAGAGCCATACGCTTAGCGTCTTACGTGCACCTTAGCGATTTACTGACAGAGCTGAACACTACATTAACACTATCTGCGTTGTGTACGTAAACCTTGAAAAATTGTCGGAGATACAAGCACAAGACGAGACCTCCACTTGGCTGTATTCACTGATTTAGGTAGTCATCGTGGGGATGTTAGCGGTTTTCTAATGTGCATTTTTGCTAGTCTGGCGTATTTAATACGAGCGTCTAGGCACCTCAAAGGTATTAGTTACAACCGAATGGCACTTAACTTAGGCGAAAGTAGTGGGAGACTTCATTCGCGTGAATGCTAAGCATCTAAGGTTTATCGTCGCATGGATCCCCACTTCCGAGGTGATGACGAGCTTACGTCAGCGCAATTCAGCTACAACCTAGGATACGAACAACATTCGTGCTATAAACTAGAAATTTGAACAATCTCATACCAGTGTCATTGATGTCTCTCCCAGTACGCTCGCTTCTTCTCTGTATTGTCTGCTTTTTGTCTTGGAGAACTGGTGCTTCTGAAACGCCTCAAGCTATCCAACAGGATACGTCTCACGCCGAATCATTGATCAAGGTTGCCTCAATCAATTTGTGCGCTGATCAGTTGGTCTTATTGTTGGCTGATAAAGAACAAATTTTGTCTTTATCTACTTTGTCTCACGAGGAGGCAGGTTCGTATTTTTTTGAGAAAGCTCGCTCTTACCCAACCAATGATGGTCATGCGGAAGAAATACTGAATCTGCAGCCCGATGTTGTTATCGTCGGACAATACTCAAACAAGCACACGGTATCTTTGCTTCGCGAGCTTGAACTGGAGTTGCAGACATTGCCCCTAGCGAACAGCGTAGAAGCTGTGCTGAACAACATTGCAAGCGTCGCTAAATGGCTTGGGCATGAAGAGCGTGGGGAAGCAGTTATCACAGCTTTGCAGGCAAGGTTGTTATTGCTTGAGCCTGCAAATGAGCCAAGACCCATTGCAGCAGCGTATGATCCTAACGGTTACACCAGTGGAAGGTTATCGGTGCGAGGCCAAATACTGGAACTTGCTGGTTGGCAAAATGCGGCCTCACTTGCAGGCATAGAGAGCTATGGCAAGCTCACGCTGGAAGCGATGATCAAACTACGCCCGGATGCACTGATAGATTCACCCTATAGTCCGGGTACCTATTCTCGTGCTCAAGCGATGAACCAACACCCCGCTTTGTTAGCTGCTGGTATTAACCCGCATGTGATCAGCATTCCCAGTCGAATGACCGTATGCGGTGGCCCGTGGACATTTGATGTGATAGATAGGTTGCTTGCTGAGCGCTCACAATGGCTAGCAGGTGAAAAATAGTGGGTAAAAAATTAGCGATGTACTCTGATTCTGTATTGCTCGTTAGTGTCGCGTTTGTAAGCGTTGTCTGGTCAATGCATACTGATTTACCTGTTACACAAAGATGAAGCTATCTCAAACCAAACTGTGTACGTTGCTGGGGCTTGTCGCCTTGCTTCTTTTTATAGCGTCTATGGGCATCGGTCGCGATTCGCTGCCTTTGTTTACGGCCTTTAGAGATAGTGTTGCAGGCTCAGACTCCGTATATGCAGTTATCTTCAATCAAATCCGCTTGCCACGGGCGTTGATCGCTTTGGTCGCGGGGGCAAGCTTGGGTTTATGTGGTGCTGCCATGCAAGGATTACTGCGCAATCCATTGGCAAGTCCGGGGCTTGTGGGCAGTGCAAGTGGTGCAGCTTTTTTTGCGGTGCTTGTATTGTATTTTGGCACTAATTTAGTGCCGCCCTATGTGCTACCGATTGCAGGTATGTTCGGGGCACTACTGGCCACATTATTGGTGTATGTATTGGCAGGTCGCGATGCATCAGTGACAACCTTAATACTGGCAGGGGTAGCCATCAATGCATTGGCAACAGCAGGTATGTCTTTGCTGTTGAATTTAGCTCCCAGTCCATTTGCAGTACGCGAGTTAGTGTTGTGGACTCTTGGCGATATTACAGACCGCAGTATGCGTGACTTTTGGCTGATGCTGCCAACCTCGCTCATTGGTTGGGCTATGTTGGTGGGAGTAGGTGGCAAACTTGACTCACTGACTTTGGGCGAACGAACCGCGCAGAGTATGGGCGTTAATCCAGTGCATTTACGCTGGCGTGTTTTCATTGCGGTATCACTTGCCATCGGTGCTGCAGTCGCAACGGTGGGCATGATTGGTTTTATTGGCTTGGTTGTCCCGCATTTGTTGCGACCTTATGTGGCACATGAGCCTGGGCGACTGTTACTGGCCTCAGCGCTGGGTGGTGCCTGTGTATTGCTTGCAGCGGATATTGGTGTTCGTATTATTCCTACAGATTCACCACTGAAGGTGGGGGTGTTAACAGCATTAGTGGGAGCACCTTTTTTCTTGCATCTCATCGTTCGTAGCCGACGAGAATACTTGTGAGCGCGTTGCTTGAATCAGATAATGTGTCGCTGAAGCACGGCGAGCGGCATCTGGTCAATGGTGTATCAGTTCGCCTTGTAGCTGGAGAGCTTGTGGGTTTGGTCGGACCCAACGGTGCGGGTAAATCAACCTTGTTGAATCTTCTGGCTGGCCTTGTTAAGCCTGACTCAGGATCGGTTGCGCTCAGTGGTAGGGCCATTCATAAAATTTCGCTGCAAGAAAGAAGTCAGATGCTCGCATGGGTTGCGCAGAGTGGTCCGGTCAATTGGCCACTAACGGTTGAACGAATCATTGCACTTGGCCGAAGGCCTCACTTGAGTGCCTGGCAACGCCTAACAAAAGAGGATAAATTGGCTGTTGAAGAGGCAATAGCAATGACTGATTGTGAAAGCTTTCGCGATCAGGATGCCACTACACTATCAGGTGGCGAGCGCACACGCATGCTGTTGGCGCGCGCGTTGGTAGCACAGCCCAAGGTGCTGCTTGCTGATGAACCCATAGCGGCTCTCGATCTACGTCATCAGCTGCAGACTATGCAATTACTTAGGCAGTTCGCCACAGGTGACAATGGCTGCCTGGTAGTTTTACATGATCTATCACTGGCCTATCGTTTTTGTGATCGCCTGTATTTGATGCATGAAGGTATTCTGGTGGCGCAAGGTGCCCCCGCTGATGTGCTAAGTGACGATAATTTACGAGATGTCTATGGCGTTGAGGTAGTTAAAGGTGAGGGTGAGTTGCCCTATATTGTTCCGGTTCGCGAAATTTCGAGGCAGGTATGAAAACCTTAGTACTTGGTGGTATCAAATCCGGCAAAAGTCGTTTGGCGGAAAAGCTTGCCATCGACTCGTCCATGTCTGTGGTTTACGTGGCAACCGCTACGGGCGATGATGGTGAAATGCAAAAACGTATTGCACACCATAAAACTACCCGACCCCAACACTGGCAAGTAGTAGAAGAGCCCCTACAATTAGCTGAAGCAATAGTTGACCACTCTGCAGCAGACACCTGCGTATTGGTTGATTGCTTAACACTGTGGCTCACCAACGTGTTGCTCTCCAAAAGCTGCAGCACCATGGAACAACGTCGATCTGAGCTTGTACACGCTTGCCAGCATGCACAGGGCACTGTTGTGATGGTGTCCAATGAAACCAACATGGGTATAATTCCCCTGGGCGAATTAACTCGACAATACTGCGATGAAGTCGGTTTGTTGCATCAGCAATTAGCGGCCATTTGCGACAACGTGATACTAACAGTGGCTGGTTTGCCGCACTATTTAAAGGGTAAGCCATAGTGAGCGACAATAACAAAAACGGTGAAACTGCAGCGGAGCATAATGCCCGTATGCAAGAAGTCAAGAAAGAACAAAAAAAGCGAGTTGCCAAAGCGAATATCGAGCGCGGTATAGTAATCGTTAATACAGGTGATGGTAAAGGTAAGTCCTCTTCTGCATTTGGGACAGCTATCCGAGCGGCAGGTCATGGTCAAAATGTAGGAATTATGCAGTTTATAAAAGGTACCTGGAAAACAGGTGAGGCTGAGGCGTTTAAGCGTTTCCCTGAAATTGACCACAAGGTTAGTGGAGACGGCTTCACCTGGAATACCCAGGATCTGGACGAAGATACCGCTAGCGCACAGCATGGCTGGAAGCAAACAATTGAGATGATAGAGAGTTGCCGTAGTGATAAGCCGGCTTATGACCTAATCGTACTGGATGAGCTAAATATTGCCCTTCGATACAATTATATTGATATCGATGATGTAGTGCGGGTATTGGCGGCCAAGCCGACGATGTTAAATATCATTGTGACTGGCCGCGATGCGAAGCCTGAACTCATTGAAATTGCAGATACAGTGACCGATATGGTGATGGTGAAGCATGCCTTTGAAGCGGGAATTCGTGCTCAAAAAGGTGTGGAGTTTTAGTTAATCTATAGCCGCCATAGATAGCTCAGACGGCTACGTGTCATTGTATAACTGAACTGAACTGAACTGAACTGAACTGAACTGAACGGAGATTAACGGCTGCATTCACGCTTTGCGCGTACGAATGAGCATTTCATCTATGCTAAAAAAATGGATGTCTAAGCCTTGGAATGATCATCCTCGAGACCAATAAAGCCACCAGACTGTCGGTTCCAGAAATTTGCGTATAGCTTGTTCGCTCTCTGTAGCTCTTCGTGGGTACCTTGCTCCACTATTTTGCCCGCATTCAGAACAATAATACGATCCATTCTGGCAATTGTGGATAGTCTATGAGCTATTGCAATGACGGTCTTGTTTGCCATTACACCGTTGAGTGCTATTTGAATTTCTGCTTCCACCTCGCTATCCAGGGCGCTGGTTGCTTCGTCCAGAATCAATATAGGTGCATTTTTCAGTATTACCCGAGACAACGCGATGCGTTGCCGCTGACCGCCCGATAGTTTGATTCCACGCTCACCCACATGTGCGTTGTAGCCACTGCGGCCTTGCGCATCTTTTAATTGCAGAATGAATTCGTGTGCTCGGGCCTCTTTCGCAGCTCGTTCTATCTCGTGATGAGGCGTGTCGACAAGCCCCAGTGCTATGTTTTCACGTATTGACCGATTGAGTAAAGCAGCTTGCTGACTGACCATGCCAATGGAGGCGCGAAGACTGTCCTGCTCAACATCTCGGATGTTCTGATCATCGATAAAAATGCTACCTTGCTCCGCCTCGTGAAAGCGTAAAATCAAGTTCACAAGTGTAGACTTTCCGGCACCGGATCGACCCACTAATCCAACTTTTTCGCCCGGGCGTACCGTTATTGAAACGTCGTCAAGACCTCCTTTGTTGAGCCCATAATGGTGTTGCACATTCTTAATGCTGATCTGCCCACCTTTAACATGCAGCCTGGGAGCATCTTTAGTGATGGGAATAGTTAACGGCTGAGCAATGGTCTTTAGCGCCTCTCGCAAGCTACCTACGCGTAAAAATATCCACCACACAGAATCGAATACCCATTCAGCCATAGTGGTAATACGTAAACTTAATGCAACCGCTGCACCTATTAATCCAATGGAAGCTGCGTCTTGTGTCCATAGCCAAAGGCCATACCCAACAAAGCCGACCATCATGATGCCTTCTAATGTTGTTAGGATGGTGCGCATAGATACGCTTATTTTGCGTGTGATAAACAAGGCTTGCCGAGTTTGTTCTAAAGCGATCTTGTGGTCGTTAACCATGGACTCGCGATTGGAAAAAAGCTTTAGCGTATCAATATTTGAGAAGCCATCTACCACGACACCAGTTAGTGCAGATTTAGCGCTTTGAAATGATTGCTGTGCATTCACCATTCTCGGAATGAAAAGCGTCATGACACCGATATACAATAATAGCCAAGCAATCAGCGGTAGCGCAAGTCGTATATCAGTATCTGACATAAGGACCACAATGCCCACCATATAAACCAAGCCAAATGCCATTGCATTTAGCCACTGATAAATGATGTCGGCTACATGGTTGCCTATATCTACAAGGCGAACTGCTGTGCGCCCCGTCAAATCTTCTTGAAACCAGCCGACAGATTGATCTGCTAGATGATCATGTGCCCGCCATCGCACAAGATTTGCAACGTTGCAGTTAATCCCGATATCGTTAATAGCGTGCCGGAATAATTGTGCTAGTGGTCTGAACAGTAACAGTATGAAAACAGCAAACAGAAGCTCAAGTCCGTATTTTTGTAATATTTCATCCTTAGGCGTTATCGCTAAAGTATCGATAAGTGTTCCGGCATAGCTGATCAGCCACACTTCAATACTTGCGGCTAAAACGGTAACAATCATACTCAGTATGAGTACTGTTTTAATCGGTTTTAGGTGTGATTTGAGATACGGCCACACCTTGCCAGAGGGCGGCAAATCGGTTGACGAATATGGGTCTACTAGCTGGAGAACCGCATGAGTGAAGCGTTGATAGAGTCCGTCCATATTCCGTTGCCGTCCTCTACTATTGCTTACGTCTTGACAATGCCCCAAGGATTGTCTGCAGTGCTGGCCGTGCGTTTTGGCGATGCAGGCTTTGTGTTGTTCTGTTCGAGAGTGCTATTGTTCTCGGTGTTATTAGAACGCTGAGTGTTTTTATTCACATGACTATTTTTGCTATTACCTGAATCAAATTCAGCGGCTTTTATCTCACGTTCTTCGCGCAACTGGTCTGCCTCTTCATGGCTCAACGTCGCCGGCTCGCCAACATTTTGATCGTTTGGAATGATGCGATCTCTGGGGGGTAGTTTGGATTCCTGATATGAGGCTTTTGGCAGGCTCTTAAAGGTATATAGATAGAATCCTTCAACTTTTTCGCGAGCCCAATCTGTTTTCTTCAGAAATTTTGTGCTGGACGCAATGCTTGGATTATTGTTAAAGCAATTGATATTCAAGTAGGCAAAGAGGATGTCAAACCCATAATGGTCTGTCAGTTCTGTCAGCATTTTTTTCAAGCCAACACCGTTAAGCGGGTTGTTCTTGTAGTTAATCTCGTCATTCATTACAGGCTTTAATCCGGGTGGCGTGCTCTTCATTTACGTAACGTCAAATTCCGCACGCACTATTGGAAGGCGCAATTGGGGCTGGCGAATCATGGTACGGTCAGGAATGCCATGCGCATAGCTTATCAGGATGGGAGTGCCGAGTGGCAATACGACCGACGGGTATCAGACAACATCACACGCTTTGCAAATAGTGCAGTTCGAGACGACACTCAGTGGGTTTGGGTAGCCATTGCCGGAAGATGCCGGATTTGTTGCAATATGTGCTATTGAACGGCATGTGAACACGCTCAATCGATGGGAAAAGGGTAATGGCGGGTGGTACTAAGTGGAGAGCGCCGCTTCGTTTGAAGCGGCGCCAATTCGCACGGCTAATAGCTTACTGTTGGGTCACACTGAAAATAGTTGATTGCTTGTCAAAAGCCAAGTTTTTAAGTGTTGAGAAAGCGGACTCTTGAGAATCGTCGAACTGCGAAAACGCAAACTGCGAATTAGTTAGAGTTAGGTTAGCCCGCGTGCACTGTACTCCAGTACTGCCAACGTCATCGGTAAACACCCCAGAAAAGTCATTAGTTCCTGAAAATGCGATGTTTGTTAGTGAAGCGTCGTTAACACCTGGCGCTGACAATATAACGTTCTCACCTTCTAACCTGTATTGAACTTGAAAGAACTGTGGAGGCAGGCCGAAGAGAGCTTGTCCTGAGCCGTAGAAGCCAAAAGCAAATTCTCCACAATCCCAAACTCCTTGTGGCGCTGTTTGTGTGCCTCTATTGAGCAACTGGGCTTCAAGGTTTCCGTTTGCCACTGGTGGCGTTGGTTCTTGTCCGCCCAAGTTAATCGATACTAAGTCGCAAGTTACTGGAGCATCTTGCGCCCCGGGAACAGAGAGGATTGTAAAGAACTGAGTGCCACTAACAAATGCCGGAGCCGCGAGAGAGATTAAAACTGTTCCATCGGCTGTAAGAATCGTAAACGTTGTAGTGCCTGCAGAATCAATAGAGTAGCTGGCTGATACGAATGAGACTTCATTGATTGCTGAGATCACGCCGAAAAGGCCATCTGCTTGCCCGTAATAGCCGAACAGTAATGACTCAGGGGTGAATTGATCTGAACACGCCCATGCAGTACCTGGAGCTGTAGAGGTCCCCTGGTTCAGTAGTTGGTCTTCCACGGATTGGTTGGGTTCGTTAGGCGGTACGACTGGCGGTGCAACTGGCGGTGCAACTGGCGGTGCAACTGGCGGTGCAACTGGCGGTGCAACTGGCGGTGCAACTGGCGGTGCAACTGGCGGTGCAACTGGCGGTGCGACTGGCGGTGCGACTGGCGGTGCGACTGGCGGTGCAACTGGCGGGTCAAAAGGTCCACCAGTATTTTCGCCATCGTTTGGTAAGTCATCATCGCCACTGTCACCGCTACCGCCACCGCATGCTGACAGTGCAACGCAAAGTGCTGTTGCTGCTATATATCCAATTTTCATATAATCGTTCCTTCAATTTTAAATGTTAAGTAAATGTTCCAAGTCGTGAATGTTTGGCTTTGAGTGCAGGCCGACTTGTGGTACTCACACTACCGTTGGTACTCACACTACCGTGAAATCTCTGAATGATGATTTAGGGCGATGGTGTAGCGCAGAATCGGTTCATCTAATGTTTATTCACCTTATCTCGAACTATCATCATGAGTGCTTGGATGATGCTTGCAACCAGCTGGTGCGACAAGGTCTGCCAGACGCTGGGTGAAGCTTTTGATGGGTGAGAACACAATGAAGTCGTGATTTGTTTACAATTTTTTATCTATATTCGCATATAGATCTTAGCTTGTATACACACACAAAGCCAAAAATTCCAGTGTGGCCCGACTGAATGGGAACTTTTGACCGACTCACACGTCTCGAAGTGGTTTCTGAGTGATGTGCCTCTCAGTTTACAAAGGTTGGTTGCCGTACGTTGACGACCCATGTTCGCAAACTTATGAGAAAGCCTTAATATTCAGTGGCCCGAGACGTCGTCGTATTGCTTTACGACTCCTTGGATTACTTCAAGCGTCAGAAGGTGCTAGCGTTGAAAAACGGTAGATTCCATCGCGAATAGGCATGAGATCGTGCCTGTCTTTTAAAAACAACTTCCGAGAAATTCGACGTACGTTTTCGTCAACGTAGACCTACTGAGCACCAGCTCGAAGTCTCATCAGCTCGGTCAACAAAATTTCCCGATCAAATCCGCGGTATGCATTGCCGCTATCTTCCCGTAGTTCCAAACCTTCTATCGCGTCGTACGCTTCCATGTGGCCAGCATACTCACCCTGATCATTGACAACTAGAATATAGGGGTAGAAGTAGATATTGTCTCGATCAAAACCTATTGAAGTTATAACGTCATTTCCGTCTGGCGCAAAGTCGGATTCAATATGAACAACTACAAAGTTATCAGCGACGTATTTGTTCAATTTTTTTGCCTGTGCTTTCGCAGCCTTATTAGCTAGCTCAAACATTCTCCATCGTTGAGTTTTACCTTGGTATTCCCATTTATAAGAGAACTCTTCGTACCCACCCTTAACGTGTTTGTCGAAGACATGGCACCAGATACACCACTCTGCGCCAAAAACAATCAATGGTGTTTTGCCCTCACTATTTGCCAATTCAAATGCTTTTTTCGCAATAAGCATTTGCGAGCCGCATTCGTCGTATAGCTTTGCATTGCCTTCACGGCAATTTTTTTGCAGAGTTTCGGGGAAGCTCGCTACTTCATAAAATTTTGCAGGCTCACCACCACAGCTAAACTGTGAAATGCCCAGAAGGATTAGACCAATAGAGTAAATAGAAAAATTCATAGGCACGATCAGGTTAGTCAAATCACACTACACAAGAAAGAGGATAACGGTGCTATATTCTGAAATACTATTACTAAGAATTTAACAAGAATACGCTCAGTGGGCCTAGTTTAGACGCAGCGTAATATCAACTCGCTGAAGCAGATTCAACATCGCTTGTTCTGTGCTGGTTCATTTAAGTACTACTGCCCGACAATGTCAGGGCGAAACTTGGCAAGTTTTTCGAGTAGTTGATTTTGTGCGGCTATGGGTAGTTCGATTGAGTCCATTGCTCGCATAAATGCCTCGACTAAAGCATTGAATTCACTGGATTGTATATTCATTCCACCGTGCGTTTCTTTCATGTTGTCTCCGCTGTATTCGCACGGCCCGTCGGTAACTTCACACAGATGTTCTTGCATCATGCGGTGGAATCTGCTGATGTCGGTTTTGGCATACCGTTGACGTATTTTATCATCAGCTGCAATCTCTCTGATAAATTTTTCAGTTAGCTCACGCAAACCATCCTCACCACCCAAGTCGTCATACAATGTGGGTAATGCTTTACTGATTTTAACGGGTGCTGCAGACTCAACGTGTTCAGACAACGCAGGCTTAGTCGTGTTCGAACAAGCACTTATGGCTAGAGCAAGGCAAAGAGCCGCAATGTGAATTCCTTTGGAATAATTTTTTGTTGTCATTGACTTATCTGCACTGAGAGGTAATAGCCATCTTGACTATCAAATTCTGCGATTGTCCCAAGATTTACCCAGGCTAGTACAACCGATACTCGCTTGTTGGGAAACCAGCCGACGAAAACGTCTTGCCAGGATTCCTCTTCGAATGCGCTCAGATTGTCCGGCTTTTGCCGGTACTCTGCACCGAGCATCCAGTGACGGTTGAAAAACAAGCCAGCACTCAGTTCAAGCATCAACTCGTGAGTGCGATTCTTGTCGCCTCCGAAACCCAACAAACCCAATTGATTGGCACGAGTGGCCCGCAGGGTGCCATTAACAAATACTGAACGATTAAATGGCCCGTTGAGCCACAACTTAGTTGCCGCAAGGTAGACATCGATACCACTATCGTCAACAGCACCTGCTGCATTGGGAATAGTGAAGGTGGTGTTTTTTTTGTATTGAATTCCCAGTGCTATCTGTGGAAGCGAGGGATAGATAAGATCGCCCGTGAGCCTGAATTTTACGCCTAGGACATTTTGCTTCAAGTCTTCACCAGACGCCATGCTGTCTATGTCAAAGCGTTGGCCAGCGAAAGAGAGTTCAATACGATTGTTCCAGTTTACTGCAACTGCTGCTGCATCCATACTGAAATCTTTTAACTCAACGCGGCTCAGTCCAAGCACACCACCGTATTGCCCTTCGTCTGCGTAGCCACTGAGCACGGCCCAAGGCACTATGCCGCCGCCAGCACTACCTTCGATCATAGTGCCACCGCCGGTGGTAATAAGGCGAGCATTGCTACTGGCATACACATCAGAGATGCTGAGCAACGCACAAACAAGCAAAGGGGTAAATGCGAGTCGTTTAAGTAGCGTTTTTAGATCCACAAACATAGTGCGCCTTATCTGTATTTGACGGGGGTAGCTGATGTCGCTACACCATCACGCAGCTTTGATGACTTGTTCTGGATACCGAGCTGTCCACCACTGCGTTAGCTCAGCGGGGGGAAGTGGACGTGAAATTAAGTAGCCCTGTACAACGTCATTACCCATAATTGCCAGCAAGTCCCATTCCTCTTGAGTTTCCACACCTTCAGAAATAACAGTAAGGCCAATGCTGTGGCCTAGATCAATGATGGCTTTGATGATTTTTGCTTTAGCTGTATTCGGTTCAATATCAGTAACAAAGGCTCGATCTATTTTCAGTTCATCAATAGGTAAGTCTTTCAGCTTTGCAAGAGACGAATAACCGGTTCCGAAGTCGTCGATGGATATGGTAAAGCCCCGCTCTTGCATACGTTTTAAGGTGTTCAGAGCTTGATGAGTATCTCGAAGCATAGCGCTTTCGGTAACTTCTATGATGAGTTGTGTGGCAGGGACACCGTGTTTTTCCAATAGTGCTTCTATACGGTTGAACAACGATTCATCCTGTAGATCTAGAGCAGACAGATTCACTGCGGCCTTGAGGACGATCCCTAGATCATTCCATTGACGTAGCTGGTAGATAACTGAGTTTAAAACCCATTGTGTCAGCATGCCGATATTGCCAGATTGCTCAGCCAGACCAATAAATTCGTCAGGTGGCATGAAACCGTGGGTAGGGTGAATCCATCTGACAAGCGCTTCGACACTAGTTGTTGCGCCTGTCTTCATGTTGATCTTGGGTTGAAAGTGCACTATTAGTTGATCTTGCTCTACTGCGTTTTTCAAGTCCGCAACTATCGATAGTCGCCTGATGTAATTTTCATCGCGTCCATTTTCGTAGGTGTGCGCCTTGGTGTTGTTTTCGTAGGCGTCGGCCAGCGCGATGCTGGCGCGTCGCATCGCGTCGGCAGCGTTATCTGCATCATCTGGAACAATGACGATTCCGGCTGTAAGTTCTGGTACCAGCTCAGCAAGTTCCAGTTGAACAGGGTGTGTCAATGTCGGAATTAGAGTCTTCGCATAAGCTATTGCATCTGTATCTTTTGTGCAGGTCAACAGTACAAGAAATTCGTCGGTTGAAACACGCGCTACCAGCTGCGCATCAATAGCAGATGCAGTGAAACGCTCAGACAGGGCTTTCACTATCGATTCGCCAACGGCGTGCCCTAGGGTTTCAACAATTTGCCGATAGCGATTCAGCCCGAACAGGATAACGGCCGCTGACTCTGCGGTTTGGCCGTAAATATGTTGTTCAAGTTGATCCTGTGCCTGACGCCGGTTAGGAAGCCCTGTTAAATCGTCAAATAATGCCTGATGGAGAATCGTAGCTTCGCGTTCGGCGATACCACTTTGCATCTCCCCAAACACGTTAATGAGCTCACCGAATTCATCGTTTCGTCGTGCATCTCGTGAATCGTCAATTGAGGTCTCGTAATCACCGTTGCGAATTCGCAATGCGGCTTCGGCTAAAGACTTTACAGGGCGGGTTACACCGCGTGCGAACCAGAAACCCAGAGTCATGACAAGAATTAGACTGATCGCCATGTAGGCAAGTAAGCGTTTACGTACCGCGTAGTAGCTTGCCATGGCCTCATCGAGTGATGAGTGCAGCAGTATCGCGACGGGGTTTGCATGATTTGCAAGTTCCACAATCTCAGTGAGAAAATGCAAGCCGCTAAAGGTGCTTATTTGTCCGTAGTCAGAATCTTCCAAGGTTCCTATGGACGCAGCTAGTGCTGATTGTTGTCGCTCTGGCAACGTTGAACCAAAAGATTGAAAGACTGATTTTTCACTAGTGAATGTTACATGCATACCTACCTGATTAGAGAAACTCTTGGCGACCTTGTCATCCAGTGAAAATCCTAAAATGAGCCAGCCAATTGGCAACGGAACCCTGATTGGAACGGCGACAATCTGCTTGGCTGCACCGTTGAGAACCAGGGTGTCAACAATGACGTGAGAATCGTTAGTGGTATTTTCCAACAAGGCTTTATACGTGGCGACATCCTGATCTACCGGGTTATCTGCACCATATTGAGTGCCATCTAAGGAAAAGAAAGTCGCCAGGTCAGCATCAATGCGTGTCTGGTTGTTCTTCAGCGCTGACTCGATGGTGATCGGATCACGGCTTGCAATGGCTGAACGGAATCCAAAGTCAGCTGCAAGCACTTCAGCGCTGGTTTTTAAAAGATCAGAGCGCCGTTGAGCAAGTTGGGTTGCAAGCTGGACGCCTGACGACAATTCGCTCCGAAGTTGCTGGCGAACATCTTCCTTAATGGTTGTTAGTACTGCCGACAGGTTACCCAGCTGAACCAGTAGCAGTAATGCAGATAGCAGCAGCAATACCCGTTGATAGAACGATATTCTCATCGACAGGTTGGGTCGCTAATCTCTGAAAAGAGATTGCAGAGGGTGTGCAGTTTTAGGAGCTGGCAATATTTCAGAGCCTTCCACTGCCACCTTCATTCCTAATCGGTTTAGACCGGGTTTGATGGTTATTCTTTTGCGAACCAGCTTATTGCCAATATCTGGGTGCCATACCTGAAGCTCGTAATCACCCGCTGGAACGTCTTCTATGAATAATTCGCCGCTCTCACCTGAGGTTGAAAAATAGGGGCTGTCTACAACTCGCAAATACCCCACCATGCCATCATGGATGTTACAACCCAATACCACCACACCTGCCTGCTCAAAGGTATGACTGGCGCCGTCTGCTCCATGGTAGAGCTTTAACTCAAACGCATTTGGGTGAGAAAACGAATAGACATGATGACGAACGTCGTCATCATTTGGGAACTTGACGGTTGTACCTGTCTGTAAAGCGAGTACTGAGGGAGCGAACTGTAGATAGCGCTGATCCATGATGCTGATGGTGCTTGCAGGACCCTTGGTGCCCGCTGAGCCTAGAGGATGAAGAGATACAACAACGTGTTGAAGTGGCTCTCCGCCAACAGTGCTGGTAACAAATTCCATTTGTGCCAATCCGGAGCTGGCTTGTGCAATGATGCCAATAGCCACTAATCCCAGAAGGCTCACCGCTTTTATCAGTCTTGCAACTTGATGCCGACCCTGAAGGCAGGTCAGGTTTGCATGGTTTTCATTGCTCATACGCTGGTATCGACCGTTCAGTTAGGACGCTTAGCTATTTTTGGCGTAACGTGGTGTCTAGAGATTAGACAATCCACAAATCGTACCAAGTATCAAGCCCAATTAATATTCATCTAGACGAGCTAATCATTTTGACAAAAGCCATCAAGTCATGGATGATTCTGTCGATTGCTATCCATTAATAGGGATGAGTGTCATCACCCTTTCTCGTGCAACTAATGACTCAGATGAAGCTGGTTCGTATATCTACCGGCACGCCTTTGCTCAGCTGTTTTTCTGGTGTGCATTCTATTATTTGATGCCAGCAATTTCGTCAAAGGTTGCGTTAGAGACCACGTGGCCAGTGCTGCATATTTCCGTCTCGTTCACTTGTGCCTTCCTTGTCTGGGCGTTATTCGCGCCGGTTGTCGGCATATGCATCGATCGCGGTTGGGGCGGCTCGATAATGCTCATTGGTGGAATCACTGGAACATTGACGCTGCTCTTTTTATCCACTGTCACAGACCGCTGGGTATTCAGTGTAGCCCTGCTGGTCCTGGGTACCTGTATGGCGGCGACCCTCTACGATCCGTGTTTTGCGTTAATGTTGCGACGGCTCGAAACACGAGGCGTAAACGCTACCGCTACGGTGACCTTGATCGCAGGGTTAGCAACACTTATTACATTCCCACTTGTGATGGCGTTGTCGAACGTTTTGACGTGGGGAGAGATCATGCAGGTTTTTGCGGTTCTAGCCCTATGTGCTGTGGTTGTGCTCCCGAGAGAAAACAAGAGCACCGCGAGGGTAGATAGAGATCGTCTCTCGCCAGAAGTCAGCATCGAACTAGGGCCGGTTCTTATTGCTTTTGCCTTTGGCCTCGTCATGATGGGCCATGCCATATTACTTTTCTTGCTTCCACTGGTTTTGGCACAAGAAAGCGACGTTGAAACATTGGACATTCTGGCCGTTGCCATACTGGGTCCTGCACAAATTGTAGGCCGCTTGGTATGGAAGATCTATGCAGGCCGCTACGCACCTCAACGTTCTGCCATGGTGTTGTTTAGTGTGTTCTGTGCTCCGCCATTGTTGCTTTTGGGATCGGATAAAAATACAAGCATGGTATACGCTGCACTGATGATACAAGGGGCCTGTTATGGAGTGCACACCATCTTGCGTCCCGCATTAGCCCAAGCCTACTTGCCAACACACTATTTGGGCCGTGGCTTGGGGGGTATCGCTACAGTGGGTATTGTGATGATGGCGCTTGGACCAGCATTTGGCGGATATGTTTGGAGCAACGTGGGCTTCGTTGGTTTGATCTCCTGTGTTTTTGCGCTGAACATAGTGTCGCTGTTCCTGATTTTTATTCTGTTACAGATTAAAACCCGCAAAGGTATTCCATGATCAACGATGTATGCATTGCTGGTGGAGCTATGACACCTTTCAATCGTCGCAAGGACGAAAGCTCGTTTCGTGACTGGGCGCGCAACGTGGTGCGCGATGCGCTGGACGATTCAGGGTTAGAGCTGTCGGACATAGACTCGTTGGTTGTCGCATCAGAGAGCGATTTTTTCACATTACAATTGAATCCAGCAGCGCTGCTGGCGGATGAATGTGGATTGGTTGGAGTGGCAGCGAAGCGGGTTGAGGGTGGTGGTGCATCAGGCCATGTTGCGATTCAGGCAGGCGTTGCAGATATTGCCGCAGGTTTGGCACGGCGCGTTTTGGTTTTAGGGCTTGAGCCGTCAGCTTCTCATCTTACCGGTGCTGATGTTGGTGCTCTTTACGCTTTGTCGTTTGATGCCTGGACGGATGGTAAAGCAGGCGTTGATTCAACGTCATTTTATGCATTGTCTGCACTTGCCTTTATGGAGCGTACGGGGGCTGCGCATGATGATTTTGCGCGGATCTCCGTGCGCAATCGTGCCCATGCGCAGCTCAATCCTAATGCCCATTTACCGTTGGAGATTGTTCTTGAGGATGTCGCGGCATCACCTGTAGTTGCCTTCCCGTATCACCGTTTGGATTGCTCGCCGTTGAGTGACGGTGCAGCAGCTGTGATTCTTGCGCGTGAAGTTGATCTGCCAAAGCTTGCCCGTAAGCGGTCGCGTTTTCGCGCAACAACGGCTGCAACAGACACCGTTCGATTGGGAGAACGACACGACCCTGGATTCTTCTCTGGCAAGCGACTTTGCGCTACCCGTGCTTTCAAGATGGCAGATGTATTACCTGCACAGATAGATCTGGCTGAGGTCTACGACAGCTATTCTGGCGCGCAATTGCAGGCGCTTGAAGCATTGAGTCTTGCACCTGACGTATTGCAGGCCGAACGCGCGGGTATGTTTGATGCTGGCGGTGTGATGCCGGTGAATTTGTCTGGCGGATTGCTGGGGCAGGGTGCGCCTGTTGGTGCAACAGGTGTGGCGCAAATATTAGCTGCTGCCCAACAGCTGGAAGGACGGTACGTGGGACAACAGCCCGGACATGCGCCGCGCATGGCGTTAGTTGATACGCACGGGGGCATCGCCACCCTGAACTGTGTCAGT
Source organism: Granulosicoccus sp. (assembly GCA_023301725.1). GTDB lineage: Bacteria > Pseudomonadota > Gammaproteobacteria > Granulosicoccales > Granulosicoccaceae > Granulosicoccus. The sequence goes on along the minus strand of JALZUD010000024.1, from coordinate 18,314 downwards.
ATTCTGGAGGTACTATGAAGCAACAGATTAAACTGGACTACACCATCCCTGAAGGCAGTTTGAAGCCGTATTTCGAGGCATTGGCGTGTTCCAAGGCCTTGGCGAGTAGGTGCAAGGCTTGTGGCCGCGTTGCCTTTCCAGCGCGCATCGTTTGTGGAGTATGCAATTCAGATCACGTCGAGTGGACAGCCCTGAGTGGCCTTGCGACGTTGGTGCATCGAACAGATGGAGTAGCGCGTAGCTTTGCGTTAATGAAATTTGCAGGGGCGGATACATTAAGCACAGTTGCCTTGCTAAATCCAACACTGTCGGCAACAACTGGCCGGTTGCAGTCGCCTGCTGATGGTCGGTCTGGTTTATGGGTGCAACTTGTTGAGATAGCAGCAGGAGCTAATCATGTTTAAAGCGTGGAGCGATGAGGCGCTGGCGAACATCGGGCTGGAGAGAAGTCAAGGCAGTATCAGAATTGCCATCCCTGATGATACAAACTTGTACAAAATGACAGTCGGCGCACAGATAGCGGCTGGGCGAGAAGATGCACCAGCGCTTGTTTTTGAGATGGAAAATGGCCTATTACAACACTGGTCATTTGGCGATGTGGATGCACAAGCCAGCGCTTTAGCTGCCGATCTACACAGCCGTGGCTATGGGCGTGGAGATTATATTGGGCTACACACCGGATTGCGTCCGGAGACTGCCATTGCGCATATGGCGATCTGTAAGCTCGGTGCGACTGCCGTGACTTTGTCTCAACTCTACGGCCCCGACGCACTTGCACACGCGTTGAACCATTGCAAGGCCCGTTGCCTATTGAGCGTTGAAAACGCGTGGGCGCCCCTGCGCGATCAAGCATCAACGCTGTTGCCACACCTCAAAGATGTGCTGGTTGCGCAGTGCGCTGGAACAGAGGCAAACCTGACCACTATATTGGCATCTGAGGCACCCGCTGATTTCTCGCCTGAATACACGGGTGCTAATGATCCCGCATTGCTGATGTATACCTCAGGCTCAACCGGCATGCCTAAGGGAATTCTGCATGGGCATCGTGTGTTGGCCTCTTATCGCCCATCTATTAATTTGTTTTTCAACCTGACGCTCGATGATGCTGATGCAGTGTATTGGTCACCTTCGGATTGGGCATGGGTTGGCGGTCTGCTCGACATGTTGTTCCCCGCGTGGATGGGAGGACGTCCGGTTGTAACATCCGAGGCGCGGTTTAAAGCTGATTGGGCCTACGATTTCATGTCACGTCATAAAATTACACACACATTCCTGGCTCCAACTGCCATTAAACGTTTAGCCGAAACAGTCGCACCACGTGATGAATTTGACTTGTTATTGCGAATCATTTGTACAGGTGGAGAAGCGCTGGCCGCTGAAACATTGGGCTGGGCGGAAAACAAGCTGGGTGTTGTGTGCAACGAATTCTATGGCATGACTGAAGTGAACCATTTGATTGGCAATTGCGCGGCATTGTTTCCCCGCAAGCCTGGCTCCATGGGAATTGCTTATCCCGGTCATGACGTTCGTTTGATTGACGCAGAAGGCATTGAGGTGGCCCCCGATGAGCCAGGCGAAATTGTGACGTTGAAGACAGCGCCGACGCGCTATCTAGGGTATCTGAACAACCCTGAAAAGCAAGCTGAACTGGAGTTTGGCGACTACATGCGAACGCATGACTTGGCGGTACGTGATGAGGATGGGTACTTCTGGTACAAGGGTCGATCCGACGACCTGATCAAATCATCTGGTTTTCGTATAGGCCCTGCAGAAATCGAAGAATGCCTTCTTGCTCATCCTGCAGTCGCTGAAATTGGCGTAATTGGCAAGCCTGACCCCGACCGCGGTAGCATCATCAAAGCCTTTGTGCGACTCTCTGTTGGCATCAATGGCGATGATGATTTAAAGGCCGAACTGCAGAATCACGTACGTAAGCGATTGGCGGCCTACAAGGCACCCAGAGAAATCGACTTTGTAGCGGACTTTGAAATGACGTCTTCAGGCAAGATCAATCGTCGAGCTTTGCGTGCAATGGAGTCAATTGGCAGATGAGTTGACGGATCATTTTTTTTACTACTCATAAGATAGTGAAAAATAGCGATAGTGACAAATAGCGCTTGATACACACGCGGCAATTCGAGCAACAGGTAGGCAGCTTTACCACTCATAGCCGCCTTTAGTCATTTTTAGTCGCTATAGATAGCGTTTTGGCAAGTCGTGGACGACTTCAATCATTGGCAGTTGCCCTGATAAATCTGCAAACACGGTTTAAGCTTGGATATGCTTTTTGTCAAGGTATAGCTCTGAGATTGGTGAACGTAGCTCAGGGTATGTATTTTCCAGAGAATTGATAAATCGATTCCACCTGCGAATGATTTTAGCGTGAACCTGTGACTTGATAACATTTTGAATAGTGATGAAAACTTTATCCCCAATTCCATCCACGAACACGGGCTTAGGAGGCAGGCCTTCAACGACTTGAATAAGTATATTGTTTGGATGAATGTCGCTAATGATAATGCGCTCATTAAGAAGTTGTATTGCCATGCGATGGAGTTCTTGCAGAATCAGCTCAATTTCAGGATGCTGGTGTTCCAAGCAGTGCTCAAGTGTTTCAGAAACCGCACCATCGCCGTTTATCACACATTGGTAGGAGTGGCCTTGACCTAGATTGGTTTGACAAGTCCCCAGGTAGTCAGCAATGTAGCGAAGATCAGATTGTCTGCTATGCAGTTTTTTATAGTAAGCAAGATCCATTTTTAATCTGCTGCGAGCTTTTTTAGTGTCGTCGGTTTGTATCTTTATGCATTGGTCGGGCACGTCTGGATGCCGGTAACAACGGCAAAATCCTCCAGAAGCTATAAAATTCTGCTCGGATAAGTGGACTAATGTGTTGGTCATAAGTGCGTTGTTGGGATGAGCCTAGGTAGATTTGAGTTTTCAATAGCAAGAGGCTGTTTGCTGTCGACAGCGTGTTTATCAGATGCCTCCTCACATGATTTAGTGAGAAGCTAGCTTTCAGAGTACACAAGCATACGTCAAACTGCTTGCTGTTCATCGTCTGCGCACTGTTTGCACCGGTGCTTGGCGGGTTGCTCGACCTATTGTTTTGTAAATGGATTAGAGAGCGTCCGTTTGTGACACCTGAGGCATAGCTCAATGCTGTTGGGCCTAGTAGCCTCGGATCAACCGCCAAGCTTTGCGTGCAGTGAAGTTGATGCGGAAGGGAAGAGTTGACGGATCATATTTGTTACTACTAATATATAGATACAAGTAGCGGTAGATGCGCACGCCATGCGGGAGTTCTGATCTCATGAAGTTTGGAATACATGCAGGTCTTTGGATGAAAACGTGGGAAGACGATCTGGCTCCCATATTTGCAGCTGCTGCTGAGATCGGATTTGACGGGGTTGAAGTATCGCTCTTGGGTATCGGGCGTGACCGGGCTAAAGCTATCCGAGCGCAAGCCGAACGCTGTGGTCTTGAACTGACGTGTTCCACAGGTTTAGGACCTGAGGCTGATCCCACGTCTACCGATCCTGATGTACGCAAGAACGCTGTCGCAGTATTGACTGAAGCCATTGAAGTGACAGCATTGCTGGGATCAAAGGGACTGGCTGGCGTGGTAGCGGCGCCTTGGGGTGCTTTTGATCCGCTGAATAAAGTGGCACGCGCTGAACGTTCTGCCGTCACATTAGGCCAGTTGGATGGCGTTCTAGCCGAACAAGGCGTCACATTGGGTATTGAAGCGTTGAACCGGTTCGAGACTGATTTAACCTCCACCGCTGCCGAGGCCTGTGCACTTGCACAGGCAACTGGATCAACGCATATTGGTGCCTTGCTTGACAGTTTTCACATGAACATCGAGGAGAAAGATGCACCCGCAGCAATTCTAGCGGCGGGCAAACAGCTATGCCACTACCACGTATCTGACAATGATCGTGGTGTGCCCGGTAGTGGCAGATATGATTTTCCAGCTGACGCCCGGGCCTTAAAAGAGATTGGGTACAACGGTTGGGTGGTTGCCGAGATGTTTGTTACAGCTGGTAATCCTGCCAGTGGGGATTTGAACATCTGGCGTGATATAGAGCCTGATCCTACGGTGGCTGCAATCCAGACCTTGGCGTATGTCAGAAAGGTGTTTGGTGATGTCTGCTAAACAGTTTTTCAACGACTTACATCAAAAATTTAACGATCAAGTAGTGCATCTTAATGCGCTCGATGCAGCTATTGGTGATGGAGATCATGGGGCGACGATGCTTCGCGGGTTAAGCAAAGCTGTTGCTGCTGAAGATGCAAAGCGCGCTAAAGCCTTTATGCGGGCATCAGGCGGGGCATCGGGCACCTTGTTTGGACTAATTCTCATTGCAATTGAAGGTCATCTGGATACAGGCACGCCACTAGGTTCAAGCTTGGTCACGGCTTGCGCACGTATTTGCGATTTAGGAGACGTGCAGGTTGGTGACAAAAGCATGATCGATGCGCTGGCTCCGGCTGTTGTGGCCTTAGAGCATGGCGATTTATCTCAAGCGATTACGGCGGCAGCTGTTGGGCGCGACAGCACTGTGGCGCTCGTTGCGCGGCGTGGACGAGCCCAGTATGTTGAAGATGGAGGCAAAGGACATATCGATCCCGGTGCTGTATCAGTGGTGATTTTTCTCGAGACGCTGGCTGAAACTCTGAGCGCCACATCGAGCGACGAGAAGGGCATGGCATGAAAAAATTGTTCAATAGCGCTGAGACAATGGTTGACGATATGCTCGACGGATTTGTCAGCGCCTACCCACACGTCAAACGTGGAATCAGTGATCCGCGTGTGATTGTCCGCGACAGCAATGCCAAGAATGTTGATAAAAAAGTCACGTTGTTGATCGGTAATGGATCGGGACATGAGCCCATCGCCATGGGTTTTGTAGGTCAAGGTGTCTTAGATGCCAATGTTGTGGGTGATGTGTTTGCTGCCCCGTCAGCTGATCTTATCCTCGAGGGTATTTCGGAAGTCTCGGGTGCCGCAGGTTCAATCTTGCTGATCTCTCAACATTCAGGCGATATGATCAATGGCCGAGGTGCGGTCATGATGGCGCAGGATGAAGGCATCAACGTGTTGGCTTTGCCTATGTACGACGATATTTCCGCCGCTCCTCCGACGCGAAAACAAGATCGTCGTGGCGCTCCGGGCACGATGTTTATCTATAAGATTTTGGGCGCCGCCGCCGAAGAAGGTCGTTCTCAAACGCAGCTTTTTACCTTAGGCGAAGCAGTTCGGGACAGAATTGTCACGTTGGCTGCCGCTGTTTCACCCGGTGTATCCCCACTGACAGGCCTTCCGATGTTCACCCTGCCAGACGATGAGATCTTTTTAGGCATGGGTGTGCACGGAGAACCTGGTGTCGGGCGTGTCAAGGTTGGACCAGTAGACAAGCTGGTAGCTCTGATGGTTGACAAGCTGCTAGAGGATCGTCCCATCACTGCAGGTGGGCGCGCCTGCGTAATCATCAACGGCATGGGTGGAACCACCATGATGGAGCTACTGACCATCTGGGCTGAAACCAGATCAAAGCTTGCCAAACATGGAATTTCTGCCATTGCGCCGATGATAGGCAGCTTTGTCACTACACAGGAAATGGGCGGATTTTCAATCTCTCTCATGGAACCGACAGATGACATGTTGACGTGTTGGTGCGCGCCCTCGGATACTCCGTCATTCCCCAAAATTATGCTTGTAGAGCAGGAGAAAACATCATGAGCAAGGTATTGGACATAGTGAATGGCCTCGTTTATGGGGTTGCTGTTGATCAGGGTAGTGGGCTTGAAGCTGCAATAAAAGAGGCACGTGGTGCTGCTTCAAAAAAAGATGATTTACTGACGTTCAAGCGTATTGTTGTCGAGACGTTGAGCCCCGATGCAACAACGCTTCTGGTGGATTCCGTCTATGGCCGCGAGTTGCTAGGTTCATATGCCAACAGCTGCACCAAAATGTTAGCTTACGAGGCAGATGTCTATAAAATTTCGGACGAAGACCGCATCACAGCATTACCTGAAAACCTGAAGGTTCCTGACTTTGCGCAATTAGCTGCGACGATACTGAAGTTCTTTTTGTACTTTGGACCCAATGATTCTGCCGAGTTGAATCAACGCAAGTTTGATCTGGTGGAAGATATTGGCCGCCAGTGCAAGGCCTGCGGCTTGACTTTCCTGTTTGAGCCGATTGTCTATGATCGTTCGTTGCCAGATGGCACCACTGCTGAATTTGCAAAAGCCAAGCCTGGCCTTGTCCGTGCTGCAACCCAGGCTTTTGCTGATCCTAAATTTGCGATCGATATTCTCAAAGTCGAAATTCCTGTCAACTTCAACTTTGTGGAAGGTTTTGGGACGCCACAGATGTCAACAGTTGAAGCCGAAGCTGCATTTGTGGCAGCGTCAGATGCTGCTGGAGATATTCCTTTGTTGTATCTGAGCGCCGGCGTGACGTTTGAGCAATTTCGCGATGCATTGGCATTCTCGCGACAGGCGGGTGTGCGTTCGCTAGGATTTATGTGTGGCCGAGCGATTTGGAGTGATGCCATTGGTATTTTCGGCGCTCAGGGCCCGGCGGCGATGACGACATGGATGCAAACTACTGGCCGCGACAGACTCTCCCAACTTAAGGCTGCGATCGCGTGAAATTGTGTGTTTCTTAACTAGTCCAAGCTTGAGACACGTGCTATGAAAGGGGCAGGGCTTCCAAAGTATCAAGTTGTTCATGACGAACTACTTAGTAGATTGCAGGTGGGGCATTATTCCATTGGCACCCGTCTACCAACCGAAGATCTGTTGTCCAGAACGTTTGACGTTAGCCGCGTCACCATTCGCAAAGCACTCGATATGCTGGTGCGTGCCGGGTACCTGACTGCAAGACAAGGCAGTGGCTATGTTGTCGCTACATCGTCGCCACCGTCCTCCACATGCATGGCCTCGTTCACAGATCAGGTGCTGATGGGAGGGCACATGCCAGGTGCCAGAATGTTGCGTGTGCAAAACCCTGCTACGGATCTGCCCGATGCGGTAGCCGATCTTTTTGACGAACCATTAGTCCTGGTTGAAAGACTGCGCACAATAGACGGCACGCCCAAAATGCTGACGCAAACCTGGATACCTGAGCGGTTACTGCCGGCTGTCACCGCTGATGATTTTCCAGAAACCGGACAAGGGCAATCTATCTTGCGTATCTTGCGGCAGAAGTTTGATCTTGAATGGACGTCTGCCTGTGAAACGCTTGACTCTGTTATCGCTAGTCGTGAGGTCGCTCATCAATTGGAGATAGCACAAAACACTGCCATTCTCTCTCAAGCTTGTACCGCTTTCGATCCTCAAAACAAGCCGGTATTTTTCGATCAGGTGTATCGGCAGGGGCCCATCAACTTCGATCTGACGGGTGGTAAAACCCAGCAAATCGGAACATGACGACAGGAAACGCCAAATGACTCTAACCATCGGCCTGATCAATACCTCGCTACCCAGTTATTTTCCGCAACGCCATGGCGTGTTTGAAGATGCAAGGGCGTTATTGGATAAGATCGCTACGCGGGAAGGGTATGCCGTGGTTGAGGCCGAAGGTATTCCGATGGATGCGGTGCAAGCAAGTGGTGCTGTGGCGCAAGTGACGGAGGCGGGTGCTGACTTTATCCTGCTGCTTCATGGCGGTTTTACCATGGGTGATGTGGTAAGAGAGATTGCCTTGTCGCCACTACCGTTGGGCGTTTGGGCAACCCCTGAGCCAACGCTGACCAAAGATATTCAGCTGAACAATTTTGTCTCGCTCAATATGTCGATGTCAATCGCTCGTGGCGTACGCGATATGACAGTGAATCCTGTGCAATGGTATTTAGGGTCGCCCGTTGATGTTGCATTAATCACGCGGCTTGAGCAAACGCTTACAGCACTGCAAGCGCGCAAGGCTTTGAAAGGTGCACGGATCGGAATGATCGGTGGGCTCGCTCCCACTTTCTACAATATGGAAGTATCTTCAGATACGTTATTGCGTCAATTGGGAGTAAGCGTAGAGCACATCGATATCCATGTCATGACCAATCTCATGACTGCTCAAACTGAAGATGATGTGAGTGCTGAGTTAGCCGAGATGACATCTGCAGCTGATGTGCGAGGCGTTTCGGATGCGCAAATGGACCTCACTGTTAGAGCTGTGCTGGCACTTCGTAGCATGGCAAATAGTGGCGGATACGATGCGTTAGCTGTGTCTGACTGGCCCGCTTTGCAAGCACACCCGGGGATGCACCCCGGCGCGGCATTTAGCTGGCTAGAGGAAAAAGACAGATTACCTGTTGCATCGGAAGGTGATGTTTTAGGCGCGGTGACACAGTTGGTGGTGAAATCCATTACTGGACGGGTTGGTTGCTTACTTGATATGACTTCCCCCGATCTGGAAGCTGACAAAATCTTGATGTGGCATGGTGGAGGTGGGCCGCTCTATATGGCGCGAAACGGTGTAAGTTGGATTAATCATCCAATGATTGGACGTGGCACTAGTGTTGGGCCAGTGTTTGGGGCTATCGCGGATTATGAATTTGCGCTGGGTGATGTAACTGTGCTGCGAGTATCGCGTCATGGCACCGCTCAATTCGCTGTTGAAGGTCAAGTTTGCGAAGGACGGGAATCAGGTTTTGATGGGTGTCGTGGTTGGGTGGGTGATTTTAAATCGCGTGCTGGGCCTTGCTCTGCTGCCGACATAGTAACAACGGTTATGGAACAAGGCTTAGAGCATCATTTCGTTCTTGTTCAGGGTAAATACCTGAGTGTGCTAGAGGAATTTGCGCGCTGGTGTGTCATGGCTGAAATGAACGTAATTCCTGCCCATTCAGGGCTTCCATCGCTTTAGGGTGTGGTGCTTTTTGTTGACATGCAGGCTATTTACCTCCATATTTGTCACTACAAATTGAGCATTACAATTGATTCGAAATAAGGTGTCTCGATGACCAATGTCCAGCTTAAAGACGTCCGTAAAGACTTTGGCTCTTTTACTGCGATCTCACATATCGATCTTGATATAGCGTCAGGAGAACTGGTTGCCTTGCTCGGCCCGTCGGGATGCGGCAAAACAACAACACTACGAATGATTGCAGGACTTGAAGTTCCTTCACAGGGTCACATCCTGTTCGATGATGAAGACGTATCCGAGGTGCCGGTTCAGGACCGTAACGTGGGTATGGTGTTTCAACGCTATGCCTTGTTTCCGCACATGAGTGTAGAAAAGAACGTGATGTTTGGCCTCAAGGTGCGAGGCACGCCAAAGGCTGAAATAGAAAAGCGACTTGAGGACATTCTCGACGTTGTGCAGCTGCAACAGTTTCGTCACCGATTTCCTGCGCAGTTATCAGGTGGACAAATGCAACGGGTAGCCATCGCCCGAACGCTCATTACCAACCCATCCGTACTGATGATGGACGAACCACTGGCGAACCTTGACACAAAATTGCGCGGTGAGATGCGCAGATTTATTCGGCAGCTGCAACAACGGTTGGGCATAACCACCATTTTTGTCACCCATGATCAGATAGAAGCCATGGAGTTAGCGGATCGCGTGGCGGTCATTTTTGACGGAAAATTAGCCCAATACGATGCACCTGACGCGCTCTACCAGCGACCCAACAGTATTGAAATCGCTGACTTTATGGGAGCGAGTAATATTTTTCCTTGCTCGTTTTCGAGTGATGGTATTGCGGTCACAAGTTTTGGGCAACTGAATTTCGATGCAAGTATTGTGGAGCACCGCTCCGGTAGTGGATCAATTCTACTGCGTAGTGAAGCTATCGATTTACTCACTGAAAAAGATGAGACAGTTGAGAACGTACTGCCCGGCAAGATCATTGGTCGGGAGTTCTTTGGTGCCACCATTAACTACAGCGTTGATTGTGGCACCGCGGTGATCACCGTGAACGAACAATCGCGACGCATGGTCGATGTGGATCAAGATGTCTGGCTTACAATTGAGTCAGACCAAATCTGGGTCATTCAGGAATCGGTCTAAATGCGTATCAAATTCCAACGGAGGAAGACTATGAAACACACTTTACTAAGCCTTGTCGTAGCTGCCAATATGGCTACCAGCGCAGCGATGGCTGAAGATGCCGATGCACTTAAATTTCGTGATGGTTTCCTGAGCGGTGACTTGACATGGGCCGATGTTGAAGAGCGTGCGAAAGCTGAGGGCACAGTAAATTTGTATTACTGGGGCGGTAGCGACCCCATTAATATCTGGATGGATCAGGTTGTCACAACCGATCTTGCCAAACTTGGTGTCACGCTAAACCCGGTTCGAATCACGGGTACTAAAGATGCTGTTGATCTGGTTCTCGCTGAAAAGGGCTCAGACAAAGGTCTGGGTGAGGGCAGTGTTGATGCGATTTGGTTAAACGGCGAGAATTTTTCGACGCTCAAGAGTCAGGATGCATTGTTTGGAGCGTTCGCTGACAAAATGCCTAACAGTAAATTCATAGAATGGAATGCTGAGGATCCACGTTCTTTATTGAACCTGCGTGACTTTGGTGTTGAAACCGGTGCCGCAGAGGCCCCTTGGTCGGGCGAGCAATACGTTTGTGCAGTGAATACAGCGCGTGTTGACAAAGGTGATGCCCCGTCATCCTTTGCAGACTTGGAGGCCTACCTCACCGATAATCCCGGCAAATTTACGTACGTAAAGCCACCACACTTTATCGGTAACACGTTTGTACAGTCTGCAATCTACGCACACAATCCTGATGGTAATGGCGCTGTGCCATTTCAGGCATCTATTGATGAAATCGGTGCTGAAGAATTTGCGCGCTTAATTTCACCGGGTATCGAATATCTCAACACTCTCGAACCTTTGCTTTTGGGTGGCCAGAATGGCAACACGCGTTATGCCGAAGATAACGCAGCACTGGATGGCATGTTCCTGAACGGTGAAGTAGATTTTGCCTGCAAGTTTGGACTCTATGCGGTGGCAACAGGTCTGAACAACGGCACCTATCCTGAAGGTGCAGAAGCGTTTGTTTTTCCTGAAGGCAACATGATTAAAAATAAAAACTATCTTGCGATTCCGTCTAATGCACCAAATCCGGCGGCAGCAATGATCATGGCCAACTACATGACATCAGTTGAGGCACAGGTGTCCAAGCTTCAGTTCACAGGAATGCCCCCAGGCGTTGATCCATGGAAACTGGAAGCTGCGCAAGTTGAGTCGTTGACCGACGCATCCCCCGGTCTTATCGGTGTTACGCAAGCAGAACTTGATGCTAATACTGCACCAGACACAAATGCGACCTTGGTTGATGTTATTGAGGCCACATGGCTCGATTACATCGAAAGGGATAGCGAAGACGACATTGCCACTATCGTTGCGCGCGCAGTTGAAAACCTTAAATAACTGTGCTCGTTTGACGTGACACATTCAGAGCGCAGGCTGTCGCGTGCGCTCTGACATGAAAACGTCTCTGGGAGATACGCCAATGACTGCGAACAAGACCAAGGAACTTACGCGTCATCGCAAGGAACGCATCTGGATGTGGTTGCAGGTGTTCCCCGTGTTGGCTGTACTGATTATTCTGTTTGGTGGTGCGCTGGTTCTGGCAGTTATGCAATCGCTCGGATTTGCACCTTGGTTTGGCGTTAATACATTCCCTGATTTCAGCTTCTTTCGTGCTCTCTGGAGTGAATGGTCGTTCTGGTACTCGCTGGGGTTAACGCTTTACTACGCCATCGTGTCTACGTTGATTTCTCTTGTTCTGGGAATTATTCTGGCTCTTGCGATGATTCGGCTTTTTCCGGGAAAGACGTTGTACAAATACCTTTATAAGCTACCGCTTATGATCCCTTACACGGTAGGTATTGCATTGGCAGTAATCATGATGGGCAATGGTGGTATGTTGTCTCGTTTGATGGAATTTACCGGACTGATCGATGACCCATCCGAGTTTCCTCGGATCCTCAAGTCGCACTATGGTTGGGGGATTATTGCTGTCTATGTCTGGAAGCAAACACCCTTTGTAACCTTGACCATTTATGCAGTATTGCTTGGGGTTGGGCGCGAAACCGAAGAAGCTGCGGCTATTCTGGGTGCCAGCAAATCCCAAACTTTTTTCATGGTTACGCTGCCACAAATTCTGCCGGGAATCATCTCCTCAACACTAATTATTTTTGCGTTTAACATTGGCGCGTTCGAAGCCCCGTTTATATTGGGTGGCGGCTACCCCGATACACTACCGGTAATTGCTTGGCGCTATTTCAATGATGCTGACTATTCGCTTCAGTTACAGGGAATGGCAACCGTTGTGTCTATCGCATTGATCGCCGGGATCATTCTATACAGCTACCTTGCGTTCTATCGCCGGTACGAACGCAAAATTGGCAGAAACTAAGATGGCTAAGCGCACCATTAGAACTGCACTTAATTCTCGTCTGTCCGCGTTTCAGAAGATCTACCTTCTATTGATCGCAGGTTTTATTCTCGGGCCATTCATTCCGCTGATCATTCAAAGCTTTGCTTTTCGTTGGGCATGGCCGGATATGTTACCCAGCACATGGTGGTTGGAGCAACGTGATAAGTCGATCTTACCGCTAGCGTGGGACTACGTCATCTCACCGTATAGCCGGGTCTGGGAGGCCACGCTAAACACCCTATTTATCGGAAGCGTGGTGACTGTCATTTGTTTAGCCATTTGTTTGCCGGCTGCGCGCGTACTGGCACGTGAAAAATTTCGGGGAAAAGCGGCGTTTGAGTTCTTCCTGTCTATGCCTTTGATTGTTCCAGAAGCCGCCATTGGTATCGCGCTCTTAATGATATTTATAAGGCTGGGGCTGGCGGGTACGTATACAGGCATCATCATTGTGCATTTAATCCCGACTATCCCTTATATGATTCGCATGTTAACCGCGGTTTATCAAGGCCTTGGTCGTGATTTCGAGGAACAGGCAATGATCCTTGGTGCAAATCGTTGGCAGATCATGCGCCTTGTGACATTACCCATGTTGTTACCCGGTGTTGTCGCTGGTGCCTTGTTTACGTTTCTGGTGTCGACCAACATTTTCTTGCTAACGTTTTTTTTAGGTCAAGGCAAAATCATTACGCTTCCCACCTTGCTGTTCTCGAAGATTAGCGGAGGTACTCTTGATGCCTCTGCAGCGGGGATTACGCTTGTGGTCACTGTGCCAGGTATTGTCCTGCTACTGATCACTGAGCGATTCATAAAAGAAGAGGCCTTCGGAAAAGGCTTCGGAAATTAAGGAGATCACATGAGCCAGCTGATAGACGTCGTTAAACAATTTACCCAGCTTGACCCTGCCTTGATGGCGAAGCGCCTAGCTCGACCAGGCTCGAATCCGCGCGTCATAATTGATACAGATACGGCTAACGAAATTGATGATCAATACGCGCTAGCTTGGGCGCTGCTATCACCAGAGCGGCTAATTCTTGAAGGGGTGACAGCGGTACCATTTTCATTTGCACATCATCAAGATGACCTGATCAAGTCGGTTGCTATTTTACGCAACGGTGGACCCAAAGACGCTGTTGAAGAGAAGTTCATGGGGGGATTAGGGGGTTGGGCGCAGCGGATTATTGATGCAGATCGTAAGGCCGAAGATGTTCTGTTTGTCAGTGCAGAGGAAGGCGCGGAATTGTCCTTTCAGGAAATTGTTCGGGTGTTTGAAAAGTGCGGAGTGGACGCAAACAGAAAAGTGTTTCGCGGTGCAGCTGGGTACTTGCAAAATTTCGACACACCGATAGAAACCGACTCCAGCAGGTTCATCATAGAGCAGGCCCGTAGGCGCGAGGATGGGCCGGTGTATATTCTTGGCATGGGCGCGTTGACCAACATCGCTTCAGCCTTACTGGTAGCCCCCGACATTATCGACAATATTGTTGTTGTCTGGACTGCATCGTTTCCCAGCTATGCGCCTTTTTGTAATCGGCCATCACTCAATCTGGTGCAAGACCCCCTTGCCTCTCAACTGTTGTTTGAATGTGGCGTACCACATGTCTATTTACCTGGGTACCACGTTGGTCAACAGCTCAGAATTTCCTATCCGGAAATGGAGCAATTTGTGAAAGGACAAGGCGCGATTGGCGATTACCTGTGGCATCTTTATACCCATAACCCCTTGCATGAAATGTTTGCAATCGTCAATCAAAAAACCAAATCATGGGTCATCTGGGACATCATTAATGTTGCCTGGCTTTTTGATGAGGGTTATGTGTCAACGCACATGACGACTTCACCTCGACTCAATGATGCTCTGTTCTGGGAGACGGATGAAACGCGTCATGGCATGCTTGAAGCTTTTGATCTGGACAGGGATAAGATTTTCGAAGACTTCTATAGAGCCTTAGCTAAAGCTCCTTGAGCTTTAGTTATCTCCAGCCTTCATCAATCCAACTCAGTCCCGTCACCCTTCGAATCGGCAGGATCGAGCCCAACATTTTTATTGTTGCTTCTATTGCTAGCTGTGACCAAAAGTATCGCCAACAGACTCAAGCCTTCGAGTTTGTTCTCAGTGGATTTTATTGTTGATTTCCGGTCTTCTGACGATGCACATAGGTCTCATCGTATCGCCTCGACAGATGATCACCTGCCAGAATGACCTCCTCGCTCCCCCAAGGAGCTACGTTGGCATCAAAGCGTGGGTTGAAGAAGAAAGGCACGGATATACGTTCGTGAGCTCCCCCGATAACGCGGTGCGGTGTTGCTTTGATCTGGCCATGTGTCCACATCTGGATCATCTCGCCAAAGTTGATGACGAACGTACCGGGGTTGGCATTGACCTTTATCCAGTCACCTTTCCTACTTTGTATTTCAAGGCCAGATGAGCCGTCGATAGCCAGTAAGGTTAGGCACCCGTAGTCTGTGTGAGGTGCAATACCAAAATCCTTGCTGGCAGCTGTTGCTGGTCGTGGTGGATAGTAGTTGCCACGCAATAGTGCCATTGGCTTGTCAAACTTATCAGTGAAGTATTCTCCAGGTTGGCCAATCGACTTTGCCACGGCTGACAACAAGGCTTGCGAAAGTGCTGTCGCCTGTTGGTAATAGTCTTGCACTACGCTTTGAAACTCCTGTGGATGCTTCGGCCATCTATTAGGTGCATAGTAGGTGTGGCTTGCCAGAGGATCATCTATTTCCAGTTCAAGCCCACAATCGAACACCTCCTTGTAATCCGGATTGGCGTTGGGGTCTACCTGTTCCGAGCCAGGTTCTCCCCAGCCTCTGTTTGAGCCCGTCATCGTCATGCTACAGGATGTTTTTTCTGCATAGGAGAGCATAAAAAATTGCCGATAGACGTCCATGACTCTTTCAACGGTACTTCGGTTCATGCTGGTATTGACTATTGTCATGAAGCCGATGTCCTCGGCTGCAACTCTGACTTGTTCAAGCGAGGCGGCATGATCTGCGTGCTCTGAGTCGAACAAACAGGCTGCATTAATTTGCGGGATAATCATATGAGTGGGAGCTATTTCATCAGGACGTGACTATAGAACATCCAAGCCCTGATTTGCCCATCTATTTATAGATGCTCAGATGACACAATCGTTTGTCAGGTCATTAAAGACAGCAGGCCTAGCGCTGCCAATGTGGGTGTTCCTGCTTGTTCGTGTTCTGTTATTTTGGCTCGGAAAATATTATGGCTTGTATTAATCTACGCTACTAACACTTGCCTGGGCTGCCAGCAAGTGCGAGCGCATGACACTCTCTGCCCAATCAGGAGAGCCCGCTTCTATCGCATCACTGATTTCATGGTGATGACGCGAGCTTCTCAGTAAATCGGCTTCTGAATAAAGTGTATAGGTGCGTGCCACGACACCCACGTCAACGGCAACTGACAACATGGCCAGCAGTCTGGGTGAACGAGCAGCGATCGCAATAGTTTTATGAAACCGCTCATTGCATGTGGACAATTCCGCATGCTCGGTAGCATTTTTCGGTGGCGTCAGCTCACTCATTCGTTCAGCGAGTTCATGCAACTGTGCTTTTTGCTGAACATCAGCGAACTGCGCAGCTCGTCTTGCTGCAAACCCCTCTAGTTGTAGGCGTAACTGAAATATTTGCTCCAGCTCATCCTCGGGGAATCGAGCAACTCGTGTGGAATATCCAGGTCCTTTTTCGATAAAGCCTTCGTGAACCAGGCGGCTAATGGCGGCTCTTACTGGCGTTCTACTGAAACCCAAACGCGCCGCCAGAGAATGCTCGGTTAATCGCTCGTCCTCTGCCAACACGCCCGTGACTATTTCATGTCGTATACGCTCGTAAGCTTGTTCAACAGCATCACTTCCAGAACGTGTCATGGTGCGGCCGCAGCTGTATCTGTCGTGTCACTGGGGAAGCCACCCGCCTTCATTAGCAGGCCGGGGGAGGGCTTACCCAGTTGTGCCTCTAGCCATTGTGCAGTTTCGATAGCCGCATTCATGGATACCCCGGTTTCAATACCTGAACGATCCAGCAAGTACAGCAGATCCTCGGTGGCGATATTGCCGGTGGCTTTTGGTGCAAATGGACAACCGCCTACACCACCCATGCTCGAATCCAGGCTGGTGATGCCAGCTTCCACACCTGCCCATGCATTTGCAATTCCCGTGTTGCGGGTATCGTGAAGGTGCAAACGAATGGGCACACCGGGAAATGCGTCCGTTACCGCTCGCACGCGTTGATGAACATCTTTAGGTGTTGCCACGCCGATAGTGTCGGCAAGACCAATTTCTATGGGATTGCTTTTCATACAGCCTTCAACCACGCGAAGCAGTTGGTCAGTAGATAGTTCACCTTCAAAGGGGCAGCCAAATGATGCGGCGATCATGACACTGACTGGCATGTTGCCGTTCGCATCGGCTGCAACGTTGGTCCAGCTATCGATACCATCTTGCAAGCTGACCCCCTGATTGCGCTGGCTAAAAGTATCGCTAGCCACTACCACATACGTCACCTCATCCAGTAGTGCCAGACGTGCGCGCTCGAATCCCTGTTGGTTAAGCGCCAGGCCGATGTAGCGAAGCTCAGGGTCTCTTGGCAACGCGGCTGCCACAGCGTCGGCATCAGCCATTTGCGGTACTCGTTTCGGATTAACGAAACTGGTGACCTCCATGCGTTTGATACCAGCATCCACCGCTCGCCTAATAAGCTCTACTTTGTCATCAGTACTGAGGATAGTTTTCTCATTTTGTATCCCATCTCTTGGTGAAACTTCGATTATTTCAATTTTATTTAACATTCGATGCGCCTTTTATAGATTTTTGTATCCCAAATTGTATATGCTCGAGGCAGTAGTGGTCTGTCGACGTAGTAAATTCATTTTTACAGTTCACCAGATTGACAGTCCATCGGTAGAAAAACTCGCCTTCCACATTCTCGGTGATACCTGATGTCAGACAGTAATTCCACACCTCCCAAAGAACACCCTACTCATGGTGGCAAGCCGCCTACGGGGCCGTTGACTGATCTTAGGGTGCTTGAGATGGGGCAGTTACTGGCAGGACCCTTCTGTGGTCAGATGATGGCGGATTTTGGTGCTGAGGTCATTAAGTGTGAGCCCCCCGGAGTGGGAGACCCGATGCGCCAATGGGGACGCGAGAAGCCTCACGGTAAGTCGTTGTGGTGGCCAGTGGTTGCGCGCAACAAACAATCCATCACGTTGAACTTGCGTACGCCTGAAGGTCAGGAGATGGTGCGCGAATTGATCAAGGACACCGATATTCTCGTAGAAAATTTTCGCCCGGGCACCATGGAGCGTTGGGGTCTGAGCTATGAAACTCTGTCAGCGATCAACCCACGTTTAATCATGGTGCGCGTAACGGGCTATGGGCAAACAGGGCCCTATGCACCACGTGCAGGCTACGGCGCTATAGGTGAGGCGATGGGCGGACTTCGCTACGTAGTGGGAGATCCTGCATCACAGCCCAGTCGCATGGGCATCTCCATCGGAGATGAACTGGCGGCTGTGCATGCCTGCATGGGAGCTCTCATGGCATTGCATGCGCGTACCCGTACAGGTCGTGGTCAGGTGGTTGATAGTGCGATCTACGAGTCAGTGCTAAACATGATGGAAAGTCTGGTTACAGAATTTGATGTGGCAGGCTATGTTCGAGAGCGCACCGGTGCCATCTTACCCAACGTTGCGCCGTCTAATGTTTACGACACGGCTGACGGACAACTATTACTGATTGCTGCCAATCAAGACACTGTCTTCAGTCGCCTTGCGTGTCCTTACGGCTGACACGCGCACATTATCCTGCGTAGTGGTCTATGACCGGTTAGCTATGGTGCAGCCGGATAGTTCCAGGGCAACCACTTTTCAGG